>NZ_JAVYAD010000003.1:605607-625450 GCF_032337515.1 Rossellomorea yichunensis | reverse complement strand
GGTTGGTTGGGCTCTCTTTTTTGTTTTTTTGTTTTTGGTTCTTCGGCCGTTCGTCCGCGGAAAGCGAAGCGGTTCCCCTCATCATCTAAGCACTCACTTGTTGACAGAGCAACAAGCAGATCTTAGTAATAAAACAACAAACTTTTCGAAAGGAGCCAAGAAAAAAGAGACCCTAAAAAGGATCTCTCTATTGACATTGAGGACATTTGCCATAAATTTCGAATTTATGACCGGATATATTATATCCTGTGTCCGTTAAATTTTCTTGTAATGCTTCCATTGGACATGTATGAATTTCTTTCGTTTTACCACAATCCATACAAATGAAGTGATGATGATGGTGATGACTTTCGCATGTAAATCGAAAATGTCTTTCCCCTGAGAGTTCAGTCTCTTCCAAGATTTCAAGTTCAACAAACAAGCTCAAATTACGGTAGATTGTATCAAAACTGAGCCCCGGGTAATCAGCTTTCATATTTTCCAAAACATCCCTGGCCGTCAAATATTTATTAGAGCTGGAAAACAATTCTAATAATTGCTCCCGTTTTCCTGTATGCTTATATCCTTTTGATTTTAACAGGTCCATTGCTTCCGTTACATTCATTTTCTACACCTCAACTTTAGAAGAATGACTCGATGATCTGATTTTTTTAATCACAATTGTACTGAGAAGGATTAAAATAGCCGTCATGACAATCGTACCACCTGGTGCAAGATTCAAATAGAAGGCACTGATCAATCCAACAATAACAGAAATTTCACCGAATAACAGTGAAAACCCTATCGTTTGTTTAAAGCCATTGGCAATTCTTATACTTGCAGCAACCGGTAATGTCATCAGAGACGAAACGAGCAGGATCCCGACGATGCGCATGGAAGCGGCAATCACAAGTGCCACCATGACCATAAAGATAAAGTGTATCGCCTTAGCAGGGATACCTGATGCCTTTGCATGGTCTTCATCAAAGGATAGAAGAAACAATTCTTTATAAAGCAGGAAAATCACGCCTATGACAAGAACGCTGATTCCTCCAATCAGATACAAATCTCCTCTGCTGACTGCGCTGACACTTCCAAACAAATAACTAAATAAATCTGTATTAAAACCGTCTGCCAGCGAAATGAAGATGACCCCTATCCCGATTCCTCCAGATAGGATGATCGGTATCGCAAGCTCCTGATAATGCTTGTATAACATACGCAAACGTTCTATGAACAATGAGCCCATGACAGAGAATACCATTCCAAAGTAGAGTGGATTCAATCCCGAAAAAGCAGGCATTGTTTTACTTAAATACAGGCTCGCTGCAATACCTGACAGAGTGACGTGACTCAAGGCATCCGCAATTAAAGAAAGCCTCCTTACGACGATGAATGCTCCTAATAAGGGGGCGATGATTCCAATGAGAATCCCCGTTAGAAAAGCATTTTGTAGAAATTCATATTGAAAAATAGCTTGTAGCATTGTCTTCCCTCCAATCGATCATGAATGATGATGTTCATGTTCATGATTTAAAAAATGTACATCATGACCATAAAAAGAGGAAAGCTGATTTTCCTTTAGCTTCTCAAACTCTTCTGTTTTGCCATGGAAATGTAAATGTTTATTTAAACAAGCGACATGAGTCACTTTGTTCGAAATCGATCCTATATCATGAGTGACAAGTACGAGAGTAATCCCTAAATCTTTATTTAAGGTTTCTAACATATCATAGAAGTTTTGGACGTTTTGACTGTCCACCCCAACTGTCGGCTCATCTAGAATCAATACATCAGGCTGGCTGACGAGGGCCCGGGCAATGAACACCCTTTGCTGTTGTCCACCTGATAATTCTCCAATGTTACGTTTAGCGAATTGACTCATTCCAACTGATTCTATGGCACTATAAACATCTTGTTTGTATTTAGATGAAATCCTCTTGAACAAGCCTGCTTTTTTCGCTAATCCGCTCGCCACCACCTCATATACCGTGGCTGGAAAGCCTGTATTGAAGCTATTGGCCTTCTGGGAAACAAACCCTATGCGATCCCATTGTTTGAATTTATGCTGGGGGATCCCAAATAGCTCAATATTTCCTTGTTTTACTCGTAAAAGGCCAAGAACAAGCTTTAGTAATGTGGATTTACCTGAACCGTTAGGTCCGACAATCCCAAGGAATGCCCCTCTCGGAATGCTTAGGTTAATATCTTCGAGCACTCTTTCCCGCTCATATCTGAAATTCACATCTTCTATTTTTATAATGGGATTTGTAGTATCCATTTTAATCATCTCTCTTTATAAGAATCATTACGATTTAAAAGTACATAGGGTAGTATACATGATGAGTGCACAATTGTAAATCATTCAAGCCCCAATACCATATAAAAGGACTGCTCAATTTGAGTGAGCAGTCCTTTATTGGTATGCTGCATCAATGAATCGCAGACTTAAATCGTGCACCCTTTGTTTCCTGTGTACTCATAATCGTAATGAAGGCATTGGGATCCACATCAGAAACGATGGATTTCAACTTTGTTACTTCAAGTCTGGTGACCACGACATAAATGACCTCTTTATCATTATCGGTGTATCCTCCACGACCCTTTAACATCGTTGTTCCCCTGCCAAGTCTCTTTAGGATTGCGTCGGATACATCAAGGTAATGGTCAGAAACAATGATTACAGCCTTCGTCTCATCCATTCCCTGAATCACCGTATCAATCGTCTTAAAGGCTATATAGTAGGTCATAACGGAATACATTGCTTCTTCAAGTCCGAAGACAAATGCTGCCCAGCCGAAAATGAAAATATTGATGAACATAACAAACTCCCCCACTGAAAACGGAAGCTTCTTCGTTAAAAGGATACCCAGGATTTCAGTTCCATCCAGAGATCCACCATGGCGTATCACCAGGCCGACCCCAACTCCAAGAGTCAATCCTCCAAAGACAGTGGCTAACACTTTCTCTGTTACAAACGGATCAATATGGTGTAAAAGGCTTTCAATACCTGCCAGTGCGATAATGGCAAACAGAGAAGAAACGACAAAGGTTTTCCCGATATGTTTATACCCGTAATACATGAATGGGAGATTAAGGAGAACAAGCAGGGTCGCAAAGTTTACAAATGGAATGGTGTCTGAAACTAGATAATCCAATATCAGCGAAACACCAATTATTCCACCATCGATGATATTATTTGGAACAAGGAACAACTCAATGGATATTGCAGCTAAGGCTGCTCCAATCGTTATAAAGATCAATCGGTAAATAAAATGAAGGGGACTTTCTTTTTTATGTACTCTTTGGGTCATCGGCAATTCCTTTCCTTTCACTTTATTTTCTTATAAAAATGTCACTTTCTGAACACGAGTTACATATGTATCTGTTGAGGAGTGATAAACATGAAGTTATTACAAAACGTGATTAATCACAAAATCAACAATATCACAAATGAAGAATTATTAAAGTACGCCAATCAATATAACATTTCTTTGACGTCCCAGCAGGCAACAAGCATCGTCGCCAGTGTTAAAGGAAAGAACATCAATATTTTTGATGACAAGAAACGCAGTAAATTGGTGAAGGACTTAGCCAGGATCATAGGTCCTTCCAAGGCAAAGGAAATCAACCAACTCTTTTTGCAGCTCATCAGATAGTAAAAGAAGAGGAGGCGTCCCTATTGATGAGAGATGACCTCCTCTATTGCCTTTTTTTATTGATTCAGTATTTTGGTTAATACATCTTCATCGAATGTTTGACTACGCAGCATATCAATTTCGAACTTGTAAGGAGGTTTTTTATTTTTCTTATCTTCCCCTACATATGGTGTTTCCAGAATCTTAGGTACCTCTTTCAGTTGTGGATGATGAACAATATAGTTCAGTGCTTTAAATCCGATATGTCCGAATCCAAGATTTTCATGGCGATCTTTACTGGCTCCACGTTCATTCTTACTATCGTTAATGTGTAGAACCTTTAAGCGATCAATTCCGACAATCTTATCGAATTCTTCCAAGACTCCATCGAAATCTTCCACAATATTATATCCTGCATCATGGGTATGACAAGTATCGAAGCAAACAGAAAGGCGGTCATTCAGTTCTACTCCATTGATGATTTGAGCTAATTCCTCAAAAGATCTTCCACATTCAGAACCCTTCCCTGCCATTGTTTCCAATGCAATTTGCACTTTATGGTCTTTTGTTAACACTTCATTCAGACCTTCTATGATCTTATCGATTCCCTTATCAGCTCCTGCACCTACGTGAGCACCCGGGTGAAGCACAATCTGCCCCGCTCCCAGAGCTTCTGTGCGCTCGATTTCAGAACGGAGGAAATTGACACCCAATTCAAATGTAGCAGGGTTCGTCGTATTTCCTATGTTGATGATATAGGGAGCATGAACAACGATGTCCTCTATCCCATTTTCTTTCATGTGAGTGATACCCGCTTCAATATTTAAGTCTTCGATCTTTTTTCTTCTCGTATTTTGAGGTGCACCTGTATAAATCATAAATGTATTCGCTCCATAAGAAACGGCTTCCTCACTTGAAGCTAATAGCATTTTTTTACCACTCATTGAAACATGGGATCCAATCTTAACCATTCTTCTCAACTCCTAAGAAAATCTCTCTATATTGTATCGAATGTGTACAAATGAATCACGTTAGAACATTTATTTATTTCTGTTTTTGATTCTTCTTTCCCGCTTTTTGATTTGATCCATTTTGTATTTCATTTTCTTCTTATAGCCCGGCTTAACTGTTTTTGGTTTTCGAACCATTGATTTTGCTTTTTCATCAATCTCATCAACATTCGTTTTTTGACGGTTCTTACGTTTGTTAAGTGGTGGTAACTCAGACCATTCCCCTTTTTTAATGTCATGATGAGCAAAGCTGATTCCGAGTTTCTCCAGACGATTCAATGCATCTTCATCGGATGGTGTATAAATGGTGTATGCAATACCACTGTTTCCTGCACGTGCCGTCCGCCCGGAGCGATGAACATAGAAATCGAGATCTTGTGGCAGTTCGAAGTTAATGATATGACTCACACCTTCAATATCAATCCCTCTTGCCGCTAAATCTGTCGCTACGATGTACTGATAATCCAGGTTTCTGATTTGTTTCATCATTTTCTTACGTTCACGTGGAGAAAGATCTCCGTGAATCCGTCCAACCTTTAATCCTTTTGCAATTAGAGCATCCGCTACTTCATCTGCTTTTTGTTTTGTATTGGTGAAGACAATACCTAAATATGGATTAATTTCCACTAAGATATTGTACAGCAGGTTGATTTTATCGCGACTCTTCAGAGGGACGATCACATGTTGGATATTCTTTGCCGATAGCTGCTCGGGCTCAACATGTGCATATTGTGGATTTTCCATATACTTTTTCAAGAATGGCTTCAGTTTCTCTGGAATCGTCGCAGAGAATACAAGCATTTGTAATTTTTCTGGCATCTTAGCTGCAATCTGATCCACGTCTTCAATGAATCCCATATCAAGCATCAGATCCGCTTCATCAATCACCAGTAAACTGGCAGTATGAACAAATAAGGCTTGATCCTTCACTAAATCATTGATCCGGCCGGGAGTACCAACCACAATATGAGGCTGGTGTTTTAATTTCTCAATCGTTCTCTGCTTGTCCGTTCCACCAATAAAGCAGCGGGAAACAATGTTGCTATCCTTCGTGATCTTTAGTACTTCTTGATAAATCTGTTGTGCAAGTTCTCGGGTCGGTGCGGTAATAACTGCCTGTACCTGTTCAGAATCTGCAGTCACCTTCTCAATGATCGGCAATAGATATGAATGTGTTTTTCCCGTTCCTGTCTGGGATTGACCTATCGCACTCTGACCTTTTAAAATCAGTGGGATCATTTTTTTTTGAATTTCTGTTGGTTCATAGAAACCCAGTTCTTCTACAGCTTCATTAATGAAAGACTGGAATCCGAATTGTAGAAATAAATTCTTTTTCATTCTTTACATCTCCTTTTATCAAAATATCCTTTTATTTACGCTGTCATCGGGATGGATGTCTCTCGTACACATCATCACCATAGATATATATAAAATTTACGGATCACTTTATCAACACGAGTGATTTTATCTTAACGTAACAGTTTAGTAAGCGTCATATTTAAAGAACATCTAACCATTATAATATTTTTTTGGCAAAACATCTAGTTCATACTTATTTTAATTTGAGATGATATTGTATGAATACCCTTTTTTCACCTATTGCATACTCTATACTGACGAGGAATTTATTCGAATGAAAGGAGGCTGTCATTATGCCGCCTAGAAGAATGAGGAATCAAGGTCAGGATATGCGAAATCCTTTCGGGATGAGACAGCAGCAGGGATTCAACGGGTTCGGAATGCAGCAGCCTAGAAGGAATGGCTTTGGACTGGGGCAGACGCAGGGGCAAACGCAGCCACCTCCGTTTCAATTTGGAGGACAACGACAAAATCAAGGTTTCAATATAGGGATGAACCAGAGAGGAAGAAGCAGAGGGACAGGTAAAGGTGGTTTATTGTCTAAGCTTCTTAAAAAGGGAGATAATCAGAATACAGGCGGAGGATTATTACAACAATTTTCCAGAGGGGACTCATCTTCCAACACGACCGGCTTTGAACGATCTCCCCAGGCAGCCGGCGGAATCCTCCAGAGCTTATTGAACCCCGGTAATGTGAATTCATTTTTATCCAATACACAGCAAATGCTCCAGACCGCTCAACAGCTGGGTCCGATGTTCCAACAATATGGACCTATGGTGAAAAATATCCCGGCACTATGGAAGTTATATCGTGGATTCAAAGATATGTCTGCTGATGATGCGTCCGACGACGGGAATAGCGAAGAAAAAAATGCGGATATCGACATCCCTGAAGTCGAATCCACCGTAAAGAAAAAAAAGAAGATGAAACAACCCGTAGAAATCTCAGAGGATATTGAAGGTCTTGAAGATATCCAGGCACCATCTAAGTCTAAATCAGGATCAAAACCCAAACTGTATATTTAAGGCCGGGATCCCTAAAGGTACTGAATCACCTGTTTAGGGATTTTTTTATTTAACGCCCAATCAAAGGCATTTCGAAAGGGAAAGGTTCACATTATTATCGTTCTCTTTGTCAGGAAGACCATTCTCCTTTATAATGAAGACAAAACCTTTTCTCATGTAGGAGGATATTCATAGATGGAAATTATTAAGATTACACCGAGAGGCTATTGTTACGGGGTTGTAGATGCAATGGTCATTGCAAGAAACGCCGCATTAGACAAATCGCTTCCTCGTCCAATTTATATTTTAGGCATGATCGTTCACAACAAGCACGTCACTGACGCATTCGAAGAAGACGGGATCATTACCCTGGATGGCAGCAACAGAAAAGAAATCATCGAACAAGTAAATGAAGGAACGGTGATCTTCACCGCTCATGGAGTCTCTCCTGAAGTGAAAGAAATAGCCAAACAAAAAGGACTTGTCACACTGGACGCAACGTGTCCTGATGTAACGAAAACACATGATCTGATTCGCGCTAAAGAAGCGGAAGGTTACGACGTGATCTATATCGGTAAAAAAGGACATCCAGAGCCTGAAGGAGCTGTCGGGGTTGCACCTGAGATCGTTCATCTCGTGGAAACAGCTGAAGATGTAGAAAAACTTTCTATTGATAACGAAAAAATCATTGTGACCAACCAAACGACGATGAGTCAATGGGACGTATTGGATACGATGGATAAAGTAAAGGAAATGTATCCTCACGTTGAACTGCATAAAGAAATTTGCCTGGCTACCCAGGTTCGTCAAGAAGCAGTTGCTGAACAAGCTGGAGATGCAGATGTTCTCATCGTCGTAGGAGATCCAAAAAGTAATAACTCGAACCGCCTTGCTCAGGTATCAAAGGATATCGCAGGTACTCCTGCACATCGCATCTCAGACATTGGTGAATTGGATATAGAATGGATTAAAGATGCGGGCGTCGTTGCGGTAACAGCCGGCGCATCCACTCCTACTCCAATTGTAAAAGAAGTCATTAAATTCCTTGAAGCTTTTAATCCAAATGATGAATCCACTTGGACAAGAGAACGAAATGTTCCATTAAATAAAATTCTCCCTAAAGTACGAAAAGCTAAGTTGGGAACAAAATAAAGTGAAAGGCCCCTTTGAATTTCTAAGGGGCCTTTCATCTTTACATAAACGTAAATGGGTTGGTTTCAGCTTTTGACGCGAATATATTGACGATATACCCTTTTTCAGAGGATTTTTTCGCTAAATAACTGGCCACTCCATCCTTCATGACCTTTTCGATGTGATGACCTGCATCAACTACATTCAGCCCCATCATCATGGCATCGTGGGCGGTGTGGTAATAGATATCTCCTGAAACGAATACATCCGCTCCCTGTCTTTTCGCTTTTCCGATAAACTTATTTCCATCTCCGCCAAGCACCGCTACTTTCTTCACTTTCGCTTCTCCATCCCCGATGACTCTGATTCCGTCCATACCAAATGTTTCTTTCACAACTAAGGCAAATTCCTTAAGACTCATCTCATCTTGTAAATGTCCGATTCTACCTAAACCTAAAGCGGGTAATCCGTTTTTGAGGGAATAGATATCATAGGCAACTTCTTCATAAGGATGATGGGTAAACATGGCTTTCAACACTTTTCTCTCTGAAGAAGCAGGATAAACCGTCTCCACTTTCTCTTCTGCTACTTCCTCAAGGGAGCCTTGCTTCCCGATTTGAGGGTTCGTGCCTTCCTCAGGGAAGAATCTCCCCTTTCCTTCAGTCGAAAAGCTGCAATGTGAGTAGTTACCGATGTGCCCGGCTCCCGCATTACCGAGGGCCGTTCGAAGTTCCTTTGCATTTTCTTTTGGCACATAAACGACCAATTTACGGAGCTCCTCTTGGTGAGTAGGGACGAGTACAGACGTATCCTGCAAATGCAGCATGTCGGACAGAAGGTCATTCACTCCCCCTGTCGCCACATCAAGATTCGTATGGGCCGCATACACGGCAATATCATGCTTGATTAACTTCTCGATCATCCGTCCTTGATACGTGTCCGTTTGCAGGGACTTTAGTGGACGAAAAAGCGGTGGGTGGTGAGCAATGATTAATTTCACGTTGTTTTTGATTGCTTCATCCACCACATTCTCCAATACATCCAGGGTGATCATCACATTTTCAACCTTTTCGTTCAACTTACCAATTTGAAGACCAATCGGATCCCCTTCTTCTGCTAAATATTTTGGTGAAAATTGCTCAAACAGCTGAATGATCTCATGGCCGTTTACTGTCTTCATAGGATAAGAACCTCCTCCACCATTTTTATTTTTTGAATGAGTTCCCGTTTTCGTTCTTCCAACGCATCCGTCTTTTCTGCTTTTTCCATGTTATTCAATATATTCTTCCATTGATGAAGCTCCTGATTCCATTTTTTCAAAAATGCATCGTTACGCTCCTTCATCAAAAGTGGACCGAGGAGCAACTCTTTTTCAAGCTCACCAGAGTAGTGGCGTCTCGGGTTTCCTTTCTCCGCCACTAGAATTTCATATACCTTATCATCTTCTTCAAGAATTTCTTCCCCTATTAAGTCCCATTCATTGTCCATAAGCCACGTCCGGATGGACCTTGCACTCACATTAGGCTGAAGGACCAACCTGGGTTGATTGATCAGCTTTGCTTTACCCGCCTCCAGGATAGAGGCAATCAATGTGCCCCCCATTCCGGCAATCGTAATACAATCCACTTCACCTGGAGAAATCACTTCCAGGCCATTCCCTAATCTTACTTCGACCTCTTGAGTTAATTCGGCATCTTCCACTTGTTTCTTGGCAGAAAGATATGGCCCTTTCACTACTTCTCCTGCGATGGCAGAGGCCGCAATGCCTTTATTGACGGCATAGCACGGTAAGTATGCATGATCGGAACCGATATCAGCGATTTTAGATTGCTTGGGTATGTATGAAACAACTGTTTCTAGTCGTTCTGATAACTGTTGAATATTCATTCGTTCACCTTTAATCATTTTTATTGGGTAAATCATATACGATAATCATTCTAACCAACTTTACACGATAAAAAAAGTCCTTTGCCCAAAAGACAAAGAACCTTTTTCAATCATTGATTATTTAAGTGATTTAATCCAGTCTGCCATAGCATCCAGATTTCCTTCTTCTACTAGACCAGCCGGCATCATACCTTTACCGTTTTTGATCGTTTCTTTAATTTCGTCTTTAGATAGCTTTGTTCCTTTTAGAGCAGGACCGGCGCCACCTTCATAGTTTCCACCATGACAAGATACACAAGACTCTTTGTACTTAGCTTCCGGATCGAATTCTCCGCTTGAAGCCTGTTCGCCTTCTTTACCTTCCATTTCTCCGTGACCTTCTTCTTTTGCTTTTTCATCAGCGTTATTAAGGCCTTCTAAAGATAAGAAGAAAACAAGACCAATTCCAAGAGCCATGATAAGTACGAATGGAATAATTGGATTACGATTCATGATTTTAACCTCCTTTATGTACAACATCCAAAAATAGTGCTCTTTTCAACACTTTATATTTTACTGTAAAAAACGACAAAGTAAAAGTACTATCAATTAACTTTTCCATCTTTCTCACAAATTAGACACATTTCGTGTGAAATAAGGAAAGTTTTCATTAAAAGAGGGAGAGCCCTACTGCCCCAGAACGGACCAATAGAGCTCCTTATTGCTGTTATGATGTTTTCACCTTATTGACAGCCTATCAGCCTTGAAATGACCATTCTCTGAACTTCTGAGGTACCTTCCCCGATTTCAAGGAGCTTGGCATCCCGTAGATATCTTTCCACATGGTATTCTTTCATGTAACCGTATCCACCATGTATCTGAATGGCTTCATCCGCTACTTCCATACTGATTTCTGAAGCGTAAAGCTTACACATGGATGCTTCCTTCGAAAATGGTCTTCCTTGATCTTTCAGCCATGCTGCCTTATGAACCATATTCCTTGCCAGTTCGATCTTCATTGCCATGTCAGCAAGCTTAAATTGAGTGACTTGAAACTGTGATAAGGTTTTGCCGAATTGCTTTCTTTCCTTGGAATACTGCAGTGCTTTATCAAAGGCAGCCTGTGCCACACCAACAGCCATGGCACCGATTCCAATCCTTCCGCCGTCCAGGGTGACAAGGAACTGCTTGAAACCTTCTCCTTGCTTTCCTAACAGGTTTTCTTTAGGCACTTCCACATCCTCAAGAACCAACTCAGTCGTATTTGATGAATGAAGTCCCATTTTTTCATAATTATCGATTACCGTAAATCCTTTTGCTTTAGTCGGAACGATAATCGCACTAATTTCTTTGTTCCCATTGTTTCTACCAGTAATCGCTGTTAAAGCGAGATGATTCGCATAGCTTGCATTGGTAATATAGCATTTATTACCATTAATGACCCATTTATCCCCTTTATCTTCTGCAGTGGTTTGGGTGCCGCCTGCATCGGAACCTGCATTAGGTTCCGTCAGGCCAAAAGCGCCAAATGACTCCCCTGTACAGATTGGCGTTAAGTATTCCTGCTTTTGTTCATGAGAACCAAATAAGTTAATGGGTGCTCCACCCAGAGAAATATGAGCAGAGTACGTAATACCTGTCGACGCACAAGCTCTGCTAAGCTCTTCGGTTACAATGGCGAAACTGACCGTATCGGCGCCTGCCCCCCCATATTCCTCGGGAAACGGAAGTCCCATCATCCCCAGATCAGAAAGCTTCTTGAAAATTTCTTTAGGAAACTCCTTTGTGCGGTCCCGATCCAATGCACCAGGAGCCACTTCTTCCTCAGCAAATTCCCTGATTGTCTTTTTAATCATTGTTTGTTCTTGTGTTAAGTCAAAATTCATCCTTATCCCCCTTGTCTAACTTTGATGACTGAAAGCCCTAACTCCATTTCCATAACAGCACTTTCAAACATAATCACTGCACTCTATGAATGCGCTCTCATTCTTATTATAAAAGGGAATAGTGAATTTTCTCAACTTTAAAAAACTTTTAAATTTTCAGAAGTTATAGTAATATAAAAATAATTAGTAGCCCCCCCCCTGCCATACCTGAAAGGGAAAGATAGCCCAGCTTCCATTTCAAACCTGCACCTATCCAAAGGAAACAGTTCAGAAATAAGGTTATGTACATTCCGAAAGAACTCCTACCGAATAACTCTTCTGTTATTTCTATGGAGGACAGAAGAAGTATACATGCGGCAGCCATATACAAGAGTAATGGCGATAATTGTTTTTTAGTATAATAAATTCCTATCGCTACTAATAATCCGACAAAACTTGCCAAAATCGTTGTTTGCAAAACGATTGACAATTCAGTAAAATAAATGACAAATAATGAAATTAATATCGCACAAATTGATAATAAGAAGTCTTTGAGCATTATCTTCTTTTGGGCATTCTTTTGATCACTGTGTTCCATACCGTCTCCTTCGGTATATAATGCAAGGAGATAGTTACAATCGTGCTCTGGCAGCATATTAGCTTGCTTCCAAAGCTGTATTTCATTCACAATCAATTCTTTTCTTGAATTTTTTATTGTTTTCACAGTAGATTTCACACCTTTATCTCTTAAATCTTTTAGCTACATTCGTCAAAGGGGTTGAAAAAACCTTTATTTAGAGCAAAAAAAACTACCTCTATTCAAAATAGAGGCAGTAAAAGGTTTTTTCTATTCTAAAAAGTCCTTTAACCGTTTGCTTCTGCTTGGATGACGCAGTTTTCTAAGAGCTTTTGCTTCAATTTGACGAATACGTTCCCTTGTTACACCGAAGACTTTTCCTACTTCTTCAAGTGTGCGGGTTCTGCCATCGTCCAGACCAAAGCGTAAACGAAGAACATTTTCTTCACGATCTGTTAAAGTATCCAGTACATCTTCAAGCTGTTCTTTTAAAAGTTCGTAAGCAGCATGTTCTGAAGGAGATTGAGCTTCTGCATCTTCAATGAAGTCACCAAGATGAGAATCGTCTTCTTCACCAATTGGCGTTTCAAGGGATACAGGCTCTTGAGCGATCTTAAGAATTTCCCGGACCTTTTCAGGGGTCAAATCCATTTCTTCTGCAATTTCTTCCGGTGCCGGTTCACGCCCTAAGTCTTGCAATAACTGTCTTTGTACACGAATAAGCTTGTTAATGGTTTCCACCATATGAACCGGGATACGAATCGTTCTGGCCTGGTCAGCGATCGCACGGGTGATGGCTTGGCGAATCCACCAGGTTGCATACGTACTGAATTTGTACCCTTTACGATAATCAAACTTTTCTACCGCTTTAATCAGACCCATATTTCCTTCCTGGATAAGATCCAAGAATAACATCCCACGACCAACGTAACGCTTGGCAATACTGACAACAAGTCGTAAGTTCGCTTCAGCAAGACGTCGCTTAGCTTCCTCATCGCCTTCTTCAATCCTCTTGGCAAGATTTATCTCTTCCTCAGCAGA
The DNA here is from genome assembly GCF_032337515.1 of Rossellomorea yichunensis. Classification (NCBI taxonomy): domain Bacteria; kingdom Bacillati; phylum Bacillota; class Bacilli; order Caryophanales; family Bacillaceae; genus Rossellomorea; species Rossellomorea yichunensis. Next base: position 611,980 of record NZ_JAVYAD010000003.1, on the reverse strand, counting down.
TAAGAGATCAACTCTTCCAATTTCTTTCAGATACATACGGACAGGATCATTTATTTTAACTCCTGGAGGAACGCTTAAATCATTCAGATTGAATTCTTCTTCCTCTTCTTTTTCTAACTCCGTAGCACCCGGATCATCATCTTCGTCATTTTCATTGATAATTTCTACACCTTGTTCACCTAATTGTTCGTAGAATTCATCCATTTGATCGGAATCTAACTCAAACCCTGATAATTTATCAGCAATATCTTCGTATGTGAGGACTCCTCTTTTCTTACCTTGGTTAACTAAAAATTCTTTCACCTGATCAACTGTTAATTCTGATGCTATTTGTTTGGAACGCGCTGACTTTTCAGCCATTTGTTCCCCTCCTTCCAACTTCCTTACAAAACTTTATAGAGACTTACGCAGCTGTAAGATTTCCATTGCTATTTGTGCTTCTTTTCGGTAATCCTTTAGTCGTTCTGCTTCTTTTCTTTCCACTTCTTTTTCTTTTATTCTCAACATCTTTTGATGTTTTAACACCTGATTTACATAATCCACTAATTCCTGGTCCGTACTTTCCTCGCTTATTGACATCATTTCAATGTCCGTTACGATCCTTCTTAGCCTCTCATCGGGAAGGTACCCGATAAAGGCACTGGCACTTGGAGGTAGACCTTCTTCATAATAACCCAATAAATAAGTAATAATAGCCTGATGTTCATCAATATTAAGGTGAGTACCTGCAAGCCACTCCTGAATCTTATAAGCGATGTTCGGGTCCTTAAGCATATAGGCAATCAATCTTCTCTCAGCCGTTTGATAAGCGGGTAATAGTTTTGACTGAGTCTTCCTGGTGAAATTGCCTTGCATACCTACCTGTTTAGGAGGTTTGGAATTCCGTTTGTCAGGGCCTTCCAGTTCAAAGAGCTGCTGTTGAAGAGCATCAAGAGATAATTGGAACTCATCTGCTAAATACCTTAAATAATAATCCTTTTCAACCGCTTTACTCAGTTGGGTAATTTCCTTAAGTATGTCTTCTATATACTTAAGGCGATCTCCTTCATCATTTAAGTTTTTATTCAGCTTATAGTACCGAAGCTTAAATGCCATGAACGTTAAGCTTGCCCCTATTACATCCTGTTGAAACTTTGTTGGACCATATTTTGAAATGTAGTCATCAGGGTCTAATTGTTCCGGTATTGTTGCGACACGAATGTTCAGCTGATGATTGTGCAGAAGATTTCCAGCCCGGAATGCGGCTTCCACTCCAGCAGAATCACCGTCATAACATATGATCACGGAATCAGTCAGGCGTTTAAGCAGTCCGATTTGCTGCTCTGTTAATGATGTACCCATAGTGGCTACGCCATTTTCCACCTCTGCTTCACTGGCTGATATGACGTCGGCAAATCCTTCAAACAGAATGGCCTGCTGTTTTCTTCTAATCATTGAACGTGCGCCGTGATAATTATAAAGAATGCTGCTTTTGTTAAAAATTTTCGTTTCCGGACTGTTTAAGTACTTCGGTTCATCATTCGCATCGATGCTTCTTCCTGAAAAAGCGACCGTGTTCCCTTTCGTATCAACTATAGGAAACATGATTCTTCCCCTGAAGCGATCCAAGAAGGAATTGTCTCTTTCCCTTCTAACGAGTAAACCCGCCGCTTCCATCAGCTCCAGGGAATAGCCTCGCTTCTGAAGGAACTTAACCGTGAAATCCCAGCTTGGAAGTGACCATCCAATCTGAAATTTAGTAATGCTTTCAGTCGTAAACCCCCGAGCCAATAAATATTCGAGGGCTTCCTGACCTTCTTTTGTATTTAGAAGGAGATGATGGTAAAATTTACTTAATAACCCATGAGCTTCCATCATTTGCTTTTCATCTTTTTGAGGGGGAAGCTCCCTTTCAGACGAAGATGCCTGTATGGAGATTTCTTCTCCTACTTTAGATCCAAGCTTTTGCGCTGCTTCCAGGAAGCTTAAACCATCCACATCCATTAGAAACGTAAACGCATTTCCCCCGGCCCCACATCCGAAACAGTGAAATATCTGTTTGTCAGGGGAAACAGAAAAAGATGGAGTATTCTCTCCATGAAACGGACACAAACCAAAATAATTGCGTCCCTGCTTTTTCAGTTGTACATAATCACTGACGACATCTACGATATCGGTTGACGATAATATTTTATTTAACTTATCTTCAGGGATTCTTTCAGACACGATTTATCACCTGTTTTTATTTACCCTCTTAATCCATTCTGTATTTATTCCGATTCTCCTGCAATTTCCGACAAGATTTTATCGAAGGAAATACAAAAAGTTTCTCTGTCTTCATTTGTAAAAGGTTTAGGACCTTTACCATAGTTTCCTCTACGGCGTTCTTTTGCTGCGACGTATCGATAATCGAGTGCCGTGACTATACTCTCTTCCCTGTAGGCTTTTCCCCTGGGAGAGATGGCATAAACTTTTTTCGGTAAAACCAGTGACGCCAATCCAATATCCTGGGTAACCAGTACGTCATGTGGTTTAACATGGTTCATGATGTATAAGTCAGCCGCTTCTTTCGAACTATCGACATATACCCACCTGCCTTGATCAGGTGTGTTCTTTCTATGGGCATGAGAAGCAACAAAAACAACTTCAAAGCCATATCCCCTGGTAATTTTAATGATTTCCTGTTTTACCGGGCAAGCATCTGCATCTACATATACGGTAGACTTATGTTCGCTAATACTAACTATTCTACATCACTCCGTATTATCCTTCTCTTTTTATGAATATTCCTAGAGAATTGATTAAAATTGTCGAATTTTAATTAAGACGAGACTTGACATATCACAATAATTAGTTTATTCCTTAAGAGTTTAGTCTAAACCTATTTTAAATATTTTTATCACAATTTTTTATTATAGTATAATCGGACAAGTTTGACCACTATAAAAACTCAATTTATAAAACCTTTAGTTGTTTCCGTTTGGATTCAACAAAAAAGAATGATCCCTTCCCATTCAATTCAGGGAGAGAATCATTCTTTTATACAAGTTAATTGCTTGAGTGTTGATAGATATTCGTAATGACATTGGCTGTTTCTTCTACAGCTTTGTTTGTTACGTCAATCACATGGCAACCGATGCGATTCGTTATTTTCTCGAAATATTTCAGCTCATCTTCAATGCGTTGGATATTTGCATAGCTTGCCTGATCATTCAATCCTAATGACTTTAATCTTTCCCTGCGAATCGTATTCAACTTCTCAGGACTGATCTTCAATCCGAAGCACTTCTTCGGAGAAACCATAAATAATTCTTCTGGTGGATCGACTTCCGGTACTAGTGGTACGTTAGCCACCTTAATTCTCTTCAGGGCAAGATATTGTGATAACGGCGTCTTTGAAGTTCTGGAAACACCTACAAGCACAATATCTGCTCTAAGGATGCCACGGGGGTCCCGCCCATCATCGTACTTGACGGCAAACTCTATCGCTTCCACTTTCTTGAAGTAATCATCATCCAGCTTTCTTACCGTTCCCGGTTCGAACAATGGTTCCTTTTGGTAAGCTGATTGATATTTATCCATTAATGGACCGATAATATCAAATGCATACAACTCTTCTCTTTCAGCTTCTTTTTTAATATAAGCACGCATATCCGGCTTTACGAGTGTGTACACGATCAGGCCCTGGTTTAATTTCGCCAGGGAAATCACTTCATCGATATGCTCTAAGTCCTCTACATACGGAAAGCGTTTAATGACCGTATTGGAACCATTGAATTGGCTAATCGCCGCTTTTGTGACTAGTTCAGCAGTTTCACCCACCGAGTCGGATACAACATAGATGATCGGTTCTTTCACGATCGTTCACCACCTTCTAATATTCATCTGCTAACGCTACAAATGCTTTTGTGATATTGGTTTTCGTAATTCTGCCTATGACCTCTAAATCGCCTTTATCTGTTTTCTTAATCACCGGAACAGAGTCGATTTGCTTATGAATCAAGTCTTTGGCCACACCTATTAGCTGGTCATCCTTTTCACAGACCGTAATATTAGGCATTCTCGTCATAATGATATTCACCGGCAAGGTACTTAGTTCCTGCTTCCCGATGCTCGCCCTTAACAGATCCTTACGGGACAGGACGCCAACTAAGTACGTATTGGCATCCACTACAAACAATGTTCCTACGTCCTCCAGGAACATTGTAACAATGGCATCATACACAGAAACATTTTCGTTTACCACTACAGGAATCGATTGATAATCTTTAACATATATTTTGTTAAGGTTTTCTGTCAACAGCTGCGTTCCTGTTTTCCCTGTATAGAAATATCCCACTCTGGGACGGGCATCGAGGTAACCCGCCATGGTCAGAATGGCTAAATCAGGTCTGAGAGTCGCCCTGGTCAAGTTTAATTGATCGGCGATTTGTTCACCAGTGATAGGTCCGTTGTCTTTAACTATTTGTAAGATATGTTCTTGACGCTTATTAAGTTCGATTGTTACTCACCACCTAACGGACAAACGATTTATGTTATACTTTATATGAAATATTATATACTATTTAAAAAAAATGAAAAGAGCATATTATCATTCAATTGTGTCAACACTATATTTTAAATTTCACCTAACACAGATTATCTTTTTTTGATACAAACTTCAAATCTTTTCCCTTCTACTGATCAGTAGTTGTTTTTATTTCTTTATCATGATAAAATGTCTTCATCTTATAATCAATAATGCTATGACGGATCAATAAGTACTTGCTGCACTCAAGCGACCAGGGACGGTGAAAGCCTGGAAAGCAGGGAAACGGCAATCCCGAGCTATTTTACATTTAAAAGTGGGTATACATAACGTATATCAACTAGGGTGGAACCGCGAGTATCAAGCTCGTCCCTAGGCTATATGCCTAGGGACGAGCTTTTTTATTTTATTACATACATGATGAAAAGGAGTGACTTTTATGTCAATGGAACAAGTAGTGAATTTAGCGAAGCATCGCGGATTTGTTTTCCCGGGTTCTGAAATTTACGGAGGACTTGCTAACACGTGGGATTACGGTCCACTAGGTGTAGAATTAAAAAATAATATAAAAAAAGCATGGTGGAAAAAATTCGTTCAGGAATCCCCTTACAATGTGGGTCTTGATGCAAGTATCTTAATGAATCCGCAAACTTGGGTAGCTTCTGGTCACGTTGGAAACTTCAACGATCCAATGATCGACTGCAAGCAGTGTAAAACACGCCATCGTGCAGACAAAATCATCGAAAATGCCCTTGAAGAAAAAGGCATCGAGAAGATAGTGGATGGACTTTCATTTGAAAAAATGGAAGAAATCATCAAGGAACACAGTATCGTTTGCCCTGATTGCGGAAGCCAGGATTTCACCGATATCCGTCAATTCGATTTAATGTTTAAGACTCATCAGGGTGTGACAGAATCTTCTACAAATGAAATCTATTTGCGCCCGGAAACAGCTCAAGGTATATTTGTTAACTTCAAGAATGTTCAGCGCTCAATGCGTAAGAAAATGCCTTTCGGTATTGCTCAAGTCGGAAAAAGCTTCCGTAATGAAATTACACCTGGTAACTTCACATTCAGAACACGTGAATTTGAACAAATGGAACTGGAGTTCTTCTGTAAACCAGGAGAAGACCTAGAATGGTTCTCTTACTGGCGTGAATTCTGTAAAAACTGGTTGCTTAACCTGGGAATGAATGAAGATAACATGCGTCTCCGCGATCATGATCCAGATGAATTATCACATTACAGTAATGCAACTACGGATATTGAGTACAAATTCCCATTCGGTTGGGGAGAGCTTTGGGGTGTAGCAGATCGAACTGACTTTGACCTGAAGCGTCATATGGAACATTCGAATGAGGACTTCCACTACATGGATCCTCAAACAAATGAAAAGTATGTACCATACTGTATTGAACCGTCCCTTGGTGCAGACCGTGTCACTCTAGCATTCCTGTGTGACGCATTTGAAGAAGAGGAGCTTGAAAATGATTCACGTACAGTGCTCCGCTTCCATCCGGCACTGGCTCCATTCAAAGCAGCGGTCCTGCCCCTTTCGAAGAAATTATCTGATGATGCATTCAAGGTGTATGAAGAATTATCACAGGACCTTATGATAGACTTCGACGAAACAGCATCAATCGGTAAACGCTACCGTCGCCAAGATGAAATCGGTACACCATTCTGTATCACATTTGACTTTGACTCCGTTGAAGATGGCCAAGTTACAGTCCGTGACCGTGACACAATGGACCAAGTCAGAATGCCAATCAGCGAAGTAAAGGCGTTCTTGCAGGAGAAAATTAAATTTTAAAACCTAAAGCGGAGGCGGTTCGTTCAGAGGCGACAAGCATAAGACGAACATAC
>NZ_JAVYAD010000003.1:0-605507 GCF_032337515.1 Rossellomorea yichunensis | reverse complement strand
CGGAAAGGCGTTCTTTGCCTTTTTGGTATGTTTGACTTATGACCTCGAGCCTCTAAGCCCCGGAGCTAGCAGACACCTAAAGCGGAGGGGCTTTGCCCAGAGGCGAAAAGCATAAGACGAACATACCGGAAAGGCGTTCTTTGCCTTTTTGGTATGTTTGACTTATGACCTCGAGCCTCTAAGCCCCGGAGCTAGCAGACACCCAAAGCGGAAACAAAACCCCAAAAAAACAGGCCCATTCACCATAGTGAATGGGCCCTTTCTATATAATCACAAGCAGCATTATAAGCTAGAATAAATCCTTCATGTTATCCATTTGGTCTAGGAACCTTCTGGATTTTAATGTTAGACCTGAATTTTCATCGTAATAAGTCCTGATTACCCGCTTTAATTGACGTTTTGTTTCATCTTTCACCGATATATTTCCCAATCGATTGATATCGAAATAGTAAAATACCCTCAGAAGCTTAACAGTGCTCTGCGAGATCGGAAAATGATGAGGATCTTCACTTAAACAACGATGACAGATGAATCCATTTTCTTTAAATGAGAAAGCGAACTCACCATCCGCCTCCCCGCATACACTACATCCATTCAAATGAGGGTACAACCCTAATACAGGGAGCATCTTCATTTCAAATATGTGCATAAGAATTTCGGGATCATAGTCTTCATTTAAATAGTGAATGGTCTTATAAAGCAATTCAAATAGAAATGGGTTCGGTTTCCGGTCTTCAGTCGCTTTGTCGAGAAGGTCTACGATGTAAGTGGCATAAGCCGTTTTAAACAGATCTTCCCTCACATGCCTTAACGATTCAACCATCTCTCCCTGTTGGAGTGTACCCAGCCCACTTCCTTTAATAAAAAGGAAATAACCATATGTAAACAATTGTGAAATGGCGGATAGACGGCTATTTGGTTTCTTTGCCCCTCTAGCCATCAATCCTATCTTTCCGAATTCTCGTGTGTATATGGTAACAATCTTGTTCGACTCACCGTAATGATTCGTTCTGATAACGATTCCTTCACACTTCTGCAGCATATAGCCACCTCCCGACATCAATGCATCCGGGTGATGACAAGTTTATCACGTTAAAGGAAAATCAACTTCCGCTGTTTCTTCTTCAAAGCTGTAAGGATCCTCGATCGTCTCCTTTTCAAGCTCCTTAAAAAGTAAATAGGTGTCTATACTTCCTGTCTGCGAAAAAAATTTCCATGTTAAGTCTAACATAAAAAACCCACCTTTCTGGATTTAAACTAGCAAGACTTCATAAGCTTTCTTGTGATTAGAATGAGCTTTTTCTCTCTAAAAGATGCGGCCTAAATATTGTTAATTCAGCTATCAATATTCGTCGTCGCTGAATCCAAAGTCACGCAGGGTAGAAGATCGGTTTCTCCAATCCTTCTGTACCTTCACCCATAGTTCAAGATAAACCTTTGACCCCAACAGGTTCTCAATGTCGACACGGGAGCGCTTCCCTACTTCCTTTAGCATCGACCCCTGTTTTCCGATGACAATCCCTTTTTGCGAGTCTCTCTCCACAATAATGGTTGCGATCACGTCAATAAGGTCCTTCTCTTGCTTTCGCTCCATTTTATCGATCACGACTGCAATGCTGTGTGGAATCTCTTCCCTTGTCAGATGCAGGACCTTCTCACGTATGAGTTCTGAAACGATAAAACGTTCAGGATGGTCTGTAATCTGATCAGCAGGATAAAATTGAGGACCTTCTGGCAGGTGATCCTTTAATAATTGTAGAAGGTTATCTACATTATTACCTTCAAGTGCTGAAATCGGAACAGTCGCTGCGAAAGGAAACAGGTCATTGTATTGTTGAATCATCGGCAATAAAGCATCCGGGTGAATTTGATCAATCTTATTAAGAATAAGGAAAACAGGTGTTTTAACCCCTTTTAACTTCTCGATGATGAAGTGATCCCCTTTTCCCAAACCTTCTTCTACGTTGACCATAAACAAAATGACGTCCACTTCTTTTAAAGTGTTCTGAGCAATCTTCATCATGAAGTCTCCCAGTTTATGTTTCGGTTTGTGTATCCCTGGAGTATCGATGAATATCATTTGTGCATCATCTGTCGTGAAAACTCCCTGAACTTTGTTTCGTGTTGTTTGAGGCTTATCACTCATAATCGCAATCTTTTGACCGATTACACGGTTCAAGAAAGTGGACTTCCCTACGTTTGGCCGTCCGATAATGGAGATAAAGCCTGATTTGTATTCTGTATTACTGCCTATATTACTCATTTAAATCCTCCGGTGAAAAAGCTCCTGGTAATAGTTCTGCAACGGTTAGTTCTTCCACATCGCCTTTAAGGTTTGTCAGTACGACTTTCATCTCTTTCGGACATAACTCTGAAATGACCTGACGACAGGCTCCACATGGCGGCACCGGTCTTGCCGTGTCTGCTACAACCGCAATCATTGAATAGTCTGTATCGCCTTCTGAGTATGCTTTGAATAGAGCTGTTCTTTCAGCACAATTACACATACTGTAGGCTGCATTCTCGATATTACAACCGTGATATACCTTACCATCCTTAGACAGAAGGGCCGCTCCCACCTTAAATTTACTATAGGGTACGTATGCTTTTTCTCTCGCTAGTTTAGCTTCTTGTATCAATTGTTCTGCATTCATTGGTTTAACTCTCCTTTTAACCCTTACAAATTCATTTTACTACAATTTTCATAAAAGAAAATGGGCTGTTATCATTTTGTAATAAAATAGTTAGATAATTCAAACTATTTATCAATTTTGTCCTTTGCTCCACTTATTCTATACAAGTATAAGAACGTTTTCAAATGAATTAAAAGCTGCGGGAAAGAAATCGTTCCATTTCTCTCCTGCAGCCTTTGTTTTTCAACTATTTGTGCCTCTTTTTGCATCCCATTAAAGTGTAGTGATGAGTTCAAGCAGCTTTGGGATGAATATAATAGCACCAACAACCGCTGTACACACGGCAAAGAGTAAGACGGCAGCCGAAGCAAGATCTTTCGCCGCTTTCGCCAAGGGATGGTAGTCTGAAACTGAAAGGTCCACTGCCTTTTCGATTGCCGTATTCATGGTTTCAAGTGCCAGTACGGAAAACACCAATATAATCAGGATGATCCATTCCATGGAAGATACGGAAAGGAGATATGCTAAGATAAAGACAATGATCCCTACACATGAGTGAATCCTGAAATTCTGCTCCGTTGACCATACAGATTTAATCCCATCTGCCGCATATCCAAAAGACTTCAAGAACCTGAATAGGCCGAACTTATTCCCTTTTGAGTCCATACTCATCTAAAATATCCTTTTGTCTTTGAAACATTTTCTTTTCATCCATTTCTTCCATGTGATCATAGCCTAATAAATGCAGGAATCCGTGAAGGGCAAGAAAACCAAGTTCACGGGAAAATGAATGATTGTATTCTTCAGCCTGCTCTTTGGCTCGCTCGATGGATATGATGATATCACCGAGTACCCGGGGAATTTGACCGCCTACTATTTCGACTTCGTCCTCTCCCAGTTCTTCAAGAGCAAAGGAAATGACATCCGTCGGCTGGTCCTTATGGCGGTACTCCCGGTTGATTTCCTGTATTCTTTCGTTCGTCACAAACGTAACCGACACTTCGCTGTCATCTTCGACCTCTTCTTCTTTTGCAGCAAAGTTCAAGATGTTTTGCACCAAACTTGTTTCCTCTTCGGATAATTTTTCAGTTTCATCAATAAAGTCGATCAATAATGTCATGCTTTTTCTCCTTTTGCTTTAAGTTCCGGATATTCTATTCTCGGATGAAAGATTCCATTCAGTGTCTCACAAAGAGACTTCTTGACAGTCTCTAATTGCTTTAATGAAATATCGCATTCGTTAAACTGACCGTCCTGCAGGCGGTCTTGTACTATGGAATGAACAAGCTGTTGAATCTCTCCTTGCGTGGGAGATTTCTTCGATCTGACAGCCGCTTCCACACTATCCGCTATGCTGATAATGGCCGCTTCCCTTGTTTGTGGTTTAGGACCGGGATATCGATAATCTTCTTCCTTAACATCTTTCCCTTGTTCCTGTGCCTTATAATAAAAAAATTTCAACAAGGTTGTCCCATGATGCTGCTCGGCAATATCGACGATTTCCTTTGGCAGCTTATGCTTCCGCAGCATGTCGGCACCATCTGAAGCATGACTTATAATAACATCCCTGCTCGTCTCAGGCGAGACCCGATCATGAGGATTTTCCATATTAAGCTGATTTTCAATAAAAAAATGTGGCCTTTTTGATTTACCGACATCATGATAGTAGCAGCCGACTCTCGCTAATAGGCCGTTTGCACCAATGGATTCACATGCAGATTCTGCAAGATTCGCTACCATGACACTGTGATGATATGTACCAGGTGCATCGGTCAGCAGCTTCTTCAATAATGGTTGTGTAGGGCTTGAAAGCTCCACCAGCCTCATGGAGGAAAGTATGCCAAACCCGGCCTCGAAAAACGGCAGAAAACCGATTGTTAATATAGAGGAACTGATTCCTGATACCAGGGCAAACACGAGATAATACACATATTCACTGTTCGAATATGTGGTTCCGCTTAATAGAATCAAGAACCCGAGGATCAAAATATTCACAAGAGCTACGTAAATCCCCGCCCTTAATATATTGGAGCGCTGATTACGGCTCACCAGGAAAAGAATCCCGGATACGCCACTGAATAACGTATAAATCGCAATTTCAATATCGATTGATCCTGAGAACTGTTGATGAAATACGATACTCGAGCACGCAGAAAGGATAAACACCATCATCATAGCGATCCGTTCATTCAGTAGGATTCTAAGTATCATCCCGGTGAACGCTGCAGGGAATATGAAGGCTATATCATTGATTTCCAGTTGCTCTATGAGTCCCACGATCTTCATGATCAAGAGTGATATCACAAATACAATGCTCGTGAGGATTAAATAATTTTGTTTCCTTTCTTCGGTTACTTCCAATGTGTAGAAGAAATAATACAATGAACTGATCACCACAAGCACAAAGAGTGCCAATCCGATGTACGGGCGGAAGGAGAACGTATTTTCCACCATACCCAAGGACTTCAGGATACTGTATTTTTTAGAGGTGATCAGTTCCCCATCTTCCACGATGACTCCACCTTCGATAATTTCAACCTTTTGCACATTTGCCTCGGCAAGTTTCTTTAACTCATCCGTTTTTTCAGCATCATAGTAAAGTGTCGGCTCCAAAGCGACTTTCCCCAATTTGACGGCGGCAGTGGATAAATCACCTTCGAAGGAATAGTTGGTGATCCGCTGTTCTAAGTTCAATTTTGCTTCGTTTAATTCTTCCTCTTTCACCCCGTTTTCCATGATGATCTTCATCTGTGTGGAAACGATGGTTTCTAGCCGCGACAGGTCATCCTCTGAAGCCACCAGGAGTATCTTTAACACGTCATCACTTAAACTGTTGGTTATATTATTATTTTTATCCTTAGGCAATTTTGCTTTCAGAAGTTTCAACTGATCATTAATATCGGTATTTTGGGAAGGCTTTAGATCATCTTCTTCACCTGCCTGTGCTGAAGATTCTTTCTTCACTTCATTTACACTTTCAATCAGTGAGCGAAGAAGGGATATGGAGTTGTCTACCGCTCCTTCTTTCGTGGTATAGACATTCGCTACTTCAGCCTTTGCTTCTTCCTTCTTCTTCTCGGTAGCCTCATCATCAACGAATTTCTTAGGAGCCCTTATCGTAGTAGGAGCTTCTTCATACAAATTGATATCAAGGGTTTTCGGTTTTACATTTCCAAATAAAACCCCAAAAACAATAATGCCAAGTAACACAAATAAGAGATTAGTAAAGAGTCGGTAGCTAAGAAAGCTCCTTATCTTGAGTAAAAATGGGTGCGTTTGCATAAAGAACCCCCTGTTATGTAAGTACAATTTTAACCAGTTCAAGGTATAGAGCTCACAGAAAGCATAATAAAAAACGATCTAGCAATTATGTAAAATGATAACAGTTTTTCTCTTAATTATCCATGTTAAACCCGATAAAAAAAGATTGATCCCTGCATGCGCCGCCTCTATTAACAGGGACATGAACACATTGGATCAATCTCTTTATCGTTTTATTTTTCAATTGTTTCATAGGCATTGATGATTTTAGCGACTAATGGGTGACGAACCACATCCGCTTGATCAAGATAAATAAAAGATACGCCTTTTACATCTTTTAATATTTTTTCAGAAGAAATCAGTCCTGACTCGCTTCCTCTCGGTAAGTCCACTTGAGAGCGATCTCCTGTAATAATCATCTTCGAATCAAAGCCAAGTCTGGTTAAAAACATTTTCATTTGTGCTTTCGTTGTGTTTTGTGCCTCATCGAGGATGACAAACGCATCATCCAGTGTACGGCCTCTCATATAAGCAAGAGGAGCGATTTCAATGGTTCCTCTTTCTATCAACCGGGCTGTATGCTCAGCCCCAAACACATCATGCAGAGCGTCATATAAGGGACGTAGATAAGGGTCCACTTTTTCCTTCAGGTCCCCCGGAAGGAAGCCAAGACTCTCTCCCGCTTCAACAGCAGGCCTTGTGAGAATTATTTTCTTTACTTGCCCATTTTTCAACGCATGTACCGCCATCACTACAGCAAGATAGGTTTTCCCCGTACCTGCCGGACCAATCCCAAACACCATATCGTGTTTTTTGATAGCCTGAATGTATTGGCGCTGCCCAAGGGTTTTCACCCTGATGGATTTACCTTTTGCATTTTTCGTGATTTCTTCATTGTACAAGTCTGTAAAGTATTCAAGTGTCCCTTGCTTGCCCATTTCCAGTGCATAGTGGACATCTCTTTGGCCAATATTGATTCCTTTACGTATTACAGCTACGAGTCGATCTGAAACATCTAGAGCGAGACTTACATCTTCTTCCTTACCTGAAACCAGCAATTCTTCGCCTCTTGTTACGATTGAAACGTGTAATTCCTGTTCTATTAATTTAAGGTGAGAATCTGAAACACCAAACAAAGCGATGGCTTCATTAGGGTTTTCAAGTTGTAATTTCATTAAGATTTCATCTGACATTCGTTAGTCTCCTTGAATAATTGGTTGTCCTACTGCAATATTTTCTAATACTTTGAAGTGAATTGTTACCCTAACTTTACCATTCTCAACCTTTTCTTGCAAAATTTTTTCACCTATGACTTCTGCATCCTCCGGGAGGGTGGACTCCAAATTACTTTTGGCCAGCTTCTTCGCCGCATCGATGGCTTCTGATTTCGTATAAGTTCTCTCTACATCTTCTTTCTCTTTAAAGCTTTTATCAATATAATATATTGGCAGCTCCCATTTCAAGAAACGAAGGTTCTTTTTGTTCTCTTCCACGATGGACTCTTTATACTCAACTTTCCCGAATCCCCACACCGGAATATTGAAAGAGCCGACTCCGACATATCGCTTTCTCTTTTCATCGCCGCTAAAAACCACAAACTGGGATTTCAACGGTAGATCAACGTTAGATTTATACCATGTTTCCCCCAGGATTTTCGCCTTGGCCGGGACCCCTTTAGGATCTTTTTCATTCCCGATCAAACCGGATACAAGGAGCTGACCTTTATTCACATAATCATTGACGTCCACCTGGGGATCTCCTTCTTCTACGAACATCTGAGTGATGATCGCTTTCTTCTTCGCTACAATATGCTGCAGACCGGAGGATTCAGAAGGCTCAGGGGCGTTCTTCTCAACCACTTGGAAGTGAAAGGTTGTCCCTTGCAATTCCACCCCTACCCATGTAATATTGTTCATCCTGTAGGATAGCTCTCTTTGAATATTTTCTACATCCGGGAGTGAGAATTGCAGTTTCCCTTTTGATACTCCCATTTCTTCCAGCTCTTTTCTTATACTGTGCTCCGTTTGCGGTGACGCCCCCTTAATTTGGATGCCCCACACCATATTGGAGAGCAGGAACACGATGATGAAGAAAGCAAGTCCACCAATCATGAACCCTGAGTTCTTCAGGGAGCGCTTGAACAAAAATGGAACTCCCTGACCTCTTAGAAATGTCACTTTACACTCGGATGTTCGAACAGCTCTTCTGAAGTTATGTACATCCTCTAAGGATAAGTAAAAGGTGATGGTTTCTGTTCCAGCTCTCTTCACATTCCAAATCGTGATACCCGCCCGAAGCAGTTGATTGATGACCCTCTCGACTAGTCTGCCTTCCATTTTCACAAATACCTTTCCCCTTAGAAAGGTGAACCATTGATTCTTCAAATCCGTCCCTCCTATTGTTCTAAATAGATCACTTCTACGATCTTCCCCTGAAGAAGAATTTCTTCCGGAAGAATCATCTTGATGACAAATTGTTCACCTTTTATTAAAAGTTGACCTTGTTTTAGCAGAAGTCGTACCTCTCGATCTGTGAACGTTAACAGACCACGATGGTTCTCTATATAGATATGAATTTGTCCAATCATTGTGACGCGAGGAAGGTCCATCATGACATCTTCAGGTAAATCCATTTTCTGGGTCATCCATTTACGCATGTGTTGTAAAAAGCTTTTTGCCATAAAAAAAGAACCCCCTTTCATCTCATATTTATGAAATGAAAAGGGGTTTCATCACTCTTATTTTTGATGATGCCGTTTTTTTGATCTCGGAGGTCCGAATACCTCTGAAAAAATAAATCCTTTTACGATATCATCTTCCTTATTGAAATCAATGTTGAGAGTTGAACTTTTTTCCCGTATCTTCTTTGCCCTTGTTTGATGAGCTTCAAGTCTGCGGGAATATCGCTCCTCTTTCTTTTGCAAGTCTGCATAAGTTGATTCCGCTTCCTTCTTCTTTTCTTCAAATCTGGTTTGAATGGAAGAGGCTGCGTCTTTCAATGGTTCTTTATAATCTCTCGGCACTCTGCTCCGTGCCGGTCTCTCTCTCTCCCTTTCTCTCTCTCTTGCATGAGGTTCGGATGGAGGGGCAGATGCCGTTTGAATCGGTTTTTGCCTTACCGGTTTATTTGAAGGCGACTCTTTCACTTTATTGAAAATCGACGTGATAAGCCCGATCAGTATGGCAATGATTAAAGGTTCCATGGAGAAAACTCCTTTCTCACAAGGGGATATTACTTATCTTTAGAATTTTTCGGATCATTTTTATCCCCGGTTAGTTTGCCAATCGAGTCTCTCATTTCCGTATCGGCGTCGATATTCTTTATGTTCATATAGTCCATCACACCGATATTGCCTGATCGAAGTGCTTCAGCCATGGCAAGAGGTACTTCTGCTTCTGCTTCCACAACCTTCGCTCTCATCTCTTCTACTCTTGCTTTCATTTCCTGCTCATTGGCAACGGCCATTGCTCTTCTTTCTTCCGCTTTCGCTTGAGCAATGTTCTTATCAGCTTCCGCTTGTTCTGTTTGCAGTTCTGCTCCGATATTCTTGCCGATATCAACGTCCGCAATATCAATCGAGAGAATTTCAAATGCCGTACCTGCATCCAGGCCTTTTGAAAGGACCGTTTGAGAAATCAGATCCGGATTTTCCAATACCTTCTTGTGGTTGTCGGATGAACCTATTGTAGATACAATCCCTTCCCCTACACGGGCAACGATCGTCTCTTCCCCTGCACCCCCGACAAGGCGGTCGATATTCGCACGGACCGTAATACGCGCTTTCGCTTTCACTTCAATTCCATCCATTGCGACACCGGCAATGAATGGTGTTTCGATCACTTTAGGGTTAACACTCATTTGAACCGCTTCAAGTACGTCACGACCTGCAAGGTCAATCGCCGCAGCACGCTCAAAGGTCAATTCAATATTTGCACGATGAGCTGCAATTAATGCATTCACCACTCTGTCCACGTTACCACCAGCTAAATAGTGACTCTCAAGCTGATTGATCGTTACCGTGATTCCTGCTTTATGGGCTTTAATCAATGGATTGATCACACGACTCGGGATAACACGTCTCAACCTCATTCCCACAAGTGTGAAAATACTGATTCTTACTCCTGCTGCAATCGCTGAAATCCACAGCATGACTGGTACAAATGTAAATAAAACTGCTAATACAATCACTCCCACCACAATGGCAACGAGCAATAAAATCGTACTTGGTCCTATAACCATATTCTTTTCCTCCTAAGTAATTATGAAATGTCTCTTACAACAATCCGTGAGCCTTCTACTTTCACAATCTTAACTCTTTCGCCAGCTTTAATAAAGCCGCCCTCTGTCACTGCATCAATTCTTTCATCATCCACGATCACGGTACCGGAAGGTCTTAGAGGAGTTTTCGTTACTCCTTCTTTACCGATCAACTCCAATCGATTGATGTTTGATACATATCCACTTTCTGTGCTTGTTGAATCTTTTAAAATGATTTTGTTGAAAAATTTCATTTTTTTACCAAACACCTTTACAAATATAATCATTGTAGCAACGGCAATAAGTAAAGCGATAAGAAGAGAAATTCCCATTTGCACTACATCGCCTCCTGCCAACATAATACTTGCGAGTATTGCCCCGATGCCAAGTCCCCCTGCGATTCCCCCAGGGAGGAAAAATTCCGCAACGACAAGAGCGATTCCAATGATGAAGAGGATTATCGTTTCGTAACCGGCAAGTCCCGCCACTAAGTGTCCATAAAAGAATAATACAAGTGAAATCAATCCGATAGAACCGGCAATGCCAAAGCCTGGTGAATACAATTCGACAATCAACCCAAGGCTTGCCAACGAAAGAAGGATTGGTACCACGACCGGATTTGTTATAAATCGTGCCAGTTTCTCTGCAAATGTCTCTTCAACATTTACAACAGAAGATTCATCTACACCAAGGGTTTCGTATAACTCATCCAGATTCGCAACTGTTCCTTCAGAGTAGCCGACTTGTTTGGCTTCTTTTGAACCCAGGGTTAATAATTCCCCTTTTTCAATCCCCAATTCTTCGATTACTACCGATTCATCCGCCATGGCTAAAGCAACTTGAGGATCTCTCCCATTTGATTCAGCGGCACTCTTCATGGCAGAAAGCCAGTAACTCTGAGCTTTCTTATCAGCGGCATTTCCAGCTTGATCGATCACAGCCGCAGAACCGATTTGACCATTTGGAACCATATAGATCTCATCTGCATGAAGGGAGATGAAGGCACCTGCCGATAAAGCATGATTATTCACAAAGGCAACCGTCTTTGTTTCTACTCCGTCAAGGAGCTGACCAATATCACCAGCTGCAGTGACCAGACCTCCAGGCGTATCAATATCAAAAACAATCAGTTCAGCATTGTTTTCCTCTGCATCACTTATCGCTCTCTCCAAAAATGCATGAAGGCCTTTTTCAACTTCTTTGTGAATAGGAATAACGTATACTTTCTTTGTATTCTCAGCAGAGCTTAACAAGGGCTGTAGAAAACTGAACCCAAGAATCATCATGAAAAATATAAGTAGACCTTTTTTCAACGCAACCCCCTCGTTTCAGGTAATATTCCTTGATACTCTATGTACGATTGACCTATTAAAATAGTTTCAACTTTTTTAAAAATATTATGATGTTTGCGTGGAATTTATTAATATAGTAAAAAAACTCGAAAGAGAAGGATGTTTTTTGATGGGCTGTTCTTGTTTATAACGATTCTTTACTCTTTATTATCAACCTGCTCAAGTTTATTTTCAACCTTCAATCTTTAATTTTACCTTTCCCCAACTTAATTTCAAACCTCCCCCTCATGGTAACCCCCACTTTTATAACGTGCATAAAAAAACCGGAAAGCATGATGGCTTTCCGGTTTCTTTAATCTTATGATAAATGTTGAAGAACAAGTTTGTTGACGAGAGCTCCATCGGCTTTCCCTTTTAATTTAGGCATGATTGCTCCCATCACTTTGCCCATGTCGGCTTTAGAAGTAGCACCTACCTCCGCTACTGTCTGTTGGACAATAGCAGAGACCTCTTCTTCTGAAAGCTGCTTAGGCATATATATTTCGACGTAAGTCAGTTCTGTTTGAATTTTTTCAACGAGGTCTTCGCGACCAGCGTTTTGAAATTCTTGGAGGGAGTCTTTCCGTTGCTTCACTTCTCGAGAAAGGACAGTCAACTCTTCGTCTTCAGAGAGTTCCTGTTTCCCATGTTTAATCGCTTCATTTTGAAGTGAGGCTTTTAGCATGCGAATCACAGAAAGCTTCTCTTTTTCTTTATTTTTCATCGCTTGTTTCATATCATCATTTAAACGATTGAGAAGACTCATGCTTACACCCTCTCTTAGAACTTACGCTTTCTTGCAGCTTCTGATTTCTTTTTGCGTTTTACGCTTGGCTTTTCATAAAATTCGCGCTTTCTAAACTCTTGTAAAGTTCCTGTTTTAGAAACTGAGCGTTTGAAGCGACGAAGAGCATCTTCAAGCGATTCGTTTTTACGAACAACTGTTTTTGACATCTCTCTTTCCCTCCCTCCGAACACACTACACTTACATGTTCAAGTCAAGAAATGGTTTGTACCAATTTCTTAAGACGCAAAATTTTCCCGCGTCCTTTACTTCACCAATAGGTTATGGCTTTGCCCTTGGATCATTGTCACAAGGGGACAGAAAGTGTATGTCTTTCTTGGATGAATTCTTTATTAACATAAAGAAATCCATGTACTTTGCCATTATAATATATGATATGTAATAGGTCAACAATTTATCATAAAACAGGTCACATAAATAGGCATGTCTCACTCTTTTCTTCCATACATTTGTATAAAGCAGGCTGGTGTGTGGGAGGAATATAATGATTTTACATGGAATCGCCTTTATTTTTTTCATTTTATGTTTTTTGCTGGGGATGACTTGGCTGAGGACAGGGCTCTTTAATATTGCCAATCAGAAAATAAAGAAATGGCTTCATTATTTAACGAGCACTCCCGCTAAAGGTGTTCTTACAGGAACGATAGTGACAGCCTTTATCCACAGCAGTTCTGCCGTTATGGTTCTCACAGTGGGACTGGCCTCATCCGGCTTGATACCGTTCAGACAGACTATCGGAATCATGCTTGGATCGAATATCGGGACAACGTTCACTCTTGAAATGTTCACACTGGATATGAATTATCTTATTGTCCCATCCATGGTCATCGGATGCATTCTGTATTTCTTCCGCTCACCTTCCATCCGAAGTGCTGGAATGATATTTATCGGGTTTGGATTAATCTTTACGTCGATCCGCGCGATTCAGTGGTTAGCTACTCCATTAACGACTCACGAATCCTTGCGCACGTATATCATAGAAGTGAACGAGCATGTTGTACTCGCCCTACTTGTTGGTTGTGTATTAACGGCGATCATCCAATCCAGCACCGTTGTCACAGGGGTAACGATGGGATTTCTGGCAGCAGGTTCCATCGACCTTCATGCAGGAATCGCCATCATGCTCGGCGCAAACGTCGGGACGTGTATTACAGCCTTTATTGCAAGCATCGGTGGAGGAATTCAAGCTAAACTGACGGCGTACGCTCATATTTGGCTTAACGTTATTGGGGTCGCTCTTTTCATCCCCTTCATTCCACTACTCGGATCGGTTGTTCGATCTTTAGCAGGCTCACCCGATTTACAATTGGCACATGCCAGTGTCATATTTAACATTTTATGCTCGATCCTTGTGTTGCCATTTGCGAATCAATTCGCCCGATTTATCGAAAGAATTCACCAGCCAAAAAAAAGCTGAACAAGGATTGAGATCCCCGTTCAGCTTTTTTTCTCATTAATAATCAGAGTCGCTTGTCAAGCCTTGTACGATTTTTACACCTGAGCTTGCTCCCAGGCGAGTAGCTCCAGCATCAATCATTGCTTGAGCATCTTCAGAAGAACGAACGCCTCCTGAAGCTTTCACACCGATATCTGGTCCGACTGTTTTTCTCATAAGAGCGATATCTTCGACTGTCGCTCCTCCAGTAGAGAATCCTGTAGATGTTTTCACATAGTCTGCTCCAGCTTCTACAGCTAATTGGCAAGCTTTCACTTTTTCTTCATCCGTCAGCAGACATGTTTCAATGATCACTTTTGAAAGTGCCTTACCTTTAGATGCTGCCACAACAGCTTCAATGTCGCGTTTAACCAACTCATGATCGCCACTTTTTAAAGCGCCGATATTGATTACCATATCAACTTCTGTAGCACCTTTTTCGATTGCATCCTTTGTTTCGAATGCTTTCGTTTCAGGCGTAGAAGCTCCCAGCGGGAACCCGATAACCGTACACACTTTCACTTCAGTGCCGCTTAATAGTTCGCTTGAATATTTTACCCATGTCGGGTTAACGCATACAGAAGCAAACTTAAATTCTTTCGCTTCCTGGCAAAGTACTTCTACTTGGTCTTTCGTTGATTCAGGTTTAAGTAAAGTATGATCAATCATACTAGCAATGTTCGTAGTCATTCATTATCTCTCCTTTAACAGTTGTCCGTACCTCTCTTATCATAACAAAACAAAGAGAAAAAGACGAGCATTTCTTATTAGCATCTCCAAAAAAAGAAAACCTTTTCATTTTTTATAAGAAAATGAAAACAACCCCGGCAATCTTTGCCAGGGTTGTGAATTTATCATTTTAAACGGTACACTCTCGCCTCGTATGGCTTAAGCGTTATCTTGCTTACAATTTCATGGCTGTTTACATCATAGTTATTCAACAGAAGATTTGAAGAGGAGACTTCCAATTCACCAAGGTCACAAACGGCATCATCAGTGGAAAGGTTTGTGATCACGATCATGGATTGATCTTCTCCTGTGCGGGTATACGCATAGATTTGCTTGTCTTTTTCAAGAAGCAGGTCATAGATCCCGTAGGTGAAGACATCTTCTTTTTTCTTTAGTTGAATCATTTTTTTATAGAAGTTCAGAATGGAGCTTTCATCCTTCTCCTGAGCTTTTACATTAATTGTTTTATAGTTTGGGTTCACTTTCATCCAAGGCTTGCTGTTTGTGAATCCACTGTTTACCTCGTCAGTCCATTGCATCGGTGTTCTGCTGTTGTCACGGGAAGAAGCCCAGATGATGTCCATGATGTCTTGGTGAGGTACCCCTTCTTCACGCTTCAGACGATACAGATTCTTGACCGCTACATCATCATAATCTTCAATGGATGGGAATTGGACATTTGTCATACCGATTTCCTGACCTTGATAAATAAAAGGAGTCCCCTGCATCAAGAAGTACATGGTCGCCATGGCAGTGGCACTTTCTCTCCAATATTCTTTATCATTCCCCCAAGTGGAAACAACTCTTGCTTTATCATGATTTTCGATGAATAGAGCATTCCACCCATTGCCTTCAAGGCCTTTCTGCCAGCGAGTGAGCACCTTTTTCAATTCGACAATATCAAGGTCAGGGTTGGTTTCTGCGTCCCAGAGACCAAGATGTTCGAATTGGAAAATCATATCCATCTTACCATTTTCTTTTCCGACCCACAGTTCCGCTTCATCGGCTTTTACACCATTCGCTTCCCCAACGGACATGACATCATAGTTTGCATACGTCCGATCCTTGAATTCTTGCAGAAACGTATGAATCCCTTTTTGATTCATATGCATATCGAAAGAAGAAACATACTTTTCCTTTTTCGGATTTGGCATATCAGGTAGACCCGGACGTTTCTTAATATGGCTGATGGCATCGATTCTGAAGCCATCAATCCCTTTATCAAGCCACCAGTTGACTGTGTCATAAAGAGCGTCGCGGACTTCTTCATTTTCCCAGTTCAAATCCGGCTGCTTCGTAGAGAATACGTGAAGGAAATATTGATCTGTTTCATCGTCATACTCCCATGCCGATCCTCCAAAGATGCTTTCCCAGTTATTTGGCTCCTTGCCTTTTACGCCATCTCTCCAGATATACCAGTCACGCTTAGGATTTTCTTTAGAGCTCTTAGATTCAATGAACCAAGGGTGCTCATCACTTGTATGATTAAGTACTAGGTCAATGATCAGTTTCATATCTCTCTTGTGAACCTCATTAAGTAATTGATCGAAGTCCTCCATCGTACCGAAGTCTTCCATAATATCCTGATAATCAGAAATATCATATCCATTATCATCATTAGGTGATTTATACATTGGACAAATCCAAATCACATCGATACCTAATTCTTTAATATAATCCAACCGTTGAATCACGCCCTGCAAATCACCAATTCCGTCGCCGTTTGAATCCTGAAAACTCCTTGGATAGATTTGATAGCCTACCGCTTCTTTACGCCATGCCTTTTTCATCGTAACACCTCATTAAAGTATAGTAAGATACAAACGCTTACATTAATGCAATCGTTTGCACTATTAGTTTAAAAAAAAGACCTGTTTCATTTATTATATTGACATTAATAGTTTACAACCTTCTTCTTCACATATCAATAGATAAATTGTTTCTAAGAAAAAAAAGAAAGTGGTTACAAAGAATTATTGTGCAAAAACAAAAAGCTCTTTACACAGATTGTTGTATTCAATATAAGGTAACCCTGGGCTCTGTCAATCAGCGTGTGTAGGATGGTGAGGGGAACCGCTCCGCTTTCCGCGGAATAAAAAAAGCACCTAACCATTGTCAGGTGCCTTGATCTATTAAATTTAAATTGCGGCTTTTTCTTCTGTTTCTTCAAGGACACGTACGAATTGGCCTTCATTTAGAGGATAACCTGCTTTTGTGATCTTAACTTTCACAAGCTTTCCTACCATATCTTCCGTTGCAGGGAATACCACTTTCAAGTAATTATCCGTATATCCAACATAAAGATCATCTTGGTAAATTTCTTCAGGGATAACTTCTAATACTTCATTTTCAAACTGAGAAGAGTATTCTTTCGCTAATTGATTAGAAAGTTCAATTAAACGATGAACTCGTTCATTCTTGATATCTTCATCGATTTGGTCGTCCATCCGTGCTGCAGGAGTACCTGTTCGCTTTGAATAAGGGAACACGTGAAGCTCCGAGAATTTATGTTCATTGATGAAATTAAATGTTTCCATAAATTCTTCTTCCGTTTCACCAGGGAAACCGACAATGACATCAGATGTAACGGCAAGTCCCGGTAAAGCCTTTTTAAGCTTTTCCAAGCGCTCTGCAAAGAATTCCATCGTATATTTTCTGCGCATTCTCTTAAGAACCGTATTGGACCCTGATTGAAGTGGAATGTGTAAGTGTCTGACAACAATATTTGATTGATCAATCACTTCAATGACTTCATCCGTAAGTTGACTGGCTTCGATGGAAGAGATACGAATTCTCTTCAGACCCTTCACTTTTTGCTCCAGGTCTTTAAGAAGCATGGCAAGGTTGTAGTCTTTCATGTCCTCTCCGTATCCACCTGTGTGAATTCCTGTCAGGACAATCTCTTTATAGCCGGCATCCACTAGCTGCTGAGCTTGATGAATGACTTCTTCAGGATCACGGGATCTCATCAGTCCACGGGCCCATGGAATAATGCAGAATGTACAGAAGTTATTGCACCCTTCCTGGATTTTAAGAGAGGCACGTGTACGATCCGTAAATGCCGGAACATCCAGCTCTTCGTAGACACGATTCTTCATAATGTTTGTAACGCCATTGATTGGTTGGCGTTCTTGTTTATATTCTTCAATGTATGTTAGCATTTTTCTTCGATCCTGCGTCCCAACCACAACGTCAACGCCCGGTATCGCCATAATTTCAGCAGGGGATGTTTGAGCGTAGCATCCTGTTACACAAATCACTCCGTCAGGATTCTTACGGATGGCACGACGAATGACCTGTCTGCTTTTCTTATCTCCCGTATTCGTTACCGTGCACGTGTTAATGACATACACATCTGCAATCGAATCATATTCTACACGTTCATATCCTTCTTCTTTAAATAGTTGCCAGATGGCTTCTGTTTCGTAGTGGTTCACTTTACACCCTAGAGTGTGAAACGCTACTGATGGCATTACAATCACCTCATAAGTTCTAATTGATAGCTGATGGCTGAGAGGACATACAATGGAGCAGTCTCCGTCCGTAAGATTCTTGGGCCCAGTCCACATGGAATAAAGCCCTCGCTCTTACACATCTCTACTTCTTTTTCTGTCAATCCACCTTCAGGGCCGAATACGACAAGGACACTTTGTCCATTTTCGATCGTCGATAACACCTTTGATAGATTTCCTTTTTCTCCGGCTCGTGCTTCTTCTTCATATGCGATCAGTTTGTAATCAAACTGTGCCTGTATTAATTGTTTCAATGAAATGGGGGCAGATACGTCGGGAACAAGGAGTCTATGAGACTGCTCCGCTGCTTCCTTGACGATTTTCTCCCATCGTTCCACCTTTTTCTTTGCTTTTTTATCGTCCCACTTCACAATGGAGCGATCCGCATTAAAAGGGATAAATTGAGTGGCTCCAAGCTCTGTTCCCTTTTGGAAAATCAACTCCAATTTATCCCCTTTCGGCAGTCCGCTCGCAATGGTTACTTTAATTGGCAATTCTTTCGTCGTTGTTTCCCATTTTACTATTGATAGTTCTATTGAGTCACTGGAAATCGTTTCAATACGGACAATTGCTGATGCTTGATCCTTAAATACAGCATAGACTTCATCATCTTCCTTCATTCTCATGACACGAACGATATGATGATAGTCATCCCCTGTTATCGTAATCGGATCATTTTCTCGATATATGTCATTTATAAAATATCGTTGCATACAGTTTCAACTCCACCGTTTTCACTTAAATTCACATAGGCTTCTTGGCAATAATAGCGACCCAGTCTTCCATGACCATAATTTCTTCTATAATAAATCCGGCAGACTCCAATGCATCACGTACTTCTTGCTTCTTAGGCTGGATAATCCCAGAGGTGATAAAAAATCCGCCAGGTTTCACAAGTTCGAAGGCATCAAGTGTAAAGCGTAAAATGATCTCAGCCAAGATATTCGCTACAATCACATCCGCTTGCCCTGAAACATCATTCAATAAATTATTCGCGTCAACCGTTACAGTTTGCTGGACTTTGTTCAGCTTCACATTCAGTCTCGCTGAACGAACAGCCACTTCATCTAGGTCATACGCTCTTACATTGTCTGCAGCTAACTGTGCAGCAGCAATGGATAATACACCTGAACCTGTTCCTACATCTATGACCGTATCGTGTTTTTTAACGATTCGCTCTAGGGCCTGTATACACATGACTGTTGTAGGATGCGTCCCTGTCCCGAACGCCATGCCTGGGTCCAGTTCAATGATGAGTTCGTCACTATGAACCGGTGTGTAGTCTTCCCAAGTTGGTACGATCGTAAATTTATCGGAGATCTTCACAGGATGGTAGTATTTCTTCCACGCCGTTGCCCATTCTTCCTCGTTCACTTCTGAAATCTCCACTTTGTTTACACCAATGTCGATATCATAGGTTACCAGGTTCGAAATGCCCTGCTTGATCTCGTCAACGGTTTCACCAAGAAAGCTATTTACGGGCAAGTACGCTTTGACTAAGACACCTTCACTAGGATAATCATCAGGATTGAGTTGGTAGATCTCTCCAAACATATCTTCTCTTTCCTTAATTAATTCGGCCGGGTCTTCAATGACCACACCGCTTGCTCCAGATTCATGAAGAATGTTTGAAATAGGTTCAATCGCTTCATTCGTAGTAAGAATACTGATTTCTGACCATTTCATTGATCTACCAACTCCGTTCTTTAGTTATTCGCCTTTAAAGGCTTTTTTTACTTTATCAAAAAAGCTTTCATGCTGTTCGTCTGGAACCTGTCCGCTAATATCAGCAAATTCTCTTAATAGTTGCTTTTGCTTATCCGTTAACTTAGAAGGGGTAACCACCTTCACCTGAACATGCTGATCACCTGTACCGTATCCACGGACATTCGGTACTCCTTTACCTTTCAAACGGAATCTCGTGCTTGTTTGAGTTCCTGCAGGCACTTTCAGCTTTACTTTTCCGTGCAGGGTCGGCACTTCAATCTCATCACCTAATGCCGCTTGTGCAAACGTCACTGGCATTTCACAATAGATATCATCTCCGTTACGCTCAAAGAAATCATGTGAGCGAACGTGGAATACAACATACAAGTCACCGGCAGGTCCGCCATTTATACCCGGTTCACCTTGACCAGTCACACGCAGCTGCTGTCCATCATCGATACCAGCCGGGATTTTAATAGAAATTTTACGGCGCTTCTGTACTTTTCCCGCCCCGCCACAAGTTGAACATTTTTCCTTGATTTGTTTACCTGTACCGTTACAGTAGTGACAAACGCGTCTGTTCACAATGCGGCCGAACGGTGTATTCTGTTCTACATTCAATTGACCCGATCCATTACAGTGAGAACATGTATTGACCTTTGTTCCCGGCTTTGCACCTGAGCCATGGCAGGTGTCACATTCTTCTTCTCTCGGAATCTCGATTTCTGTGTCTTTCCCAAAGACCGCTTCTTCAAATGTCAGTGACATCGTGTACTGAAGATCGGCACCTTGCCTAGGTGCATTCGGATCTCTTCTGCGGCCTCCGCCGCCACCGAAGAATGTATTGAAGATGTCTTCGAAACCACCGAAACCTCCACCGCCAAAGTCAGCACCGCCGCCAAATCCCTGGTTAGGGTCAGTATGTCCGAAACGATCATATTGAGCACGCTTTTGATCATCACTCAATACTTCATAAGCTTCCGATATTTCTTTGAATTTTTCATCCGCATCCGCTTCTTTATTAATATCCGGATGATATTTTTTGGAGAGCTTGCGGTATGCTTTCTTCATTTCGTCTTTTGAGGCATCTTTTCCGACACCAAGAACCTCATAATAGTCCCGTTTACTCATTAAAACACCACTCCCGAATCCTTTGCATAAAGGTTATTTTAACATTGAGCTTTGACTATTATCAATAAAAACTCAACATTCCTTTTAATTGATTGTGTCAGTCAGATGAATGAATCACCTTCTGTTTCTTTCAATCATAGAAAAAGTCAAAGCCAAGAACCGCCCTGACTTTGACTTTTTCGTTCATACTAAATTATTTCTTATCATCATTTACTTCTTCGTATTCAGCATCGACTACATCGTCGTCTTTCGAAGCTTCGCCTTCTGCTCCTTGAGCTGCTTGAGCTTCCGCTTGAGCCTGCTCATAAAGCTTCATTGTTAAGCTTTGAACGATTTCCTGTAATGCATCTTTCTTTTCACGGATAAGATCTAAATCATCTTTCTCGATTGCTTCTTTTAATTCAGCTTTCGCATCTTCCGCTTTTTTCACTTCGTCTTCTTCAACTTTGCCTTCAAGGTCTTTTAACGTTTTTTCCGTTTGGAAAACAAGTTGGTCGGCTTCGTTGCGAAGTTCGACTTCCTCTTTACGTTGTTTATCCGCTTCGGCATTTTCTTCTGCTTCCTTCACCATACGTTCTACTTCATCATCTGAAAGACCAGTAGAAGACTTAATTGTGATGTTTTGCTCTTTACCTGTTCCAAGGTCCTTCGCACTTACATTCACGATACCGTTCTTATCAATATCGAATTTCACTTCGATTTGTGGTACTCCGCGTGGCGCTGGCGGAATGTCAGATAATTGGAAGCGTCCAAGCGTTTTGTTATCAGCAGCCATTGGGCGCTCACCTTGTAATACATGGATATCTACAGCAGTCTGGTTATCAGCGGCAGTTGAGAATGTTTGAGATTTAGATGTCGGAATCGTCGTGTTACGCTCGATCAGCTTTGTTGATACCCCACCCATTGTTTCGATACCAAGTGAAAGTGGTGTAACGTCAAGTAAGACAACATCTTTAACGTCCCCAGTAAGAACTCCACCTTGAATCGCAGCACCCATCGCTACAACTTCGTCAGGGTTAACACCTTTAGATGGCTCTTTACCAGTTTCTTTTCTGATCGCTTCTTGTACAGCCGGGATACGAGTTGATCCACCAACAAGAATGATTTTATCGATTTCACTTGCAGAAAGACCAGCATCTTTCATTGCTTGACGAGTTGGTCCCATTGTACGTTCTACAAGACCTGAAGAGATTTCATCGAATTTCGCTCTTGAAAGAGTCACTTCCAAGTGAAGTGGACCTGCTTCTCCAGCCGTGATGAATGGAAGTGAGATCTGAGTTGAAGTCACTCCTGAAAGATCTTTTTTCGCTTTCTCAGCAGCGTCTTTAAGACGTTGAAGAGCCATTTTATCTTTAGAGAGGTCGATGCCGTTCTCTTTTTTGAATTCAGCTACAAGATAATCGATGATCACTTGGTCAAAGTCGTCTCCACCTAGACGGTTGTCGCCGGCAGTAGAACGTACTTCGAATACACCGTCACCAAGTTCAAGGATGGATACGTCAAATGTACCGCCACCAAGGTCATAAACAAGGATCGTTTGATCTTGATCCATCTTGTCTAAGCCGTATGCTAGTGCAGCAGCCGTTGGTTCGTTGATGATACGCTCAACTTCAAGACCTGCGATTTTACCGGCATCCTTCGTTGCTTGACGTTCTGCATCATTGAAGTAAGCAGGTACCGTGATGACTGCTTTTTCAACTTTTTCACCAAGATAGTCTTCTGCATATGATTTTAAGTGTTGAAGAATCATAGCTGAAATCTCTTGTGGAGTGTATTCTTTTCCTTCTGCTTCTACTTTGTGATCTGTTCCCATATGACGTTTCACTGAGATGATCGTGTTCGGGTTTGTGATCGCTTGACGCTTCGCTACTTCCCCAACCTGCTTTTCTCCATTTTTGAACGCAACAACTGATGGTGTTGTGCGGTTTCCTTCTGCATTTGCAATAACCTTTGGCTCTCCGCCTTCAAGTACTGATACACATGAGTTTGTTGTACCTAAGTCAATACCGATAATTTTACTCATAGTAAGAAACCTCCCTATTTTGTATATGTAATGTCTTTATTATTGATTGACCTTCACCATGGAAGGACGAATTACTCTGTCTTTCAGTTTGTATCCCTTTTGAAATTCTTCAACAACTACATTGCTATCGAAATTTTCATCTTCTGTTTGCATAACTGCTTGATGCAAATGTGGATCGAACTCTTGACCTACCGCTTCAATTGGCTCTACTCCCTCTTTCTTAAGGGCTTCAACAATACTTCTATGAACCATTTCCATTCCTTGAAGAAGTGTTTTTGTTTGATCATTATCAGCATCTATATTTAAAGCACGCTCGAAATTATCAAGTGCCGGCAATAGTTCAGTGATCAGTCCTTGAGCACGATATTTCTCCTTCGCTTCGTTTTCTACATTGACGCGGCGGCGGAAGTTATCGAAATCAGCTCTTAAACGGAGATAACGATTCTCAGACTCATTCAGCTTATCTTCCAATTGTGAAAGCTCATCTGATTCTTGTTGTCCTTCTGCTACTTCCTCTGCTTGAGGTTCTTCAGCGAATACTTCTTCTACCGCATCGCTGTTTTCTTCTTTCGCATCATGCTGTTCTTGTTTTGTTTCTTCAGACATAACATTCACCTCCTTAAAAATCTGCGACCATTACAAGGCGCCAGAAGGCCATTAAACCTGCTTCCTGGCCCTATTTTCCTTTATACAATATGTCCACTAATCTTCACTTTGATACAGTTTCGTCAGAACCTTGGACATATCATTTGAAAAGAAATTAAGTAAACTCACGACACGGGAATACTCCATTCGGGTAGGTCCGATAATCGCGATGGATCCTAATTGTTCTTTACCAATAGAATAAGTAGCGGTTATGAGACTGCAATTCTCCATAGCAAGATGATCATTTTCTTTCCCGATTTTAATGGTCAATCCAGTAGCGGATGGACGAATCAAGTTGTAGACGCTCTCCTCTTGTTCAATCATCTCAAGGAGCATGCGAACTTTATGGACGTCATTAAACTCAGGTTGGTTGAGTATATTGGTTTTCCCACCAAAGAACAGCTTATCCGTGACCGTTGGATTAAAGGAATCCGTAATCGAGTGAAGGATAAAATCATAGTTCTGAATATGCTCTCTTAGTAAAAGAGCGACTTCCTTGAAAATTTTATCGTTTAACTCACTGATAGGAACACCCGATAAACGGTCATTCAAGATGTGCACAAGCTTCTCAAGCTCCGCAGCATCCATTGTAGGAGGGATATGGAACAGTTTATTTTCAACATGTCCGTTATCCGTCACGATGATGGCAATCGCTGTATCTTTGTTCAGAGGAATAAGTTGAATCTTTTTCAGCTTATTTTCCTTCAAATCGGGACCTAATACGATGGTCGTGTAATTCGTCAGCTCGGAAAGAATCTTTGCCGACTTCTGGACCACTTTCTCCAATTCATATATTCGCTCAGTGAAGATGGAACGAATTGCATGCACGTCATTCTTCTTTAATTTCTGTGGAGAAAGCAAGTGATCCACATAATAACGATAACCCTTTTCAGAAGGAATACGTCCTGAAGAAGTATGCGTTTTTTCGATAAAACCCAAATCCTCCAAATCAGCCATTTCATTTCGAATCGTAGCCGAGCTGAAGGAAATTTCATCCTTCTTGGATAAGCTCCTCGAACCGACAGGCTGAGCTGACAGGATAAAATCATCAATAATCACTTGAAGAATTAGAAGTTGTCGATCTGTTAACAACATTCATCACCCCTGTTAGCACTCTATCAAGATGAGTGCTAAATCTAATTAATAAATTATCAAATCAGAAAAGGGATGTCAATATATTAGATTGGCTCTTTTCGTAAAGTCAGTTGTTTTTGAATAAGCGAGTAGTGGTTGGTTTCCGCTCCAGGTACTCGCTTTCCGCGGGGCGTGAGTTGAGCCTCCTCGGGCATTGCCCTGTGGGGTCTCAACTGTCTAGCTCCGGCGGCTAGCCCCTCGAGGTCATAAGCTAAATGGCCCAAGAAGGCAAAAAACGCCTTCCCGGTCCATTCATCTTATGCTTGTCGGAGCTGGTCGAGCCGCCTCCGCTTTTAGTACTTTCCCGCTATTCCCGCAGGAGTCGAGCACCTTCCGCTCCACTCAACTTTCTAAGCATGAGTTACTCCCTGTAGAATACATCCATTAAATTACACCAAGGAAAGATTGAAATACTTCGTTTCCCAGAAAACGGCCCTGCTTCGTAAGTGCCACACGCTCTTCATCTACTAAAAGCAGTTCTCGTTTCTCCATTTCCGTAATGGAGGTACCAAAGACGGACTCCACGCTGCAATCAAATTTCTGTTGGAATATGGATTTACTCACGCCATTTACCTTACGTAATCCGAGGAACATTTCCTCTTCCATCATTTCGGCTTTGGTGACTTCATGCTGCTGGATGGTAGGCAGGGAACCTTCTGCAATCGGGTCCATATATTTTTTCAGGGGACCGTAATTGGAATAACGTACTCCGTTTATATATCCGTGGGCACCTGCTCCTAAACCATAATATTCATTATTGTCCCAATAAACGAGATTATGTTTGCTTTCGTATCCCCGTTTAGCAAAATTACTGATTTCATATTGATTGATCCCATATTTCTCCATCGTTTCGATCAGAATCTCGTACATAGCCGCTTCCTGATCTTGAGAAGGCAATGACAGCTTCCCTTTCCTCATCAGGTTGTAGAAGACCGTTTTCGGCTCTACTATGAGTGAATAAGCCGAGTAATGAGGAAGATCAAGATCAAGTGCTTTCTTCAATGTATCTTGAAAATCTTCCTCAGTTTGCTTAGGCAGGCTATAAATCAGATCAATGCTGATATTGGAGAATCCTACTTTCTGAGCCGTTTCCACAGACGTATACACATCTTTGCTTCTATGTGTCCGACCAATTCCTTTTAGGAGCTCATCATTGAATGACTGAACACCAAAACTCAATCGATTCACACCGTGGTCCTTTAACACTTGAAGTTTGTCTTCTGTCAAATCGCCAGGGTTTGCTTCAAATGTGAATTCCCCCTGATCAAAGGGAAGGTGATTGTTGATCGATTCACATAATACATCGAGCTGGCCCGCATTCAATGACGTCGGAGTGCCGCCACCGACAAAAATCGTATCAAGCTTGTCAGGTGACATGACTCTTCGCTTCATTTCATCACCCAGGCTGATTAAATATTCATTTACAGGCTGCCCTTCTAAAAAGACTTTATTGAAATCACAATAGTGACAGATATGTTCACAGAACGGTATATGAATATAAGCTGATTTTACCAAGAATATCCCTCCTTTTGGGGCAGTCATAGAGAAAAGGGGGTAAGCAGTGCTTGTTTTGTACAAGCCACTTTCCCCCTTTATCATCAAGACAATTATTTTTTATCCGTGTCATCCATCTTCAAGACGGCCATGAAGGCTTCTTGTGGAACTTCTACATTACCTACGGACTTCATACGTTTTTTACCTTCTTTTTGTTTATCAAGAAGTTTACGTTTACGTGAAATATCTCCACCGTAACATTTTGCCAGAACGTTCTTCCGAATGGCTTTAATGGTCGATCTTGCGACAATCTTCTGTCCGATCGCTGCCTGGACGGGTACTTCGAATTGTTGTCTCGGAATTAATTCCTTCAATTTCTCAACAATCAACTTCCCGCGTTCATAAGCGAAGTCACGATGAACGATAAAGCTAAGGGCATCGACATTTTCAGCGTTCAACAGGATATCCATCTTCACAAGCTTGGATTCCTTATATCCGATCAGCTCATAATCAAATGAAGCGTACCCTTTCGTATTCGATTTCAATTGATCGAAGAAGTCATACACGATTTCAGCAAGCGGGATTTCATAGACGATGTTCACTCGTGTATCATCCATATACTGCATGTCGATAAAGTTCCCGCGTTTTCCTTGGCAAAGCTCCATTACGGCACCAACGTAGTCGTTAGGAACCATGATTGTTGCTTTAACATAAGGCTCTTCAACATGATCCACTTTTTGCGGATCAGGCATCATGGACGGGTTATCCACTTTCACTTCTTGACCATCCGTCAATTTGACATGATAGATAACACTTGGTGCAGTCGTAATAAGGTCGATTTTGAATTCGCGCTCAATACGTTCCTGAATGATCTCCATATGAAGGAGTCCGAGGAATCCACAACGGAACCCGAACCCTAACGCTTGAGATGTTTCAGGCTCATATTGAAGTGCCGAGTCATTCAATTCAAGTTTCTCAAGTGCTTCCCTAAGATCGTTGTAGCGATTTGAATCGATTGGATATAAACCGCAATATACCATCGGGTTTAAGCGGCGGTAACCTGGTAATGCTTTTTCAGCAGGATTTTTGGCAAGAGTGATGGTATCTCCCACCCGGGTGTCCCCAACATTCTTGATCGCTGCTGTTAAGTACCCAACATCCCCGACCGTTAATTCTTTTTGTCCCGTCGGTTTCGGAGTGAAGACACCGATTTCCGTTACTTCAAACTCTTTCCCCGTCGCCATCATACGGACTTTATCTCCGACTTTGACACTTCCTTCCATCACACGGATGTAGGCAACGACTCCTCTATATGCGTCATATAAAGAGTCAAAGATAAGGGCTTTTAGTGGGGCATCTGGATCTCCCTGCGGAGCGGGTACTTTTTCAACCACCTGCTCGAGGATCTCTTCAATCCCGATCCCTGCTTTGGCTGATGCCAGGACTGCTTCCGATGCATCCAGACCGATGACATCTTCCACTTCCTGTCGAACCCTTTCAGGATCTGCTGCAGGAAGGTCGATTTTGTTGATGACCGGCAGGATTTCCAGGTCATTATCCAAGGCAAGATACACGTTTGCCAATGTTTGCGCTTCAATACCTTGAGCTGCATCCACCACAAGGACGGCTCCTTCACAAGCAGCTAAACTACGAGATACTTCGTATGTAAAGTCTACGTGCCCTGGTGTATCAATCAGATGAAAGATGTATTCTTCCCCATCCTTTGCTTGATACTTTAATTGCACAGAATTTAATTTGATTGTGATTCCACGTTCTCTCTCAAGATCCATTGAATCCAGTAATTGCTCTTTCATTTCACGCGCCGTCAGTGCTTTCGTTTTCTCTAAAATACGATCGGCAAGGGTAGATTTCCCATGATCTATATGAGCAATGATTGAAAAGTTTCTAATTCTCGATTGTCTTTCTAATTTCTCTTCACGGTTCATTATACGTTCAACTCCTGTTATTTCCACACATGTACACTATTTTGAATTATAGCAGTAGACTATATATTATTCAATGTAAACTAAAGGGCTATACGGGAATTGTCGATTTTAGAAAGGAATCAATCGAGTTCTTAGAGATAAATCTCCAAAAAATAGAGAAGGCTGGAACATTTCCAAAAGCCCTCTCTTAAATTAACGAAGCAATAAAGTTCACTATTTCATTGGTGATACTTTCAATTATATTCGCCAGCGCCTTTCCGATTGAGGAAAACGCATTAAAGGCTTTCATATCCTCTAATTTCTCTTTCTTTTCGCTTAACGTTTTCGATTCTACTTCATTCCCAAGGAACGACGCTTCCACGTTTCCTTCTCCGTCCTGACTCACTCCCACCGGCGATGTGAATTTTTGTTGTTCATGTCCCTTCATTTCCACGATGCCTTCATTCGCATACTGCATTCCGATCAGTACCCCGATAAATAATGCAGATATAAGTAATGCACATTTAAAAAAGAATTTTGTCATTGGTTCCTTCATCCTTTTACTACTGACTTGAAGCAGGAGTGACAGGTGTATGATTCACCTTTTCAGCCTGCCAATAATATTCAGCGAATACTTCAGCGAAAGCCTGTGCAGATCGTTCCAATTCCTCGAATGTATTATCGACTCCACCAAACTCCAGTAACATGGCATTGCTTGAAAGATCCTGGTTGAACTTCCCGTTGGTCCCGCTTCCCTTCTTCGCAATCACTCCACGTGAAATCCCTTTATAGTTCGCTTCCAATAATTTATGAAGCTCTGTTGCCACCTTTAAATTCTGCTCGTAATTCGGATGCTCTTCCCCAACGACAAATGCAAGCTTAGCATAAGATTTTCCTTTGATCGTTCCCGTCGTGACAGCCCTTCTTTGAGAATCACGATGGATATCAACGAGATACAGCAAGTCTTTATTACTTGTCATGGCAGCCTGCACTAAAGGTCTCGACTCCTGGTAAGCAGCCCAATAATCCAATCCTTTTTTGTTTAAGGTCTGAATCACGTCGGTTTTATCTATGCTCGTTCCGATACCCTGGTCCTCTAAGTTCCTCTTCACCATGTCCCCCACCTTGGTGACATTGACTTCTGAGTGCATGGCTGAATCGGGATTGGTCACACCATCCAAATAAGGGAGATAGGATTCTCGGGTATGAGTGAAATAAAGATGAACGGTTTTTTTATTCCCTGTGGATAATGGAGGTGCCACATCCCCACTCTTTTGATCCGGGTCTTTAAGATTCTCAACATTCTTGAGTGGTGCCTCATTCCCTGCTTCGAGTGCTTCAGGAGGTGGGACCGACTCAATCGGCATATTCGTAAAATCCGTTCCTTCCCCTGCCACAAGGATATCCCCGTCAAAAATCGAGAATCCCGGAAGCTCTCTCCCCAGGAAACTTCGGGGATCTTCTAAGCTCACATTGGTAGCCACCTGAAAAAGGAGGGATGACACATTCGGTATAGCCTGCTCTTCTTCAGTTAAAATCTGATTAAAAGACCGGTTTTCTAATGCCAAGATCTTATATAATGCATCACCCTTCACATTGGAAGCCGCTTGATTCAATGAATTCGATGTAATTCTATACTCAGGGTTCAAGGAAGTGAGGATGCCCGTTATCGAAAAAATCGAGAGCAATCCTACAACGAAAATCAACATCCCTTTCAGTATCGTTGACATATTAATCGCTACTACATAATTAGGCGCATTATACGACCTCATTCTCCCACCCTTTCCTTTAATCTACTCTAGTACAACGTATGTCATTACTAGAGATAGTAGAACTATATTTAGTAGTCATTATGAGGTTATTGGTGGAAAGTTAAACGGGGGAATCTATTATTTTTAGTGGATCAGAAGTAGATGGGGGTTGGGAATTGAAAGCTGGAGTGAAATTAGATGGGTAGGAAATTTCTTTTTAAAGTGATAATCACGATTTTTGAGGCGGGGGAATAACCCCTTTTACGTAAAAATCTAATATTTTCGGTTTCAGAGGTAAAATAAGCTCCAATTTTTACAGAAAAATGCTTTCCTCTTTTTGGATATCAGCGAATTTTTCATTTTATCAGCGAAATACTGATTTTATCAGCGAAATCGTCACTTTTATCAGCGAAATTTCAAATATATCAGCGAAACGATCATTTCTTCTAAACTTTAGAGCACACTGATTCCCGAACCGGGAGATTCGAGAGCTGACAAATTCCCTCAAGACCCGAGCACTCTATTCCCAATTCATCAAAGAACGCCTCAAGGGTCAATACCTACCCCTAAGGCGCTGCTTTCATCTGCAATCTATCTCGTCTGATATCCCGTATTCTCCTGGTCAACCGCATCATGCAGTGCAGCATTCAAGCCGCTTGCGATAAGGTTGGCCATATCTTCCATGAACACGTCGACTTCTTTAGGTGTGACCATCAGATTATGCCCGATGGGAGCCAATACTTCATGAATCAATTTTCGTTTTTCATGATCCTCGAGTGTACCTACAATCCCCATGTAGGCTTGACGGTGTTGTTCTTCCGGAAGATCTTCTTCTGTTAATTTCCTTCTCTCACCGAAGCTCAACCCTGCCGGGGCAAGGGATCTGGATGGACGGTCCCCTTCTCTCATTTCCTTTCCAAAATGCTTTAAAAGAAAATCGACTGTATCGCTTACGATTGTGACAGCATCAAGTACGGTCGGAACACCGATGGCAATAACCGGAACCCCTAACGTTTCCTGATCCAATCCTTTTCGCTTGTTCCCTACTCCTGACCCAGGATGGATGCCTGTATCCGAGATCTGGATGGTTGAATTGACACGCTCAATGGAACGGGATGCCAGGGCATCGATGGCGATGATGAAGTCTGGTTTGGATTTCTCCACTACTCCGAAAATGATATCGCTCGTTTCAATACCCGTGAGCCCCATCACACCAGGTACGAGGGCACTGACCGGCCGATAGCCCTCCTCCACAGATTCCGGCTGCAGTTCAAATAGATGTCTCGTCACAATGATGTCTTCACAGACGCGGGGTCCTAATGAATCGGGGGTTACATTCCAGTTACCGAGACCAACGATTAAGCAGCTTGCATTTTTACTGATTTTTTTATTAATCAAAAATTGATTAAATTCGTTCGCAAAAACTTTTTCAACTCTTTGTTGCAGTTCTGCATCTTCCTGGCGAATTCCATGAGCCTCGATGGTTAAGTAATTACCAGGTTTTTTACCGATTTTCTCTTCTCCTTCTGGTGTAACGGTGACAAGGGAAACTTTTATCCCATCCTCTTCTTTCTCTTTAATCATGACTCCTTGAATGGATGACGTATCTTCCGCTTTATCAGTGACGACCATTTCTCTTGCTTCAACGGCAAGATCGGTACGAATGGAATATTTACTGTAATCGATTTCTTCTTTTTTCATTTCGACTCTACCTCCAGGCTTGGGATGATATCTACTATTTTTTTATGTTTACCTTTTTCGTATGGGTTCATTCACTCGTTTAATTTCACTACATAGTATTGCAATATCACTGTTCGTTTGATAAAATATCATTTGTTCTTATTGTTTAGGAATTTAAATCGAGTCACATAGAATCTCGATCCTTTTATAGGAGGTGACAGGAATGCCAAATATCAAATCAGCTATCAAGCGTGTAAAAACTAGCAACGAGCGTAACGCTCAAAACGCTGCCGTGAAATCTACAATGCGTACTGCTATCAAGAAAGCAGAAGCTGCAGCTGCAAACAGCGCAGATAACGCTAAAGAATTAGCAACAGAAGCGGTTCGTCAATTAGACAAAGCAGCTCAAAAAGGTCTTATCCACAAAAACGCTGCGGATCGTCAAAAGTCTCGCCTTATGAAAAAAGCGAACTAATTGAAAAAAAAACCACCTCGCCCATGGCCAGGTGGTTTTTCTTTTGCTTATTATTCACTGATCACATAAAGCTCTGATCATGAAGTTTAAAAAGAAACATTTCAATCATTAATTCCTTTTTGATTCTCCCTGTTTTGATTTCATAATCTCCTTGAGATAGCAATTCGATGATATGGGCGAGTTGTTTATCGTTGAAGTGCTTTGCCTGTCCTGCTGCAAGTTTCACTCTGAAAGGGTGTACTTTTAGGTAGGAAGCAATTTTTTGCTGCCCGTAACCTCTTCGTGATAGTTCCTTCGTTCCATATATCAATCTGAACTGCCCTGCCAGGATCGATAGAATCTTCAACGGTTCTTCGTTTTGTTTGAGAAGGTCATAATAAATTCTCAATGCCTCATCGATTCTTCTGTGAACGACCTTGTCCACTAATGTGAAAATATTTTGTTCCAGGGACCGGGCTGTTAATCGTTCCACCACTTCTACGTCGATTCTGTTTGTATCGCTTGCATATAAAGAAAGTTTGTCCAGCTCCTGTGTGAGCATCATTAAATTTGTTCCAGCGAGGGTCAGTAATAGTTCAATCGCATCTTCATCTATCTGAACACTATTAGAGGCAGCACGTTCTCTTACCCAGGACTTTAATTCATGCTCATTCAGCTTTTTGGCCTCTACCACTTCTGCCAGTTTCTTCAAGGACTTTGTGATTTTCTTACGCTCGTCCAGTTTTTCGTAATTGGCTGTAATGACCAAAATCGTATAGGGAGCAGGAGATTGTATGTATTGTTCCAGTCTTTTAATATTGTGCTCTACCTTCTCTTTTGTTTTTTCTGCTGTCAAAAAAACAGGGTTTTGTAGGATGACGACCCTTCTCTCCCCCATAAATGGAAAGGTTTCTGCATCTTCTATCGCCACTTCCACAGGGGTTTCCTCCAGATCATAACTGGAAAAATTAAAATCCATTTCTTCTTCTGAAAGGGCACTTGAAACAATTCTTTGTTTCGTTTCATTAATAATAAATGACTCATTTCCGTAAACTAAATACATAGCTCCAAATTGAGATTTCTCTATTTTTTTCCATATATCAATAACCAAGTCAGCACTCTCCATTAAGTCTTTTCTCTACTCTATGGTAAAAAAGCTTTTTGGTTTTGGCAAGTGGTAAAGGGGACATCCGTCATATGGGACACCCCCTATATCTATATTAACGTTAACGGAGAAGACCTAGGAACCATCTCCGTCAAGCGGTATTTCCTTTGTATTGATTAGTGTCACCTGAGCTCGGGAAACTTATAGGTGACAACTCTTGTCAGTAAAGGAAAAAGTAAAGGGAAGTATAGATTTTTCATTAGCGATGTTCTATACTAGAATAGAAATAGGAGGGGTAGTTGTGAACCAATTTGAAAAGAATGTACAATCAAAAAGAAATGATGCAGTAGATTCAGGCGTTGGATTTATTGTTTCTTTTGGATTCTTTGCGACAATGTTCGTTATTGCAACTGTTATTAAGTTAATCGGCTCTTAATGAATATAGGAGGCAGACCTTACAGAATCCGGTTTCTTCAACTTCCATATATGGTACTGGTGTATCATACAGATGGCTTGAAGGTGCCTGACTCCTTGTGATAGGTCTGCCCCTTTTTCATTAGCGCTTAATTTGTTTTGTCATACATCCTATGGCAGGTGGGCTGAAAACGTTCCTTTTTTATCCCAAAAACGATAGGTGATCGCCCCATTTTCTCCCGTGCTATATATAGTTATTCCTCTTATCTCCAATCGTTCCACTACCTCAGGATGAGGATGCCCAAAGCGATTGGTTTCACCCGCAGAGATCACCGCCACAGACGGATTCGTCTCAACGAGGAACTCTTCGGTTGTACTCGTATTACTCCCATGGTGACCTACTTTCAACACATCAATAGGCAGATCGAAGTTTCTGATGAACTCTTTTTCCCCTTGCTCTTCTAAATCTCCAGTAAATAACCATTTCAATGAACCGATTTCTCCATATAATACAATGGAATCATTATTTCCTTCATACTCTTCATCCTGCGGGGAAACAATATGCAATCCATCATTATCACCTGCCCATCTGTATGGATAATGTGCTTCTTTAACAGGAACTTTCTTTTTTCTGGCGATTTTCATGATTTTCCTCATTTCGCCTTTCTCTTCACTGTTAGGGCTGATCAAGACTTCCTTCACTTTCATTTCCTCAAGAACCGCCTCTGATCCGCCAATATGATCGAGATCCCCGTGTGTTAAGATCAGGGCGTCAATGGACGTGACCCCTTTACTTTTCAAAAAAGGAACGACGATGTCTTCCCCTACAGAAAAACGATTCTTCCTCTCTTCCCATTCTTCTTTCGGAAACTGCACTTCCCCACCTGTATCGATAAGATAGGTCCCCCGATTGTACGGCAGCATGATCAGTGTAGCATCACCCTGCCCAACATCCAGGAATACAACCTCTCCATAAGGATTATAAGTGTTGATTAGCATGTGAATGGATGCCCAGAAAATCAAGAGCAGCATGGAAAGTATGTACTTTTTCTTTTCAAACCAAACAAACACAACATAAATAGCGATGAGGTAACCAATCAAGAATAGAAATGGAGGCTTTCCCATCACAATTGTACTGAATGGAAAAGAAGCGATAATGGTAGATACCCACTGTATTCCATCCATAAGATATTTATGGAGCAGGATCAACCATTCAACTGACAGAATATAGACGAGGATGGTCAAGGGAAGAACAATGACTGAGAATAGGGGTACATAAAGAAGATTCGTAAAAAAGCCTATCAAAGAAAATTCATAAAAATGATAGATGATGATGGGTAACGAAGACAGTTGGGCAACAAGTGTTACTTTCACCAATTGTGAAATGGATGAGGAAGTATTTAGAATAATGCTTGAAGATACTACAAGAGAAAAACTCACCATAAATGACAGCTGAAATCCAACATTGAATACATAATATGGGTCATATAAAACTAACATCACAAATACAATGGACAAACTCTCGATTGTACTTAACTTATTTGCCACTTTCCTACTGAGCAGAATCACGATCAGCATGGAAGATGCCCTCGTAACGGAAGGAGATGCGCCCGTCAGTACGATATAACATAGAAGAAAAACAATACATATCCATGTCACCGATTCTTTTGTGACACCGATCCTCAATAGGCAGTAGTAAAGAATCGCAAAGATCAGCCCAACGTGCAGGCCTGAAATTGCCAATAAATGAACGACACCCAGCTCTCTGAACGCCTTCATTGTGTCTTCTGCGATCATCCCTGTTTCTCCAAACAGTAACGCTTGGGTCACTCCTACTGTTGAAGATGGGAAATCCCTCTCTATTTTTTTCAATCCATCAAACCTTAGATGTAAGAGGGCGTGTTTCCATTTGCTTTCATCCACGCATCCCCCGAATGCTTGTACGTCAAGTATCCAATAAACTCCTCGATGAGCCAAATAATTTTTATAATGAAACAAGTTTGGATTTTTATTCGGTTTGGGTTCTGTAAGCTCCCCCTTCACTTCACACAGAAAACCAGGTTTCATATGTTGGAATTTTCGTTTTTCTTTCTCTGAAGAGAAATAATAGCGCATGAGGACCTTCTCATTCTTTATTTGAGCGAGGGAAACAAAGGAATCCCCATCGATGGATGGAATGTCATTGATCACAATTTGTAAGTCGACCGGTTCAGGTTCTGATGACAGGACGGTTTTCTGTCTCTTTTCCTGAATAGTGCTGTTGAGAAAGGAAATAAAGAGAAATAGGAGGCACAGAAATAGGATGGTGGTGGTCTTTTTTCTGAGGAAAAGGGATAGAAGGAGCAGAGCAAGAACGACTGCACCCCAATGAAATTGAAGTGCAAGTAGCGTCCCCGAAAGTACTGAAAATGCCAGGTAAAGGAAAATCCCCCTATTCATTGAATAGTTTTATGTATTCTTGTTCATAGTAAGCAAGCTTCTCGGCTTCAGCACCTTGATTTCTCAAGTCATCGATTAATTGAAGCATCATGGAGGCTTTTTCATTGTGTTTTACGTCGATGCTGCTCTCTTGAAAGGGTACTTTCTCTACATGGACGTTTGCCTTTTGGAATAGTTCGATGGCATAAGGATGATTTTTATAATCTTTTGCATAATAAACCGTTTTGATTCCTGCCTGGATAAGAGCCTTACAGCATTGAAGACAGGGGAAGTGAGTAACATAAATATCCGCATTTTCCGTTCCGACCCCGAACTTAGAACATTGCAGCAGGGCATTCATTTCGGCATGAATGGTCCTCACACAGTGATTGTCAATCACATAGCACCCCTCATCTATACAATGATCCCCTCCTGCAATGGAGCCGTTATAGCCTCCTGCAATGATTCGTTTTTCACGAACGATAGTTGCCCCAACCGCCAGTCTTGTACACGTACTGCGCAGGGCAAGGAGCTGACTTTGGGCCATAAAATATTGATGCCAAGCGATTCTTTCCATCACCATTCCCCCTTCTATATTTTTAGGTGAATTTTCATTTGCTTGTTTAAGTGTATAAAGACTTCCTATGTTTCGTCAATTCATTGGACATAAATATATTCTTTTAATTTCTCAAACGTTTTTTCTCCGACTCCAGAGATGTTTTGAATCTCTTCTATAGTCTCAAACGGACCATGTTCTTCGCGATATTGGATAAAGGTTGAAGCTTTCGCAGGGCCGATTCCTGGCAGTGTTTCGAATTCCTGTTGAGTGGCTGTATTAATGTTGATACGATCCTTTCCCGGATCGTTCCCAGGCATTGGAGAAG
The DNA here is from genome assembly GCF_032337515.1 of Rossellomorea yichunensis. Taxonomy (NCBI): domain Bacteria; kingdom Bacillati; phylum Bacillota; class Bacilli; order Caryophanales; family Bacillaceae; genus Rossellomorea; species Rossellomorea yichunensis. The sequence goes on along the minus strand of NZ_JAVYAD010000003.1, from coordinate 568,779 downwards.
CCAACAGGGGCGGTTCTATTTCCCCGATTTTAGGGACATAAATCATCATTTCGTCTGATACCTTTACCGCTAAATTGATCACTTTTTTATCTGCTTCTGCGGTGAAACCACCGGCTCGATCGATCACAAACTTCAACCTGTCACCCTGCCTGACCTCATATAATCCAGGTTTCACAACCTCTCCCTTTACGTCTACAAATACTTTTTCGACAATTTTCAATTCTTCAGGCTCCGTTTCTTTTTTTACGGGAGCGGCAGTAAAAGAAGCCTCTTTCACAGGAGGGGCGGTTGCATTCTTTAATATATATGCAATCAGGACAATGGCACAAATCGCAAGAATCACAAGAACCGTTCTATATTTTTCAATTAAGGATTGCACGGGAAATCACCTCTGGTGGAATATTCGTTGAAAGGGATTCATAAGTTTTAGGAGAGAGTGTGATAGAAGGAGGGCTGCACATGAAAGTGGGTATCATTGGAACGGGGAACATGGGGAAAATCATTATTGAAGCTCTCATTGAATCAAAGGCGATTTCTCCTTCACATCTTCATATTACGAATCGTTCATTAAAAAAAGCAGAAGGTATAAAAGAAAAATGGAATAAAGTGAATGTAAGCCATTCAAATGAAGAAGTGATCAAGTCAGCTGACTTAATCTTCATTTGTGTGAAACCTCATGATGTGTATGATGTGATTCAGGAGAATAAAAAAAGCTTCACCAGGGATAAATGCGTTGTTTCAATAACCAGTCCGGTAAGCGTGGAACAATTAGAATCGATCTTGACCAGTTCCTGTGCCCGATTCATTCCTAGCATTACGAATCGTGCATTAAGCGGAGTGTCACTTTTAACTTATGGAAGTCATTGTTCAGATAAATGGAGGCAGGATTTAATGACACTGGTTGAACATATCTCCACACCGGTAGTCATTGATGAAAATGTGACGCGAGTGGCTTCTGACATTGTGAGCTGTGGACCTGCTTTTTTCAGTTATGTTACGCAAAGGTTTATTAACGCTGCTGCAGAAGTAACAGAAATAGACAGGGAAACAGCTACTGTTTTGGCATCTGAAATGCTTGTTGGTCTTGGGGACTTATTGAAGAAAAATATTTATACATTACCGACACTTCAAGAAAAAGTCTGTGTAAAAGGCGGAGTGACTGGAATAGGGATTTCCGTAATGGAAAGAGAACTGGGAGATGTTTTCGAGAAATTATTTGAAGCCACACAGGAAAAGTTCGTGGATGATATTGAAGGAACGAAGTCACAATTTGGAGTCTAGACAGGCTCCTTTTTTATATTTCGACACTAATTGATATTTTCCTTCTTTTTTTAAAAAATCTTTTTCATAAAAAAGCCGGATCAATCTCTTTTCAAGAGACGATCCGGCTTTTATCATTTCTTCTTACACGTAAAGAAAATTCTTTCGCTATGGTCTGTAGGGGCTTCCTGTGTGAAGTCTGCGGAGACGTTCAACACTTCGAACCCTGCATCCTCCAACCATTCTTTCATGGTCAGGATGGGGTATGTGCGCTGTTTATGAAGCTCTTCTACTCTTTCGTACTGATTCGTTTCCTCATCTTTCACGAAAAAGGTCAGTTCATGCTCTACACTATTGGGAACTTCTCCAGGGAAGCAATCCCAAATGTATGAGACGTGGTCATCCGAAAGGGTAAATGTCTGGTTAATAAATATTTGCGTCATTTTATAAATGGAATGCACATCAAATAGGAATAAGCCATCATGCTTAAGATGAGCATATACACTTTCGAACGTATTTTTCACATCTTTTTCGTCTTCCAGGTAATTCAGGGAATCACAAAAAATCGTAATAAGATCGTATTCACCAAGGGAATCAAGCTTTGACATATCCTGTTGAAACAGATTTATCTTTACGTTCATTTCAAAAGCCTTTTCCTGAGCTACCATAAGCATATCCTGAGAGAGATCGACACCTGTCACATCGTAGCCGTCCCGGACAAGGCGCAGTGATAATTCCCCGGTGCCACAAGCGATGTCAAGGACTTTTCCCCCTTGGATTGAATAAGCTTTAGCTTGCTTATTGACAAACTCCAACCAGCCGTCGTATGGGACGTCCTGCATTAAATAATCGTACACATAAGCAAAACGTTCATAACTCATTTAGTGACTCTCACCTTGTCCAACTTCGACGAAGGATGCATCTCCCCATAAACGCTCTAGATTATAGTAGCCTCTTTCCTCTTTATGGAACACGTGAGCGACGACATCACCTAAGTCGACTAAGATCCAGCGTGCTTGATCAAAGCCTTCCAACCGTTTGACTGTATAGCCGTTTTCTTCTGCTCTGTCCTTTAATTCCCGTGCAATGGCCTGCACCTGTTTGTCTGAGTTACCGTGACAGATCAAAAAATAATCCGCAATTAAAGAAACACCTTTCATATCTAATACAACAATATCTTCAGCACGTTTATCATCAGCGGCATTAAACGCTAATTCTACTAAATTTTGTTCCATTCCTTCATCTCCTCTTGTTTAAAATTAATCCGTTATAAAAGCGAAATGTATCTGGGTAGATCGCTTGATTTTTTTTCATAAGAAACGTCATTGTATTTTGAAGTGCCTTCAACAACCCTTGGTCCAATGACTCTTTTGCGAGTTCCCTGACTTCTTCCACCCCGGGAAATTGTCGATTCGGTTCGATATAATCAGCTAAATAGATCACTTTGTCCAGCTTGGTCATCTCTTCTTTACCCGAAGTATGGTATCGGATGGCATTTAATATATCTTCATCCTGTATACCCACTTCACGCTCAACAAGAAACGCTCCTACCGGTGCATGCCAAAGCTCGCTATTGTACAGTAAAAGATCCTGATCCAGCTTCTCTTCTACAATGATCGTTTGCATTTCCTCTTTATCCCGGAACTTCGCATAGTCATGGAAAATCGCCGCTATTTCTGCCTTTTTCTCATCGGCTCCATATCGCTTTGCAAGCTCTATGCTTGTTTCCATGACTCCACAAGTGTGTATATAACGATGTTCCGTTAAATGTTCTTTCACGATTTCCAAGGCTTTTTCCCTATTCATACAATTTCTCCTCCTTTATGAATCGATACACATCGTCGGGGACTAAGTAGCGTACCGATCGCCCCAGTTTCACTGTGTTGCGAATGTAGGAAGAAGAAATATCAATGGCCGGTACTTCCACCAATTGAACATTAAACGAAGTATCATGTGAATAGGAAGGACGATTAACACCAATGAACCTGACCATTTCCTGAAGTTCCTCTATCCGGTACCACTTCGGGAGATATTCGATCATATCCCCGCCTATTATAAATGAAAACTCGGTCTCCTTTTCCCTCTCGGTTAATAGCTTAATGGTGTCGTAAGTGTATGAGGCACCCTCTCTTTCAAGTTCAATCCGTTCGATGGAAAAGTGAGGGTTGCTCTTAATCACTTTTTGAAGCATGAAGAGACGCTGTTCTACTGATACACTTTCATCCGCCTGTTTATGAGGAGGAACGTGATTCGGTAGAAATCGTATTTCATCCAAATTCGCCTTCTCTAAAACTTGTTCCGCAATAACCAAATGGCCCATATGAGGAGGATTGAATGTCCCTCCAAGGAGTCCAACCTTTTTCATCATTCTATCAATCCTTATCGTGGGAGGATTAATTTCTTGTTTTCTTTCGATTCCTTGTATAGAACAATTGTATTTCCAATGATTTGGACGATTTCCGCCCCTACACCTTTGGATAACTCGTCAGCAACCTCGGACTTATCCATATCACAGTTTTGAAGAATGCTGATTTTCATCAATTCTCTTACTTCAATCGCTTCTCCGATTGTTTTGATCATATTCTCATTGACTCCGCCTTTTCCTACTTGAAAAACCGGATTTAAATGATGTGCTTCTGAACGTAAATATCTTTTTTGTTTACCTGTTAACATGTTGACCTCCTAGTTGTTGTAAAACGGTGTTTTTCATAATCGAATATGGTGGAAAGATTCCCGTCCATTTTTCAAATGAAAGGGCTCCCTGGTACACAAACATATCAAGACCATTTTGAGTACGGGCACCTTTCTGATTCGCTTGTTTCAACAATGCTGTTTCCAAAGGATTATAGATAATGTCACTGACGATGCATCCCTCTTTTAACTCTTTGATCGTTAATGGACTGTCTTCAATATGAGGAAACATTCCTATAGATGTTGTATGGATGATCACATCATATTGGTCCAATGAGTTTTCAGCAGCCTCTAAAGATATGAAACCTGAGTTCAAATCGAAAGGGCACGCTTCGATCATCTTTTCAGCTCTCAGTGGCGTCCGGTTGGTCACATCGATTCTCTTCACCCCTAGAGAAGCAAGGGAATAATAAATGGCTTTTGCAGCACCACCGGCACCGATAATCAGCATCGATTTATCTTCAAGTTGTTCATCCGCTATATTTTTCAAGCCTTCCACAAACCCAAGACCGTCTGTATTATAACCGATCAGCTTGCCATTTTCATTGACAATCGTATTCACTGCCCCGATTGCCTCTGCCAATGGATCGATTTCTTCTAAAAGAGGCATGACATTTTCCTTATGGGGAACTGTCACATTCACTCCTTGAATTCCCAACGCCTTTATTCCATCAATGGCTTGGGAAAGCTGCTCTTTTCTCACGTGAAATTTCACATAAGCAGAATCCATTCCACATTCTTGAAACGCAGCATTATGCATCTCGGGAGACATAGAATGGGCAATTGGATCTCCTATAACACCATATAGAGCCACAGAATCCCTCCTAGATTAATGATTTTCTCAAGAAAACACTAACGCCTTTAGGAACATGGGCAGCAATGGTAGCCCCTCTGTCATTCACTGTAATCCATCCTAAACCTGAGAAGACGATATCCGTTTTTGCTTCTTTAATTCTGAACTCATGCCTCACAAGTGGAGGGAATGTGTCCATATCATCTTTTCTTGGCGGCTGCAACATTTCTCCTGCATGATTCTTATAGAGCTCATCGGCTTTCTCAATCTTTGTGCGATGAATGGATAGCTCATTTGAGAAATAACAGGTAAATGCCTGACGCTCACCAGCCATGAAGTCAAATCGTGCCAATCCCCCGAAGAAAAGGGTTTGTTCTGGATTTAACTGGAAGGTTCTCGGCTTAATCTCTTTCTTAGGAGTAATGATTTTCAGATCCTGTTTATCAACAAAATGGGCCATCTGATGGTGATTAATAATTCCCGGCGTGTCTATGAGTGACTCTTCGTCATCAAGTGGAATTTGAATCATATCGAGAGTGGTGCCAGGGAAGTGAGAAGTCGTAATGACATCTTGTTCACCTGATACATGCTTGATAATACGGTTTATAAACGTTGATTTCCCTACGTTTGTACACCCTACTACATACACGTCTTTTCCATTTCGATAATGTTCAATCGCTTCGATTGCATCAGTAATTCCCTGACCTTTCGCAGCACTCACTAACTGAACATCAATAGGCTTTAACCCTAATTGACTTGCTTCATGTTTCATCCAATGAATCAGCTTGGTGGGTTTTACAGACTTGGGAAGCAGATCCACTTTGTTACCAATGAGCAGAATCGGGTTAGATCCTACGAAACGATGCAATCCAGGCAGCCAGCTCCCATTGAAATCAAATATATCGACAATCTTGACAATCAACCCTTCTGAATTACCAAGTTCATTTAATATTTTCAAGAAGTCATCATCCGTTAAGGGGACATCCTGGACTTCATTATAATGTTTTAATCTAAAGCAACGTTGACAAATGATCTCTTCTTTCTGAAGAGAAGAAGGTGGTGCATACCCCATTCCTTCCTTATTCTCCGTCTGGATTTCAACGCCACATCCTATACATACAACTTGACTCACTTTTTATCCTCCCACTCAAGCATGCCTTTACGCTTGAAAAACTTCATTATTCTTCGTTCTACACGGCGATTGAACTTTGTGATGAACCCATCTGATTGTGCCACGGGAACAACCAGTATCGTATGGAAGCCGTTTCGATTCCCGCCTAAAACATCCGTCAACAGCTGGTCTCCAATGACTACCGACTCTTCCTTCTTCACACCCATTTCCTGAATCGCCCTTTTGAAAGCACGTCCCATTGGCTTACGTGCCTGGAATATAAACGGAACGCCCAAAGGCTCTGCAAATGCTCCCACCCGGTTTTTGTTATTATTGGACACAATGGTCACAAGGATTCCATGCTCCTGCATTTCTTTAAACCACTGGATTAACTTAGGGGTGGCATTGGGACGATCCCATTCCACTAACGTATTATCTAAATCTGTAATGATCGCTTTAATTCCTTTTTCTTTTAAATACTCCGGTCTGATACTGAAAATATCTTGAACCTGTTCATCGGGTAAAAATTGCTTTATCACTTGCAGCACCTCAAATTTCATAATCATTTATATACTTTAATGTTTACTTTTCTTCTTTGTCGTATAGCTCAAACGTCCATTGTTTCTGCGGATATCGATTCTCTCTATAGTACCTTTTAACGTATAACAGATTAATGATAACCAATTTTTCCTGCAGATTCAAAATAAATCACATATATTCCTGGAATTCCATAAATATTCCCAAGGAGAATAAATATTTTTCGACAAATTTCCAGATGCTTTCATGGTTGTGGATAACCTTATTCACATTATACAAGACATAAACATCGCTTATTTACCAGTTATATACAAGTTAGTCACAACTTATCCACCGTGAACTGTGGATAACGGAACGCTTGTTCTGAAAAAACAAATTTGGTAAAGTTTAATTACTACTTAAAAACGTACTAACATTATGTTTCGAAATACAAAAAAGTTGATGGTTATTGGAGGTGGCATTAATGAGGAAATTATCGGACGAACTGTTGATTGATTCATATTTCAAAGCGTTGGAGTTGAAACTCAATACAGAATTCATTCGCCTCATCGAAATGGAAATTCACCGTCGATCTCTTACTAATAAAATAAAAGCTTCATCGTAGAATACTAACATGAAATGGGACGGATTTGTTTAAAATCCGTCCTCTTTTTTATATAAGGATGTTTTCGTAACGATGTGACTGAGGAAGCAGTGCCTGATTTCCGCTTCAATCTTTAGAAAGCAGCGTTATTTAATGAAATCTCCAATCGTTTCCCCTACCGTCACATTTCTAGGTACTTCTTTATTCGGCGACAATCGGAACGTATTTTTTTCAAAAAGGAGAATGACGGTGGAGCCGAAGCTGAAGTATGCGACCTCTTCGCCTTGTGTCCATTCTTTTTCCTCATGAATATAATCAATGCTGTTGACAAACATGGCTCCTACTTTTACGACAGCTACTTTCCCTCTTACATGCTTCAGCTCCGTAATAGAGCGGAAGTTTTTTGAAAGGGCTTCTTTTCCGTACAACAATCCCAGTTCATTGACCGGGTAGGAATGCTGTCCCAGTGACCACCTGCTTAAAATCGTGCCTGATACCGGGCTGTGAATACGGTGATAATTCGCAGGGCTCAAATAAAATACTGCGAATTCCCCCCCACTATAATCAGAAGCTTTCCCTTCACTGCCAAGCATATCAAGAACGGAGTAGGGCTTTCCTTTGACTTCAATTACAAGGTCATCGGAAATGCTGCCGGTATCGGCCAGTAATCCATCAACTGGACTGACCGCTTGTTCCTCACTATAGTTCACGACCCTTGCATCCTCTTTCAGATTTCTTATAAAGAAATCATGCAGCGTTTCATAATCAGCTACACGGCCTTCTATTTCATCCACATTTATTTTGTACGTTTTTATAAATGATGAAATAAATGGCCGACTCAATGAAGACTGTACAAATTTCCTGATCATATAAGAGGACCATTTTTTATTTGTTAGTTCGATAAATAGACGATAAATGGATTGCTTCATTAATATCCCTCACAAATTTCTAAAAAACGATTAACTTTAACAGTTTAATAAGTATATAATAAAATATTATTATATACTATATTTATAAGAATCTTTTTTCACTGCGGGATTTAACATATATTGTGGTTACCATTCCAATTGTTTCTGCAAACGTATGTAGAGTGAATATGTTAGCCAGAAAACATGTTCAGTAGTGAACAAACTTATTCAAAGGGAGTGAGTGATGTTTGTTTCTCTCCGAAGTCGTCGACCAAACATTTAAAAAGCTAAAAAGTCAAACGGCCAACCTCATTACTTTGTCCAACTTATCATTAGGCGGATTTGCTATTATTTCAATACTTCATAATCAATTAAACCTAAGCTTGTTATTGATTTTCATCGCTGCCTTAACAGACCGCTTCGATGGGATGGTTGCGAGGAAAATGAACATTGAGTCAGAGTTAGGAAAACAGCTGGATTCCATGAGTGATATCATATCATTTGGCATTGCTCCTGCCCTGCTCCTGTATATAGCCGTTCTTAATCAGTATGACTTTCCGGGGATGTTTTTCACCATATTTTATATTGGATGTGGAGCTTTTCGGTTAGCCCGCTTCAATATTTCAGAAAACGATGGCTACTTTACAGGATTGCCGATCACCGTAGCCGGATGTTTACTGACTCTGTGCTACCTGGCTATCCCTTTTGTTTCAGGTGTGCTGATTTTATGTATGACAATTACTCTAGCTGTATTAATGGTAAGTCCTTTTACATTGAAGAAGATGTAAGGAGGTATGACTAGCCCTGTTCACCTTGTGAACAGGGCTCTGTCAGGTTATAAATGTTGTGCTTGTCAGGCTAACAGTTATTGTAGTACCACCATCCACCAAATAGGAAAAGTAAGATTAGTAATACAACGACTAGAGCGAAGTAAAATCCGCCACCACCATAATAACCTGGATAGACTGGTCCATAACAAGGGTATCCATACGGCATTGCAATACCTCCTCACCTACTTTTACTACTAGTATATGTCCATAGGGAAATAGCGTATAGGCAGTTTCCAACTTTATTACCCGAATTCTCCGGAAAGAAAGTTTACGATTTCTTTGATTACTTTCCAGGGACATGCAAGGACATCCCTTTCTTATCATATGAATGAGTATAGGCTTAAGTCCTCATGGAGGTGTGAATATGTCTGGAGTTCTAACGGCACTGGGGTATTTCATTAAAGAGTTAATTTTCCTCGTTTCTTACGTAAAGAACAATGCATTCCCTCAACCTCTATCTGCAGCAGATGAACGAAAATATTTAAGGCTGATGGCAGAAGGAGATGAGCATGCCCGTAATATGCTCATTGAACATAACCTGCGATTGGTTGCTCACATCGTCAAGAAATTCGAAAACACAGGGGAAGATCCAGAAGATCTAATTTCCATCGGGACCATCGGATTGATTAAAGCAATTGAAAGTTATTCAGAAGGCAAAGGTACGAAACTTGCAACCTATGCGGCACGTTGTATCGAGAATGAGATTCTTATGCATCTTCGTGCACTCAAGAAAACGAAAAAAGATGTCTCTCTTCACGATCCTATCGGTCAAGATAAAGAAGGAAACGAAATCAGCTTAATTGATATCTTAAAGTCTGAAAGTGATGATGTCATCGATACGATTCAATTAAGTATGGAACTTGAAAAAGTAAGAAAATACATTTGTGTGCTGGACGAAAGGGAAAAAGAAGTGATCGTCGGGCGATTCGGATTAGACTTGAAAGAGGAAAAAACCCAACGGGAAATTGCCAAGGAATTAGGAATCTCAAGAAGCTATGTATCACGAATCGAGAAAAGGGCACTCATGAAGATGTTTCATGAATTTTATCGTGAGGAAAAAGAAAAGCGAAACAAATCATGAAAAAGCGATCCAAACTCGGATCGCTTTTTTTCATTCTCTATTCTACACTGACTTCAGCGGCAATAATCAGACCAATCACAGATGTTACGACAAGACCCATTATCATTGAAAACATCGTAATATCACTCCCTCTTTAACAGTCATTACTACCTGCACTTCTTACTATTAATGTATCACGAAAAGCCGGATTCTTCCCTTTCATTCGTGAACAACTTATTACTAAAGATTGACAGAACTGTGTCTGTGTTACGTCTCTCGTAACCCCAATAAAAACAAAGAAGGACACCCTCATAGAAAGGCATCCTCCTCATTCATTCTTATTTCTTATCCTGCTTCTTCTTTTTATGGAAGAAAGCCGACCAAAAAACAATATTTAAAAACATCGTTCCACCCACCTTTTGTTTCGTTAGGCAGTATCCTTCTCTACCCATAGCGCATTAAGCATTTTCTCCTGTACATAAATCATATTTTATTCTCCTCTCCATTTTCAGATATCCTTAGAACAATTGCGACATGTATTGGTTCTTGGTTTTCGTTTCTTCATAGGATTTTGAAACCGTTTCATTGTGCGTCGCTTCTTCAAACGTTTCTTGTTTCTTATTGAACGTTACCGTTATAAATAAAAGATTAAGTGTCATACGTATCACCCCTTTCAAAGTGCCTCGTGAGTTGCCAGGCATACTAAAAAACCACAAAGAGACCGATCCTTGTGGCACAAAAAAGCCACAGGAACCTTCATTCTCCCTGTGGCTATCATTTAATGGATTTAAAATTAAGCGTAAAGCATCCCACAAGTGGTCGAATGATTAAAACAATATGAAGTTGTGTCTTTTTTTCCATTAAGCACGAACATTTTCTTCGACCTCCCTCTTGTGATTTTTTTCTTACATTGGTTAGTATATCCAATTTTCACAGTAAAGTAAACCACTTTCCTCATTATTTTTTCTACAAATTTCCACATGGTTCTAGAATGTTCTTTTTTCAGGTTTATGATTTTAAAACATCTGGTCTGCCGGTGCTCTGTCAATGAGTATTGTGCTTGATGGTGAGGGGAACTGCTTCGCTTGCAGCTAGTGTTCGGCCGAGCCTCCTCAGCTACGCTTCCGGGGTCTCGGCACGACCGTTCTTCCCTAGGAGTCTACGCAGTTCTCCCCACCATCTATAATAGATTTTCGTGACAGAGCTTAAAGATCAGAATAACAAATATAGAATGTATAGGATATCAATTCCAATGATTCAATGTGGCAATAAGAAGAGTAAACATTGATTAATGACCGGTTTATGAGTTACCAATAGATGTTTTGTGCTTTCTTTCCAGATAGTTTTTTTTAGAAACAAATTTTCTACAATGGGAACTATTTTTGATTACAAAAAATAAATAGCACAGAGTGGATTGGAGCGAAAGGCACTTGACTCCTGCGGGAAACAGAGGAAAGGTCGAGACCTCACAGACGCGACGTCGAGGAGGCTCGACTTCCTCCCCTGGGAATCTTGTGACTGGAGGGGAAAGTAACGGTCCGGGTTTTCGCACTTCACTCATATAAAAAATGAATTTACCTTTTGGGAATCTATTCAAAACTCACCGCCAGCACCCTTTGAAAACGACATGAAAAAACGAGTCCTCAATGAGAACCCGCTTTACATGATCTATTCATCTATAGATTGCATATCTCTTTTGTATTTGATCGCTTTTGTAAAAAATATAAGTGACAATCCGAGTAAAACAACGGTGCCTGTCATGAGGGTGATCGTTTTACTTGGTGTGACGGTTTCTGTTGGAATAATAACCCCTAAATACATAAAGACACTAAGTGCAAGTAACGTAAAACCAAATCGTTTGAAGTCGTTCATTTTTTGTTGAATGGTTCTTTTTTTTGCGTTCTTCATGCGCATTCACCTACTTTAGAACTAGTAAACTCTCATTCTATGGTAACATACTGAAGCATATCATCTACCATGTAATTGATACCAGTTCTGCCAATAGTCGAATTACTTGGAAAGGGCATTTTCAATATCTTCAATCAGGTCCTCTACGTCTTCAAGACCGACAGAGATACGTACCAAACCATCGGTGATCCCTAACTCATTTCGGCGATCTGCCGGAATGGACGCGTGAGTCATGCGGGCAGGTACCGAGATTAAACTTTCTACAGCGCCAAGACTTTCTGCCAATGTGAAGTATTTCGTGTTCGTGAGCAGACGATCTGCATTTTCTTCACTTCCTACATCAAATGAAACCATTCCCCCAAAGCCGGATGCCTGTTTCTTGGCAATGGCATGGTACGGATGCGTTTCTAATCCTGGATAGTAAACCTTTGATACTTTCGGGTGTGATGTAAGATACTCGACTATTTTCTTCGTGTTTTCTTCATGCTCTTCCATTCTCAGACCTAAGGTTTTAATGCCTCGAATCAGTAACCATGAATCCTGTGGTCCAAGAACCCCGCCGGTTGAATTCTGTACAAAGAATAATTCTTCAGCAAGCTCTTCAGAATTCACAACAACCAGTCCTGCCACCACGTCACTGTGTCCGCCGATGTATTTCGTTGCGCTGTGAAGAACGATGTCTGCTCCCAGGCTGATTGGGTTTTGCCAGTATGGCGTGCTGAACGTATTATCCACGATCGTCAATAGATTGTGCTTCTTGGCCAAGGAAGCCGCTGCCTCGATATCGGTAATTTTCAGCAGTGGATTCGTTGGTGTTTCAATGTATACAGCCTTTGTATTCGGCTGAATAGCACGTTCAATATTGCCGATATCACTCGAATCAACGAAAGTGGACTCGATGCCGATGCGGTTTAAGACCTTGGTCATGACACGATACGTTCCGCCATAAACGTCGTCGGTCATCACTATATGATCTCCGCTATTGAACATCATCATAACTGCCGTAATAGCTGCCATTCCCGATCCGAATGCAAAGCCTCTTTCTCCGCCTTCCAGATCTTTAATCAACTCTTCAAGCGCATGTCTTGTCGGGTTTCCTGAACGTGAATATTCAAAACCTTTATGCTTTCCTACTTCATCCTGCTTATACGTACTCACCTGGTAGATGGGAGTGGATACCGCACCTGTTTGAGGATCTGTAGGGATACCGCCGTGAATTAGTTGTGTTTTCTTTTTCATGTTTAGAGTCCTCCTTCATATATTTTCTTACTTAAATAGCGCTCACTCGAGTCCGGGAAAATCGTGACGATATGACTTCCCGGCTCTGCTTCTTCCGCTTCCTGTAATGCTGCATGCAGCACTGCACCTGAAGAACTTCCGACCAGCAAGCCCTCCATCAGCGCAAGCTCTTTTACTCGTTTATAAGCATTGTCATCAGTCACGGTATGGATGCTATTAAAATAGCTTGGATCCATATAGTGAGGTAAGAATTCCATGCCGATCCCCTCTGTTTTATGAGGGCCTGATGGTCCACCGTTCAAGATGGAGCCTTCAGGTTCAACAATGACTGTTTTGATGTCCTTATTTCTTTCCTTCAGGTACTGAGCAGTCCCCATGAAGGTACCACCTGTCCCTGCCCCTGCGACAAATGTTTGAATGTTGCCATCCATCTGATTCCATAGTTCAGGTCCCAACGTTTTGTAATACGTTTCCGGATTGGCCGCATTCCCAAATTGCTGCGGAGAATAAGAGTTCGGGATTTCCTTTACAAGTTCATTTGCTTTTGCAATGGCCCCCTTCATTCCTTCCTCGGTTGGGGTATGAATGATCTTGGCGCCTAATGCTTTCATAAGCTCCTGCTTTTCTATGCTGAATTTTTCTGGTACGCAGAACATGACATTGTATCCGGAATTCACAGCTGCAAGCGCCAGGCCGATTCCCGTGTTCCCTGCAGTCGGTTCGATTATGGTGCCTCCCGGTTCTATTTTACCGTTACGGATGGCATCATCTAATAATTCCCTGCCCAGGCGATCCTTCACACTACCTCCAGGATTGAAAAATTCCAGCTTAGCAAAGAGGCGAATTCCCTTCTTTAATGGGAAGTTTGTAAGCTCGACAATCGGTGTATTCCCAATCAGGTCATGTACGCTGTTATACACGTCCATGTATTCAATCCCCCTTCATAAAAAAAGCTGACCCCATGCACTTCCCCTGTCCTCAAATGCATACGATTGGAGGGCTCGACTGAACACATCCGTTCCGTATGTTTTGATGAGAAAGTTGGTACCCGGGTCAGCCGTAATTTCCTCGTATTAAACAGACTTTACAATGCTCATAACCATTTTGGCAGAGTGGAGGGCTGCCTTTTCTAAATATTGTTCGAAGGAAACATCTGATTCCTTGCCTGCAATATCAGAAAGTGAGCGAATGATGACAAATGGTACGTTGAATTGATGAGCCACTTGCGCAATGGCGGCTGCTTCCATTTCAACTGCCTGTAACCCGGTGAATTTGTCACGGATCGCTTCTACACGCTTTGGATCATTCATAAATGAATCTCCCGTGGCAATCAACCCGGACACCACTTGTGCATCTCCAAGTTCCCTCACGCTATCGATGGCTGTCTGCATTAATTTCTCGTCTGCTGTAAATGCGGCAGGAAGCTGCGGTACCTGACCGTATTCATATCCAAAAGCCGTCACGTCCACATCGTGATGTCTTACCTCTGTTGAGATGACAACATCACCAACATCTAGTGAAGGATCGAATCCTCCAGCTGACCCTGTATTGATGATGCAATCCGGTTTAAAATGCTGCAGAAGAACGGCTGTTGACATCGCTGCATTCACCTTGCCGATCCCTGAGCGAAGTAAAATCACATCTTTGTCTTTCATCGTTCCACTTGTATATTCACACCCTGCGATTGTTTCCACTTTCGGGTTTGAAATATTTTCTCTAAGTAAGGCTACTTCTTCTTCCATTGCTCCAATGATGGCGATTTTCATTACTAAAACCTCTTTCTACTGTTTAGTCGCCTCCATAATCCACACAAAGGTATTTACTTGCTTAAAAGTGACTGAAAACCCATTTTGGTCCAATAATTCCTTTAGAACATCCAAGGTAGTGTAATATTCCCGTTTTAAATCTTCAGCAAGGTTGTAATACTCTTTTTTGATTGCTTGTGATATGGCGGCTTTATAGTGCTGATCCGTTTCAAACATCGTATCTGCAAATACTATTTTACCACCATGTGCTAGGAGCTTTCCATATATGCGAAAAGCTTTTCCCTTTTCTTCATCTGTTAAGTGATGAAATGCATAGGAGCTAACGATGGAATCTGCCTTTCCTTCTAAAGAAAAGTCGAGAAAATCTCCATCCATGAACGTTACCTCTTTTCCAAGCTTCTGCATTCCAATGGCCCTCATTTCAGGGGAAGGTTCAAAAGGAACCACTTCAAGTCCTCCGTCCAGTAATCTTCTGGTCAGATTCCCTGTCCCCGGGCCAAATTCAACTACTCTTCCCTTTGACCGGGAAACTACTTCGTCAAGAATGGATTCATAGTCCTCGAAAACCGCTTGATATTCAACGTCTTTCCCCGTTACTGTATCATCATAAGAATCTGCCCAATCCTGGAACAAATCCAAAAATTCTCTACCCATGGTTATGCACCTCAGCTACATTAAGTTTATAATTCCTATAAACATACTATGAATTAAAATAAAAACTGTTATTAAATTATCATATTCTTTGAATGAATTCAACAATTAATAATTGTAAAATCCGTTTTCCGGCTCTAAAATAAGGGAGATAACCTGTCTGTAAGGGGATCACAGTAAAAGAGGAGGATAAACATATGAATATTTCATTTGACTTAATAGAAGATAAAGTAGAGTTTTTTGAAGCAGATAGCTTACGAACATTGGAAAAGAAGGTGGATGAACAAATCCAGCATAATAAAGCGATCATGCTGAGCGTTCATCATGTAGATCACGCCGTTTCCATTGATGAAAATGGCAGAAGATTGTATAGCGCGGCGGTTCATTTTAAAGTGAAAAACTGATTCAAAAAAGGCTCTCCCTATTAAAAGGGAGAGCCTTTTCATCACATATTAATCTTTATCATTTTCCACTAATTCCTGTACTTTCGTAGGCTGCCATCCCTTGCCTTCCACCCATTGGAGATAAACTCTGTATGGGGTTTTTGTATCTTTAGCCGTCACGGTAGCCATGGACTTCTGAGGTCCGCCATTCCCTTCCATCCACCAAACGGTCATGTTTTCTTCGGGAATGCCTGTTGCATAAGAAGTAGCCTTGATTTTTTCCTGCCAGTCTACAGTGCCTTCATCATATACAGACACGTGTTCACCGGTTTGCTCAGTCCCAACCGGCTTCCAGTCAGGATGCACCATTGTTTTCTTCACATTGGGTTCGTCACTATCTTCCACTTTTAATTCGCTTTGGTCTTCCCCCTCTAATGCAACAGTGTCCTCTTCATCAGAAGCTTTGTCTTTTTGTTTTTCTTCATCGCTCTTCTTTTCTTCTTCTTTTTTATCTTCATTATCTTTTTCCTCAGATTTTTTATCCTCATCTAGAGAAACAGATTTATCTTCTTTTTCAGCATCCTTATCGCTTGAGCCTTTTGTTTCTGTATCAGCAACGTTAGATGATGCCTTCTCATCGCCGCCTCCCATCACTATTGTTGCTCCGACAACGATAATCAATAAAAGTACGACTGCGATCATTATGTTCAAAATTTTATTAGAATTCTTCTTGGATCGTTTATCTAATCGAGATTGGTATTTCGCCATTACGTTCCCTCCCTATTATCCTAAACATTTTAACATGATTAGAGGAAAAGAATAAAGCGAAACATTATCCATCTCAGCTGGTTTTAGTTACTTTCATAAGAAAGGGAAAAAGGTCGCAGGACCATTGTACAACAGGGCTAATTATTCTCAAGATTATATATGGCATCTACGCTATCTTTGAAAATCGGATAGATCCCTCCCTCATCGATCTTCACATCCATGTTGACGGCAACGAGGGAGTATTTGGGATTTTCAAAGGGAAAATATCCGGCGAACCATTTATTGTATAATTCATTTTCCTTCGTTTCTGCTCCCCGATAATTCCCTGTTTGGGCCGTTCCCGTTTTCCCGGCAATCGTGTAGGCAGCTGTTTGCAGGTATGGAGCTGTTCCTTCATTGGAGTTCACCACTCCCCTTAAATACTGCTGAAGCTTCATGGCCGTAAATGGAGTGATCGTTTCACCCTTTGCCTCCTGTTTGGGGAAGGAAAACATCTTCGTTCCGTTTTGGTACTCGACTGCGGATACGGCACTAACCTGATATTTTTCCCCTCCCCTTGCGATGGTGGCCATCATATTGGCCATACCAAGGGGGGTGACTCGTACTTCCTGTTGTCCAATGCCTGTTTGAGAAACAAGTTTTGGTTCATTTCTGTGTTCTTCATTCGCGAAAATCCTTCCTTCACTCACTTGAAGCTGAGGAAAACTTTCATAATGAAAGACGTTCCCTTTCCAGGCAATGTCTCCAAGCAAGCCGATCTTTTCAGCATACTCATCAAGAAGACGGTCATCCTTCTCCGTTAGTTCATTCGCCAAATCCGCAAATGTTCGGTTACAGCTGACAGCGATACTCGTTTTAATATTAATGTTCCCATGGGGTTTTTCCGCAGGACCACCTAGAATATCTTCATCACATGCAAACAGCCTGCTTTCATCCACAATCCCTTCGTCCATGGCTGCAGCGGCGACAACGGTCTTAAATACGGAGCCGGGGATCAACGCCTTCAGCATATGGTTCGTTGCCCCGCCACTAAACGGGTCCTTGCTGCTCATGGAAGGCCTTGATACACTGGCTACAATTTCACTTTTTTCAATATCAAGAAGCAGTAATCCACCCTTTTGAATGTTATACGTATCGGCGACTTCTTCCAATGCTTGCTGCATCCTTGCATCGATTGTCGTTTTCACATTAAGGGGGTAGAAGGGATTGGCAGGGGCAAGATATTTCACGTCTACACCGAAAAGGGGACCACCGATGGCATCCACATGATAGATCAGCTTTGCTTCTTCCTCTGCGACCAGCCACTCGTCAAAGCTTTCTTGAAGGCCTGACACGCCAATTTTCTGATTCGCTCCTTTTACTTTATCAGGATAGCGCTCATGAAATACCTCTGTATTTTCTCCTGTTACGCCGATCAACTGAGAAGCAGGGACTTCGGTGCTTTTGAACTTTTTAGTGAGTGCAAACACTCCCTGAATTTCAAGGGCATTAATGTCACTCATTTGGCTTTCCGTCAGCTGTAACGGTTCTCTTCCGCCAAAGATGATCGGTCCTTTCGCTTCCGCAAGCTTTGATAGGATTGTTTGAGGTGGTACATGGAGAATATCTGCCACTTTTTCTGCAGGCCAGTCCATTTTCTTCAGGAAAGGAAAAAGAACAAGAACATTTTTCTCCGTATAAGTAAGTGGTTCCCCGTTCCGATCGAGAAATTCTCCCCTGCCTTCATCAATCACCAATTGTTGCGTTCGTTGAGAGACACTTTCTTCGAGAAGATTGATTTGATGTTTCGAATAAGATTCTGTTTGGAATAATTGCAATTGCATCAGTCTAGCTGCTAGCCCAAAAAGAGCAAGTAATAAAAAGATACTGAGTAACCTGATTCGTTTTCGTTTCATTTTGTCACCTCGTCCCCATTGTTGACGAGTTTCATGTGAAATAATCTTATTCACAGCATAAAAAAAGAAGGGACTCGCTTATGAGTCCCTTCTACATGATCAGCTTACTTCTACAATCTTCACATTCATTTCTCCACCTGGAGTTTGAACGCTTACTTTCGCTCCTACCTTATGACCAAGAAGGCTTTTCGCGATTGGTGAATCATTTGAAATTTTCCCTTCAAATGGATCCGCTTCTGCACTACCAACGATTGTGTATGTTTCTTTGTCTCCGTCCGGCAATTCAACGAACGTCACTTTTTTACCTAATTGTACTGTATCTGAGTTCATATCATCTTCTTGAATGATTTTCGCATTGCGAATCATGTTCTCTAAAGTAGATATACGACCTTCAACAAATGCTTGTTCATCTTTCGCTGCGTCGTACTCTGAGTTCTCGGATAAATCTCCAAAGCTGCGGGCGATTTTAATACGCTCAACAACTTCTTTACGTTTAACCGTTTTCAAATTCTCCAGTTCTTTTTCTAACTTCTCTTTACCTTCTGCTGTCATCGGAAATACTTTATCTGTACTCATGACCCTCTTCACTCCTTTTCTATCTAAGAGTTTCCCCATACTCTTTATGTAAATGTTCATTTGCAGGTTATGTAAAGGTAGGGAATGGAGAGAGAATTCATTCTCTCTCCATTCCCTGCTTCTTTACAATGTGGGAAAATGTAAAATCTACCTATATGTCTTTATCTATGCTATCGTATTACAAAAATGACTTTTGTTCAAGAATTGTTTGAATTTTTGTTACCATTAAATCGATTGCCACGTGATTATGCCCGCCTTCAGGAATGATCACATCGGCATATCGCTTTGTTGGTTCAATGAATTGATTATGCATAGGACGAACGACTGTGATGTATTGATCGATGACGGAATCGATGGAACGGCCGCGCTCTTTAATATCGCGAAGCATTCTTCTGATGATGCGAAGATCGGCATCTGTATCTACATATAGCTTAATATCCATTAAGTTACGCAATCTTTCATCTTCTAATACTAAAATTCCTTCTAAAATAATAACATCTTTCGGTTCAACGAGAATCGTATCCTCAGAACGGGTGTGCATTTTATAATCATAGACCGGTTTATTTACAGGCTGATGATCAATTAGACCGTTCAAATGTTGAATTAATAGATCATTATCAAATGCCAATGGATGATCATAATTCGTTTTAAGACGTTCCTCAAAAGGTAGATTCGATTGATCTTTATAATAATAATCCTGCTGCAGCATTAGAATCGAATGACCTTGAAATTGTTCATATATGGCTTTGGTAACACTTGTTTTACCTGAGCCGGATCCTCCTGCTACACCAATCACAACGGGTTTATGCTTCATAAGTATTAGGTGTTCTCCTTTCGCATCATGTTATCAGGATATACTCTCTGATGAACCTTGAATTTCACAATTTGTAATGGGTGACGTGCAACATCAAGCTCATTTCCTTTTTCATCCCACATCTTCTCGACAACTTGTGTAAAGTTGGAGATCTCAGGACCAAAAAATTCTACTTCCTGTCCTATTTTAAAATGGTTTCTTTGTTGCAGGGTGACGATTTGAGTTTCTTCGTCGTAATCTAGCACAAGTCCGACAAATTCATAATTTGTGTTTTTCTTATTATGAACACCAAACATTTGCTCCTTGAAGCCTGGAACTCCCTCAAAGAACGCTGGAGCTGTTTCACGATTTGCACATTTATCTAGCTCTTCCAGCCATTCTTCTCGAATCGTAAAGTTATCGGGATCTTTACAGTACTCGTCAATCACTTTACGGTATACACTTACGACAGTGGATACGTAGTGAATGGATTTCATGCGTCCCTCGATTTTTAAGCTGTCAATGCCCAATTCAATCATTCTCGGTATCGATTCAACCAGCTTTAAATCTTTAGGACTCATGGCAAATGGTGCATCACCATCTCCGTAAAGAGGATTTTCATTTTCTCCGTCGACTTCATATAAATCGTAATCCCAACGGCATGATTGACAGCAACCGCCACGATTTGAGTCACGGGCCGTCATATGGTTACTTAAAGTGCATCTGCCGGAATAGGCAATACACATGGCACCATGGATAAAGGTCTCGATTTCAATATCTACCTTTTCTTTCATTTCACGGATTTCGTCGCCGCTTGCTTCACGTGCCAATACCACTCGGTCAAGTCCTTCTTCCTTCCAGAACTGGACTGCTTTCCAGTTTGAAAGGGACTGTTGGGTACTTAAATGCACTTCCACATTTGGTGCGACTCTTCTGCATGTTTCTATGATGAGTGGATCAGCGACAATAATCCCAGCGACTCCCGCCTCCTGAAGTCCACGTAAGTAGTCTTCCAGGCCATCCATATTCTCATTATGGGCATAGATGTTGGTTGTTACATAAATCTTCGCGCCATAACCTCTAGCAAAATCCACGCCCTCTTTCATTTGTTCGAAGGTGAAATTCCCGGCGTTTGAGCGCAGACCGTATTCCTGCCCGCCAATATAAACTGCATCTGCACCGTAATGGACAGCTATCTTCAATTTCTCCAGATTACCGGCAGGAGCCAGTAACTCAGGTTTCTTCACAATGACACGTCTTCCATCTACTATCTTGGATATTGGTTTTTTCTCAACCGTGGCCATCGTAACTCCTCCGTTCTGATCAAACTTCATTTCGTTCTTAATACACCGTTTCTTTAAAGAAAAATCCAGTATCCAATGGACGATTTTCTGGTTGCAATCTTTTCGCTTCTTCTAAAAATCCGTCTTTCTGCTCGTCATATTGAACTTCGTCCTCTATACATAGATCAATGGCTTTTCGATATAGTTTCGTCACCCCAAGTATATAGTCTGATGATTTCAGGACACCATCGATTTTGAAGGAATCAATTCCGGCTTCAATCATTTCACCCAATTCATCGACTATGCACATATCATTCGGACTCATAATATGAGTGCCATTCTCATCTTCATATATTGGGTATTTATTATGACGTTCTTCATCGTGAAGGAACATATTACGTTGTTCTTTACGGTTTTCAATCTCCATCGCCTTGCCTCTATACTCAAAATAGTTACCAAGTAAAGAGCGTTTTGATTGAAACATGCAGGTCATTCCGTGGACCTGGACCTCGATTTCAACTTCTGCATTCTCTTTCATCTCCACAATGGTATCCATGCTTAATTCCCTGGCCAGAACAGCGCGTTTTGCCCCTTTTCTACCCCAATAATTACATGTATACCAATTGGTGGCAGTCGTTTCCGTGTTCCAATGAAGAGACATATCCGGTGCCACTTCCCGGGCTGCCATCAACACAGCAGGATCCCCGAACACAATCGCATCCGCGCCGGCTTCTTGAAGAAATGCAATATAGTCCTCAAGTTCAGAAATTTTATCATTATGGAAGAGGGCGTTCATGGCTACATACACTTTTTTACCGTGTTTGTGTGCCACTTTGATCGCTTCTGCTACATCTTCTCTTGAATACTCTCCTGCAAGCCTTAAGCCATACCTTTGTTCGCCAATCATAAACGCATCCGCTCCCGCCAATGCTAACGTTTCGATATGAGAAACAGAGACAGGGGTCACGAGTAATTCTGGTTTTTTCATGAGCGATCACCTCTTTTTTTACTGATGGCAATGCCGTCTCCAACGGGTAAAATACTCGTATCAAATTGCCCATGATTCATGAGCCATTCATTATAATTCTTCAATTTTTTGACCATGTTCCGAATTCTTTTCTGTTCTACCTCTTCTTGTGCGACAAGTCCCTTAAACAGGACATTATCCGAATAGACGACCCCTTCTCCTGAAAGCATTTCTGAGTAGAGTTCAAAGAATTTAAGGTATTGACCCTTGGCGGCATCTATAAATATGGCATCAAAAGGACCGTGCTTTTCCACTTCTTCGCCGAGCTCCAATGCATCACCGAATAAAGTTACGACCCTCTTTCCAAACTCAGAACGAGACAGATAGCCCTCGGCTGCGTCGAATCTTTCTTCGTCACGTTCAAGGGTAACGATTGTCGAGTGAGGAAGAGCCTCCGCCATTCTGAGAGCGGAATACCCAATCGCAGTCCCAATTTCCAAGATGCGTTTCGGTTGTTGTATACGTAACATCCCCAGCAATGCTTCAATCCCTACCAGTTCCATAATCGGAACGTTATGAGCTTCTGCGTACTGTTCCATCTCAGCAAGTAAAGGGGAACGTTCTTTTACGATTGATTCTATATAGTGAATAACCTGTTCGTTCATAAATAAGCCTCACGATCATGTTCATAAGTGGTCTCGGGTAACGATCCATTCTTTAGACAACATGAAAAGAAGAAAGCTACAATGAGCTTTCTACTTCACACACATCTTCATAAAGATATCGCCCGTATATAAAAATAACTTGTACTATTTTATCACATAGAGAAGAGGAAAGCGAATATTTCTTTCCTCTTCTCACCGCTCTATTCTTCTTTGTTTGTAATGTACTTCGCCTTTTTCTCGTTATGTTCTTCTAATGTTTCAGAATAATAGACGGATCCATTGGCAGAAGCCAGGAAATAGTAATACTCTGTATCCTCCGGTTCCAAAGCCGCTTCAATCGAAGACACCCCTGCATTCGCGATCGGACCTGGCGGTAACCCCTTCACTTTATAAGTGTTATAGGGTGAATCCACTTCAAGATCTTTGTAGACGGTTCTTTTTTTATGTTTACCTAACGCATAAAGCACTGTCGGATCGGTTTGAAGAGGCATACCTTCTTCAATACGATTGTAAAAGACACTTGAGATTTTTCCTCTGTCTGCTTTTTCTGTTGCTTCTTCTTCAATGAGGGAAGATAACGTAAGAAGCTCATGGGCCGTGTATTCCCTATCTGCCATTGCTCCCTCATATTGAGCGAGGACTTCGTTCGTTTGGGCAATCATCTTCATTAATATCGCTTCTAACGAAGGCTTTTTCTCATAGAAAGGGTACGTCGCAGGATATAGATATCCTTCCAAAGGACGTTTAATTTCTTTCTTCAATATTTCATCAGTTATCAATGCCGGATATTCCTGTTTTAATTGCTCGATCCATTTCTTGTCATTTAATTTATCTACAATTTCTTCTTTTTTGTATGGCGACTTATCAGCAATAAGCTCAGCGATTTGATCTAATTGCAGTCCCTCAGGTATGGTAATCTTAAATTCTGCTTTTCTCATTACCTTACCTGTTTTTAAGCTATTAACAATTTCATTTAATGTCATGGAAGGTGTCAAGTCATATGAACCTGCTTGAAAACCGGATTCATTGTTAAATTTCACATAGTATTTAAAGATTGTAGAATTCTTAACGATTCCTTCTTCCTCCAGAATGTTCCCGATGGATGTCACTCCAGAGCCTATAGGTATTTCAACTTTTACGGGTTTCGTATTGTCCGGATCGACGGGTTTTAATGCTGAATTCACGTAAAGGTACCCACCAATGGCCGTTCCTCCAATAATGATGACAAGACAAAGAATGACAAGTCCTACTATTTTTCTAATGACCTTTGCCTCCTCTTGTCTTTCCAGCAATTTTTTCATGAGTGTCTCTTTTATATTTTTGTTCTTTTCCAAAGCTATATTTCCCCCTTTCGAGCAAAAAAGCGGGATATCCGTTAAAGGTAATTCGACATCATCTCCACTATTATACAATATTTTGCACAAAGTGAAACAGGGACCTGCAAAAAGGTGAATTTTTTGTCCCTTTTTGCGGTCCCTGTTTCTTATGAAACTATAGCTTACTGCTTATTCTGCGTCTTCTTCTTCGTCTAAGAAAGTGTTTAACATTTCCTCGATCATGTCCCACTCTTCTTCAGTTTCAATCGGCTTTAATTCGCCTTCTTGACCTTCGTCTCCAGGAAGGAAAGCAGAAGCATGAATTTCAATTTCTTCTTCGTCGTTCTCATCTGCTCCCAGTGGATAGTAAAGGACATATGATTTATTGAATTTATCTGATTCAAACGTGAAAAGAACCTCGCATAATTGTTCATTTCCTTGTTCGTCAACTACTGTAATTTGTTTTTCTCCGTGTTCCATGAACATTCACCTCATTATTTTTGGCTGTCAAGGTATCCTTGGAGGATCATCATTGCAGCCATTTTATCAATTACTTTCTTACGTTTCTTCCTACTTACATCGGCTTCTAAAAGAACTCGTTCCGCAGCCATTGTACTCAGTCGTTCATCCCAGTATTTAACGGGAAGGGATAACTCTTGCTGAATTAATTCACCATAAGCTTTAGACGCTTCTCCCCGGGGACCAATTGAGTTGTTCATATTTTTAGGCAATCCGACTACAACTGTGTCCACCTGGTACTCTTCGGCAAGTTCCTTTAATCTGTCGATCCGGAACACACCTTGATCTTCGTCAATCTTAATCGTTTCAATTCCTTGAGCGGTCCAACCAAGCTCATCGCTAATTGCGACTCCCACTGTCTTAGAGCCGACGTCTAAACCCATTACACGCATGTATTATCCCTCTTTGTGCTGTTTCAAATACGATTTGACTAATTCTTCGATGATCTCATCACGTTCTAAACGGCGGATGATATTTCTGGCATCTTGATGTCTAGGAATGTAAGCAGGATCTCCAGATAATAAGTACCCTACGATTTGATTGATTGGGTTGTACCCTTTTTCTTGAAGAGCATCATGAACTTGCAGGAGTACTTCCTTCACGTCATGTTCGAACGGCTCCTCTGAAAAATCAAATCGCATCGTTTTGTCAAAAGAACTCATTTTTAGCACCTCTCTTTAGGCTTGTCTTTTTGACAACCGAATTGTTAATCGTTACCTACATTGTACACCACTTTCACACGGAGTTAAATGGATTTGACCCATTCTTCTACAATTTGCAGGGCTTCTTCTACTTTTTCCGGGTGTTTACCCCCAGCTTGAGCCATGTCCGGACGGCCACCGCCTCCTCCACCACAGCGTGAAGCCACTTCTTTAACAAGTTTTCCAGCATGATATCCTTTTTCGACTAAGTCCTTCGTAACTCCTGCAATGATCGTAACTTTATCGTCTCCAGTTGTTGCCAATACAATAACCCCTGAGCCCAATTTCAGTTTAAGATCATCCATCATTGTACGTAATCCATTGCTATCCCCAGCAGCCACTTTCGCGGAAAGAACATTCACCCCGTCAATGACTTTGACTTGATCCGTTAAGCTACCTGCTTCTATGTTAGACAACTTTGCGGATAATGATTCATTTTCTCTCTGAAGCTCTTTCATTTCTACTAATAAAGAGTCCACTCGGTTGACGACTTCTTTAGGATTCGCTTTAAGTTTGCCTGCTACTTCCTTCAGTTGAGAAACTTGATCATTCAACACTTTATAAGCATTCTCTGCTGTAACAGCTTCAATCCTTCTCGTGCCTGCTCCGATTCCACTTTCAGAAAGGATCTTAAATAACCCGATTTCAGACGTGTTTGATACATGACAGCCACCACAAAGTTCTAAGCTATATTCTCCAATCGATACGACGCGAACTTCTTCGCCGTATTTTTCACCGAATAAAGCCATAGCCCCCATCGCTTTTGCCTCTGATAATGATTTAAGGGCTGTGTTCACTGAAATAGCCTTCCAAACCTTCTCATTGACGATGGTTTCGATTCGCTCAATCTCTTCCTGGGAAACAGAACCGAAATGAGAGAAGTCGAATCGCAGGCGATCTGGTTCCACTAATGAACCTGCCTGGTTTACATGATCTCCAAGAACATCTTTCAATGCCTGATGAAGGATGTGAGTAGCTGTGTGATTTTTCTCCACTCTTGTTCTGGATTCACGGGACACTTTCGCAAGAACTTGTGCTTTTTGCTCTAACGTACCCACTTCAACGATGGCAGAGTGAAGGTTTTGGCCATTAGGAGCTTTTTTGACGTTTGTTACCAAAACTTTCACACCCATAGCTTCAATGTATCCTTTATCGCCGATTTGTCCTCCGCTCTCTGCGTAGAATGGTGTCTGGTCCAGAATGAATTGACATTCCTGTCCTTTATCTACTTTCGGCTGGCGTTCATTGTCAACCAACAGTTCAAGAATAGTAGCAGTCGTTTCTAACGTGTCATAACCTACAAAGTGACTTTCTACCGTGATGTCACTAAGGACTCCACCCTGCACTTGCATGCTTCCTACATCCTGGCGAGCCGATCTCGCTCTTTCACGCTGAGCTTCCATTTCTTTTTCAAAACCATCATGATCAACTGTTAATCCTTCTTCTTCTGCATATTCTTCCGTTAATTCAACCGGGAATCCGTACGTATCATACAAACGGAAGACATCCTCACCAGGAACGATCTTGTTACCTGCAGATTTTTGTACCTTGATGATGGAAGAAAGAATAGCAAGCCCCTCGTTCAATGTTTCGTGGAAACGATCTTCTTCATTTTTCACTACTTTTTGGATGAATTCCGCTTTTTGTTTCACTTCCGGATAGAAATCCACCATGATTTCAGAAACAACCGGAACCAACTCATACATGAATGGACGGTTGATTTCAATTTGTTTCGCAAATCGAACCGCACGGCGAAGCAGTCTTCTTAATACATAGCCACGGCCTTCATTGGATGGAAGTGCTCCGTCACCGATAGCGAAGGAAACCGTTCTGATATGATCAGCGATGACCTTGAACGCTACGTCTATGTCACTGTCTTTTCCGTAAGACTTACCGGAAATTTCTTCTGTCGCCTTTATGATCGGAATGAATAAATCGGTATCAAAGTTTGTAGGTACTTCTTGTACGACACATGCCATACGTTCAAGTCCCATACCGGTATCGATATTCTTCTTAGGGAGCGGAGTGTACGTTCCGTCAGGGTTATGATTGAATTGTGAGAACACAAGATTCCATACCTCAAGGTAACGATCATTCTCTCCACCCGGATATAATTCAGGGTCTTCAGGATTGTCCCCATATTCCGGCCCGCGATCGTAGAAAATTTCTGTATTCGGGCCACTTGGACCTTCTCCGATATCCCAGAAGTTCCCTTCAATTCGGATGATTCGTTCAGCTGGTACGCCTACTTTTTTGTTCCAGATGTCAAATGCTTCATGATCTTCGGGGTGAATGGTAACGGAAAGCTTCTCGGGATCAAAGCCGACCCATTTCGCGTCGGTCAAAAATTCCCAAGCCCATTCAATTGCTTCTACTTTAAAATATTCTCCGATCGAGAAGTTTCCAAGCATTTCGAAAAAAGTGTGATGACGTGCTGTTTTCCCTACATTTTCAATATCATTTGTACGAATCGACTTTTGGGCATTCACGATTCTTGGATTTTGAGGGATGACACGTCCATCAAAATATTTCTTTAATGTCGCTACCCCACTATTGATCCATAAAAGGGACGGATCCTCATGCGGAACCAATGATGCACTTGGTTCCACCCCGTGTCCTTTTTCTTGAAAGAAATCTAAAAACTTCTGACGAATTTCTGCGCCTGTTAATTTGTTCATTTTCAAGCTTCCTCCTTTATATGTATGGTTAAAAAAGAATACAAAAAAGCCCTCATCCCTAAAACAGGGACGAGAGCTGTTTCTCGCGGTACCACCCTGGTTATGAATAAAGGAAAGCCCTTCCGCTTTTCTTTTATTCATCCCTCAAAACACCTTAACGCGGATAGACGGCAGGCTTTACCTGCACTCAGGATTAGCATTCGGTTATCCTTCATCTAAAATCCCTTACAGCCTGGGGGATTCCTCTCTGGTAGATGGACTATAACGTACTCGATCCTTCATAGCTTTCATTTTATACGAATACTTGTATATGTTGGATTATAGAAATATTCACTGTATTTGTCAATGTTGATTCTTAATTTTTCAGCTAATCTTCCCCTGCTGCATGAATGAAATGGGTTCGTCCATGTAAAATCGCTACTTTTACCACAGCTAAAAAAGGTACTGCAACAATCATTCCGATCACACCCCCTACTTCACCACCAATGATAAGGGCAGCCATAATAAACAGAGGATGCATATGAAGGCTTTTTCCCACAATGAGGGGCGATAAGATATTGCCCTCCAGGAATTGGAGAACTACGACCATGATGACGACATATATCATCATATTGACAGAGATCGTACTTGCCACAATGGCTGCTGGAACCGCTCCGATAATAGGTCCGAAATAGGGGATTACATTGGTTACTCCAATGATCAATCCGAGGATCAAGGGATACTTCATACCGATCAACCAGAGTGTTAATGCTGAAAGTCCCCCAATGATCAAACAAACTAAAAGCTGTCCCCGGATATAGCCTCCCAGCGATTCATCCACATCCTTTGAAAATGAAATCGCGCTGTTCCTCCATTTTTTTGGGGTAAGCTGCCACAGGAATTTTTTCACTTTCGTAATATCCTTTAATAAATAAAAGGATACAAAGGGAATTATTGCAACAAGCAGCAAGCTGTTCATGAACTTCATCACAGTGGCCAGAACGACTGCGACAAGCCCCGTCAACCAGGCTTCGATCCCGTCAATTCTTTCCTCTAATTGAGATTGTATTCCGTCAGGCCAAGTGGAGGTCTCGCTTTGCACATAGTCCAGCCACCTCTGGTATTGTTTTGTAAAAAGTGGCGCATTCTCTGATAAATCTTTCAGCTGATGTATGATGATGGGAGTCCCCTTATAGACCGCATACCCTAATCCTCCGAAGAAAAGGATGTAGATGAGCATGATCGCTATCCCTCTATGAATGCCCGCCTCATGGATTTTTTCTACTATTGGATGAAGCAAATAGGCAATGAATCCCCCTATCAAAAAGGGTAGAAGCGAAAAGAACAATACTTCCAGGACCGGATGCCATACAGGCTTTAATAAGTAGAGAATATATAGGAATATAGCAAGAATAAGAGCTATTGAAAGTCGGTACAACCATTTGGCATAGGGTTTCTTTTCCATCATCTACACTCCCTTCTCTTCTATATTGTTGGAAGATAGAAGGGTATTTTATTCATTGGACTTAAACAAAACGTGATGGGCAGCTTGGGCATACCCGACAATAAATCGTGGGGATGTAAGGAGCGAGAGCCTTTTCGCTGATATATTTAAAATTCCGCTGATAAAGCTGGGATTTCGCTGATATATCGGAAATTCCGCTGATAAAAGTGAGTTTTCGCTGATAAAACAAAAATTCCGCTGATATCCAAATAGCAGCTTCTATATCAATAAAGATTTAGTGATTTTTTCTTCTGATCTAAGTTCTCTTCATATAAAAAACCAGGAAAATAAAAAAAGACTGACCCGAAAGTCAGCCTTTTTAGCTGTTAAAAAAGTTTCTTTACTTGTTTACGAATTCGTTTCATTTGTCTTTGGTTCATCATATTGGATCTTTGTGAATAGATAGAAGCAGCGATTCCTGCTCCAAAACCAACGATGGATGCAAATGTTTTGTTCAAGAAAGACACCTCTTCCTAGCTTAGTCGGCGTTCTTCCTCATCAAACAAGTCGTCTAAGGAGCTCAGTGATCCATCCTCTTCCACTTGATGAGTATGAATGACTCCCTTTGACAATGAAAGCTCTATATAGCAACCCCAGCAATAATATTGGTTGATGCCGATCTTTCCGATATCTTTGCTCTGACAATTTGGACACTTCATCGGTAAGGTTCACCTCTATTACACCAAACCTGGTGTGTATTCCCTACCATCATGACCAATCCGAGCTCTTTTTATACTTGTTCAATGAGAATATCCGCCCAAACGATGTTTAATCACCGTTCTTATATAGTGTGGGATATTTTCTTGATTTCATAAGGAGTAACCTTTTCCAAAGCACCCACCTAAATTTATTTATTATGTTGTCTGCTCACTTACTTCCTTCACATAATCAACCTCAAACCCCAGATCTTCAAGCATTTGGTGATCGGCTGTACCTTCCTGGCCGGCTGTCGTTAAGTAATCACCAACGAAAATCGAGTTTGCCGGATAAAGGCCCAGTGGCTGCAAACTGCGCAGATTCACTTCCCGTCCCCCTGAAATACGGATCTCTTTTGTCGGGTTGATGAAGCGCATTAAACAAAGAACCTTCAAACAATATCTCGGATCGAGGTCGTTTGTTCCTTCAAGAGGTGTACCATCTATAGCATGTAAAAAATTCACTGGAATGGAGTCGGCATCCAACACCTTTAAGCTGCGGGACATATCAACCACATCCTGCAATGTCTCTTTCATGCCGACAATGATTCCCGAACAGGGAGAAATCCCTTGTGCTTTCGCTTGTTCAACGGTGTTCACCCTGTCTTCATATGTATGGGAAGTGGTGATATTTTCATGATGGTTCTCTGAAGTATTGATGTTATGGTTATAACGGTCGACCCCTGCTTCCTTT
Source organism: Rossellomorea yichunensis (assembly GCF_032337515.1). Taxonomy (NCBI): domain Bacteria; kingdom Bacillati; phylum Bacillota; class Bacilli; order Caryophanales; family Bacillaceae; genus Rossellomorea; species Rossellomorea yichunensis. Next base: position 538,026 of record NZ_JAVYAD010000003.1, on the reverse strand, counting down.
AACCGTTTCGCCTGATCGTCTTTTAATAAGCCTAAACATGCACATACTTTTAAGTTATACTGCTCTTTGATTTCCTTTACTGCCGAAACCACATGATCGACTTCACGATTGCTCGGGCCTCTTCCACTCGCCACAATACAATATGTTCCCACATTTAGCTGGTGAGCATTTTGGGCTCCTTTTAATATTGTCTCTTTATCCACCATGCGATATTTCTCGATCGGAGCATTTGAAACAATGGACTGTGAACAATATCCGCAGTTTTCAGGGCATAAACCTGATTTCGTATTGATGATCATATTCAATTTCACTTTGTTCCCATAATAATGTTTTCGAATCAGGTAAGCGCTATGCAATAATTCCAGAAGCTCATCATCAGGACTTTGTAAAATCGATAAAGCCTCTTCGTTTGTGATTTCTTCTCCCTCGATCACTCCAAGTGCCAGTTCCTTCCACGTTTTCATGTGAAATTCCTCCCCTTTTATGCCGCTCTTTTTATATTCTTAAATGTACTCTTTGACAGGACCGATTTCTCCAGGCGATGAGCCATAATTCCTGCACACACGGCTAATATGATATCCTTCGGTAAAGGAACCACCATCCAGCCCCATGCAAGTTTATATGTAAATCCTTCAGGAGCTGCAGCCCAAAGCTTGTATGCTGCATACATCCAGTTCGTACCAACCACATAATTGACAGTCATCCCGACTAGCGCCGCGAAAATGTAGACCTTGATTCCTTTATGTTTTTCTACGATTTTACCTGTAATGTATGCTGTGAAAATAAACGAAACGATAAATCCGAATGTCGGGCTCACAATAGAGGATAATCCTGCTCCAAATCGTGCAAATACCGGAACACCCACGAGTCCCACCAGTGCGTATACTGTCATGGAAATCGCCCCGACCCTGCTTCCAAGGATCGCCCCTGCTAAAATGGCGAAGAACGTTTGTAACGTAATGGGAACGCCGCCCACTACCATAAAAGGTACGAATGTCGTGATGTTGGCACCTATCGCCATAAGTGCAACAAACATCCCTGCCAGTGTAAGATCGATTGTCCTTAATTTTCTGTTCATCTGTCTTCCCCCATCTGTCTTTTTTCTACAAGATAAGGATATCGCTTTCTTTAAATATATGTCAACTTAAATTTATTTATAGTTAACAATAATTGTTACTAATATGTCCAATTCGTAAAGATTGATCTTTTTAACAGAAGATCTGCTTGGTTCTGTCCATTAGTGTGTGCAGGATGGTGAGGGGAACCGCTCCGCTTTCCGCGGACGTTCGGCCGAGCCTCCTCAGCTTAGCCGAACGGGGTCTCGGCACGCCCGTACTTCCGCAGGTGTCTACGCAGTTCCCCTCACCATCTATAAGAAAATCGCGTGAAAGAGATTAAAAGTGACAAAAACAATCTATAGAAAACAGAATTTCATTACACTATTGAAGGCGACCACTGCCCTTCACTAGAGGTAATTTAACGCGGAGCAAAAAAGATTATGTACAGATAAGATTATTTTTCGATCCTATTTTTTTGTCATTCAAGGAAAGGATATAGCTAATCCTGCAGTTAACATTTGGTACCATACACAGACGAATTAAAGGAATTGATTAACCAATTGAAAGTAAGTCCACTGTTCTTCCAAATTATGAGTTAACATAATATTTTTACTCTTTTGTATATAATTTGTTTATCTATACTTGCACAGAGTGGATTGTAGCGGAAGGCACTTGACTCCTGCGGGAAATAGAGGAAAGGTCGAGACCCCGCAGGGCAAAAGCCCGAGGAGACTTGACTTCCTCCCCGAGGAAAGCAAGTGCCTGGAGCGGAAAGGAACGGTCTATGTTTTCCTATGTTTTTGACTAACATTCATTCAAAAGATAAATTTACTTCTCCTGACCTGACTCAGCATAATCAGTGGAAGAGATTCCAAAAGAGTGTATAGAAAAAGGTCAACGAATGAATAATTTCTCCAGGAGAAATATTCATTCGTTGACCTTATGCTTTCATGAAATCATAGGGGCTGATGCCTTCCATTCCAATCATTGGATCCTCATTCAGCAAGATTTCTTCAATGGGTAAGTCTTCTTCAGAAGAAATTGCCGTGTTCTCTGCAGCGGTTAAACCGTTCAGTTTTTCACTTAGGGTTGTTTTGCGGAGAAAATCATCTTCTCTCTCAACTCCAAGCGTAAAAGCATCAAGCTCCCCACAAAGAATGAGGAATTGCTTGCTCCTGGTAATGGCAGTGTAAAGAAGATTCCTTCTCAGCATCCGATAATAGCTTTTCACGACAGGTAAGATCACAATGGGAAACTCACTTCCTTGTGACTTATGAATCGAGCAGCAATACGCATGGGTAATTTGCATGAGATCTTGTCTCGTATAGGTGACCTCATTTCCTTCATATGAAACAATGATCATATCTTGCTTCTCAGTGTTTTCCTTCGCATAAAAGATCGAGACGATTTCACCGATATCCCCGTTGAAAACATTGTTTTCAGGTTGATTGACAAGTTGAAGAACCTTATCCCCAATACGATATTTCACATCTCCAAATGCGATCTCTTTCCGGGTACCGTCATTGCTATTGAAGATTTCCTGAAGGAGTTCATTCAATCGATCGATACCTGCAGGGCCGCGATACATAGGAGCAAGGACCTGTATATCTCTCGGGGAGTACCCTTTTTTCTTGGCGTTCTCAACGACTTTTTGAACGACTTCGGATATTTGATTGGTTCTGCATGGAAAGAAGGATCGATCCTTTTGCTGTTTGGTCAGATCTGCAGGAACCTGTCCCCTTTTCATATAGTGAGCAAGTTCAATAATGGAAGAGCCCTCTTCCTGTCTATAAATATCCGTTAACCTGACTGTCGGCACCACTTCCGATTTCAATAGATCCTTTAGTACCTGGCCGGGACCTACAGACGGTAATTGATCTTCATCCCCGACAAATATCACTTGAATATCTTCAGGCAGGGCCTTCAATAATTGATGGGCAAGCCATGTGTCGACCATGGACACTTCATCCACAATTAACAACTTCCCTTCAATAGCACGTTCTTCATCACTCTGAAATCCTTCTTGACCGTTCCAGCCTAGAAGACGGTGAATTGTCATGGCAGGGAGGCCCGTGGATTCTGTCATTCTCTTCGCCGCTCGACCAGTCGGGGCTGTCAGTAAGACAGGGAAGGGTTCATCTTTGTAATCCTTGGGATCCAAGGAGCAGCCATGGAGATCAGCAAACAGCTCGACAATCCCCTGAATGACGGTCGTCTTACCGGTTCCGGGTCCACCGGTCAACAGGAGCATGGGAGACATCAACGCTGTTTCGATGGCTTGTTTTTGGGAAGGTGCGTATTGAACTCCCAGTCGGTCCTCCAGTGCTCCAAGTGACAGAAGAAATTCGGATTGAGGAAATTGATCTTCATATTGGGTTTGAGACAAAATCTTTTCGATGTTTGTCACGATCCCTTTTTCCGAGAAGTAAAGAGAAGGAACATACACTTTTGTGCCTTCTCCAATGACTTTCCCCTCTTCCTCCAAAGAAACCAGTTGACTGGATATTTCAGTGTAATCGACCTTTTCGGGCTGACTTTTCTCAAGGAGCTCCTTCACCGTTACAATGAGTTCTTCTGCCTCGAGATACACATGGCCCTGCTTTACACATGTTTGTTCAAGGGTGTACAAACAGCCTGCTTTGATCCGGTCGGGATGACTGCCTGTCAAACCAATCTTAGAACCAATCTCATCGGCCCGGGTAAAGCCGATTCCTTCAATATCTTCCACGAGCTTATAGGGGTTATTTTGAATGATCTCAAGCGCCTGCTCTTTATAGGCTTGATAGACCTTCATGGAAATTTGGGGTCCAAACCCCAGATCATTCAGCATGATCATGACCCGCTCCAAGCCTTGATGCTCGGAAAGCGTATCATAAATACTTTTCGCCTTTTCCTTTGGAAGCTTTGGAATTTCATCAAGGAGGCTTGGATTTTCGAGTATTTTGGTAATGGCATTTTCCCCGATATGTTCCACAATTTTCTCAGCTGTTTTCTTCCCGATTCCTTTAAATAAATCACTTGATAAATAATGGACGACACCTTGTGTGGTTTGTGGGATTTCTTTCTTGAAATGCTTTGCATGAAACTGCATGCCAAACTTTGGGTGCTCTTGAAACCTCCCGTAAAACACGTAGGTCTCATCTTCATGAATCTTAGGAAAATTCCCGGTTACGACCGCTTCTTTGTCTTCATAAGTATCATTCGTTTCATCTACCCGGATACGGACGACGGTATAGAGATTTTCCTCATTATGAAAAATCGTGACAAGGTGCCTTCCTTTTATATAGATTTCTTCCTCACCAAACAGCTTTAAAGAATCTTGCTGGCTCAAATCAGTGAACCTCCTAACTATTCACTTTGTTCATTTTTCAGCTTTTCGATCATCTTGATGCCATAGCCCGCCAGCATATGATCTGGTTGAACTTCGATTGCTTTGTTGAAATACATCAGCGCCGTATTTGCATCATCCTTATGGCCAGCATAGGCAACCCCTAAGTTGTAGTAAGCATCTGCGTGAGTTGGGTCTGCTTCCACTACTTGAGATAATTGCACAATCGCTTCTTCGTATGCTTCAACCTTCGCTAAGCATAGACCTAACTGGAAGCGTGCCTCTGTGTCCTCTTCATTCAGTTCGACACTTCGTTGTAAGTAAGGAAGAGCGAGCCTCGGCTGCTCTAATTGGAACAAACTGACTCCAAGCATGAAGTAAACGTCGGCATTTTCCATACCTTTTGAAACAGCTTTTTCAAACTGATCCTTTGCTTCATCAAAGTTATTTTCATTAAAGTACAGGTTCCCCAGGGAATAGTATGCTGCCCCTGCATTGTCGTCGATCGAGATCGCCCGTTCGAAAAACTTCTTCGCCTTTTCATTGTCTCCAACTGACATTAATACGTTCCCGAAATTAATATATCCGACAGGATCCTTAGGGTTTTCTTCGATGGCTTCTGTAAAAAGCTTCACAGCCTCTTCTACTTTTCCTTCTTGTAATAACTCAATTCCTTTTAAATTCTTATCCAATTCAAACACCTCTATATTGTTATGATTTATGTATGCAAGTTGAGTAAGGTACTTTCCCGCGTATCGCCTTCTAGTATAACATAAGGTACTCTCAATATTGATATCCATCAATGATGAAAAAAGGACTGAGAGAAGAGAGTTTGTACATCTCTTCTTCTCAGTCCTTTTTGTGGGTAGCCTTAACCTACGTACGTAAGTTTTTTCTCATCTTTATAAATGGTATCGATGGTTCCTCCACCCAGACACTCATCACCGTTGTAGAAAACAACGGCTTGTCCTGGTGTAACAGCACGTATAGGCTCGTCAAAGATGACTTTCACCTTACCATCTTCTAAAGGAATGACCGTTACGTTGTTATCATCCTGACGGTAACGGAATTTTGCCGTACAGGCGAATTCAGCTGGTTTCTCTCCATTTGAAGTCCAGTGGACATCCGTTGCTAGAATGGAATCGGAATAAAGGGCAGGATGCTCAAAGCTTTGACCTACATAGAGCACGTTTCTTTCAAGGTCCTTACCGATGGCGAACCAAGGCTCACCTGCTCCACCTATACCCAGTCCATGACGTTGGCCAATCGTATAGTACATCAATCCATCGTGCTTTCCCATCACTTTACCATCTAATGTTTCCATCGTTCCCGGTTGGGCAGGTAAGTAATTGCTTAGGAAATCTTTGAAGTTGCGTTCACCGATGAAGCAAATCCCCGTACTGTCTTTCTTGGCAGCAGTTGCAAGGCCCGCTTCCTTAGCAATTTCCCTAACCTTTTTCTTGTCGATGCCGCCTAGGGGAAACATCACTTTTTCAAGTTGCTCCTGCCCTAACTGATTGAGGAAGTACGTTTGATCCTTATTGTTGTCGACACCGCGGAGCATCTTGTATTCTCCATCACGGTATTCAACCTGTGCATAGTGGCCGGTTGCGAGATAATCTGCACCAAGTTTCAGTGCATGATCAAGGAATGCTTTGAACTTAATTTCTTTATTACACATCACATCCGGGTTTGGTGTTCTTCCTGCTTTATATTCATCCAGGAAATACGTAAACACTTTATCCCAGTATTGTTTTTCAAAATTCACAGCGTAGTAAGGAATACCAATTTGGTTACATACCCGAATCACGTCGTTGTAATCTTCTGTTGCGGTACAAAACCCATTTTCATCGGTATCATCCCAGTTTTTCATGAAAATCCCGATGACTTCATAGCCTTGTTGCTTTAATAATAATGCGGCTACGGAAGAATCTACTCCACCAGACATCCCAACGACCACTCTCGTATCCTTTGGTTCTTTTTTCACTAACGCCACCTCCTTATTCGTTCAATCGCCCTTTTCAGACGACTTTCTTAAGTTGTTAATCGCTTCACGATTTTTGCGACTTCATGGGCAGTCCAGACAATCTGCTCATCCGTGTTCCCCTGACCAAAGCTGAAACGGATGGAGTTCCTTGAATTCCCTGACTGTTTGCCAAACATCGCGACCAATACATGTGAAGGCTCTATAGATCCAGCCGTACAAGCAGAACCGCTTGATACAGCGATACCTGACATATCTAGATTCACCAGCATGGACTCTACATCCGTGCCGGGAAAGCTTAAGTTTAGCACATGGGGCAATCCATGCTCAAGAGATCCGTTCTCTTCAAAATCAATGCCTTCTCCGGCTAAGGTCTCTTTCAGTAAAACCTTGAAACGAGGGTATTGAGAATTCTTCTCTTCAATGGTTTTTTGAGCAATTTCTACAGCCTTTCCAAGACCAACAATGGCAGGGACGTTTTCTGTACCTGCTCGGCGCTTTCTTTCCTGTTCTCCACCATATAATCCAGGCTGAAGTTCCACGTTTTTGTGTGAATAAAGAAAGCCTATTCCTTTAGGACCATTTATTTTATGACCCGAAACCGAAAGCAAATCGATTCCAAGCTCCTTCACGTCAATGTGTGTCAAGCCAAACGCTTGTACAGCATCTGTATGAAAATAAGCCTGATGATTTCGAAGGAGCTGTCCAATTTCTTTAATCGGCTGAATCGTTCCTACCTCATTATTCCCAAACATAATCGTAACAAGTATCGTATCATCTCGAAGTTCCCTTTGCAGTTCCTCCACTGATATTCTGCCAGTACGGTCAACCGGTAGATAGGTCACTTCAAATCCTTGGGATTCAAGAAATTCACACGCATGTAAAACCGCATGATGCTCGGTTTGTGTCGTAATGATATGATTTCCTTTTCCTTTATTCGCCCCGGCTGAACCGATAATTGCTAAATTATCCGCTTCAGTTCCTCCGCTGGTAAAAATGATTTCATTGTAATCTGCATGAATGCTTTGAGCGATGATGGTACGTGCAGAGTCGACAAGATGACGTGATGCACGGCCAAATGAATGAATGCTCGATGGATTACCAAAGTACTCCTTCATCACTGAAGTCATTTCTTCAATTACTTCATGATGCATGGGAGACGTTGCAGCATGATCCAGGTACACTCTTTCCATTTTTCGTTACCTCCTAGATATAGAACATGTATGCATCTGATTCACCGTCATCTGAATGACTGGCTAAATCTTCTATCGTTGTATTATCGAGTACTTCTTTAACGGCATCACGGATCCGGATCCATAGCTCACGTTTTGCCGGTTCTTCATCTTCAATTCCTTCTACAGGACTAATGGGCCCTTCAAGGATCCGGATAATATCTCCCGCTGTGATTTCAGATGGCTCATGTCCCAACACATACCCACCGTAAGCCCCCCGGATACTTCTAACAAGACCGCCATTACGCAGTGGCGCAACCAGCTGTTCAAGATAATGTTCCGACAGCTCATGCTGCTGTGCGATTGTTTTCAGTGAAGTCGGCCCTTCACCATGGCGTTTAGCTAATTCAATCATAATCGTTAAACCGTATCGGCCTTTAGTTGATATCTTCATGTCCAGCACCTCTACTATATTTAATAACGTCTCGTTTATCGGGACGTATTTTTCTACTATATTGACTTTTGTTATTATAGCATATCCGTCCTCTCACTGTGAAAGGGGCGGCTTCATACACTCCCCCCCCTTTTTTCCCAGCCACAATATTTCCTTAAGAGAACCTCCTATGATAAAGTGAATTTAACTAGAACGTCAGTTTGGAGAGATGTTTCATGTCGATTAAACCACTTGCATTTAAGATGAGACCGAGGACTATTGATGAGATCATCGGGCAGCAGCATTTAGTTGGAGAAGGAAAAATCATAGACAGGATGGTAAAAGCGAAGCAGCTGTCATCCATGATATTATACGGTCCACCGGGTATCGGAAAAACATCCATCGCGAGCGCCATTGCCGGAAGTACGAAATACCGTTTTAAAACACTGAATGCCGTAACCAATAATAAAAAAGATATTCAAATTGTAGCAGAAGAAGCCAAAATGTCCGGGAAAGTGATCCTTCTTTTGGATGAGGTGCATCGCTTGGATAAAGGGAAGCAGGACTTTCTCCTTCCTTATTTGGAAAACGGTATGATCACATTGATAGGTGCAACGACGAGCAACCCGTACCATGCCATTAATCCGGCGATCAGAAGCAGATGCCAAATTTTTGAGTTAAAGCCGCTGACGATCGATGAAATGAAAATCGCCTTGCATCGGGCCATCGGAGATGAAGAACGTGGATTAGGTGGATATTCACTTGATGTAACCGCCGAAGCGATTGACCACTTTGCAAGCAGCAGCTTTGGAGATGTGAGGAGTTCGCTGAATGCATTGGAACTGGCTGTCTTGTCCACTTCACCGGATGAAGACGGTGTGATTCATATTGATGTCAGCATCGCAGAAGAGTGTCTGCAAAAGAAAAGTTTTTCACACGATAAAGATGGAGACGCTCATTACGATGTCGTAAGCGCGTTTCAGAAATCGATCCGCGGAAGTGACGTGAATGCCGCTCTTCATTATTTAGGCAGACTCGTTGAAGCCGGGGACCTTCCGAGCATCGCCCGCAGACTATTGGTGATTGCCTATGAAGATATCGGACTTGCCAACCCCCAAGCGGGACCAAGAACACTGGCGGCAGTCGAAACAGCTGAGAAAATCGGGTTTCCGGAAGCGAGAATTCCTATAGCCAACGCGATTATAGAGCTTTGTCTCTCACCTAAATCGAACTCGGCGATCACGGCCATCGACCTAGCACTCGGTGATATCCGTAAGGGAAAAAGCGGCGAGGTGCCGGATCACTTGAAAGACGCCCATTATCAGGGGGCAAAAGAACTTGGTAGAGGGATCGAATACAAGTATCCACACAGCTATGAATCAGGGTGGGTACCCCAAACCTATTTACCAGAAAAACTTAAGAACGCTCAATACTATACTCCTAAATCGACAGGCAAGTTTGAACAGGCGATTGCTCAGGTGTATGAGAAAATTAATAAGCAGATGAAATAACAAAAGCGGAGGCGGCTCGTTCAGCCCCGACAAGCATAAGCTAAATTGGCCTGGAAGGCGTTCTTTGCCTTCTTGGCCAATTTAGCTTATGACCTCGAGGGGCTAGCCGCCGGAGCTGGATGTCACAAAAGCGGAGGCGGCTCGTTCAGAGGCGACAAGCATAAGGCGAACCTGCCGGAAAGGCGCGTTCTTTGCCTTTTTGGCAGGTTTGACTTATGACCTCGAGCCTCTAGCCGCCGGAGCTGGATGTCACAAAAGCGGAGGCGGCTCGTTCAGAGGCGACAAGCATAAGGCATACCTGGCGGAAAGGCGCGTTCTTTGCCTTTTTGGCAGGTTTATTTTAGGGATAAGCTCTTTTTTTAACGTGGCAATGCCATATCTCTCCACCCAATCATACATTAGTAAAAAGGCCTGGAGGTGTATGGATTGATTATCATTGAAAATGGATTGTCAAGTATTGGGTTGCAGAATCTATCACCTGTAGAAGAAAGAATCGTTAAAGCGCTGGAAAGCAGTCCTACTGAGTATCGCTACCGTAACTTAGGAGAGCTAAGATTTGAGTTGAGGATGCGGGAACGGTTCATTGCCAATGCTAGGAGCATGGATGAAGGTGACGCCAAATTCGCTGCTTTTGAATACTCCTATTTTAACTCTACTTATTGGATCAAGACTCCCTACGGATATAGACTTCGCGACTCGAAGCTTCCATCAGAGGCCATTGAAGATATATTCATAAATAGCTCTGCCTATAGCTTCGAATGCGTCACCAGCATTGTCCTCATATACTATAAATCGATTCTTGATACGATCAGGACTTCTTATTTTAATCAACTGTTCTCTCCCCTATTAGTCTGGGGTCACAATTATGACGATGATATGAGCATGGTCACCTATGAAGGCGTTGACTATATTCCAGGGGATGTTTACTATTTCTCTAACCCTGACTATGACGATCCGATATGGATGGGGGAAAATTCTGTTTTCTTAGAAGAGGATCAGTATTTTGGTCACGGTGTGGGAATCATGACTCATGATGAAATGATAGAAGCTTTAAATACTCTTCGAAAAAAAGATTCTACTGAATCAGCCTTTCTCCTTCAACAAGTCACACGTTTGAAGTTTTCAGATTTATACCGGTATGCATAAAAGTGACGAACTCTGATGAGTCCGTCACTTTTTTGTTAATTTTTAGTTGTCCAGCTGCTGCGGCTAGACCCTCGAGGTCATAAGTCAAACTTCCCATGAAGGCAAAGGGCGCCTTTCCGGGAACTTCGCCTTATGCTTGTCGGGTCTGACCAAGCCGCCTACGCTTTTCTATGCCGCCACATCTCTCTTATTAAAGACGATGAATGCAAGAAGCTGGAAGATGATGAAGTAGATGATGAGCATGGTGATCGAGAAGCCCATGGTCATGCCGTCCACTAGCGGTGGAGTGAAACCTGTGTATTGAGTCAGATCTGTGTTCGCGAACAAACTGAATTTCGCCCAGTCGAATCGAAGAGCGAGCAGGCTCGTTGCATTGCCTCCCACAAATAATAGAAACAGGGAAATCCCGATAGCCAGTGAGCTGCTTCTGAACACAGTTGAAATCATGAAGGCCATTGTAGCCATCATCACGACATCAATGGTTTTCAATAAGTAGGTTTTGAGCAAATACCCGACAATGTTCTGTTCGACTACCTTCCCATCCACATACGCCAGGTGGGTGGACTGATCTGTACCGCCAAATAATAGAAGCCCGATCAGGAACGATACGACGAATAATACTAGTAGCATGCTCATTCCGTATAAGATGACGGTGAAATACTTCGATAGAAGGATCTTTGTCCTTGAGATAGGACGAATGAGTAAAAGCTTGATCGTACCCCAGCTGAACTCACTTGCGACAATTCCCGCTGCCACAATGATGGCAAACAGACCTACAACAAGTACGGAAAAGGCATTCGTTTCAACAAACGTCCAAACCGTTTCTTTCACTTTCGGCTGAATGTCATTTTCAATGCGATATTCATTTAACGCAATTCTTCGTTCCGTGTCTTTCTCTATGAATTTGTTCATATTTGGATTTTCCGACAACATTTGTTTATCTGCTTCCACTTGCGCTGTGAGTTCCTGCTTCCAGTTTTCCGATTCCTTCGCTTTCCCGTCATCATACTTCGTAAAAGCTGCCGTCACTCCGATAATGAGAATAAGCAATCCGAGCATGACATATGTTCCGACCCTTTTAAATATTTTTGTCCATTCATTTCTAATGAGACTAAGCATGCACGACCTCTCCTTTTTCATTCGTGATTTCCAAGAATCTATCTTCCAATGTCTTGGCAATTGGCATGACACTATAGATTTGAACATCTGCTTCCACAAATGCCCGTATGACATTCGGTACTTGTTCCTTCGTTAAAGCGACCTGTACTTCCGAACCCTTCGTTTCATATTTGATTCCAGGATCGAACTTCTTTAGTACAGCTTTGACCTTTTCTACCTCATTCACCTCAAAATGGTAAACCTGTTCGGAACCTTCAACGAAATCACGTACCTGCTGAACATCCACAAGCTTTCCGGATTGGATGATCCCGATTCGATCGCACATCATTTCCATTTCAGATAATAAGTGACTAGATACGATTACCGCCATACCCTCTTCCTGTGCAAGCTTTCTTATATACGCACGAATTTCACGGATACCGGCAGGATCCAAGCCATTTGTAGGCTCATCGAGTATGAGAAGCTTTGGTTTATGGAGCAGGCATTGCGCCAGACCCAAGCGCTGTCTCATTCCAAGTGAATAGGTTTTCACTTTATCATTGATGCGGTCTGTTAAACCTACCAGTTCGATGACTTCCTTCATTCTTTCTTCGGTGATTCCATTTTGCATGCGGGCAAAATGTTTTAAGTTTTGATATCCCGACATGAACTTATAGAGCTCCGGGTTTTCAACGATGGCACCAACATCCTTAATGGCACCTTCGAAATCTTTTTTGATGCTTTTCCCAGAAATCAGAACGTCTCCTTTTGAAATATTCATTAATCCTACTATCATTCGGATCGTCGTCGTTTTTCCTGCTCCATTCGGGCCCAGAAAACCGAATACTTCCCCTTCATACACATCAAAGGATAAATTATCGATAATGGTCTTGCCTTTAATAACTTTTGAGACACCCTGTAATTGCACAACCGTCTTCATCATTTCATCTTCCCTTCTTTTTTCGATGTTTGCTTCAACCACTGCAGGACAGACAATCCTTCTATTTCTCTAAGCTCTTCTACCTGACAGTGCCCTTTAATTTCTCCATCATTGATGATAAACGCTTCATCAAGTATCCCTTCAATTTCATCGATTTCATGGGTTGCTATGATCACTGTCTGATTCCCGAAATCGATATAGGATAAGAGGCCTTTCACGATGGAGTCCCTTACCATGGGATCCAACCCTGAAAATGGTTCATCCAGGAGCAGGACCTCCGTATTTCGGGACAGGGCAAGAACAAGCTTCAGTCTGCCGCGATTCCCTTTTGATAAATGCTTGATTTTTTTCTTACTGTCCAGTTCCATGAATTCCACTAGCTCATGTGCCCGCTGTATATCAAAGTCCGAAAACTGAGAAGAGTAAAACCGGATCATCCCATCAACGGTAAATGCTTCATAAAACATATCCAACTCTGTTAAATACGCCACTTCACCGGCTCGTTTCCGGGTGATCGGCTTACCGTTCATGGTCACTGAACCAGCACTTGGAAGAACCAATCCCGCGATCATCTTTAAAGTGGTCGATTTCCCGCTGCCATTTGGGCCTAGCAGACCATAAATCTTCCCTTTTTCGAAGTGAAACGACGTATTCTTCAAGGCCAATTCATTTCCATATTTTTTGGTGACAGCTTCAAATTTCACAACCACCCCTATTCCCCCCCTCTTTCGGCAAGATATCTCTCGACGCTTTTTATCATTTGTTCTTTTGATAACCCCAGTTCTTTCATGTTTTTAATGAACAACTCGATTACTTCCTCTTGGAGCTTTTCGTTCAAAACCGAAAGAACCTCTTCCTTTTCCGTGACAAATGTTCCCTGCCCTCTCCTCGTCTCCACAATGTCCATCCTCTCTAATTCGCTATACGTACGCTGAATGGTATTTGGATTCACCCCGGATTGAACGGCCATTTCCCGGACAGAAGGCAGTTTGTCACCGGGAGATAATTCTTTTCTTACAATCTCACGTATGATCCGATCAGCTATTTGGAGGTATATCGGCTTGGAGGCTGTATATTCTTCTGTCATGTATTACACCTCAACCTTACGATCTAATAGCCAGCAGGAAATGATAAATACGATTATCATGATCATTCCTTCAAACACAAACGGCAGCAAGGGCAGCTGGATCATTTCAGGCTCAAAACCGGCATTCGCCTCATTAGAACCAATCGAGAGAAAGACACCCGAACTCACTTCAACTGTAAAAGCATTGAAGAGTATTTTTTCCACCCATTTAATGCTCATAAGAAATGCAACAACACTTTGATACACAATGATAAAACCAGCTACAAAAATCCATCGTATATTCTTGATGGATGGAAACTTTGAAAGTGAGTGGTAGAAGGTCCACAAGAAAATCGTCCATCCGGAAAAATATAGGCCAACTACTGTTACTCCTAAATTAAATAGGATTCCTTCTTTGATTGGCCAATAGGAAAAAAGAGAGTCTTTAGGGAAGACAGCCAAGGTGATAACACCTAAAAGATCCACTAATAGAAGTGACGCCGTAGAATAAATAATGGCAATAATCAGTTTCGGCAATAAAAGAATGAATCCACTATACGGACTATGGAGCCAAAGCTGCGTCTTTCCTTCCAATCGAAGCATGGACAGAACAATGCCCGGTAGAAATGCAAAGTGAAATACACCGATCATGATAATGAATATTTGAACGATTATTGGCTCGTTGACAAAGTTTCCGATCACCATTCCTATGATGTAAATCAGAAAAATTATGCCAATCCATCCATAGAACCAAACCTTGGAGGTTTTAAAGTCTTTCCAAAGAAGACCTTTAAATGCCTTCATACTTGCACTCCTTCATAACGCGTTTTAGTGTTCTAGTTAGATAGTACACTATGACACATTATACCGTCAATACCTTATTCACCTAATTAATGGAATTATTTTTTTGCTGGTGTGTTTAGTGATAAGAGGAGAAGAGGATGGGAAATGAAAAAGAAAAAATAACTTCGGACTGAGGAAGAAGATCAACTAATATTGGAAGTCTGCTATTATTCATTGATCCTTCTCAACAAAAAAGGACTGAATCCGAAAATGGATCCAGTCCTTACAATTACATGACCATTATTTGTCTTTTACTCTTTTGATTTCAATATGCTTTAACAGCTGGTTCATCACATGACTTGCTGCAATAAGACCTGCAACCGATGGGACAAATGCGTTTGAAGAAGGGGGAAGCTGGGCTTTACGAATCTTTGCATCATCTTTCCCTACTTCTTTTCTGATATCTTCACGGATGACGATGGGACTCTCATCAGAGAAAACAACCGTTACACCTTTTTTAATGCCCTCTTTCTTCAGGCGGGTCCGGATCACCTTTGCGATTGGATCCGTATGAGTCTTGCTGATATCGGCAATCTTGAAGCGTGTCGGATCGGTTTTATTCGCCGCTCCCATGCTCGCAATCAATGGGATATCGCGCTTTAAACATTCTTTCATTAAGTGTATTTTATACGAAATCGTATCAGAAGCATCTATTACGTAATCCAATCCTTGATTGAAGAATTCTTCGTAGGTTTCTTCCGTATAGAACATCTTCAAGGAGATGACTTCACAGTCCGGATTAATATCCATGATGCGGTCTCTCATCAGATCGACTTTCGGCTGACCTACTGTAGAAAGCAATGCATGAACTTGACGGTTCACGTTTGTAATATCCACATCATCTTTATCCACTAATACAAGACGGCCTACACCTGACCTGGCTAAAGCTTCAGCTGCAAAGGATCCCACTCCCCCGATTCCGAGTACTGCCACCGTGCTATTCTTAAGGGTTTGAAGACCTTCCTTACCGATCGCTAGTTCATTTCTTGAAAACTGGTGTAGCAAAATAATCAACTCCATTATAAGTATTCAACTAGGTTTATACTGAATTAGAATAAAGGATAGAGAAACGAAAATCAATATGAAATGTTGTCCTCCTCTATCGTTTACCCTATTAAGAGAAGGTTTAGACTCAACAAAAAAAGCCAGGCTACTTTGAGCCTGACTCTTCATTTATAGGATCTTCAATTAAAATCGTATTTGGACGAGTCCCAATCGTGCCGCCGCCATCATTTCCTTCGTTTTGAACCCGCTCTCGGCAGGTGGGTGCTTTATTCCACTATTTGTTAGTCCTCGGCATGAGGCATGAACGCCTAGCAGAAACGTCAAGCTCCCAAAGTTTGAAGTGTTCGGTCAAAACTGTTAGGTAAAAACGTCGCACACATCAGGACTCGTTTGTGATTGTTTAAATAATATCATATCACCTTGATGATTTCAACGAATGTCCCCCGGAACTTATTTACATTATTCTACATCCAGCGACAAAGATAACTCTTTTAATTGAGCTTCACTCACTTCACCAGGAGCATCCGTCAATACACAGCTTGCACTCGCCGTTTTGGGGAAGGCAATCGTATCGCGGAGATTTGTGCGTCCTGCAAGAAGCATGACTAAACGGTCGAGACCAAGTGCAATTCCACCATGTGGAGGTGTTCCATATTCAAAGGCTTCCAATAGGAACCCAAACTGCTTTTTTGCTTCTTCTTTTGAGAAACCAAGAACTTTAAACATCTTTTCTTGAATATCACGCTCATAAATCCGAAGGGATCCCCCTCCAAGTTCGTACCCATTCAATACAAGGTCATATGCTTCGGCACGGACAGAAGAAGGATCCGTCTCGAAACGTTCCAGGTCTTCTCTCACCGGCATTGTGAAAGGATGGTGGGCAGCATAATAACGATTCTCGCCTTCATCAAATTCAAACAACGGCCAGTCGGTCACCCACAAGAAATTGAATTTTGTTTCATCGATAAGTTTCAACTCTTTTCCTAATTTCAGGCGAAGAGCACCGAGGGCATCTGCCACTACTGATTTTTTATCCGCAACGAATAGCAATAAGTCTCCCGATTCTGCATTTGCTGAAGCAGAGATTTGCGATGCATCCTCTTCTGTTACAAATTTGGAAATAGGTCCTTTTAAGCCTTCTTCTTCTACCTTTAACCAGGCAAGTCCTTTTGCACCGTATCGGGAAACAAACTCTGTTAACCCATCGATGTCTTTACGGGAATACTGGGAAGCACCGCCTTTTACGTTGATCAGTTTCACCTGACCACCGCTTGCTACTGCGCCTGCGAATACTTTAAATCCGGATTCCTTCACGATTTCCGATACATCGATCAGTTCCATTTTAAAACGAGTATCCGGTTTGTCAGAGCCGTATCGACTCATGGCATCATCATACGTCATTCTTTGGAATGGTAATTGAACATTGTGATCCTTCACATCGTTCATCAGTTTCTTCATCATATCTTCTACAAGGGTAATGATTTGCTCTGTATCCATGAAACTCATTTCCATATCAATCTGAGTGAATTCCGGCTGACGATCTGCTCGAAGATCTTCGTCACGGAAACAGCGGGCAATTTGGTAATAACGGTCGAAGCCGGATACCATCAGCAATTGTTTGAAGATTTGCGGTGATTGTGGCAGCGCGTAAAATTCACCTTGATGAACACGGCTTGGCACTAAGTAATCACGGGCACCTTCTGGCGTACTCTTTGTTAAAATCGGTGTTTCTACATCCAGGAACCCATTTTCGTTCAAGAAGGTACGGAACGATGTCGTCACATTATGACGCATTCTCAACGTTTCCATCATCGCTGGGCGGCGAAGGTCTACGTAACGATATTTCAAGCGGACATCTTCCGACACTTCCATTTGATCATCAACCATGAAAGGAGGGGTCTTCGCTTCATTTATGATTTGAACCTCTTCTACATGAATTTCAACTTTCCCGGTTCTCAGGTTAGGATTGACGGTTCCTTCTCCTCTTGCCACGACAGTACCTGTCACACTAAGTACATACTCATTACGAATTTTCTCCGCAAGGGCGAGGGCTTCTTCTGATAAATCCGGATTAAAGACGACTTGTACGATTCCTTCTCTGTCACGAAGGTCGATGAAGATTAATCCACCCAGATCCCTTCTCTTTTGTACCCAGCCTTTAATCGTTATTTTTTCACCGATGTATGATTCTGTGATGTCTCCGCAATATGCTGTTCTTTTTGTCATCATGTTCTCCTCCTTGTCAAAATCAACGGGTTCTATTTACCAAGTTTGCTTTTCACATTCTCTACAAAACGATCAAGACTTACTTCTTCCTGCTCACCAGTAGACATATCTTTCAGGTTGATTTTATTTTCCTGTAATTCATTGTCGCCAATGACGGCTACATATTTCGCTTCATAACGGTCCGCTGCTTTAAATTGACCTTTTACCTTGCGATCCAGGTAATCCTTTTCTGATGAAATTCCCACCTGTCTTAAATTGTGAAGAAGCTTTACTGCATAGTCCTTCGCTTCTTCTCCCAGTGAAACGATAAAACAATCGACGCCTTGCTCGATTGGAAGTTCAACGTTTTCAGCTTCCAGTGCGGAAAGTAGTCTTTCAATACTAAAGGCAAAACCGATTCCTGGAGTTTCCGGACCACCGATCATTTCCACCAATCCATTGTAACGTCCTCCACCACAAAGGGTCGTGATGGCTCCAAATCCTTCTGCGTCACTCATGATTTCAAAAGCTGTGTGATTATAATAATCAAGGCCGCGAACAAGAGTCGGATCGACCACGAATTCAACATCCATCCCTGTTAGGTACGTTTGGACTTTTTCAAAATATGCTTTTGATTCGTCGTTTAAGTAATCGAGAATCGAGGGTGCTGTAGACATTAATTCATGGTCACGGTCTTTTTTACAATCCAGAATGCGTAATGGATTCTTCTCTAAACGATTCTGACAGTCTCCGCAGAATTCACCGATTCTTGGTTTAAAGTGATTGATGAGGGCTTCTCTGTGAGCATTTCGACTACCCGTATCGCCAAGACTATTAATGACTAACTTTAATTGAGTAAGTCCCAGTTTCTGATAAATCCCCATTGCCAATGAAATCACTTCTGCATCAATCGCCGGGTCTTCACTTCCCAATGCCTCAACCCCAAACTGTACAAATTGGCGGTAGCGGCCGGCTTGTGGTCTTTCGTACCTGAACATTGGACCGGAGTAAAAGAGCTTCGTTGGTTGATTTGGATGCCCGAACATCTTATTTCCTACAAAGGAGCGAACAACAGAAGCGGTTCCTTCAGGTCGGAGCGCCAAGCTTCTGCCTCCGCGATCTTCAAACATATACATTTCTTTTTGCACGATATCCGTCGTATCCCCTACTCCTCTGGTAAACAACTCGCTCGCCTCAAAGATTGGTGTGCGGATTTCTTTATACTGATAGGCGTGGCAAAGATTCTTCGCCACTTCCTCTACATACTGCCATTTTTCTACTTCACCTGGTAGAATGTCCTGTGTACCTCGTGGAATCTGAATGGACAAGTTGATTTCCTCCTTTTATCTAGCACATTGATATTTATGTAAATAAAAAAAGCCCTCAATCCCTTGTATATCATACAAGGGACGAGAGCTGTTATTCCCGTGGTGCCACCCTAATTGAAGCCTATAAAGACCTCCACTTAGCCAGTTAACGCCTGGTACGTTCATCTCCTACTAAAGATACTTTTTCAGAGAGAAACCTCCTGAGTGTTCATTCACTAAGTCACATTGTAGAAATGCTCTCAGCCAAGGCATTTCCTCTCTTTACACGTGGGTATCAGCTACTATGCTCGATCAACGGTTTTTGTAAATGTTATTTTATTTCTATAATGATACGGATGCCGTTAGTTCATGTCAAGAGGTTAAAGAAAATTTCGTTACGATCTCTCCATTTTCTTTTTCAGTAGCTTAACTTCTTTCAACGATAATCCGAACTCGGAAGCAAGTTCCACGTTTAAGGCATCTTTCTCACGTTCTAGAAACTGATGAAAATCCACACCGAACAGCTGGTTATCACCATTTGCATTCATAAACCCTTTTTCACTTGACCTCATTTCCATCACCCTTTCAAAACAATCCTTAACTCTATCATTTCCAATTACCTATTTTTATTTCGTTTTAGAGGAATTTAATTTTTTTTATCGTATTAAACCCTTAAGGGATTTTTTCGATAAATCGTCGAAATTTTGATCAATATCTAAGTGAAAAGATCCGATATTACTATGGGTGTTTGTATTTCTAACAGGAGGTGAAGATGATTAAGAAAATAATTGCATCGATGCTGATTGTGCTCATGATCATTCCTTTTCAGTCACTCGAAGCTGATTATGCACATGCAGAAACAGGCACGGCCACGATCAGTGTTTCGACTCTGAATGTCCGTACGGGGCCAGGACTCAGTTACCCGGTTCTGACGAAGGTACATAGAGGGGAAGAGTACAGTATAGTAGACACACAAAATGATTGGTATAAGGTCAGGACCGATAGTGGTGAGGGCTGGGTAGCCGAATGGTTAGTATCAGTAGAATCTGCCGCTTCCGATGTTTCTCCCAAACAGGAAGGACGGGTTAACACCGATGGGTTACGCGTCAGAAAAGGGCCAAGCACCTCTGAAGGAGTCGTGACGGTTTTAAACACGGGTGATAGAATATCCGTTTCCGACGAAGAGGGTGAATGGCTACTCATCGAATGGGGAAATGAAAGCGGCTGGGTGCATGAGGAATACGTGTCGGAAAACAACACAACTTCTTCCCCATCGAAAAAAAGTGAGAATAAACAAGGTATCATCACCGACAACTCCCTTAATGTTCGAACCTCCCCTTCTCTTCAAAGTTCCGTCCTGGGAGTATTAAATAAGGGTGATCACGTAGATGTAACAGGAAGTGTCAGCGGGTGGTACGAGATTCAATTTGGCAGCGACAAGGCATGGGTGAACGATGCATATGTAGAATTCTCTTCGAGGGCTGATGAAGAGGAGCCTTCTTCCCCGTCCACAGATCTTATTGGAATCATTACGGTTCACGGTTTAAATGTCCGTGATGAAACCTCTTTAAACGGGAGTGTCGTTGGAAAGGTCTCAAAAGGGGAGAAATATTCCTTATTAAAAGAGAAAAACAATTGGTATCAGATTGAGCTCTCAAATGGGAAAAAGGGCTGGATTGCCGGTTGGTATGTCCAAAAAACCGTTACTGCCTCCGCTTATGAGAGTGAACCATCTTCAGAAAATGAAAACGTCACAATCCTTTACAACGGTACAAATATCAGAAGTGAAGCAAACGCCCGGGCAAGCGTCATCGAACGGGGCTCAAGTGGTGACACCTTCCCCGTTATCAGCAAAAACGGAGATTGGTATGAAATTGAATTAGAGGACGGCAGTGCAGGTTTTGTTGCCGGCTGGGTGGTGTCCATCCGATCCAGCACCGGGGAAAACACTACTCCTTCACGCAAGCGGAGCGGCGGCTTACAAGATAAAGTCGTGGTGATTGATCCGGGGCATGGAGGCAGGGACAGCGGAACGACGGGAGCAAGTGGGACATTGGAAAAGCTCCTTACCATGAGAACCGGGGAACTCCTTGCCGAAAAGCTAAAGAGCGCTGGAGCCAAAGTGGTCTTAACAAGGAAAAACGATGAATATCTTTCATTACCATCAAGGGTATCATTATCTCATTATTATCAGGCTGATGCCTTTATCAGCCTCCATTTTGACAGCATTCTAGATTCCTCTATCGTCGGACATACTACCTACTATTATCAAGGTCACCAGGAAGAACTGGCAGAGGAAATTCATGGAAGACTTGCAGATCGGTTACCGACGAAAGACCGGGGTGTACGGGTAGGAGATTATCACGTTGTTCGTGAAAACAATCAGCCGGCTGTCCTTTTGGAGCTTGGATTCTTAAGTAATCCGGCAGAGGAAGCCAATGTCAATACACAGTATTTTCAAGACCTGGCGGCAACGGCAATCTATCATGGATTAGGGGATTATTTCTCCGACTGATGCTGCGATGTGAACAACATGCTATATGAATAAAATAAAGAAAAGCTGATCCTGCAAATTGCAGGATCAGCTTTTCTTTATTTACTTTCTATAATTAACGTAACAGGACCATCATTCGTTAAATTCACGTCCATCATGGCTCCAAATACGCCCGTTTCAACTTTGATACTTTTTTCTTTTAATACCTTATTAAAGTAGTCGTAAACAGACTCTGCGTGATCGGGCTTCGCTGCATTCATGAAGTTTGGCCTTCTTCCCTTACGAGAGTCCCCGTAAAGAGTGAATTGAGAGATGGAGAGAATCTCGCCTTCTACATCCAGCAAAGAATGATTCATCTTCCCCTCTTCATCTTCAAAAATACGCAGGTTCACTACTTTGTCTGCAACATAACGAGCATCTTCTTCCGTATCTTCATGGGTGATCCCCACGAGCAATACAGCACCTGAACGAATGGCTCCCTTTACTTCTCCATCAACAGTGACGGAGGCTTCTTTACTTCTTTGCAGTACAACCTTCATAAAGAAATCTCCTTTAGTTCATGATTCTTCTTACAGCATAAATATCTGAAATTTGTTTAATTCTTTCCACGACTTTGTGTAAGTGGGATATATTGTGAATCGAAATGGACATATTGATGGTTGCCACTTTATTTCGATCGGATTTTCCACTTACGGCCGATATATTCGTCTTCGTCTCGTTTACCGCCTGAAGCACTTCATTCAAAAGGCCTCTGCGATCGTAACCGGAGATTTCAATATCCACATTGTATTCTTTACGGTCATTTCTATCACTTTCCCATGACACTGGAATAAGACGCTGCTCTACTTCATCAGCCATAACGTTTGTACAGTCAGCACGATGCACAGAAACCCCACGGCCTTTCGTGATAAAACCTACGATCTCATCCCCTGGAACAGGGCTGCAGCAACGGGATAAACGAATAAGAAGATTGTCAATGCCCTCTACCTGGACACCGGCATCTTTTTTACGTTTGACCGGTTGGGCATTCAATTCCTTCATCGTTTCTTCCAGGCTGTCTTCCTGTTCACGTTTTTTCCGGTCTCTCTCCGTTAAGCGGTTGGCGATTTGAGCTGCCGTAATCCCGTTATAGCCAACGGCTGCATACATATCTTCTTCATTTGAAAAGTTAAACTTCTCAGATACACGTTTAATATTTTCAGGAGTAAGGATTTCTTTCACATCGAAATCTTGATTCTTGATTTCTTTTTCTACTAAATCCCGGCCTTTTTCAATATTTTCTTCTCTTCGCTGTTTTTTGAAGAATTGCTTGATCTTATTCTTCGCTTGGGATGTTTGCGCAAGCTTCAACCAGTCCTGACTGGGGCCGTAAGAATGCTTGGACGTGAGAATTTCAATGATATCCCCCGTTTTCAACTTATAGTCAAGAGTGACCATCTTACCATTTACCTTGGCACCGATCGTTTTGTTACCGATTTCAGAGTGAATACGATAAGAAAAGTCTATCGGAACAGATCCCGATGGAAGCTCAAGTACATCTCCTTTAGGTGTGAACACAAAGACCATATCAGAGAAGAGATCAATCTTAAGAGACTCCATGAACTCTTCCGCATTGGCAGATTCGTTTTGGAACTCTAATATCTCCCTGAACCATGAGAGCTTCTTCTCGAAGGATACCGTTTCGTTCGCTTCTTTTCCTTCTTTATATGCCCAGTGTGCCGCCACACCGTACTCAGCGATTTGGTGCATTTCAAGCGTTCTGATTTGCACTTCAAGAGGATCCCCTTTTGGACCGATGACAGTTGTATGAAGAGATTGGTACATATTAGGTTTTGGCATGGCAATATAGTCTTTAAACCTGCCAGGCATTGGCTTCCAACACGTGTGGACGATTCCCAAAACGGCATAGCAATCCTTAATGCTATCTACTACCACACGTACTGCCAATAGATCATATATTTCATTGAACTGCTTGTTTTGAAGGGCCATTTTACGATAAATGCTGTAAATATGCTTAGGTCGTCCAGAAATTTCCGCCACGATTTTCACGTCGCCTAACTTATCCTTAACCTCATTGACAACGTCCTCTAAATACTCTTCACGCTCCGCACGCTTTTTCTTCATAAGATTGACTATGCGGTAATACTGTTGAGGATTTAAATACCTCAACGACGTATCCTCTAATTCCCACTTAATCTTCGAAATCCCTAATCGATGTGCCAATGGAGCGAAGATTTCAAGTGTCTCATTTGCAATTCTTCGCTGCTTCTCTTGTGGCAAATGTTTCAACGTTCTCATATTATGCAGACGATCTGCCAATTTAATCAGGATGACACGGATATCCTGGGCCATCGCCACAAACATTTTCCGGTGATTTTCAGCCTGCTGCTCTTCCTGTGACTTGTATTTAATCTTTCCAAGTTTTGTGACCCCATCTACAAGCATGGCCACTTCAGCATTGAATGCTTCCTCGATTTCCCCAAGAGAAACACCGGTATCCTCCACTACATCATGAAGAAAACCGGCAGCGACGGTTGACGGATCCATTTCCAGATCCGCGAGTATTCCCGCTACCTGGATGGGATGAATGATATAGGGTTCCCCAGACTTACGATACTGCTCACTATGTGCATCCCTTGCATACTCATAGGCTTTCTGAACCATCTCTACATGCTCATCATTTAAATATTCTCTTGTTTTATCAATAACCTGTTCAGGGGTTAGTACTTGATCTTTAGCCATGATCAAAATCACCTTTGTATTTTAATATATTTCACTAGTGTTCGATTTTAATGATTGTTACTATTATCAAAAAAAAATAGGGTTATGTAAAGGGGTTAGAATAAAATTCTCAGATTTCATCTATTTTTGTCGATAATTGTCGATGAGAAAAATTTCACATCTATCATCGATTTGACCCTTCCAAATAAAAAATAAGGGCTGACATTCAAAACCAGATGTCAGTCCCTTAAGTTAACAGTATATCACATATTATATACGTGTATGAGAATTGATAAACAATATTAGTATTGCATTAATGTAAGAATATCATAGTTGTCGAGCTTGTCGCGTCCATCCAGGTACGTTAATTCGATTAAGAATGCTGTACCGGCAACAATTCCACCTAACTCTTCTACAAGCTTGATGGTAGCTTCGATCGTGCCACCCGTTGCAAGCAAGTCGTCCGTGATAAGAACTCGTTGTCCAGGCTTGATTGCGTCTTTATGAATCGTCAGAGCGTCTTTACCGTACTCTAATCCGTATTCTTTTTGAATCGTTTCACGCGGTAACTTACCAGGTTTACGTACAGGAGCAAAACCCACTCCCAAGGCATACGCCACTGGGCATCCAATGATGAAGCCTCGTGCTTCCGGCCCCACAACCAGGTCGATCTGTTTCTCTTTTGCATACTCTACGATTTGATCTGTCGCGTATCTATATGCATCACCATTATCCATTAATGTAGTGATGTCTTTAAACTTAATTCCTTCTTTAGGCCAATCCTCAACGATCGTAACATATTGTTTTAAGTCCATGCTTTTACTTCCTCCTCAATTGTAACAGACTCTTCTATCCTTTCATTAAACCAAGTCTTCAACTCTTGATAGGAAGAATATAACAATTCGTTTTCAAGCTCGTATTGTTGTTGTTTCTTCTGATATGTTAGAGATTCAGAAAGATCTTTCTTGGTTTTCTCAGGATTGAGAGAAATAAATCCATTCACTATTGTAACAAACTTCAAATCAAAAAACACCTGTGACATGAAATCTATTGTTTCTTTTGACCAGCCTTTGTATTTCGCCAGGTCATCACCATGTTTATTTAAATCAAATGAACCACGCTTTGTTAAAAATCCATAGTACCATTTGAAATGATCACGGGTTGGCATCGTACTGAAAAAATGATCTTCTTCCTGGAAGAAATGAGCATAGATCCGATGTGGATGACCTTTCTTCAATAGCTCTTCAAGTATTGGTTTGGAAGTGGGCAGATCCAGAAGAACCAGGCTTGCCTTATCGGTTGCAAGTCCTTCAAGTGATGAACCATCCTCAAGAAGCGTCACTTCATCTTTTTCCAGACTCAGCTTTTCTATAGTAGCCGGATTAAAACAAATAATTATTTTTTTTTCATCAGGGATAAGCCCATTCCATTTATGCACTTGTTTAATCCCGCGAACATCAAATAATTGCCAATGATCAATTTTCACATCTTGTAAAAACACCTGAGGCTTTTTGCGATTATTCCATTCATTAATCGATAATTCACCTATAACAGAGGCATTCGAAAATGGGGTCATATGATCGGCCAGTTCTCCCAATCCAAACCCGACACCGTCCAATTGTACACCTTTGTCTTCTAAGACCAGCTTCAGATGATTTTGTGCAGATCCGATTTTTTTATAGTGTTCGATGCTTACATTGTCTATGATCCACTTCGGTTTTGGGTTATGCATCCCAAAAGGGGCCAGAAGCTGAAGCTTTTCAATAGACTCTACGGAGATTTCGTCCACTGTAACAGAAGCATCAAGCTGTGTGACCGGTATAAAGTCATCTTCCGTTAATTCAGTCGAAGCCAACTCATTTAATCGATTTCTGAACTGGGCTACATCGTCTAACTGTAAGGTCATACCTGCAGCCATCGGATGTCCCCCAAAATGGGGCAGAATATCATGGCAGGTTGATAAATTCTTGAACAGATCAAACCCTGCGATACTTCTTGCCGAACCCTTTGCTGTTCCCTTTTCAGAGTCAAAGCTGAGCACGATGGTCGGACGGTAAAACCTGTCGACTAAGCGTGAAGCTACAATACCGACTACTCCAGGGTTCCAGCCTTCTTTCCCGATTACAAGTACAGCGTTATCCTTCAGGGGAAAATCATTCTCCACCATCTCAACCGCTTCTTCGGTCATTTGAGACACGATCGCCTGTCTTTCTTTATTCAAGCTGTCAATTTCTTCAGCCAGGGCCTTTGCTTCCTCGGCATCTTCTGTAAGCATAAGATCAACGGCAGGATCTGCATCCCCTAACCGGCCGACAGCATTTATACGGGGAGCAATCATGAACCCAATGGATTCTTCCGTAATCTCCTGTTGTTGTGCATTTGCAATCCTGCATAATGCTTTGATTCCCAATCGGTTTGAAACCCGTAGCTGGGCAATCCCACGCTTGGCCAGAAGGCGATTTTCTCCTCTTAATGGTACTAAATCGGCAATGGTCCCAATCGCAGCAAGGTCAAGCAGGTGGACAGGCAGTTCCCCGTAAAGGGCATGAGCCAGTTTGAATGCCACCCCTACTCCTGCCAGTTCTCCAAATGGATAGGTGGTACCTTCGACCTTTGGATGAATCAAGGCAAACGCCGGAGGTAATTCCGGTCCGGGTTCATGGTGATCTGTAATGATCAAATCGATATCCAGTTCTTTAGCCAATTTTGCTTCATTCACAGCGGATATTCCCGTATCTACTGTTATGATGAGTGTGAATTCCTCTTCCTTTGCCCAGCGAAAGGCACCTTCATTAGGGCCATATCCTTCACTGAACCGATTTGGGATATAGAATTCCACCTCTGCACCAAGGTCCCTTAACACTGTCATCAATACTGATGTACTGCTTACTCCATCAGCATCGTAGTCACCATAAACAAGAATCCTTTCCCCATTTTCAATGGCTTTATGGATTCTTTCCGTTGCTTTTTTCATATCTTCAAATAGAAATGGATCGTGAAATGAATCGCCTGTATCAAATAGAAAATTCCGGGCTTCTTCTACGTCGTCCAGGTCCCGGTTGATTAATAATTTCGCCACAAGCGAAGGTACTTTTAATTCATTTGCAAGTTCTGATATTTTATGTTGATCTGATTCTGTCATCATCCAACGTGTTTTTGAGTTTAACATACGTTCACCCCTCAGCCTTACTCATTATACAAAAAGGAAGGTGTGGTTTCAATCTTAATAGAAGGAGGGTTTTTTTTCTTATTCAATAAAAAAACAGCCTGGTGGCAAATCCACCAAGCTGTTTACTCCCCTGTTTCCCCTACTGAGCCGGGAGCACTCTTTTTCAAAGGGACTTTTTCGGCCTTTTCTTTATGCATATTTTCAGCTTGTTCTTTTAATAGTAAATTTTCTTTCTCTAAAGCCTTTACTTTTCGTTGGACGACGAATAATCGAAACAATCCAACCGACCCGATAATGATTCCCCCCATGAATACAGATCCAAGTATAACTAATATAAGAGGCCAATCAGCTTCACCAAAGAAATAATTGACGGTGACAGGATCTACATTGATGACAGCGAAAACGGAAACAACCAATGCAAAGAAAATACCTAATAATAATGTCCACTGAAATTTCATCGGATTCCCCTCCTTATGATAAGTCTATTTGTTCATCCCTTTCTTCAGAAGCCGGATTGTAGGGATTAATATGAATGAATACATCATTCACATTGGACTCCTCCAGAAGTTTCTTCTTTACCTGCTTCCCGACGCGATGACCATCCTCGACAGTCATATGCGGATCTACACTGATTTTCAAATCAATGATGACGTAATGCCCATGTTCCCTGGCATGGAGTTCATTGATTTCCTTCACTTCAGGTACAGAGTCCACAATTTTACGGAAGGGTACGATATCCTCCTCGTGCATGACGTGATCCAGCGTATTATGTATGGATTCAGCTCCCAAGTGCCAAGCCATCCTGAGGACAAGGAGTGAAACAAAGATACCCGCTACCGGATCGGCGTATACAAGAAAGCCTACATCGAATTTCCCCCCGAGGATGGATGCGGAAATCCCGACAAGTGCGGCAATGGATGAAAAGACATCTGAACGATGCTCATATGCATTGACGATCAAAGCATCACTCTTTATTCTTTTACCCAATCGATATTTGTATTGAAACATTGCTTCCTTCACAATAATGGAAAAGATGACGGCATAGATAGCAATCGCTGTTGGAGGTGTTAAAGGATGAAAGAAAGATTCTATAGACGATTTTCCAATCTCAATCCCGACTAAGAACAATAAGACTGCCACAATGATTGCTGCTATCGACTCGGCCTTCCCGTGTCCATATGGATGATCCTGATCAGGAGGCTGCTTAGCTGCACGTAATCCGATAAAGACGGCGAGAGACCCTGCAACATCCGAGGCAGAGTGAACGGCATCTGCAATCAACGCTCTACTATTCCCTAATATACCGGCTCCCCACTTAATAACCGCCAGTACAATATTCCCTACAACACCAATCATTGCAGCTATTTCAGCTTTCCTAAAACGGTCTTCATGATTCAAGCGGTGTCGCCTCCTTTCAACTACTAGTATTGTAACCCAATACCGTAAAAAAACAAAAAAAGACAGGTCCGGTGAGAAGCTCTCCCCGGACCCATTCATACTCTTATACTTGCGGTTCGTCTGACCACGTCTTCTTTTCTTTTACGGTTTTGATCGTACCTGTTTTCTTCAGTTCTCTCTTCTTCAACACAAGCCAAACTTGAGAGGCAATGAATACAGAAGAATACGTACCTGAAATCAACCCGACCAATAAGGCAATGGAGAAGTTACGGATGGACTCACTACCAAAGATCATAAGAGCAAGAACTGTAAACACCACGGTTAATACGGTATTCACCGAACGGCCCATCGTTTGTCTGATACTTTGGTTCACGACATCTTCTATATCTTTATCCGTTTTCAGCCTGCGCTTCTTATGAAGGTTTTCCCTCAGCCGGTCAAAGGTAACGATCGTATCATTTATCGAGTAACCGACAATGGTTAAGACTGCTGCGATAAATGTAAGATCTACCTCGAGTCTTGTTAAACTGAAGAAGGCAATGATAAAGAATGCATCATGCAGGAGTGCAAGGATTGCACCGGCTGCCATTCTCCATTCAAAGCGGAACGTCACATAGATGACAATCCCGATCGATGCAATCGCTACAGCGATCATCGCATTCTTAGCAAGCTCTTTCCCGATAACTGGTGAAACGGTGCTGATGCTTGGTTCCGCACCGTACAGTTCGTTAAATCGGTCCTTTAATGCGGCAATCTCATCTTTGTTTAAATCTTCCGTATAGCGAACGACGGCGATATTCCCATCATCCCCTGAAATCACTACATCTTCAGAAGGCAATTTCATTTCTTTCAATTCATCTTGAATCTCTTCTGTCTTTAAGCTTTGATCAGCAAGGATTTCCATACGTGAACCACTCACGAAGTCAATCCCCAGATTCAATCTGAAAATGGCCAGGATGATGATTCCTGCCGTGATCAGGATAGCTGATAATCCGAAGAATTTTTTGCGCTGTGCAGCAAAATCAAAGCCATCGAAACGAGTTGGCAGATCCAGCGTATCGTAATTTTCCGCCAGGTCTTTGATTTCGTTTTTGTTCACGCCGAACCAGCCTGGTTTTTTATTAAAGAAGCGGCTGTTTACCCACAGTCCCAGTAATAAACGTGAACCCCATACAGCTGTTACGAAGCTTGTCAGGATACTGACAATCAACATCGTTGCAAATCCTTTTACAGAGCTTGTTCCATATAAGAATAGTACCGTTGCTGCAAGGATCGTTGTTACGTTAGCATCCAATATCGTTAAGAACGAAGATTTATTACCCGCTTGGAAGGCTGAACGAATAGGCTTTCCAACGCGCATTTCTTCTTTGATCCGTTCATAGGTAATGATATTGGCATCAACGGCCATACCGACCCCAAGGATGAGGGCTGCAATTCCAGGCAGTGTCAGGACCCCATTCATTAAATCGAAAATCAATAGAATTAAGTAAATATAAACTGAAAGTGTAATCGTAGCAATCAGACCCGGGAAACGGTAATACGCAATCATGAATAAGAAGATGATCGCAATCCCGATGATCCCTGCAGTGACTGTTTTATCAAGGGCCTGCTGACCGAACTTTGCCCCCACAGAAGTTGAATATTTTTCATCCAGCTTTACAGGGAGTGCTCCTGCATTCAATAAGGAAGCAAGATTCTGGGCACGCTCAACGGTGAAATTCCCTTCAATGATGACTTCATCGGAGTTGATCGGCTGTCTTACAGCGGGATCCGACAAGAATTTCGGATCTTCTTTCCCCACTTCCGCTTGATAAGAATCTTTTCCTTCCTCGAAATCAAGCCAGATCACCAGCTGATTTTGAGGAGCCATTGCAGATATTTCCTTCGTCAATTCATAGAATTTTTCACGATCTTTTAATTTCAAGGAAACGATTGGATTGTTCTTGTCATCAAAGGTTTGCTTCGCAGAACCGGATGCAAGATCCGAACCATCCAACCGGACTTTATCATTTACGTCGCGGAACGACAGGTTGGCTTGAGTGGACAAGATTTCTCTTGCTTCGTTTTGATCTTCCACTCCAGCTAATTGAACACGGATCCGGTTTCCATCTTCAATTTGGATATTAGGCTCACTGACACCCAATACGTTAATACGCTTGTCCAATGCATCGGCTGTATTGGACACCGTTTCTTTCGTAATTTCCTGCCCCTTCTTAATCGGTTGAACTTCATATAGAACTTCAAATCCGCCTTGCAGGTCCAAACCTAATTTAATGTTATCGACAATACTCTTCGTTGTTCCTCCCATAGTACCTGCAAGTAATACCACAAGTATAAAGAAGGCAATTATTCGGCCACGCTTTACCATTATGTATAGATCCTCCTTGCCGTTTTAAAAACCATACGAACTATGTGCTTCAAAAAGTAATATAATTCCTAAAAACTTCAGGCATTCTCATTATCTATGAGAAAGAAAAAGGTGTCAATTTCTTTTCGGGCTATTTTCCGTGCTTATTCGGACGAAGAAGTTCGTTCAATTCATCTTCATTCACATCTGCAAACCAATTGGGAGACCTGTATGCTTCAATCGTTTCAAAGCTCATATACTCCCCGGGTTTAACCGTTAACACATCACTCACTAGCTGAAAGAATTTCACATCCGTTTCGGGTTTCTTCCATTTCTTCTTCGTTAAGTAGGACCAAAGTCGACAGACATCTGCTTTTCCATAGCCAAGAATTTCAAATTCTTCTACTTTGCTTATTAGTGCTGGTTCTAACGATTCATAGAAACGATCATAAGGATGCTGATTATTCTTCATTCCCCGTTCACCCCATCTGGGCTAAATATAGCCGGAATTGTTCACTACTTGTCATGCTTTGTCCACCCTTGTGCATATACATCATTGTATACGATAATACCAATTTTGAGAAGGCAGGGAATTTTATGTCAAAATTTCTTAAGGGCACTATGATCTTAATGATGGCAGCCTTTATTACTAGAATATTAGGGTTTGTAAACCGGATCGTCGTCGCAAGATTCATCGGTGAAGAAGGCGTCGGTCTTTTTATGATGGCTTTTCCGACCCTGATCCTTGTCATCACCATCACTCAACTGGGCCTTCCCGTAGCCATCTCAAAAAATGTGGCTGAAGCTGAATCCAGGGGGGATATCCGGAAGGTGAAAAAAATATTGGTGGTTTCCTTATCGATCACACTCGGGCTTTCCATCATTTTCACACCGGCTCTCATTCTACTTGCTCCGTACTTGACTGAAGCTTTATTTACAGATGATCGAATCTATTATCCTTTAGTTGCCATCGCTCCAATCATTCCGATTGTAGCAATTTCCTCTGTCATCAGAGGGTATTTCCAGGGAAGACAGAACATGAAGCCTTCTGCTTATTCCCAGGTCATTGAGCAAGTGGTCCGGATTACGTTGATTGCCGTATTAACGAAAACCTTCCTTCCATATGGGATTGAATATGCAGCCGCTGCTGCCATGGTGGCGTCAGTATTAGGAGAACTCGCATCCCTTCTTTACCTTTTCACCAGCTTCAAATTAAAGAAAAAGTTCAAAATCAGACGAAATTTCTTCACCTCGATCCGAAACGGCCGTGAGACGTTTAACGAATTGATGAGTGTGGCCTTGCCTACGACCGGGAGTAGAATGATCGGGTCGATTGCCTGGTTTTTCGAACCGATCGTCGTTGTCAACAGCTTAGCCCTTGCTGGAGTGGCGGCCGGGATGGCAACGAAGCAGTATGGATCCCTTACAGGGTATGCGCTGCCTCTCTTGTTCCTCCCGTCATTCATTACACTCTCATTATCTCAATCTCTTGTACCAGCCATAAGCGAAGCCAATTCTCAAAAAAACTTCACATTAATCGAGCACAGGCTCCAACAGGCGCTGAGATTCTGCTTGATTACGGGAGGCATATCCGTTGTCATCCTTTATGTTTATGCCAAGCCTCTCATGCAGGTGATGTACGGGAGCGAGAGTGGTGCAGGTTTCTTAATGATTATGGCCCCATTCTTTATATTTTATTACTATCAAGGGCCCCTGCAAGCTGTTCTCCAAGCTCTGAACCTTGCAAGAGCCGCTATGATCAACAGTTTGATAGGAGCTGTGGTGAAAACCGGGGTCATCTTCATTCTTGCCTCTCAACCCGCATTTGGCATCAATGGCGCTGCTCTCGGTATTGTAACAGGATTTATGCTCGTTACCTTGCTTCACTTCATGACTATCCTTAAATATATCCCGATGACGATTTACTTAAGGGATTACTTAAAGACCGGATTCGTACTGATTGCCACAGGATTATGGGCTCATTATTCGTATCTATACTTATTCAGCAGTGACGGCCTCGTGTTCCGCTTATTGTTTGGAGTCATGTCTTCAACGATTGTATACCTTCTCCTCTCCATCGGCCTTAAGCTTATCGTTAAAAATGACCTTGCACGCATTCCATTCATCCGCCGATTTATTACGGTATAACCATCACACAAAAACTCCTCAACATGTTGTTGAGGAGTTTTTGTGTGAACGTTGACAAATAAGACTAATGATTTTTTTCGTCAATATAGAATTGCCCATTCTGAAAGCTGCAGAATGAAATTTCTTGTATATTTTTAAAGCCTCTATCCCTCATTTCCTTTCGTAACCAGAAAACCGTTTTCCCGATCATATCCAAATGAGTGGTTTGGACCTCGCCATCTAATATCAACGGCAAAGTCATGGACTGAGAACCTTCCTCCCCATCTTCTTTCTTTAATACCGATAATTTCCCGGAAGGTTCCAAGATTGCAAACTCCACATCTGCCAGATTGAAGATATCCTTTTCTCTTAATTGCAGGAGTAAATCATCATAGTTATACCTCTGTTTTTTCATCATTTTATCGTCGATTTTTCCGTTATGGATGATAACGGATGGTTTCCCATCCAACAGTTCACGAAACGGTTTGGACCTTAGGGAAACCCATGCAAATACGATTTGTATCAATACAATGACCCCCATTGGAAGCAACGTGTGGATGATGGGGTCCTTAGGTTGTTCAATGGCCATGACAGCCATCTCGGCAATCATGATAAAGACCACTAAATCGAGTATGCTCAGTTCACCGATCTCTCTTTTTCCCATGATTCGAAAAATAAAGATGATCAAAAAATAAAGAAAAAGAGTGCGTATAATAATTAGGAAATATTCCTCCACTACTTTTCCCCCTCATACATTCGTCTTTTGTAGTATCGACAGATAGAGAAAATTAATGGGAGGAATATTTATCCACCTAAAAATGGCTGAATATATTTGAAATACACATATATCGTTGAAACAGCAAGGGAGATCAACGTCACGGGTACACCAATAAGTAAATATTGATAGAACTTGATATGTACATCTTCTTTCGATGCCAGTCCTGCAATCACAAGATTTGATGAAGAACCAAGCAATGTACCGTTCCCGCCTAAACAAGCACCCAGAGCCAACGACCACCATAATGGATCCATATTGACCATACCGAATTCACCAAATTCCTGGATGACCGGAATCATGGCAGCTACAAATGGAATGTTATCTACAATGGCAGACAATATACCGGTTCCCCACAAAATGACGAATGCCGTTTTCTTCATATCTCCATCTGTTAACCGCAAAATTTCCCGGGCGATTTCATCTATGAATCCCGCTTCTTCGATCCCTCCCACAAGAAGGAATAAGCCCATAAAGAAAAACAGCGTTCCCCACTCCACCTCTTTTAATATCGATTCCGGAGGATAAATCTTTTCGAGAAGCAGCATTAACAGGACAGCCCCGGCAAGGGAAACGGTCGTCACATCGAGATGAAACATCGGATATAAAGAAAATCCGACCAACACCAGGCCAAGCACAAACAGAGACTGAAGGAGCCCCCTGTCTTTCTTTAAATACTCCTCTGCCTTAATTCCTTTCAGGAGTAACTTTCTGTCTTCCTTTACAAGGAGGACTTCTTTGTAAAGGACACACATGATAAGTAAAGTAACGACGTAAACCATCAAAACGACGGGTAATAAATTTTCAATAAATGCATTAAACGTAAAGTGTTTTACCGCTTGACCGATCATCATATTAGGCGGGTCGCCAATTAAAGTCGCCGTTCCGCCAATATTACAAGCGAGGATCGTCATGATGAGAAAAGGGATGGGAGGAAGTTCAAGAAGCTTCGTCAGTTTAAAAAGGATCGGAACTAATAACATGGCAATCGTTACGTTAGCCAAAAAGGCAGAGCCGACCGCAGCCAATAAGGAAAATAGGGTAAGAAGAGCCAGTCCATTCCCATTCACCCATTGTGCGAACCGGATGGCGATATATTCAAAGAACCCCGTTTTACTCGTCAACGTTACAATTAACATCATGGAAAAAAGCAGAGTGATGGTTTTCCAATCTATATACGTAAACAACGCCTTCTCAATGGGAAAAGCCCCAATTAAAAGCATGGCAACACCGCCTGCCATGGCAGCGAGTACCCGGTTCCATTTCTCAGTTATCAGCAGGATGTATACAGAAACAAACACAATCAACACGATCATCGGAGACATGGTCACACCCCCTCCTTCTCCAGGAAGTTTCATACTAGTCTATGAGGCTTGACCATGAAAAATTTCTAGTCTTTTTCATGGGATGGATGAATATGCTTGTACTATCACATGAATAAAATTTAATGAGTTAGAAGGGAGAGGACCATCATCGAGGCGAAAAAAATGGGAGGTGCCGTTCTATACGGGACAACAACCATATTTGTCATAGCGATTGTCGCAAGCTTATTATTCTCTTTGCTGCTTCGGTTTACGGAACTGACTGAAAGCTCCATCACATTATTTGTCACCATCATATCGTTTCTGTCTTTATTTGTTGGCGGATTTATGTCTGGTGGGAAAGGAAAGACAAAAGGATGGGTTCTCGGAGGATCAACAGGGCTCATTTACACCCTGGTCATCTTCTTATTTCAATACCTCGGGTACGATAGTCTATTTTCAATGGAGCAGCTCATCTATCATGGCTGCTATATCCTCACAGCCATGATGGGAGGGATCCTCGGGGTGAATATGAGTGGTGGAAACAGGGAGAACTAGTTCCCTCACCAAATAAAAAAGGGTCCCTCCCAAAGTGCCTTGGCACAATGATGAGGAACCCTTTTTTATTATACTTGATCTGCTCTCACTACTTCTCTGATCGCATTACGATCATATGTAAGACGGCTGCCGTCACCACATAGAATGACTACTTTTCCTTCTTCGATGGCATCGATCGCACCATGCAATCCACCGATCGTGATGATTCTATCACCCTTAGCAAGTTCATTTTGCATTTTTGAAATAGCTTTTTGACGCTTTTGCTGAGGACGGATCAGTAAAAAGTAAAACAGAACGAACATTAATACTAAAGGTAGAATTGTTCCTAAACTTCCTCCCATTCTTTTCCCCTCCTTTCATCTATCTATTTATGGTTTAGCTTTTAGAAGTTTTTCGCATCAGGCCGGTTGAATCCGTATTGCTCGAAAAATTCTTCTCTAAAGTCTCCTAGACGATCTTCGCGAATCGCTTGTCTGACTTGCTCCATTAATTTTAACAGAAAATGAAGGTTATGATAAGTCGTAAGGCGAATTCCGAACGTTTCGTCACATTTAATTAAATGACGGATATACGCACGGCTGTAATTTTTACATGTATAGCAATCGCAATTCTCATCGATCGGTCTGAAATCCCTTGCAAATTTAGCGTTTTTCACAACCAGGCGGCCTTCGCTTGTCATAAGGGTACCGTTACGGGCGATACGGGTTGGGAGGACACAATCAAACATGTCAATTCCGCGCATCGAACCATCGATCAGTGAATCCGGAGATCCAACCCCCATCAGGTAACGAGGTTTATCTGAAGGAAGATGTGGCGTCGTGAAATCAAGTACGCGGTTCATGACGTCCTTCGGTTCGCCGACAGAAAGGCCACCTACGGCATAACCGGGGAAATCCATGGATACAAGGTCACGGGCACTTTGCTTCCGAAGCTCTTCGTACTCCCCACCTTGGACGATTCCGAATAACCCTTGATCCTGCGGTCGCTGGTGAGCTTCCAGACAGCGCTCTGCCCAACGTGTCGTACGCTCTACAGAACTCTTCATATAGTCGTATTCAGCAGGATACGGTGGACATTCATCGAAAGCCATCATGATATCAGAGCCCAATGCGTTCTGAATCTCCATCGCTTTCTCCGGACTGAGGAAGAGCTTATCCCCATTTAGATGATGACGGAAATGGACCCCTTCTTCTTCAATCTGGCGAAGCTTACTCAAACTGAACACTTGGAATCCGCCTGAATCAGTAAGGATGGCACGGTCCCAGTTCATGAATTTATGAAGGCCGCCAGCTTCCCTGATGATTTCATGACCGGGACGTAACCATAGATGATAGGTATTACTAAGAATGATGCCGGATTCCATGGATTTCAAATCCTCCGGTGACATGGTTTTTACAGTGGCCATGGTTCCTACAGGCATGAAGGCTGGCGTTTCGAATGAACCGTGTGGCGTATGGACGCGGCCCAGTCTTGCACCGGTTTGTTTACATGTTTTAATCAATTCATATTTTATTGCAGTCAACGTGTGAAATCTCCTTCCACTTTCCATAAAGGGGTAAATAGTTTGTTCAATCAGCGTATTACTTAATAAACATCGCATCTCCAAAGCTGAAGAAGCGGTACTTCTCTTTAACTGCCGTTTCATAGGCATGCATCACGTTTTCCTGTCCCGCAAAGGCACTGACAAGCATGATCAGGGTAGACTTCGGTAAATGGAAATTCGTGATGAGACCATCGATCCCCTTGAACTCATATCCCGGATAAATGAAAATATTCGTCCAGCCATTCTCTTCCACGAAAGTCCCGTGCTTTGAAGCAATGGTTTCCAGAGTCCGGGTGGATGTGGTTCCGACTGTAATGATGCGCCCGCCATTTGCCCTTACTTCATTCAATAGACGGGCGGTCCCTTCGGATACCTGATAGAACTCGGCATGCATATCATGTTCCTCGATCGTATCGACGGAAACCGGTCTGAACGTCCCCAGTCCCACATGAAGGGTAATGAATGCAATATGTACACCCTTTTCCCTCAGCTCATCCAACAGTTCTTCCGTAAAATGGAGACCTGCAGTCGGAGCTGCCGCTGAACCTCTTTCCCTGGCAAATACAGTCTGGTAGCGGTCCTGTTCTTCCAAACGCTCACGGATATATGGAGGCAAAGGCATTTCCCCTAGTTCATCGAGCACTTCGTAGAATATCCCCTCATATTGAAATTCAAGGATTCTCCCACCATGGTCTTTCAAGCCGACACAGGTTGCTTTTAACTTTCCGTCCCCGAACACGATCTCAGTGCCTACGCGAATTCGTTTGGCAGGCTTTACAAGCGTCTCCCACCGGTCTCCATCCTCTTGTTTCAAAAGAAGCACTTCAATATTGGCACCCGTATCTTCTTTTTGTCCAAAAAGACGTGCCGGTAGTACTCTTGTGTCATTTAAAACGAGACAATCCCCTTCGTGCAGGAAATTCACGATATTTTTAAAATGGAGATGATCTGTGGACCCATCATTTTTATCCAATACCATCAGTTTACTCTCGGAACGATTTTCCAGGGGAGTCTGGGCAATCAGTTCTTCCGGTAAATGAAAATCAAAATCTTCTACTTTCACAATTTGTCACCTAGCTTATTTAAATCTCACCCATGATTCCTATTTAAATCGCCCAATTAAATAAAAGACAACGGAAAGTATAACACTTAACAGAATAGAAGTCATAAGTGGAAAATAAAATGTTGTGTTTTCTTTTTTAATAATAATGTCTCCAGGAAGCTTACCTATTTTGATAAATTGCATCAGGAATCCGATAATAAGAATGATTCCACCTATAATCATCAGTAACTTTCCCGTCAATTGTCTGGCACCTCCAGCTGGAAATGTTCATACACAAGATGAGTGACGATCCTTCCTCTTGGAGTCCGTTGGATAAACCCGATTTGCAAAAGATACGGCTCGTATACATCTTCAATCGTGTGTGACTCTTCCCCGATACTTGCGGCGATTGTATCAAGTCCTACCGGACCGCCTCTAAAGCGCTCGATGATGCCCTTTAGAAGCTTATGGTCGATATGATCTAGGCCCAGTTTGTCCACTTGAAGAAGCTCAAGGGCTTCCCTTGAAAGGTTGGTCGTAATATCACCATTGCCCTTCACCTGGGCAAAATCCCGCACCCTTCTGAGTAACCGATTGGCGATACGTGGGGTGCCCCTCGACCTCCTGGCCAATTCTTCAGAAGCAGTCGCTTCGATCTTTGTATTTAAAATCGCCGCTGTCCGCTGAACAATTTCATTCAACTGTTCCTCATTATAATATTCCAAACGGCATAAAACTCCAAATCGGTCACGAAGAGGGGCTGATAATGCACCGGCGCGGGTCGTCGCTCCCACGAGTGTGAAAGGCGGAAGGTCCAAACGAACAGACCGGGCACTCGGACCATTCCCTATGACAATATCCAAACAAAAGTCTTCCATTGCCGGGTAAAGAACCTCTTCGATCGCCCGTGGCAAACGATGGATTTCATCGATGAACAACACATCACCGGGCTCCAGTGCCGTCAGGACGGCAGCTAAATCTCCCGGTCTCTCAATG
This sequence comes from Rossellomorea yichunensis, assembly GCF_032337515.1. NCBI lineage: Bacteria > Bacillati > Bacillota > Bacilli > Caryophanales > Bacillaceae > Rossellomorea > Rossellomorea yichunensis. Next base: position 498,459 of record NZ_JAVYAD010000003.1, on the reverse strand, counting down.
GCAGGGCCGGATGTGGTGCGCAGGTTTACGCCCATTTCATTTGCAATCACAGCAGCGAGGGTTGTTTTCCCCAATCCCGGTGGCCCATAAAGAAGAACATGATCCAGGGTTTCCTGACGCATCTTTGCCGCTTCAATGAAAACCTCCAAGTTATGCTTTACTTTATCTTGTCCAATATATTGTTTTATTGTCTGAGGACGCAAGGAATATTCAAAGGAATCTTCATTTATCTCTGATTCGCCTGATACGATTCTTTCTTCCATTCAGACTTCCTCCCTTCATGGAATCCACTTATTTCAATAGAAGCTGAAGAGCTTTCCTGATGATTTCGTCTGATGTATGCCCTTCTCCTTTTAACTTTGGAGTGATTTTCTTGATTTCACGTTCTGAATAGCCCAGGGCTTTAAGGGCAAGAATCGCTTCATCAAATGCTTCATCCTTCCCTGAGGACACTTCGGACTCCTCCGGATTTGAGAATAAACTTGGAAAATAATCAGGCACAACATCCTGAAGCTTCCCTTTTAAGTCCAGGATCATCTGACGAGCTGTCTTCTTACCCACACCGGGAAACTTCGTCAAGAAACTCTCATTCTCTTCTTCGATGGCGGTGATTACCTGCTGGGGGGCACCTGAAGCCAGAATCGCTAAAGCTCCTTTTGGACCAATTCCTGAAACATTTAATAGTTTCATAAATAGCAATTTTTCTTCCATTTCCAGAAAACCATAAAGGGCAATAAGATCTTCACGTACATGCTGATATGTAAAAATCTGAATCTCTTGATTTTGATATTTAGAATAAACAAACGGATTCGCCGTATACAACTGATACCCGATCCCATTATTCTCCACCACTACGTACTCGGGACCCACTTGAGTCACTGTCCCTTTTATATATTCATACATCTCATTCTCTCCCCTAATGGTACATCTCACTACTTTATCTTTAGTCTCTCATCCAAATTCAAAAGACTCTTTTTGCAAAGGTTGTTGTTTTTAACATATTATCTGCCTACGCTCTGTCAATCAGTGTGTGCTGGATGGTGAGGGGAACTGCTTCGCTTGCAGCTAGCGTTCGGCCGAGCCTCCTCAGCTTAGCCGGACGGGGTCTCGGCACGACCGTTCTTCCGCAGGAGTCTACGCATTTCCCCTCACCACCTTTAAAAGATTTTCGTGACAGAGCTCAAAAGTGACAAAGTAAAATCTATAGAAAAAATAGTTTCTCTTCAACAAAAGGAAATCAAGTACTACTCACTTTATATGAGGTTATTTGCAATAATTATTGATTTTATATGTTTCTTTAAAGGATACATGCTCAGAAAGTTGATTGGAGCGGAAGGTGCTCGACTCCTGCTGGAATAGCTGGACAGGTGAGACCCCGGAGGCAAAGCCGAGGAGGCTCACCGCCAGCCCCGCGGAAAGCGAGCATCCTGTAGCGGAAATCAACTACTACTTTCTTCTCTAAGATAGCAACAAACCTTACATAAAGAGCCTTTTCAGAAGTCATATAAAACCTATTGTATCATATCACTATTTGAAGTGATGGGGAAGGGAGACAAAAAAGAAACACTTGTTCTAATTTTATCGGATTATGAAAAGCTTGGGCAGGGGAAACTTCTACGAAAAAAAACCAGTGGCATGTGCACTGGTTTTACACTCTTATTTAGGGACGGAGTACGCTTTAAATTGTTCGAGAACCTCTTCATACTCCTGCTTCGACTTAATGGGGATGCCTTTGACTAAATCATCATGCCGCTTACTTTCAAGCTTCTCTACATCAATCTGGAAGAAGGATTGAATAATCTCTGCCTGTCCCGGTTTTCCATTAAAAATGGATAGAACACCATTATCGGATATACCGAAGTATCCATTTGTCTTTAGGAGAGGGGATATATCATCCATCTGTTTTTGAAACACGACCTGTTCTTCCGTCATATCCACTAGCTGCCAATCCTCGTATGCAGCCCAGAAGTCTTCCATGCTCCAAATCGTTTCCTGCACGATTTCCTCACTGACCTCACCATCCATGTATACTCTTTCCAGTATCACCGTGATTGTGTGGGCGGACGCAACCTCTGCCGGCGTTTCATTCAGCTCGCCTCCATCAGCAGCCTGCTTCTCTTCTGTATAAAAAAACGTGAAGTAAAAAGCACCTATCAACAACATCACCATAAACACGATTCGAACCTTAATCGTCATCGTGATCACCTCGAACTTAAATTATGTAACGCTCTATTCACTAGTCTTGCCAAACCATGTTAAGAATATCCAGTCTAAGTGAATTTTTTCGAGGGACGGACCTCAAGGAGCATTGTTTCATCATTCCCTACTCAAGAAGGTGAACTTTGAAAGAACAAAAAAAGACTACCAAAGAGATTGAACTCTTTAAGTAGTCTCACCTTGCTTACTCATTGTTGCGGTGCTTTACTGACTTAAACATATCGTGCATATCAAAGTTAATACCTTCTCTTGGGCCGCCGTCACGTAAATCATTGTCAATGTTCCTGACTCGACTGAATGTACCTTCATCGGTCACGACCGAAACCGTTCTTCCATGAAGATATGGCTGTACGGCTTTTTTCACTCTGGTTTTCGTTTCTTCTATTTTGCTATGGTCATCAAGCTCTACAGCAATCAGGACATCAGAACCATAAGCTACCGCACGAACGTCACTGACATTTTCAACTTTTCCTGTGACATCACCAATTTTCTCAGCCAGGTCACCTTCATAAGCTGTGTAGTAAGATCTCTTCGCATTTCGCGTATTATCATCAAGATGACCGTGGTAATTCGCATCACCATGGCTCGCGCGGCCGTCTTGGGCCATGAAATTCTCGTCATAGTCAGCGAGTGGTCTTGAAGGGTTTTGAGGATTTCCATTTTCATCCTTCACTTGAAGGAAATCACGTTTCTTTTGACGGATATCCTGCCCTTCCCTCCCAACAGAATGATCATACATTTCAGTTAGAGGTCCGTCCCTCTCATCTTCCTTATCTCCCCCGTGGCCTTCGTTTGAATAGAAGCCGAGGGGCTCATAGGAGTCTGTATAGCGATCTTGGGCTTCTTCTTCTCCAGTGTTACATGCAGCAAGGCCCAATGTCATGACGGCTGTTAATGGTACCATGAATAATCGTTTATTCAATGGTGATTCCTCCTTCAACCCAATACTTGAGCATAATTTGTGCTCACCATTAGGTTGTGAAAGGATCTCACCTTTCATTCGGGTCAAAGTTTGGAGACATCCCCTACAATTGGGTATTGATCCTTTTTACTTCTCCATGCAGCTCTTGATTGAATTGCATTCGCTGTGAAAATTGATGAAGGGTTAAATTGATTAAGTAACCCCAAACACGCTGCTTATAGGATTGATCTTCACGGATGAATCGATTCCACTCTCGAAACACATCTGATGGATACATTAAACCAAGATAAAAGATGAGCTCATCCTCATATGATTTGAATGGTGTCAGTCTTTTGACGTCACTTAGAGACCAATTTATATAAGGTAAAATCCGGTTACAAAACTGCAGGTCATCGGTTAACTCTGTAGAAAGTGACATTAAATCAAAGTCAATCATATACACCATCCCGTTCTTTCCTCTTAAGAAATTATGATGTGCTACATCTCCATGAGTAATGCACTTTCCATACTCTTCGATGTCGATCGATTTTAATTCTTTCAATGCCCACTTCCCCCATTCTAAATACGTATACAAATAATAAGGTTGAATGAAGGCTTGCAAATAGGGAAGATTATATTGAAACTGCATCATTCGTTTTTTCCATTTTTTCAGCCATTTGTATCGTGGAATCTCAGTTGTCCATGAATGGTTGATTTTTTTCGATACTGAATGAAATTTTTTCAGTACCTTTAAAGCATCATCCCTATCTTCAGGTTGATCATAACGGATGGACCGGGACGTTTCTAACCATGTGGTAATACCGATTGGAGATCCTTCAAATAGTAATATCTCCCGCTCGTGAATAGGATGAAACGGCAGTACGTGATAAAACTTTTCCCTTAACAACGTTGAAATCAGCCGTTCCTGATGTAAGAACCTCAGTTGATTTGGAAATCGTTTCACAAACCACTTTCTTCCATTGCTTTTGAGCTTCCATTTTCCTTCTTTTAGCATTTTAAGGGTTGCTCCGGGATCGTTTAACTTAGATTGTAAAAAAGAAAGGAGACGATGTGAATAATCGTCCCCTCGTACATGCATGTTAGCCCTCAAAGTCATCGTCATTGAAGTTCGGCATGGAAAATGCCCTTGGACCAAACATTCCTTGTGGTCCCATTGGCATGCCCATTCCCTGACCTTGGGGTCCCATCGGCATTCCTTGGCCAGGCATACCTTGGCCAGGCATTCCCTGCCCCATCATTCCTGGTCCGAAGCCGTATGGTTGTTGCTGCATTCCTTGAGGCATTTGATGGTGCATTTGCTGTTGCATCATCGGATGATGCATCATTGGCCCATATCCTTGAGGTCCACCGCATCCGCAATCACCTTGGTCGCTTGCTCCCATTACTCCGGACGGCTGACCCATTGGCATTTGACCACCCATTTGGGCTCCCATGACTCCTGATGGCTGACCCATCGGCATCTGGCCACCCATTTGGGCTCCCATGACTCCTGATGGCTGGCCCATCGGCATTTGATGTCCATACATCGAAGAAGGAGACTCTTCTGACATTGCTCCCTGAACTTGACCTCCCGGCCCCATTGGATACCCACCATGGAATCCTGGTCCCGGCATGACAGGAGAGACTGGATAGCAATTCTGAGGATACATCATGGCCGGTGATACTTGTTGCGGCATTTGAACGGATGGATAGTCATTTTCATCTGACACACCCATTACTCCGGACGGCTGACCCATTGGTTGTTGCATTGGCATTTGCATCGGCTGTTGCATATGCATCGGCTGTTGCATCGGCTGTTGCATCGGCTGTTGCATCGGCATTTGACCATGCGGCATGTATGGCATGACAGATGAAGACTCTTCTTCATGCCCCATTTGCGGCATCATCGGCATCTGTTGCATTCCAGGCATCATGGAAGCTCCCTGAACCCCGCTTCCAGGCCCCATTGGCATTCCTTGGCCCATCGGCATTCCATATCCTCCTGGATGCATTCCCCATCCATGTGGTGGACAGAAACCTGATCCTGGCATTACAGGTGATACGGGTACGCAATTATTTGGGTTAAACATAGGCTGGTTGTTCCCTCCTTGTGGTTGAGATGGCATTTGTAAGCTTTCTTCTTCTTGAACACCTTGAACGGCTTCTTGCTTTGGTTTTGGCTTTGGCTGTTCTTTTGCTTTTGGAAGTACATTAGTAGGTTTAGGCGGCGTTTGAGGTTTTGGTTTTGGCTTTGCTTGCTGCTTTGGTTGTTGCATTGGCTGTTGCATTTGCATATTCGCCATATTCATCATGTAGTAGTTGTTAATATCAATTTCCGGCACCACTGGTTGAGGCATTTTAGGTGCAAATGGCTTTTGTACTTCTTTCGGCTTTTCTTTCTTTGGCTCTTCGACTGGCATGGCCATAGGCTTCTGCTCTTTGAACGGATGCTCTGCTTTAGGCATCTCCTTCTTTGGCATTTCCTTGGAACCGTACTTGATCTGTGTCTCTTTCTTTACGGATCCGCCTGTAGTCGGCACTTTAATTTTCATGCCAGGCATAATCATGTCAGGGTTTGATAGCTGGGCATTCATCTGTTTTAACTCTTCGAAATTCACGCCATACTTCTTGGCGATCTTCCATAGAGTATCCCCTTTTTGAACAATATGGATTTTCACTCTTTTTCCCTCCTCAGGCATAAGTCTATATATCCTATGACAAGATAGGCAAATTGCTAATCATCTACATAAAAACTTATGAGTGATTCAAAAAAAATATACCGTCCCGGACGATGGAAAGGTATATTTCAGCTTGGACGAATAATTATTTAACTTCATTAAGCACGGGCTAACATGCGTTCTAAGGCGAAAATCGCATTTCGTGCAGTATCTTCATCCACTGTAATGATATTTTCGGGTACTCCCTCCATAATCTTTTCCAATGACCATACTAAATGGGGCAAATCGATGCGATTCATCGTTAAACAAGGACACATATATGGATTTAAGGAAACGATCGTCTTATCGGGATGTTGATTGATCAGTCTTTTCACAAGATTCATTTCTGTTCCTATCGCCCAGGAAGATCCTGGAGCCGACTGGTCGATCGTTTCTATAATAAATTTCGTGCTTCCATTAAAATCTGATTTCTCCACCACTTCACGGCGACATTCAGGATGAACGATGATCTTCATGTCAGGATGATTTTTTCGGATTTCCTCTATATTCTTCTCTGTGAAGTTTTCATGTACGGAACAGTGGCCTTTCCACAGGATCACTTTCACACCATCAAGGTCCCCATCATGGATCAGCTCGTTTCTAATCGGATCCCAGACAGCCATTTCACTTAAGGAAACACCAAGATCTGCTGCTGTGTTACGTCCTAAGTGTTGATCAGGCAAGAAGAGAATCCGTTCCTTCTGCCCTAAAGCCCATTCCACCATTTTGTGTGCATTTGATGACGTAACCGTTGCTCCTCCATTCTTTCCAACAAAGCTTTTGATTGCTGCGGTGGAATTGACATACGTGAGGGGAATGATTGTATCACCGAATCGCTCCGTCAGTTTGCCCCATGCCTTTTCCGTTTGATAAATATCTGCCATATCTGCCATGGAACACCCCGCCCTCATATCGGGTAAGATGACAACTTGATTTTCATCCGTTAAAATATCTGCCGTTTCGGCCATAAAATGGACTCCGCAAAACACAATGAATTCCGCTTCTTTATTTTGAGCGGATATTTGGGCAAGTTGAAGGGAATCCCCGACGGCATCAGCAAATTGGATCACTTCATCTTTTTGATAATGATGACCTGGAATAAAAAGCTTCTTTCCTAATTGACGTTTGATTTCCCTCACTCTGTTTTCCATTTCTTCCGTTGTGAGGCTTGTAATCGATTCAGGTAATACACCCGTTTCTTTTGTTAATTCATCCAGTAACCCCATGTTCATACCCCTTTCGCTATTCTTACTCTTGCGCTGATATCAAGTGATTTCACCGAATGGGTCAAGTACCCGAGGGAGATATAATGGATACCTGTCTCTGCATAAGCATTGAGACTTTCCCTCGTGATCCCACCCGATGCTTCCGTCACGATATGAGAGGGAACAAGAGGGATCCACTCCCGGATCGTCTCTGGACTACAGTTATCGAACATAATGACATCTGCTCCGCTTTCGATCGCTTCCACCAACTGCTCCCTTGTTTCGATTTCCACTTCCACTTTCACCATATGACCGATTTGACTCTTCACCTTATTCACAGCTTTTGAAATCGATCCGGCAAATGAAATGTGATTATCCTTCAGCATGACGGCATCATAAAGGCCATTTCTGTGGTTGAATCCTCCACCGGTCCTTACGGCATACTTCTCAAGCATCCGTAACCCCGGGGTTGTTTTCCGTGTATCACATAATCGGACGCCACTCCCTTTAACCTGCTGTACGGCTCGATGGGTTTCGGTGGCAATACCGCTCATGCGCTGAATCAAATTGAGGACAACTCTTTCAGCCTGGAGAAGATCCCTCATAGGACCTCTGATTTCAGCTATCAATTGTCCCGTTTCGACCATTTCTCCATCTTCAATGAACACTCTTGCTTGGATTGATGGATTGAAGAGCCCGAACCCAACCTCGATCACATCTTTCCCACAAAATATACCGCTCTCTTTCATCAGGAATGAAAAAGATCCTTCATCGTCTTTAGAAAACAGAATTTCAGAAGAGTGATCTCCATCACCCAGATCTTCACGGTAAAAGTCTTCAAGCATAGATTTTAGTTTCATTTTGTTCATGATATTCCACCCTCAATCTACCATCATTGTTTTGTAAAACCATTTTCCGTTTTAACCATTGATCATTATCTTCACGAGGGAAGTCTGATCGGATATGACCTCCCCTGCTTTCCTTCCGTAATAAAGCGGACTTTGTCACGAGCAAGCTTACGATCCACATGAAATATATGTGAATCTCTTCACGTGAATTAAAATCGAGAAGCTCATGGAATGTCAGGGGCTGTGCCTTTAACCACTTCAAATGTGCGAGCAGCCCATCTTCATCCCGAATGATCCCGACACGCTCCATCATACCTTCTTTTATATCTGCAGATTGTAAGGGGATATTAAGGGACTCTCCCTCTTTAATCTGATCGGATGTGGAGTGGAGATGAGGCGAGGGGCTGACTCCCTTTTGAATAAGAAATTTACCCAGGCGTTCCCCGAACACCAATCCTTCTAATAATGAATTGCTTGCCAGTCGATTAGCCCCGTGAATTCCGGTGCATGCAACTTCCCCGATGGCATATAACCCTGGGATATTCGTTCTCCCGGCATGATCTGTTACGACCCCACCCATCATAAAGTGACAACCAGGGGAAACAGGGATCATCCCTTCCTTGATGGAAATGTTATGTTTCAAGCAAAGAGTGGAGATGGAAGGGAATTTCCCCATGAAATCTTCTATTCTACTAATATCCAGATACACTTCCCTTCCCCTTTGCCGCTCCTTATAAATACGTTCAGCGACAATATGCCGGGGGGCAAGTTCCAGTTGTGGATCGACACCCTCCATGATCCTTTCTCCCTTATCATTTAACAGAAGTGCACCTTCCCCTCTGACGGCCTCTGAGATAAGACCGCATGTTTTCCCGTCCAGCCAAAGGAGGGTCGGATGAAACTGAATGAATTCCATATCTGATAGCTTTGCCCCTGCAAGAAAGGCAAGCGCCATTCCATCTCCCGTCACAGCTGGATGATTGGATGTAGAGGAATATATACCGCCGATTCCCCCAGTGGCGAGGACGACATGGGAAGCATAGTAATAGCGGATTGAATCATTCTTATCCTTTGTTTTCACCCCGCAGCAATGGCCGTTGTCGTCTTTAACAAGCTCGTAAACCATTTCCCCTTCGATGAATTCAACCTTTTCCATTGAAAGGGATTTCAATAAGTACTTCACTAAATATTTCCCCGTTTGATCTCCACCACTATGCAGGATCCGATGTTCACTATGTGCCCCCTCCATGCCCAGCGAGAGACTTCCATCCACTTTTCGATCAAAGGGTGCTCCTTCATCCACCAGGGATTGTACGATTCTTTTTCCATCTGCTATGAGTTGATTCACACCATCTTCGTCCTGGTGATAGCGGCCTGCTTCCAATGTATCTTTAAAATGAGCATTTACAGAATCCTTCAGTCCTAAAGGTGCCGCAATCCCGCCTTGAGCGAGGTAAGAGTTACCACTTTTTATTTTATCCTTTGTGATAATCATCACATAAAAATGATTTTGAAGTTGACGTGCCAATTGCAAGGCGGCAATGCCACTTCCTACGATAATAATATCGGTTTTTCCCATCAAAAACCCTCCTGATTATTTACAGGTGTCTTGACACATATATTTACACATATTTAAACTAATGACAAGAGTTTTTTACCAGACTCATATATTCAGACTATTTTCATAAAAGGCAGGTTACAAGATGAACTATTTTGATTACGCCGCTACAACCCCTATAGATCCTGAAAGTTTACTTGTGGTTCAAACAGTCAGTGAGGAGTTCTGGGGCAATCCTAGCAGTCTTCACGACATTGGCGGAAAAGCACAGCATCTACTGACTAAATGCAGAGAAAAATTGGCAGGGATGCTTGGGGTCCCGTCTAAAGGAATATACTTTACCTCCGGAGGGACAGAGGGTAATCATTTGGCCCTTGTCACATTGGCACTTAGCAGACAAGAAAAAGGAAAGCACATCATCCTGGGTGGCGCTGAACATTCATCCCTGCATTCTTCAGCAGCTTTTCTTGAGCAATTTGGCTTTACCGTTACAAAGATCCCTTTCACCTCTCAAGGATTGATTGACCTTCAGGTATTAGAAGAATCGATTTCAGAAGAAACCATCATTGTCAGCATCGGACACGTCAATGGAGAAATCGGCACGATCCAGCCATTGCAGGACATTAAGAATCTGCTAATAAACCGTGACATATTGCTGCACAGCGATATGGTTCAATCATTCGGGAAAATGGACATCACGGAATTCACTACCATCGTCGACAGTTTCACACTCTCTTCTCATAAAATTTATGGACCAAAGGGAGTCGGCGTTCTTTATATCAATCCTTCCCTTGATGTATCTCCCATGATTCCGGGACAGACTCATGAGGACGGGTTCAGGGGAGGCACGGTGAACCTCCCGGGGATCGCTGGATTCGTGACAGCCGCCAGTATATGTCATGACTCAATTTCAACACCGCATTATTTTCGGTTGAGAACACGTTTCTTATCACAATTGGAAGAACAACTGCCGGGAACATACACCCTCTATGAAGGCCCTGCACCCGCACAGCTTCCACATGTGGTCGGACTTGGGATTCACGGCCTCGAGGGTCAATGGCTCATGCTCGAATGCAACAGGCGTGGAATGGGCATCTCAACAGGCAGTGCGTGCGCGGCAGGTTCACAGGATATGTCTAAGACATTGACAAGTATGGGAGTCGGCCAAAGAGCCGGAAAAGAATTCATCCGGATTTCATTCGGGAGAGATACGAAGGAAGAACATGTAGGAGCATTGGTACAAACTTTATCTGAAATCCATGCGGCTCATGTATCTTCCTTAACTTGAAGAACGAGTTGTGGTATGATTTCCTATATAAAATTGGGGACGGAGGAGATATCTTTGGCAGGAAAAAAGATCCTTGGGGATGAGAGAAGACAATGGATCCTCGATAAACTAATCACAACACATGCCCCTGTAACAGGTGGAGATCTCGCAAAACAGACCAATGTCAGTCGACAAGTCATCGTAAGTGATATCACATTGCTGAAAGCAAAAGGAGAGCCCATCATTGCGACCAGTCAAGGCTATCTGTACATGCCGACTTCCAATCAGGAAACGCTGATTGAACGCACTGTTGCCTGTCAGCACCCGCCTGATCGTTCGGAAGAAGAACTATTCTTACTTGTCGATCACGGCGTAACCGTGAAAGATGTGAAGATCGAGCACGGGGTATACGGAGATTTAACCGCATCCATCATGGTCTCAAATCGCAAAGAGGTAGAACAGTTCATGAAGAAGATAGAAGACACAGGCGCTTCCTTTTTATCTGAACTGACAGATGGTGTCCATTTACATACGTTAATGGCATCAACAGAAAAATCCCTCGAAAGTGCAGAAAATGCCCTGCAAGAAGCAGGATTCCTTATTCAATCTTAATAAAAGAGGCAGATTTCTAATTAGAAATCTGCCTTTTCACTGTTCAATTATCCAATAAATAAGAAGAATATGTCCCGATCATTTTAACTTTGCATCCGAGGGCTTCCATTTCACTGATCGCTCCCGGCAGTAGCACATCATCCATTTCGTGGGCCACATCAATCAAGAAGAAATAATCCCCTAACCCTGTTTTCAACGGTCTGGATTCAATTTTGCTTAAGTTCAATTGTCTCCAAGCAAAGGTTGATAAGACCTGATGGAGAGCTCCTGATCGATCTTTCGGGAGAGTCACCATCAAGGTCGTCTTCTCTATCGCTTTTTCCTGGGAAAGCGACAAGGGATCGGCCGTCTTATGTAATACGATGAACCTTGTATGATTATAGGCAAAGTCATGAATGTTTTCATGCAGGATCCGTAACCCGTATTTTTCAGCCGCCAACTCATTCCCGATCGCCCCGAGAAACGTATCAGGGTTCTCACTCACGAATTTGGCCGCGGCTGCCGTACTGGTCGTTTGTTCTAAAGAGACGCCCCGAAACCGCTTATGTAAAAACTTATGGCACTGTGCCAATGCATGGGAATGGGAAAGAATTTTTCGAATCGATTCTTCGCTATCGCTCCATTCCGGGTGTATCATCAAGTGCTGCTGAATCGCGGACGTCAATTCTGCTGTAATCGCTAAATTCGCTTCATGAAACAAATAATCGACTGTAATATGTACTGAGCCTTCCAAGGCATTTTCTAATGGAACAACGGCATAATCCACCTCATTCTCTATCACCGCTTCAATGCAATCAGGAATCGTTACATACGGTACCGTATCTTGTTCTGGAAATGCCTTCTTGACAGCTAAATCTGTAAAGGAAGCCTGGGGTCCTAAATAGGCAATTTTCACTCTGATCTTCCTCTCACTCTCACCAAATTTATTGAACATTCTAACACGTATAGCATCAAAGAGAAAGAGTTTTTAAGCAAAAAAAAAGAAGCATCAGGCTCCGGAACCCAATACTTCTACTTTTTCTACAAATTCTAATCGTCTCAGCTTTGAAAGCAAATCTTCCAATCCTATCGTAAGGTCAGTCACATTAAGTGATAGCGTGACATTCGCTCTTCCCTGCAATGGGATTGTCTGATGAATCGTTAATATATTGCAACCATGCTTGGCTGTTTCACTGAGTAAATGAGACAGCGTTCCTGAACGATCTTCCAGATGGAAGAATAGCGTGATGATTCTCTCCTTCACCACGGTGTGAAAAGGAAACACAGTATCACGATATTTATAAAAGGCACTCCGGCTTAAATCAACCCGATGGACCGCTTCCCATACTGAGTCTGCCTTGCCTCTTTCAATCAATTCTTTCGCATCCAGGGTTTTCTTCATTGCTTCGGGCAGCACATCTTCACGTACTAAATAAAACTTGCCCTCTTGAAATTTTTTCCCCAATGACTATTCCTCCAATTGTCTTGCTCAAGAGGACAGGGGCAAAGATCAAGCCCCTGAGAAAACCTCCCAGCTTACTATTGTAGAGCATCATCCGCTAATAAAAGCCGTCAATGCTCTTCTGTCTGAAATAGATGAAGGATGAAACTTAATCGACAAATTCGAATTCATATTTTAACAAGCGGATCGTGTCGCCGTTCTCGGCACCACGCTCACGAAGGGCTTCATCCACTCCGTACGAACGAAGCTGTCTTGCGAATCGTCTCGTAGAATCTTCCCGGGAGAAGTCCGTCATCTTGAACAACCTCTCAATTTTCGCACCGCTGACAACGAATGTTCCATCAGGATCACGAGTGATTTCGAATTCTCTCTCTTCTTCTTCATGCTTGTAAAGGACACGGTGGATACCCGTTTCCTCTTCTTCATGAATAGGAAATTCAGAAGTTGTTTCCACTTTATCAGCTACGGCATATAGAAGCTCACTAAGCCCTTGACGCGTAACAGCTGAGATCGGGAAAACAGGGAAATCTTCCTGCAGTTTCTCTTTGAAGATCTTCAGGTTTTCTTCTGAATCAGGCATGTCCATTTTATTGGCAACGATGATTTGAGGTCTCTCCGTTAAACGAAGATTGTATTGCTTAAGCTCTTCATTGATTGTCAGATAATCCTCGTATGGATCTCTTCCTTCCATTCCACTCATATCGATCACGTGAACAATAACACGTGTACGTTCAATATGGCGCAGGAATTGGTGACCGAGTCCGACACCTTCATGGGCTCCTTCAATTAACCCAGGCAAATCAGCCATGACGAAGCTTCTCCCATCTCCTGTTTCAACCATTCCAAGATTCGGAACGATGGTTGTGAAATGGTACGAAGCAATCTTTGGCTTGGCAGCTGAAACAACTGAAAGCAATGTGGATTTCCCTACGCTCGGGAATCCAACCAGTCCAACATCTGCTAGTAGCTTCAATTCCATCACGATATAACGCTCTTGTCCCGGCTCCCCTTTTTCAGAAAGCTCAGGAGCTGGGTTGGCAGGCGTAGCGAAACGGGAATTCCCTCTACCACCGCGGCCACCTTTCGTAATCACGGCACGCTGACCATGCTGAACAAGGTCTGCAATCGTTTCACCTGTATCATCATCCTTCACGACTGTTCCAGGTGGAACCTTTACAACCATATCTTCTGCGTTGCGTCCATGCTGATTCTTACTCATCCCGTGCTCTCCACGAGTGGCTTTGAAATGACGCTGATAACGGAAATCCATCAACGTTCTTAAGCCTTCATCCACTTCAAAAATGACGTCTGCACCGTGACCGCCATCTCCTCCGGCAGGACCACCTTTAGGTACATATTTCTCACGACGGAAGGCAACCATACCGTTTCCGCCGTCACCGCCCTTTGTATAAACCTTGACCTGATCTATAAACATACTCTCACTCCTAACTTATCCGTGAAATCGCCTCATCGGGCGACTACATGAATGACAAGAACCTCTTCTTGAAGTTGTTCTATTTCTATATTTTCTCCGTTTGATCGTTGATTCTTTATCCAGTCTTCCACCAAGCTTCTACTCTTTAGTATACCTGTGAAATCAAATATAAAACGGGATTGTTCTTTTGTAATGTCCAGTAAGATGGATAATTGATTTTCTACATTGTTCATTACATTTGATTCAAGGAATTCTAGCAACTCCTTGCACCAGTTGTAAAGTCTCCGATCTTCAAGCCCGTGTGATGACTCCGATTGAATCACTTCAAAATCCAGCTTAATCAAATGTCTTGACCAATTATATGTTAATATCCATTCTGCCAATAATGGAAGCTTTAAATTCGATAGCTTCGACTCATTTTGTGCAACGAGAACCATTTCCTCGATCACTTGCTTCGCCCGCTCCACGCGATCAAGATCCAAGTTGCCTTTTATTAATTGCAAATCATTCATCCAGTCGTGGCGAGCATGCCTTAACGCCTCGACTACACCCCATTTTTCGCTCATAATCTAACTCCTATACTTTAAGTGCTACCTGTAAGTATATCAAAGATGGGACTCTCGCGTATATTGTTTCTGTAAAATTGGTGGTGAATGAAGATTAGGTGGGATGCTTGATTTACAGGAATTGAAAATTAATCGTTAAATTTGAAAATAAATGGGTGGAAATTGAAAATAAAATTCAATTTTTGAAAATAAATAGGTCAAAGTTAAAAATAAATCGCTTTTACACCTGCTTTTGAATCAAATACTCTCGATCTTAACCCTAATTCTCAGTAAAAAAAGTCCAAATTCAATATAAATCTGTCTGAAACACCATCAAACCCGAGCCATCACCCATATCCCTGATAAAAATAAAACTCTAACCGAAAGTCGGTTAGAGTTTTCGTTAAAGATATGCGATTAAGCTTCATTCGCAACTGGGTATACGCTCACTTTTTTCTTGTCACGACCCATGCGTTCGAAACGAACAACACCGTCGGTCTTAGCGAAAAGTGTATCGTCGCCACCACGGCCGACGTTTAGGCCTGGATAAATTTTCGTACCGCGTTGACGGTAAAGAATTGATCCACCAGTAACCATTTGACCGTCTGCACGCTTAGCACCAAGACGCTTTGAGATAGAGTCACGACCATTTTTAGTCGAACCTACTCCTTTTTTAGACGCAAAAAACTGAAGGTCTAATCTTAACATCTGTTCCACCTCCTACTTTTTGAAGGTTATTTTAATAAACTCACTATAGTCTCTTTCAATCGTTTGGAGGCTGATAAGCATGCTATCCAGTAGCAGCTGAATCTTGCTCTCTGTTTCTTCCGGAAGATCATCAGGGATGACGCAGCGAAGATAACCACCATCAGAGGATTGCTCGATGGCCGGTTCTACACCGGTTAACGCCATAATGGCATTAATACTGCCAAATGAAACAGCAGAAGCACCTGCACAAACAATGTCTTGCCCATTTTCGGCAAAATCAGCATGTCCATCCATAGAGAAAGAACGGATTCTTTTCCCGGATGAACGCTCTACGTAAACGTTAATCATTTCATCACGCCTTACGCGTTGATTTCGTCAATGACAACTTTAGTGTAAGGTTGACGGTGACCTTGCTTACGACGGTAGTTCTTTTTCGCTTTGTATTTGAATACTACAAGCTTTTTCGCGCGGCCTTGCTTTTCGACTTTCGCTGTTACAGTAGCTCCATCCACTAACGGACTTCCTACTTTCACATCGTCGCCACCAACGAATAGAACTTTGTCAAATGTTACCGTATCGCCTTGTTCTGCGTTTAGCTTTTCGATGTAGATAGCTTGACCAGCTTCCACACGGATTTGCTTACCACCTGTTTCGATAATTGCGTACATAATCGCACCTCCTTATAAACTCAGACTCGCCAATGACAGGTGTTGGATTGCTCCACACTTTTGTACCTGTAATGAGCGGTTGTAGCACGGGTGCTACAATCAATAACATTAGAATCCTATCATAAAAATCGATGCACTGTCAATAACAATCAAGAAATTCATATAAACTTTGATACATGATAATAAGGATGTTCATGAGTGATTTCTTTTATTTTGATTTCTTTCCCCAACGCTTTTTCCAATCTTTTAAGGTGAACGTTCTGCAATCCGGAAAAGACGGTTGCGACTTCCCCAGTCGCTTCCACTTCGATCAGGGAGCCATCCATCGCCTGCATTTCCCACAGCTCACGTTCAAGCTGGAATGCAAGCGTCTCAGGTGTCATTTCCCTCCCTGTACCTTGACACACTGAACAAGGACGAGTCAAGTAGGCAGACAGGGGCTGACGGGTTCTTTTTCGCGTCAATTCAAGAATGCCAAGGGGTGTAAAGCCCACGATCGTCGTGCGCTGCTTATCCGATACCAACGCATCTGAAAGTGCATCCACCACTTCCTGTTTATTACTTTCCTTTTTCATATCGATAAAATCGATGAGAATCATGCCGCTTAAATTCCGAAGGGTGAGTTGCTTCGCCATTTCTTTCGCTGCCAGTTTATTTGTTTGTAATATAGTCTGTTCTAAATCGTCTTTACCTGTAAACTTTCCTGAATTCACATCCACAACGGTCATGGCTTCTGTTGACTCGATTACAATAAATGCCCCATTATCGAGCCATACCACTTTTTTCAGTGCGTTCTCCCATACAGAGGCAACATGGTAATGACGGAGAATATTTTCATGGCCTTGATAGTGTTCGAAGGTCCACTTATCTTTTATCCCGGCTCCGCTCATTTCTTCTAGATGAAGAAGACTTTCATAGTCATCGACTACAATACTTCCTCCACTCCCCTTTTTCAGTTGTTCATGGAGATCCTCATAGAAAGTGTCCTGCCGGGATAAGAGTGAAGGACATTTTGCTCTCAGAGACACCCTTTCCAGGCTTTCATATCTTGAACGTAATGAGTGCAGTTCCTCTTGTAACACACCTTCTCTCACTTCAACCGCATTGGTTCGCATCACAATGCCTTCTTGCGTATTTTTCCATTCATTCCCCAATCGTCTTAAGACCTTCCTGTTTTCATCATCCACTTTTTTAGATACCGCCACATAATACCCTTGTGGCATGTACACAAGATGTTCCCCTTTGAGCTCGATAACGGCCGTCAATCTTGCTCCCTTCGTTCCCATCTCGTCCTTCATGACCTGCACGATGATTTTTTGCCCTTCATGCACGCATTTTCCAATGGGGTGAGGATCGTTTCCCGCATGGTATGCCTCTATGTTTTGCGGAATGTCTTTTTCATGAAGGTAGCCATTTTTACCCCCGCCAAAATCTACAAATGCCGCACCCAGCCCTTTTTGAACCTTGACGACTCTCCCAAGATAAATATTGCCTGTTAAGCTTTCCTCTCCAGGCTGATATGTATATAATCCAATGATTTCATTATCTGATCGGTATACCCACCGTTTTTCCCTGCCCTTACTGTGTACAATGATTTCTTCCACACCGAAAGCCCCTTTCCCACGAAAAAAGTCATAAGAAAAAAGGGTTGTTTCCAACCCTTTTACCAGTATGTCCTTACTTTATACAGTTCGTGTTCATTCGTCAATAAAGGTAGAGGAGATCCTTCGTTTTGGCCGAGGTCATTTTTTCTGCAAAAAAGGCGTGCAGGAGCTCATTTTCATCCAGCTTCCCTACTTCAATTCCTTTTTCGAAGACAACGAGGGGATGCTTTACCCCCCGTTGAAACTTCTCCACTACTGTAATGATGGAATCTTCACTTTCAATGGGAAGTGGCCGCAGTTCCATAAATTGATGACTCTTCCCATAATACCGTTCTAACAAAAACTTCATAAACGCATACCGCCTCTGTTTCCAGTCCACCCATAATGAAAAGTACAGGAACGATAGAACGATCCACAGATTCAGATGAAGGGGAGCGATGATGAGTACAACCAGGTGAAACAGCAATAGTAAACCAAAAGAAAAGAGAAGCGTGTATTCATATGCTCTCAAATAATTAAGCTTCGTTGCCAACAGCAAGGAAACCAGCTTCCCTCCATCCAACGGCCAAATGGGCAGAAGATTAAACAGCAGCACCATCATATTCAACTGAAAAAAAAGCGAAAATGAATCCGGGCTGATCACGCCGGTCTCCATAAGCCCCCAACCTGAAGCTATGAGCCATATGTGCTGCAAGGGACCCGCAGCCACCACCCAGAACTCCTCCCGCAAAGAACGGTTTCCATGCTCATCCATCTCCGCAACCCCACCAAAAGGCAGCAGGGCGATTTTCTTTACTCTCCAGGAAAAAGAATGGGCCATCAGTCCATGTCCCAATTCATGAATCGTAATGATGAAGAGAAGCAGTATCAGTTCAAAAAAGTGAGCCGTCATAATCGCAATGGCAATGACGAGCCATAGCAAAGGGTGAACATAAAATTTTTTCAAAAGTGAAAATATATTAGTCAAATGACATCACCTGTATCGGGTCGATAAATTCATCACCCATTTTTATCGCGAAATAAAACTCTCCTGTCACATCGTTCTGGCTGCTGGTGGAAACCTTGCCTACAAGTGATCCCTTCTCGATCGATTCATACTGTTTCACATCAATCGATTCGAGGTGACCATACCAGGATTCTGATTTGTCTGCATGTTGAATGACGACTGTGTTCCCAAGCTCCTCTTTCTTGCCTGCAAATATAATCAAGCCCCCCTTCATTGCCGCTACATCTTCACCTAGGCCCGTTTCAAGCATAATGCCTTGTCCATTGGTTTTAAAATTTTCAACGACCTTCCCCGACGCAGGTACGGCATATTCCGCACTTTGCGC
This sequence comes from Rossellomorea yichunensis, assembly GCF_032337515.1. NCBI lineage: Bacteria > Bacillati > Bacillota > Bacilli > Caryophanales > Bacillaceae > Rossellomorea > Rossellomorea yichunensis. Next base: position 479,402 of record NZ_JAVYAD010000003.1, on the reverse strand, counting down.
ACTAGTTGATTCTTTCTTGGTATTACTTGTCGGTAATAACGCTAATGGTTTTCCGAATTGGTCCTCATACCACGTGGAAATGGCGGCAAACTGGAATTCTGTATCCATGGTTTTCGTGACCACGGATTTCGCTTCATTGAATACAGGTGAAGGACTCTTAAACATAATCGCCGTCACTAATACCATGATTCCCGCTCCAAGTATTTTCAGCATAAAGGTTTCCTTTTTAAATAATGGATGCATACCCTCAGGTGGCGGTCCCCCTTCAAAGCTTGTCTGCCGTTCCATTCCATAGCGCTCCTCGTCCGATGGGAGAAAGTATGAAGAGTTCTCGCCTGGATTCGTTTTCTTTCGTTTCGCTATCCTCTTACGTATTTCATCCGCACGATTCCCCATGTACACCATTCCTTTTTATAAGGTATTGTTTCATAAACGTCTGAGCCACTCCGTTCAAGAGTGATTCTATACTAAATGGTTCTGGTCATGATGAGGGACAAGGGTTGTTAGATCCATATTAAAAAGAGCTCCATTCGATTACACATGATTTGCTACAATGTATGACTTGTCCTGAAAGAATATTCATGGGGAAAATAAAAAAGTCCCGGTAAAACGCTCGAAGCGCTTTACCGGGACTGAATTGATTCTTATGCTTTTACACCGAATAATTTTTTAATTCTTGAAAAGACTCCTGTCCGTTCATCTTCCAAAGACTGTAACGGAACCGATTCACCAAGGATTCGTCTGGCAATATTCCGGTAGGAAATGGAGGCTTTGCTTGTTGAATCCAGAGCGATGGGCTCACCTTTATTGGAAGATTTGATCACATTATCGTCGTCGGCAACAATACCAAGAAGGTCGATGGAAAGATGGGCTGTGATTTCATCCACATCCAACATTTCACCATTTTTCATCATATGATTGCGTATGCGGTTAATGACGAGCTTCGGTGGTTCAATATTCTCTTTCTCCAGCAAACCGATGATTCGATCCGCATCACGTACAGCTGAAATTTCCGGTGTCGTGACGACAATCGCACGATCGGCACCTGCCACAGCATTCTTATACCCCTGCTCGATCCCCGCAGGACAATCAATAATGATATAATCATAGTCTTGCTTTAAATCTACTACTAGCTTCTTCATTTGCTCAGGGTTAACAGCGGATTTATCACTTGTTTGTGCAGCTGGCAGTAAAAATAGTTTATCCTCGAAACGCTTATCTTTTACCAGAGCTTGATGTACTTTACAGCGGCCCTCTACAACGTCTACTAAGTCATAAATGATTCTGTTTTCGAGTCCCATCACCACATCGAGGTTTCTGAGGCCGATATCTGTATCAATTAAACAAACCTTTTTGCCTTGTAGAGCTAATGCTGTACCAACATTGGCAGAAGTAGTCGTCTTTCCCACTCCACCTTTACCTGAAGTAACAACTATGGCTTCACCCACATTAGCTTCCTCCTTTAAAACTAGTAATATTTGGTCTAAGATGCTTTAAAACTTGTAATCGATCCACAACAATTTGTCCCTGATCATCGACATAAGCACATTCCATTTCGTGCTCATCATCTTCTTCCACCCAATCAGGTGCCCTGTTCAGGGAGTCCCCTATCCGGAGCTGGGACGGAACCATTTTGGATGCGACAATGACAGCCTCCATGTTTCCGTTGTGGCCTGCATGGGCAATTCCTTTCAACGAACCCAATATGTAAATATTCCCTCCAGCCAGCACTTTCCCGCCAGGATTGACATCGCCGACAATAAGGATGTCCCCTGACACTTCCACGACTTGTCCAGATCGGATCACGCCGGTTAAAGTTTCTATATTTCGTTCATCTATGAGTTTCTCTGCTTCATTCTTTGTAATCACATTACTCCATACTTCATTCACTACTAAATTACGTTTTTGCCTTACGATCTCTTTCAACTCTTCTACCTGTTCATCCGTCAGGTAGCGATTCCCTGTCTGGATATTGACCGTGAGCAGTGGAGTCCCTTCTGTTTCCCGGTAATGTGCAGACAGCTTATCGTCCAATTCCTTCTTTAACTCATGAAAGGAGCATTGATCATTGAGATGAAGGGTCAATCCTTCTTTTGTTCCTTTTATCATCACATTTGGCTTTTTATTCATGGCGCAATTTTTCACCTCAGTCGTCTATTAAATTCGACATAAGCAGTGCCATTTCCTCTTTTTATGAAAAAATTACTAATAGAATTTATTCATCCAGCCACTCTTTCCGTTTTCGGAGAAGATAGTTCCTGAGTGGAAATGCCACAACTAAATAAAACACTATATTAAGGACCAATGTCGGCCACAAACGCCAGTCCACGAACTGCATAAAAGTCAAATCAGTACGTTGGATAATTAAATTGATTTGATACACCAAAAACTCCAATACGGAAAGGTTCACAAGTGAAATAATCCCCAATACAAAGAGGTTATTATGTAATACCCTCATCATCTGGTGAGATAAAAAGATGACAAATGGGAAGAGCACTAAGTAAATCCCATTGATTTCTGTGTAATAAATATCAAATAGAAAGCCAAAGATGAATCCGTAAAGCAATGCAGTGCGGTATTGATAAAACGCACAAATAAAGAACAGCACGATAATCAGGAAATGCGGAACAATGATTTTCTGATCAAACCACTCTTCATTTGGAAAAAGATGAACAAATAAACTCTCACTGTAAAAGAAAAGCAGGGTCATAAACGGGAGGAGGAGCCTACTGATCATTGCCATCCTCCTCAGCATCCGCTTCCTGTTCCGTCACACCCTGGATGTCACGGTCGATGACCATGACGTGCTCCAAGTGATAGAAATCAGCAGCAGGCTTTACATATGCCGTTTGAGTCAACCCGTATTGATCCGGTTTCACTTCTTTCACTTCCCCGATGACCAGCCCCTTAGGAAATACTCCTCCCAATCCTGATGTCATCACTTTAGAGCCTTTGTCGACTTTCATATCGTTGGAAATCCGTTTAACCAAAATTTCTTTTTTATCGCTGTCGTACCCTTCAATCCATCCGTTGATGTCTTGTTCTTTCCCTTGTATCACAGTGGAAATCCGGTTTTTTGTATTATTGGTCGAAATTAATTCAACAGTAGATGAAAATTCATTTACGCTTTTAATCTTTCCGATCAATCCAGCCGATGAAATCACGGCCATGTCTGACTTAATCCCGTTCACTTCGCCTTTATCAATCGTCAGGAGCTCTTGCCAGCGATCAGGATTCCTTGCAATGACGGTAGCTTGAATCGTGTTATAGGCACGAAGGTCTTCCTTCTTTTCAAGGACCGCCCTTAATTCATTATTATCTTGTTTCAGGTCTTTCACCTTTGTTTCAAGCTTCACTAATTCATCTAAACGTGTTTTTAATTTTTCGTTTTCTGTGTATGTATTTTGAAGATCTTGAACGTTTTCAACAACTCCCGCTACATAGTTAACAGGTTTTGAAACCAATGACTGTCCGAATCCTACCATATCTTTTACAAACTGCTCAGGCCAGCTGATGCTATCTCGCTCCCGCAAAGAAAATCCGATTAATCCAACAAGGACTATGACACTGACGAGCAGAATGATCAAACGTTTATTCAGGAAGAATTGTGGCATGATGTACACCTCAACCTTTTCTCATTCTAGTAAATACTATATCAAAAATCGTTTATTTTTGATATCATTCGTCAAAATATTCATGGTTGTTCGAAAAAAGATGGGGCCGACCTTAAGGCTACCCAAGCATCCTTAAGGAAACGTCCCCCCATTCATTAATTATGTTTATTTTCCCCGATTTTTAAATAGATGGATGTGGTCAAGGGCTTTCCCCGTACCGATTGCCACACAATCCAGAGGTTCCTCTGCAATGAGGACCGGCATTTTCGTCTCATCGCTGATCACTTTATCAAGATTACGAAGAAGCGCCCCGCCACCTGTCAGCACGATTCCTCTGTCCATGATATCAGCCGCGAGTTCTGGCGGTGTTTTCTCTAATGTACTCTTAACAGCATCGACAATCGTGTATACGGTATCATGAAGAGCAGATGCAATTTCAACTGCGGTTACTTCGATCGTTTTCGGTAAACCGGTCAAAAGGTCACGTCCGCGAATCTCCATTGCTTCAATTCCTTCAGAATCACCGGCAGAACCGACTTCCATTTTGATCGTTTCCGCTGTACGGTCCCCGATCATCAGGTTATACGTTTTGCGGATATAGTTAATGATCGCATCATCCATCTCATCCCCGGCTACACGGATCGACTGACTTGTCACAATCCCTCCTAAAGAGATGATGGCTACTTCCGTCGTTCCTCCACCGATATCTACGACCATACTTCCTGTCGGTTCCCATACTGGCAGGTTCGCTCCAATTGCAGCTGCAAACGGCTCTTCAATCGTATAAGCATCCCTTGCTCCCGCCTGTCTTGTCGCATCGATGACCGCTCTTTCTTCAACACCGGTAATTCCTGAAGGTACACAGACCATGACGTAAGGTTTTCGGGAAAAAGCTCCTTTATTCCGTGTCGCTTGTCTTATGTAGTACTTCATCATCGTGGCTGTTGTTTCGTAGTCAGCGATTACCCCATCTTTCATCGGGCGAAGAGCCACGACATTTCCCGGTGTTCTACCGATCATATTCTTAGCATCATTCCCGACTGCAACGATATGCTTGTTATCTGTTTGAAGTGCGACAACAGAAGGTTCGCGAACGACAATCCCTTTGCCTTTCAAGTACACCAATGTGTTAGCTGTTCCTAAATCAATCCCTAAATCTTTCGTTCCAAACATGAATGGTATCTCCCTTTCTGATACAAATTGGCTGGTTTTTAACGTTTTATATGTGCTTTCACAGGAGAGTCGTCCAATCACTCTCTATCCTCGTAATTTTCGTCACAATAATTGTTCGTTCATGCATAACGAAAAGACTCATTCCCTTGAAGAATGACTCTCTTTTTCAAAGACTGCGTTATATTGAATCACCATATTGTTTGTAAAAATCATAAGCTTAATTATATCGCAACCAGGAAAAAAATCATAGTGTCATAAATACCCTTTTTCCTTTAAACTGATAAACTTCTTCTCCCCTATTATAAGATGATCGAGTATATCAATACCAATGATTCGACCACATTCCACTAATCTTTTTGTCACTTCTATATCTTCTCTGCTTGGAGTCGGATCACCAGAGGGATGGTTATGGATACAAATGATCGATGCGGCGGATCGTCTGAAGGCTTCTTTAAAGACCTCCCGGGGGTGGACGATGGAAGCATTCAGACTTCCAATAAAGATGGTTTGTTTGTGGAGAACTTGATTCTTTGTGTTGAGGTATAGGCATACAAAATGCTCCTGGGCCAAAAATCTCATATCGTTCATGACATAATTGGCTCCGTCTTCGGGGGAACGGATGCTATATCTGTCATCAAAAGCCAAGTTGCTGATTCTTCGACCGAATTCGACGGCGGCCATGATTTGAACTGCCTTCGCAAGGCCGATTCCCTTCGTTTTCGTAATCTCTTCCAGGGAAGCATCCTTTAATAGATTTAATCCATCAAAGTGGTTGAGCAGCCGGTTGGACAGCTGCAGAACAGACTCGGATTTCGTTCCGGTCCGGAGTAAGATAGCCAGTAGCTCCTGATTCGACAGGCTTGCCGCCCCGCTTTGAATCAGCCTTTCACGTGGTCTTTCGTCCTGAGGGAAATCCCGGATCATAAGCCTGTTTTCTTCCTGCTGAGGTATTGTTTTAACCATTGGTTCCTCCTTTTTGTACGCTCGGGAGTCATTATGGTTGAAGATAGCCCATTTCAAGTAATACACGATTCACTCGTGAGATGGGTAAACCAACGACGGAGAAATAATCGCCTTTAATTTCTTTGACAAATTTCGCTCCGATTCCTTGAATACCATATGAACCGGCTTTATCAAAAGGCTCTTCAGATGCAATATAATCGTCTATCTCTTTAGAAGTCAACTCCCAAAACGTTACATCCGTTTTTTCATAAAAGAGTTCCTCCACGTCACCATGCAGAATGGCAACCCCCGTGTAGACAGAATGAGTAGAACCTGAAAGCATTGATAGCATTTCTTTCGCTTCTTCTTTCGATTCCGGTTTACCAAGAATCCGGTCATCCTTCGCTACGACAGTGTCTGAACCGATTACATAGTGGCTGGGGTATTGATTCGAGATTTCTTTCGCTTTTTTGCGGGCAAGATACATGACGACTTCATGGGGCATTAAATCAGATGAAAAAGTTTCCTCAACTGTAGAGCTGATAACGGAAAAAGAAAGTTGAATTTGTTGCAGAAGTTCTTTTCGACGAGGAGATTGTGAAGCGAGTATGAGGTTGGACACACCATACCAATCCTTTCAGAGTAGAAATTGGGAGATACATGACTATACTACCAAAATCCGCCTTTTTAAACAAGTAAAAATAGAGCCAACTCTCTTTGGTCAGTAAGCTTGAATCTGACAAAATGAGAGAGGCCCTATTGTAGACATCATATTATTTCCTAGAAAATAGTCTAATACAGTCGAAATTATAATCCACTGTAATGTTGCAGGTAGGATAATAACTCTTCCTGAACTTTTTGGGCATCATCCGGGGTCTTCATCCCTGCCGCAAGATTCCCTGCATTGACTAAGGACTCTTTCATGGAGGCAATGGAATCTTGCCCCACCTTGATTCCTTCCAGTTCCTTCACTCCAGATTGAATGGTTTGAATCGTTTTTTCGTCAGGCGTTCCACCGATCATTCCACTGCTGCTCTCCATAGCTAATGTGTTGTAGAGCCCATTTCCCTTTTCCAAAAAGGATTTCTCTTCCTTTGAAGCATTTATTCCTTTAGCTCCAAATACAAAATCTTTCGCAAAAACGTCCACCCCTTGTTCTTTCAATTCTGCCCCAAGTGATTTGGCTGTTTCAAGATCTCCCGAAACACCCAATAAAAGAAAGAATTGTCCATCCTTTTCCACACTTGCGCTGCTCAACCCTTTTCCTGCTAAGCTGTCCTTCATGGCATTAAGAGATTCCTCTGTTGAAAACACACCGCCTTGAAGAATCGACGTTGAGAAATCCTGTAATTCAACTGCCGATACGGACTGCTTCCCTTCCGCATTTGCTTCTGCCGTCGTATCTTGCAACGTTGCCGCCGGCGTCGCTGGACCATCCGTTGTCGTAATGACTTTAAGCGTGCCGAACCCCAGCACAGCTCCTACCACTACCGCACCAATTATCGACATTAAAAGATTAACAGAATCCTGAAAAGGATTTTTGAACGACTTGCGCTTCTTTTTGTTCCCTGTCACATAATTGATTTTTTTGTATTCCTTAGGAGGCTGAGCTTCCTCATCGTCGGGTAGGATCCAATCGAATCCTTTGTCTTCCGCTTCTTCCCCGGCAGCTGCTTCAGTCTCCCCCAACTTCCAATCATACACAAGAAGATCTTCGTTAAAATTTGTTTTTTCACCATTAATTTTAATAGATATCTTTTTATCTTCGTCTCTTTTATTATTCATCATCGCCACCCTCCTTCATCTATTTTTTTCCATGCTATCACATCCAATAAAAAAAAGAACAAGACTTTTGTCGTCTTGTCCTAACAGGTTTTCGTCAAATTTTTTAGTTTTTCTGCAGGGATTGAACTGAAAGGGTAGAAAACGGTATTTCTTCTTTATCTCCATCTACATTTGTACAGAGATTATACTCTTCCCCCCATAAACAGATGGATACCACACTCTCCCCATCAGCCAAAACATAAGAGGATTCATCCGGTGCCATGACTGTTTTAGAATGCGGATCCAATATCGGTTCAATCAATTGAGCATCTATCAACTCTTTATACGTAATCTTACCCGTTACCTTCTCTTGAAGCATGGCATCCTTCGCATAGTATTGCGCTGAACTTTTCATCGTAAGGGCGTTTGCCACAAACGCCTGTTTCTTGGATTCTTCAATCAGGTTGTTTATCGCTAAGGTGGCAATGACAGCAATGATTCCCAGTATGACAATCACAGCCAGTAATTCTACTAGAGTATATCCTTTTTCATTTTCTCGCATTTACATCAGACCTTTAATTGGTATCTTGTTCTTCTGACTTTTGTTCAGGGAACTGCTGAAAAGGATTCTTTTTGTTTGACGGAGGAGGTGCATCGAGTTTTGGCAGCTCCGTTTCTAGTTCTACTAAACCAGGTAAATAAAAGGCGGATACGACTAGATTCAATTGAATATTTTCGATTTCATCTTCGTATTGCTGTAATTCAGCCGGTCCGCTGAAAGAAATCTGTTCAACCTCTACGATACGATGCAGCTCTTCTAATTTATTGATGAACTCCTCTATATGAAAATAGCTCTTTGCTTCTACAGAAATCGTGGCTGTCAGTTTTTGAAGGCCTTGTGGAAGGACCACATCAGATGCCGGATTCACTTCAGTGCCTTCTTCAGTAACTTCAACATCCGTTTGGGAAACATCATCCCCTGCGCCCAAGGATTCAGTTGCAGGAAGATCTACAGCACCTTCCGTAAATTCAATGCTTGTGACAAAACTGTCCGAGACGATTTCTGCTTTTTCAAAATCGATTAGCAGCTGTTGAGTGAGAGGCTTGACTGGAACCTTCTGTTGCAGTGAACTCGAATTTTCAAAGGAAGCCTGTTTAATGGAAGAAATCTTAGAATCCAATGCTTCAATCAGCTTCTTTTCCGTTTTGATTTCATTCAGTAGATTTTCCTTCTGATTTTTCACGGGTAGATAGTAGAACCATATTGCTCCGAGGATTAGGATTATTGCTATCACAATCGAAGTACTGATCAGCAGCCATTCTCTTTTTTCGAATCGTATATTCATTCCGAATCGCCTCCCTGCTCTTCGGAAGTTTCCTCTGTTTCCATTTCCTTTATCTCTGTTCTATTTAACGTTACTTCATACTGACCTATATACCTTGGTAAAATGGTCTCCGTATTAACGGCTGTTAAACTATCATTTTCAGAGATGGTTTCTGTAGCCAGCGACAATAAGGTTGCTTCCTGAATGTACCTGGATCCCTTCAGATGCGTTAAATAATACGCAGCTTCACTGCTTATATCAAATTGAATCGAGAGTTGGATACTCCCATCTTCCGCGTATGTAAATTCCTTCACGAAACCCCGCTCCGGCAGTAATTCGACCAGGTGATTCAAGACAGGCACAGTATCGATGGGGTAGCTTTCCGCCCAGCTGACAGCACTCTCCAATTGTACCCAGGCATCCGATGATTCAAAATCAGAAATGCTTTGCTCTTTTTCCGCTCTGAGCTGCTTGGTACCCTGTAATTCCGTCGTCAGGACGTCCACATCTTTTCCGATATTCGCAGCAAGAAATAATAGAATCATAAGAGCAAGGATTCCGACGGATAGCACACCGATAACCACATACACCCACTGACGGCTTCCTTTTTCATTTTGAGGTAATAAATTGATATCGACGAGCACTATATCACCTCTTTTAACCCTAAACCAATAGCGAGTAAAAACGCACTCGATAGTTCTTCATTGGTGTAGGCGTCGCGTGCAGCGGTTGGCACCTTGATAATGTCGATTTCAAACCGTTCTGATAAAAGGGTCTGGATATCCCCTACCATGGGATGGTCACCGGTTACGTATACTTTATTAATCATTGCTTCATCATTTGTAAGTGTATATCGGTAAAAGCTGATGACTTTGTCGATTTCTTTCATCACGTCATCAAATTGAAGGGATTGGAAATCATTGTGATACACCCTCTCATCCATCACTTCCCGATCCTCACCTAATCCAATCGGCCTGAAAAATACAGGCTGATGATCATGGAAGATGGACACGGCCACATTAGCCTGATTGAAATAGAGGAGCATTTCATGGTCTTCTTTACGAGTTAAATCCAAAGAGTGTACGTATCGGTAAAAGGCAAGTGGACTAATATCAGCCACAACCGGCTTTAAATGGGCATCAGTCAATAGCTGCTGATATTCCATGACAATATCCTCCGGTGCCGCCACCAGGATGATTTCTTTCTTGTCTCCTTTATTTCCTACAACCACCACATCAAATACCGGGTTCTCAAAAGGCAGATGTATACTCGTCCCGATTTCCAGGAACAAGTGGCTCTTCACCTCATCGTCCTCAATATCGGATGATATCTCCATCTTCCTGATGATCATCTGAGTATTCGGAACGATGAATTGAACTTCCCTTTTCTTTATACCCCAATCGAGGACACACTCTTCCAACAGTGCTTGAAAAGCTTCTTTCTCAATGATTTTGCCATCTGAGATCATCCCGTCAGCAATTCGTTTCTCTCCAAAATGGTGAATATGTAAAGGAGAAACAGATTTCATTTCTACAAATCGAATCCATTGATCACTGATGACGATATTGATTTTATTTTTATTCTTATTGAAGAGACGTGATAACATCTTGAATGACCCCTTTAGCTATATAAAGAAAAATACCAATGCAGGATTGGCTGGTGAAAGAAGTATGCTGCGAGTGTGCCTATTACGATATATGGACCGAAAGCAATGGGTTGCCCTTTCTTGTAAAAGCCAAGCATCAGGCCTGTAATACCAGCGACCGCCCCAAAAAGGGTAGCGAGGAAAAAGGAAAAAAGCATCACCTTGACCCCCACGACGAAACCAATGACAGCGAATAATTTGATATCACCGCCGCCCATTCCTCCCTTGCTGATGATGGCAATCAGAAGAAGCAGGCAAAAGCCGGCAACGCTGCCCGCAACGCTGTCCCACCACGGGTTTAACGGGATGAATATTCGTTCTATGATAAATAAAACTAAAAAAAACAACAGCACTTTATCGGGAATGACCATATATTTCAGGTCACTGACCGTGATGATCATGAACAGGGAGACGAGAGTAAGAGCGACAACCAGCTCCGGCTGTATGCCTAACATAATATAAGAAAGTAAGAATAAGAGTCCGGTAGTTATTTCCATCAATGGATAAAGAGGAGAAATGCGCCCCTTACACTGAGCGCATTTTCCACCTTGCATAATATAGGATAGTACTGGTATCAGTTCCTTGGCCGTCAGCGTGTGCCGGCAGTACGGGCAGGCTGATCTTGGTTTGACGATTGACTTTTTGAGCGGTATCCGGAGGCCGACTACGTTGTAGAAGGAGCCTAGGAGGAGACCGTAGGTGAATACTATTACACCCATGTTACATATCTACATCTTCTCGAGTGATTTCATCTGGGTTTGCATTTTGAAGATATACATTCGTACCATTTGATAAGGTAACAGTATGGTCTCCACCTGCAACAATAGTTACCAATGATTCTTCTCCATCATAATCACCGCCCGATGGGTTATCAACTTGCTCAAGATATCCATTATCAACCAATGTATCTAAATCAATAGTACCTCCAGCTGCAATTTCTTCTGCTGTCATGGCTAATCTGGCAGCATTAACCATCTGCTGAGCATTCGCAATATGGGCATCCGCACGAGAGTTATTAATCAACCCACCAATACTAGGAATTGCAATCGCAGCGATAATTCCTAAAATAACGACAACAGCAAGTAATTCGATAAGCGTCAATCCGCGCTCATTTTTCAGTCTTTGACCCATCTTCTTTAACATGGTAATTCCTCCTGTTTATATATCTTTTACTAAAAACTAGTAATCTAGTACTAGTATACAACACTCATCCGACAAAAAAATCATATTTTTTGTAAAATTATAGGTATTTTCTAATAGTTTTGAACATTATTGAAGATTTCGAACATCGGAACGAGAATCGAAGTGACGATGGTCCCGACCAATCCTGCCAGCATGACGATCATGAGTGGTTCAATCAATGATTTCAGACGATCCGTGGCACTTTCCACTTCTTTTTCATAGAAGTCGGCGACCTTCGCAAGCATCGAGTCCAGGGACCCTGTCTCTTCTCCTATGGCGATCATTTGCGTCACCAATGGAGGAAAAGCCCAATGCCGCTTCATCGGGTCTGTTAGGGACGTCCCCTTCTCCAATGATCTGCGGGATTCGCCGATCACACGGGCCACCACTTCATTTTCCACAACCTTTTCAACAATCGCTAATGCCTGCAAAATAGGGACTGAGCTTGAAAATAATGAACTAAGTGTCCGTGTCATTCTCGCGAGTACCGCTTTTTGCAGCATCTTCCCGAAAATCGGCACTCTCAGGATGGCATAATCAAGATAATACTTCGATCGTTTGTCTTTTCTTAACATAGCCAGAGTGATAGCAATGAATACAAAAAACAAAATGATGATGTACCAGAACTTTTGCATGAATTCACTTGAAGCAATAACAAATTGTGTGATGGCTGGCAATTCGCCTCCGAAATCGGACAGCATATTCACGAAGGTCGGCACAACGGCAGCCAGCAGGAATATGACGACACCGATGGCAATAACGCCGACAACCATAGGATAAGCTAACGCCGAAATGATTTTCTGTTTCGTGATATGCTGCTTTTCATAATGAGTGGCGAGCCCTTCCAATGTTTCATCCAGGCTGCCTGACGCTTCCCCTGCCTTCAGCATATTGATCATCAGAGGTTCAAAAATCTTTTTGTGACGGGAGAAGGCTTCCGATAACGGATTCCCGTCCCGCAATTCATCTTCGATTTCCGTAAGTGCTTTGCCGAGTGCCTTACTCTCCGTCTGCTCGGCCAGAATATGAGTCGAATCAACCACTGTAACCCCAGCTTGAAGAAGGGTCGCAAACTGTCGCAAAAAAATAACAAGATGCTGTAACTTCACCGGATTTCCGATCGTTATGTCTTTGGTCATGAGTGTCTCAGGCATTTCCAGGATTTCAATGACCCTTACTTCCTGCTTCTTCAACTGAATGAGGGCATCCTTCTTTGATGTGGCCGTGATGATGCCCGATTTCTTTCCTTTTTGGTCCCTGCCTGTGTACTTATAACGTCCCATCTATTGAGGAATCTCCTCTCTGCTATAAGGAAACGCCATATCCTTTGAAATGATGCCACTCTCATAAAGCTTCATCACACTGTCGCTCATGATGTGCATGCCTGAAGTTTTGGACGTCTGCATGACATTTTGAATTTGGTGGACCTTTTCTGAACGGATCAAATTGCCGATTGCTGCATTATTCATCAGGAGCTCTGTCGCGGCCCTTCTTCCTTTTTTATCTACCGTGGCAAACAATCTCTGTGAAAGGATCCCGACAAGGACCGATGCCAATTGAACGCGGATTTGTGACTGCTGCTCCGGCGGGAAGACGTCTACGATTCGCTCGATGGTGGCCGGGGCACTGGATGTATGAAGTGTCGCCAGAACAAGGTGTCCGGTTTCCGCTGCCGTTATGGCAGTATGTATCGTCTCCAGGTCCCTCATTTCCCCTACGAGAATAATATCTGGATCCTGTCTCAAGGCACTTCTTAAGCCTTTTGAAAATGACCTTGTATCAAATCCCACTTCCCGCTGATCGATGATGCATGCCCCGTGCTTGTGCAGGTATTCGATGGGGTCTTCCAGGGTAATGATATGCTTCCTCATTTTCCGGTTCATATAATCCACGATGGATGCCAACGTGGTCGACTTTCCACTCCCTGTGGGTCCGGTAACAAGGAAAAGACCCTGTGGTTTTTCAGCAATCGTCTTCAATGCATGGGGGAGAAATAATTCCTCCATTGTAGGGATGGAAGTCGGAATGACACGTATGGCCAAAGATATGCATGATCGTTGTTTGAATGCATTCACCCTGAACCTTGAAACGCCCGGGATTCCATAGGAAAAGTCCAATTCACCCACTTCTTCAAAGGCAGGATACATCGTTTCAGAAATGATGGCCTTTGCCATCATTTCCGTGTTATCAGGCAGCAAATTTTCTTTACCGAACCTTTTAAGGTCTCCATGTATCCTGAAGATAGGAGGTGAGCCGACTGTAAGATGGATATCGGACGCGCCCAGCTCGAAAGCAGACTTTAGAAGATAATCAACTTTTTCTTTCAATTCATTCACCTACTCTGAAATCGCTACTCTTAATACTTCTTCGGTCGTGGTCATGCCCTGCTTCACTTTCAGCAAGCCGTCATCGATTAAGAAGATGGTTTTATTCCGTACGGCATGCTCCCTTAACTTGGAGAAGGGTTCGTTGTTCAGAATGACCTTCTTCATGTCATCATTCATGACGAGGACCTCATGAATGGCAATCCGGCCTTTGTATCCTGTCATATTACAGGAAGAGCAACCCTGCCCTCTCGTAATGGTCTCGATCTTCATTCCCCTTTTGGCGAATATCTCAATTTCCCGTTTGGTCGCCGCCATCTTTTGTTTGCAATCACGGCAAACTTTCCTGATCAAGCGTTGAGCCACGACCCCGCTCAGTGAAGAAGCAACTAAAAATGGTTCTACACCCATATCCAGTAGTCTCGTCACCGTACTGATTGAGTCATTGGTATGGATGGTGCTCAACACGAGATGTCCAGTTAAGGAAGCCCGTATGGAGACTTCAACGGTCTCCCTGTCCCGAATTTCCCCGACCATGATGATATTCGGATCCTGACGCAAAATGGCACGCAGCCCCTTGGCAAAGGTCAAACCGACATTCTGATTCACACCGATCTGATTGATGCCCTCCAGCTGATACTCAACGGGATCCTCGATCGTAATAATGTTCACTTCTTCACTGTTGAGATGATTCAAGGCTGCATATAAAGTGGAAGACTTCCCCGAACCGGTTGGTCCCGTGATGAGAACAATCCCTGTCGGCTGCTGGATCATCTTCATGAACCTCTGTTGATTTACTTTGTTGAAACCCAGTTTTGACAGGTCATTCAAACTCGAACCTAAATCCAGAATCCTCAACACTATTTTCTCTCCATAGACCGTCGGCAAAGTCGACACACGCAGATCGATTGGATGAAAGTCGATATTCACTTTGATTCGTCCGTCCTGAGGCACCCTGAATTCGGTTATGTCGAGATTCGCCATGATTTTAAGCCTGGCAATCAGCATACTTTGCATGTGCTTCGGGAGATTTCTTTCGTTTCTAAGAATGCCGTCCACCCGGTAACGTATGACGACTTTGGTTTCCTGGGGGTCAATATGTATATCGCTAGCTTTTTGGGTCACCGCATTTGAAAGGATTCCGTTCACTAATCGAACGATGGGTGAATCGGAATCCACCACCGTATTTTCTTCTACTCTATTTTGATCCCGATTCTCCTGGAAAAGGTCTTCAAATCCATCCTCTAAGTCATAAAACTTATTGATGACTTTCAAAATATCATCCTTGGTCGCAATCGCTGTCTCGATTTGAAAGCCTGTGGCCAAACGCAGATCCTCGATGGCGTAAAAGTCCAACGGGTCGCTCATCGCGACGAAAAGCCTATCCCCCTCTTTTTTGAGTGGGATCATCAGGTTCCGCTTAGCCGAATCTTTAGGAATCAAGTGGAATAAGTTCGTTTCAAAGGGGTATCTGTATAAGCTGACATGGGGAATTCCCAATTGAAATTCCAATACTTCAATCAACTGCTGCTCTGTAATATATCCCCTTTGAAGCAGGGCATCCCCCAACTTCTGCCCTTTCGCTTTATCTTTCAGGGTATCTTGTAACTGGGATTCGGATATGATTCCTGCTTCAACGAGCAGGTCTCCAAGTCTCTTTCTAATCGTGGTCACATTATCACCCGCTTTTACGACTTATTTTCTCTCTTTTTTCTTTGGTTTTACTTCATCGTCTGATGGACTTGAAGAATCCTGATCGGCTGTACCTTCACTTTCCTTCCCTGTGGAACTGCTCTCGTTATCTTCCTCGTCCATTGAGGAAGTTTCATCTTTTTCCCCATCACCCGATTCTTCATTCGTCGCTTCTTCCCCATTCGTCCCGGTTGGTACATTATCAAATGTTCCGTTTGGGGTTTCCTGTAATTCCTGCAACGGATAAACCGCAATCTTATGCTGTGGTCCATAAAAATCTTCATTGATCAGTTCTTCTGAAAGGATTTCACCTGAAGAGCTCAATTTTTGCTTATAAACCCGGATCAGTACCCCATCTTTCCCTTCTTGTTGGATATCGACGCTTCCTTTTTCAACAAAAGGGCTAAACTGTTTAATGACTCTTGGGGGAAACGTTTCTTTTTCAGACAAACGGACATTATATGAGTTTGGGAAAGGGATTCCCTGCAATTGAGCCTTGATTCTATTCTCTTGGATGGCAAGCTTCAGCTCATAACCGGTTGAATTAGGATTGGTGATGACAAAATCCTGGTTATTCATCGGATTGAATTTCGCTTCAAAGCCTAGTGTCACATAGTCCGGAAGCAGCTTGCTTATATTTCGTTCGATGATCGAAAAGTTGGAATGTAAGGTGATTTGATAGAGTAATGATGCAACCGGACTTAAATCAGCCTGTGATTCGACTACAAATCCTTCTGTTTCCAGAAAATCCGAAAACGAAAACTGCGAATTGGGTGCAATGGGAATGGAGGGATAATTGTCTATAAAGCTCTTGATCATTGGTGTAACCTCTAATTCATTCGACACGGCCTCAAAAATTACTTGTGGTGATTCATTGCTTGCTGCATAATCATATATCTTTACGCTCTCTTCTTTATGAAGACTACCAGCCAAGGAGAGGAGATACTCTATTAAAGAAGGAAGGTTTAGGTCTTCACCCCTATAGTCAGGGAACTGATTTGAAAGAAACGCATCGAATGCATTTTCATCCATCGTCACAATTAAACTTGTACTTTCATCATCAACAAGTTTCTCTATGCTTTCTTCCAAATGAAATTGAAAGAGAGATGGATCGATTTTTGCACTTTCTCCATTGAAATCCAGCAGTAGGTTTTGATTTAGCTTCCATTCCTCTACTTTCTCATCCAGTATCTTCATTGCTTCCTCTTTGTTTGCTCCACCCAGATTAATAGATGCAACCGCTGCATGTTTCGATAGATTGAGTGACTTAACAAAGAACGTTTCATAAGCAAAGACGCCTAAATGAGAAAAACCATATAGAAAAAATGTGGATAAGAACAAAACGGTCATCAGCTTACCAAATAGACCTTTTTTCACACTAGGCGCTCCTTCCTGACTCCTACTTAATATTCATCGTTAAATCAACGAAAACAGATGGACCAGCGTCCTGAGCAGCTTTAATATCGGCTTCCGTTAGAGATGAACCTTTAGCAATCAATAGATTACCCTCTAAATTATATATATCTTCAATCACACTTTTTCCTGTAAGTAATTGAGTCTGTTTCGTTTTAATTGTCTCTAGGCCATGTTGTTGCGTTGGTAAAATTTCAGTCTCTGCTTCGAACACAGGCTCATGGCTTACAAGTTGATCAAATGATCCTTTAAAATATTCTGCAGCGTCTTCGTTCACAATAATGATATCTTTTCCAAATGTCAGTACATGTTCCGTACCAAGGAAAAACGTGTTGTCTTGGGCATTTAATTCTAAGGAAACAATAGCCCCGGTTTCATCATCCACATAAAATTCTTGAATGTTTCCGATCATTTGGCCTTTACGGGTCATCACACGGGTATCGTTGATTTTAATTTTTTTGTTCACCAGCTGGTTTGCAATCGGGATTTCATTTAAGTCGATCACTGCATTCTCATTTTCGACAGTGACGGCATACTCGCCTATACCGACTACCTTTTTGAACGGGATCGCCTTCACACTGACCTGCCAATCTTCATGCTCGATGGTCAGAAAATCAACCGAGCCCTTTTCCGGATTGATTACAAGGGATTTGACTCTCCCTATTTCACTTCCATCGGATATACTGATAATCGGTAAAGCTTTCATTTCTGCACTCTTTTTCATGTCATCTCACCTATTCTGTCATTTTAATTTCGTTTAACTTTTTCCATGCAAACTCATTTGTTTGTTCGATATCCATTTGAATGTACGGATACTCTATGAATCTCTTAGCAGCAATCCTTTCAGTAAAAATGTGTAAGTCTTCATATTGCCCTGTTGAAATGTAATGATCCATTAATATTCTTGCAAATGTATAGTAGTCTTGATCGTGTAAACTTGGATGCAAGTAATGCTTAATCATGTTTTCCATCTGATGGGAGGATAATATACTCTTCGAGAGTGTGATTTGTTCAATCATGGTCTTCATAACCTCTCTCATGATCCTGGACCTTTTAGGAAATGCATGTACGTGAAGATCCTCTTCACTGATACCTTCAACAATACGATCCTGGGTTCCCTCAGATATTTCAGCTTTCTCATCTTCTACAAAATCATCAACTAAAGCATCTTCCAATTCATCTTCTGAAGCAAGTAAGCCCTCTAAGTCTTCTACAGCTTCCGAATCATCATCAAATGCTTCCTTCATTTCTTCCTTTTCATACTCAATGGTCTCGTCAGGTTCATTTATTAATCTCTCAATCTCACTTAAAACGATATCAGAAGACTCATTTTCTTCTTCCGTTTCATTCATTTTTCCAATATCTTCGTATTCATTGGCATTCTCAATGAACCATTCACTTTCATCGTCATCGACCTTTATCGATTCTGTTTCAACAGTAGGGATTATCTCTTTGATCTCCGAAGCTTGCAATGGTTCATCTTGTTCTATAGAGGTATCATTTTCTGATTCTTCTTCTGCAACGTCCACTTCAATTTCATAGAGATCTTCCATTTCAATTGGAGCCATATCAACTTCAACCTGAGTGGAATCCACAGTATCCTCAACTTGTGATTCATCCTTTTTATTATGTAAATGATCCTTTAATCCCTTATGATCATGGACTATTTGCACAGGTTCTTCTCCTGAATCCATCTCAGTGCCTGCAGTCAGGACTATAAGACCACTGAATCGTTGTTCAATCATATAAGAAGAAAGGCCTAACAAAATCATTAACATGATGCCGATCATCCAAATTGAATATTGGGTCGATGCGACTAGTCCAAGGAGCGTTAACCCAAATGCAATACCAGCAATGAGTAGTTTCCCTTTTACACTGATGCCTATCGGTATAAAATATAAAATAGGTAGCAACAAAATGAGTGCCAGCAACGAAAATAGGTATATCATCTTACATTCATCTCCTCCCTATGATATATTTCTTATAAATCAGACTTTTTTTTACAAGTTTCGACTACTAGATATTGTATAATAAAGTCAGGTATTTTGAAAGCAGGTGTTGGGTTGAAACTAATAAAAATATATAGAAATAATAGAGGCTTCACTTTAATTGAACTTTTGGTTTCGGTTACAATCCTGGGGATCGTCCTTCTTAGTTTCATGAATTTTTTCCTTCAATCCAGTACATATACGAATGGCAATCAAAAGAAGACAGTCGGGATCAATGTAGCCAGGAATGTCTTGATGTTCATGGAAAAACAAGACTTCCTTGAGGTCAGGGACTTTTTCTATGAAGTGAATATAGGCAGTGAAAATCCAACAGATGAATTTTTAAAATTATTCATTTGCGGGGATGAATACCAAACCTTCCCTAACTTCTCTACTGAATCAGAAATGATTGATTCCTGTCCGAACAAGAAAAATATTAATATAAACGGGTTAGAATATGAGACTGAAATTTATTCCGGGGAAGTCACGAACCTTGATGAATCAGATTACTATATTCCTATTACAATCGAAGTTAGGTGGAATATCAATGATAGAGAATACAGTACGACAGTTGATGGAAAAGTTAAAAGCGAAGATATTCGATAATAGAGGCATTACCCTTATTGAGTTATTACTTACCCTATCCATATCTGCTATCCTGTTACCCGTTACATACGGTGCAATGATCACCGGCTATAAGATTTATGAAAAAGTTTCGATCGATGCTCAATTGAGAGAAGACGCAGATTATGTTTCTGCGATGGTAATGAAGAAGCTATATTCATACCCCTTCGACACAATTGAAGAGTGCGTGCCAGCCTCTACTACTTGTGTAAAGTTTATAAACAGCAGTGCATTATCTGTAGCGCCCTATTCAGGTAAATCCTTCTACCAGGTAGAAGATGAAGAGATTGTGAATGATGAACAAATTCTGCAATTAGTTCAAATCGGGGAGAAAAAACAATGGAGCTTTGATGAGGAAATAATAACTACTCCATCTGACTTTACGGGGTCCGTTATCACTTCTACCTGCACATCCAAACCGTGCAATGAAGCAATTATACAATTATCTTACAAAGTTTCACATCCCAATTTCGATAAAACCCTTAATTTAGAGAGCAGCTTCGGATTTTAGAAGGGAGAAAACAGCTTGTTAACCAATCAAAGAGGAAATGCCTTACTTACCGTATTAATTACATCTCTTGTTATGGTGACAATCGGTATGGCTATCATAAGTTCGACGATAGGTGGAGCGAAACGAACCGAAGTCAGAGAGACCGACATTGACATTACATATGAAGGGCTAAAGGCAGCTGAAGAAATTTCATCCAAGCTTGTCTATCAATTGCAGCCCTCAAGAGAGTTAGAAATGAGCAAATTGACACCAGCAAATATCAATACAAAAGTAGCAGATTTTTTTCAATCTTCCATTCTTCCATCCTATCAGTCTCTTGATAGAATAAAATGTGTCACAGTCATTGATGTGAGCGGGACCAGTGCAATAAACCTGCTGGGTGACACCTGTACCAAATCCAATATCCCTGATTTCAAAACCTTTGAGCTGGACTATCTTGGTACCAACCTTACGAGAGTATATGAAATCCTGATTCAAACAAAGAATCCTTCTTCTGAACAAGGGAAAGTCGAAAAGACCGTTAGAAAGAGGATCATTTTATCGCCCGTCCCAAGCTTCCTCAAGTATACTCTAGGCTCAAGAGAACAGCTTCGATTGAACGGATCTCCACATCTGGTTGGTAACATCTATGCTAACTCTTTAGGCATAAGTGAAGAGGCAAACTACCAGCTTTCTAATAAAAAGGATAAAACATTCCCGGCACCATTTCCCTCCGTTATCGGGGACTTGTATACAAGCTATAATAAAGCGAATTATGAACATATGAAAAGCTTGATAACTTCAAATCAGTTCTATCCGCTAATAGAACCTCCCAAAGTAAAACAGGATAGTCAATTTACTGATATTTCATTTAATCAAACGTATGAAGAAGAGGTTAGCAAAGTATTAGAATCTCTTGATCTATCAATAAGAAATGACGGTACCCAAACAAATTTAATGACCGCAATCAGAACGGCTCTTCTTTCAAATTCCTTCTCTCCTGCTCTTGTAGAAGGTGGGATATTGAATGAAAACTCACAGGGGAAGGTTAAAGTGAGTGGAAATATTACTATTAGAGGGCTACGGAGTTCAGGGGTGGACCTGCTTGTAGATGGTGATGTAAATATTATCTCAAGTTCTCCAATGAAGGTCGGGAATATTATTTCGACTGGTAATGTGACGATTTCTAATTTAATTGGGGAAATGACCATTGATAATATCGTTGCAGCAGGAAGAGTATCAATAGAGGCAAATTCACCCGTAAAGCTGGAGGAGAATATAGTTAGTTTTGATAATATCTCTTTTCAATCACAGAATTCCACTTCGGTTATAGCGGGGAATGTATTTTCAGGCAGGAATTTAACCATACTGGGCGATGCCAATGATCCATCCGGTGAGAATGATGAAATTAAATTTGATTCCGTCATTTACGCAAAGGGAAAAACAAGCATTTCCAACTTGAATATTACCGGTAAAGAAGATGAAGATGGTACTAACAATACTGGAAAATTAATTTTACTCTCAAGAGGAGAGTTACTGTTAACACGAATGAATGAATTTCAGTATTATGCTCAGGAGAGTGAAAAGAATGAATTCCATTTGTTGCCGGATCCAGTTGAAAGTATCAAGCCGTTACAAGCTTTCTTCTACACTGACAGCGACGCTACCCTTTATGGGGTTGGTTCATTATTTTATGTTAACGGAGGTGTCTTTTCAAAAGGAAACCTTACAGTGAATGCTGTGCGTGGGGACGTAGACAATATCGATGACGCATATCAGAGCTCCCCCTCTAAGCAGCAAGAGAAATTGTCAAGATTCATCGTAAACTATAACAAAGATGTCCTTCTTTCTAAACTGGATACTTTACCAAAGGTTGAAGCACTCTCATTAATAAGTGATGAGATCATAGTTGAATGAAAAAAGGGAGGTCCATCAACGTGGGCCTCCCTTCTTATCACCATCTTCCATCGATATCCCCGTCTCCGGTCTCCGGATTTTCGGTTTCATCATCTCCCGCAACGACTTCAAAAATCGCTATCGCCTTTAAACGAGGGTTTTCTTCAGAAGTAACCGTTATGGTCGTCACCCCTGCATTTTTAGGTATGACCTTCCAAACTCCATTTTCTTGCACGATGTCTACAACATTGTTACCTGTGTCGAAGACGTTCTTTATGTTTTTATTGGTTGCATTTTCAGGATTGAATACTAAATGAGAGTGTATATCGAACGCGTTCCCTTCAAGCAATAGAGTGTACTTCGATTTTGTGAAGTCCATGCTTTTCAAATTTACAATCCTTGACTTAACAATGACTCGAATCAACTTTTTGTATTTCCCATTCTTAGTTTGAACTTCCACTAAATCTTCGCCGGGATATAATCCTGTCATCCGGTTCTCTTTGGTGGAATTGACTTGACTGTAAGAGGAGTTGATCATTCCGTCATCACCTTGCAGAACCTTCACATTATAATTATTGTTCGGTTTTCCAAACGGGAAGATATCGATATTGAATGACTGAGTTTCTCCTACATATAATTCAATTAGTGAAGGTACACGTATTAAATCGTCACCCTCGATCCAAATGGTTTTTTCAATAATATAATCCTCGATTGCAAAACCGCCAACGGCTTTTACCCGGATTTCATTCTTCCCGAAACGTTCAATGGTTTTCGTTTCTCCCAACTCAATTTCTGTCCATTCTCCAGTAGTTTCTTCATCATTAAGAAGTTGATAGTTGTAAGAAACATCCCTTCCAGGAATACCGTTTGAGAGATAGAATTCCACTTCATTCGATACAGAAGAACCATCATCTAAAATTTTATCAGTGAGTGGGTCTTTAACAATCAATTCAGGAACGAATGGTAAAATGGCTGTCCCGTTATCCCTGTAGCTGATATTCAGGTGGGTTGGGCTACTGACTAAAGACTTTACAGGCATAATCGGGTATCGACCATCCACTCCAGCTTCCAGTGATGCTACAACATTTTCCGTTTGCCCCTGTATTTTCACCTTTTTGATCGTACCGTTTGAATAACCATCAAATGCAAATTCTTTTCCATATTGCAGCTGACGAGTTCTAACTTTCGCACTGATTTCGTTATTATTCGGGCTTAGATTACTACTTACTTTGTTCCCGTATCTTGAATCGACATAATAGACTTTCGCTTGTGGCATTTTTACATTATTTATGGCCCAGACGGCGTTCATTGTTACAGGTATCTCAAGTACAGGTATAGTAAACGCACCGTTTTCAAAGCTCATCTTTTGTTTAACATTAATGATGGCAATTTTCTGTCCATTCATATTCTGGATTGATATATCCGGACTTTCTTTAACAATGATCCCCTCAGGTAAGGGCTGGTGTATAATGATCTCACTTAAATAACCTTTTGCTTTCGGATTTACCAATCCGCCAAAATCCAGTTTGAACACTCCGGTAAAAGTATTCGTTTCTTTTCCATCCTCAATAATTAAATTGAACAGGTCCTGATTGATTCTATTTAAGTCTACCCTTCCTGTTACCGATGCGGGTGCATCATCTTTCACTTCAATCGTCACCGACTTTTTATCACTTGAGCGAAAGTCTGTTTCTTCTGCCGTTTTATACTGCACTTTCAAATCCTTAAACGTATAGGATCCCTTTTTAGAGAATTCCACCGGAAGTGATACTGTAATTGGTGTCGGTACGCCCTGTCCTACTTCATATACTGTGGAAAATGGCAGATACACTGTATTATTAATCACGTTGTATTGATTTTGGTCAACTGTCACATTTTCCGGCAACTGTACGACGATTTCTCCATCCAATTTGACTGAATTTAATTTATTCGCCAATTTTTCAAATGCATCGGAGACACTTCCTTCACTTGCTTTGATGAAGCTACCCGACGTTTGTTGTGCCAGCATTTCAAGATATCTGTCATCAAGATCTCCTTCACCGTAACCCAGTGTGTGCATGGTGATTTTATCGTTGTAGATCTCCTTGGATACTTCGAGACCTTTTTGTTTGATCAAAGCCTCCATTTGCTGACTGTTGGTTTCCAGCTCACCAGGGTTGTACCAACCAGCATTAAATGACGTACCATCCATAGTAAATGACGGAATGTATAAAGACTTCAATTTACTATTATCAAGGGAATATATTTTATGCATCCATCGATTGTAACTGTATCTATTTTGAAAGTCATATACCAATTGTTGATCGCTCTCGACAACATTTGTTTCACCGCAAAAAAACCAAAGTGGCCTCGTACACACCTCTTTTTTCACTTTTTCGACCGCCGTCGCAATCATCGGCTGTCCATCAGTTAAGAAGACAATATACTTTTCATTCTTGGAATCTTTCAGCATATTCTTCGCTGCACGCAAGGGGTCTGTGTAATTGGTGCCTCCATAAGCGGTGGTATGTAACATCGAAGTTTTAATGGCATCGAGGTCATTACTTAATGGAAGTATCGTTTCTATATCTGAAGAAAACGTTATAAGAGAGAATCGATCATTACTTTGTTTGTTCTTCTCAAAGAATTGTAAGGCATTGGTCACCCCATCCTTTGCATTTTGCATTTTATCCCTGGTACTATTCATCGATCCCGATTTATCAAAGACAAAAACGACGTCTATAGGAGGTCGATTCGTTTCTTTCACCTCTCCTATTGGATTGATATGAAAGTCTAATGAAGCTTTGGCATTACTATCCACTGGTTTTACAATTACTTCCTGGGACGGGGTAACATTGAAGTCTACTTTTAAATCTGCAGTTCCCTTGGCATAGGTGCCGGTTGAATTTAAAATAAATGCTAGAAAGAGGATGAAAAGTAATAGTAGTGAAATCTTTCCCTGAATTCTCATAATATCCCTCATTTGGTTATCCTATAATGCTTTTATTATATCAATCTTCAAACTATTATAATAGGACTAAATGCTCAAAAACAAAGAAAAAAGATGTCTATTGTCGAATAGACACCCTTTAACTATTTCATATACTGAGCCACCCGATTCCGCCCGGCCTGTTTCGCCCCCGTATAAAGCGCACGGTCTGCATGACGGATGAGCGCCAGGGTATCTTCAGCATCTTCAGGTGCGGTCGAAACTCCGATGCTTGCGGTGATCCGGACCATCATTTGTTTGTTGGATTCATCCAGGCTATCATGGATGGTGAAGGGGTTGTTGGCTATCGCACTCCTGACATGCTCTGCCAGGCTGAGCGCTTCATCCCGATTCGTATCCGGAAGGAGGATGACAAATTCCTCCCCTCCATACCTCGCAACCGTTCCCCTGGTATCAATCAGGGTACGAAGGCGGTCTGCAAGTTCAATCAGGATTTCGTTACCGCTCTGGTGACCATAGTTATCGTTGATGACCTTAAAATGATCAAGGTCGAGCATGATGAGGGAAAGACTCTTCCTTTTCCCAACATCGAGATGACTGAATTCCAGGTACAGGAGATCTTCAAAATAGCGGTAATTATATAGTCCTGTCAGGGCACATCTCTCACTGTTCTTCTTCGTCCGTTCATGATGCCTGGCATTTGCGATCGCCACTCCGAAATAGGAGCATAAAATATCGACGATCATCAATTGATATTTTTCATAGGCTTTCTTTTTGGAAGAAGCCAATAGAAGGATTCCCCGTACCTTTTGACTTCTTACAATGGGTACGCACAGAACGCTTTCCACTCCATCTGGCATGTACCCTTCAGCGATCCCGGTCCATTCAGATCGTGAAGTATAGAGGACGGACTTCCCTGTTTCCCATACTACACCGCTGATACCCTGGCTTTTCTTTAATGGTCGCAGGTTATTAGACTTCATTTCTCCCTTTTCAACCCGTCTTAACAGGACAAGTTCTTCTTCCTGGCAGTCAAGGATATAGGCATATTCAACCGGAAGAGTCTCAATGATCTTCTCGATGAATATATCAAGCACTTCATTTACTTTAAGGCTTTCCGTTAATTGGTGACCGATTTCACCCGCTTTTTGAAGGTATTCATTGATCTTTTCAGAAGAGTTATACATCTTCAAGATGATAGATAAGCTCACAAAAGGGATACCAATCAATAAAGAAGCAACGGCTCCCAGTTCAAACGTTAAATAATAGAGAGATAAAGAAAGGGGGAACATGATCATGTTTGCCGTAAAATCCCATACAAAATCCTTGCTGTAAAAGCGGACATCACTATTTACCAGATAGTGTTGATATAGCAGGAGCAGTATCTGGTTAACCATGATCGATACGATTTGATAACTCAGGATAGGGAGTATTAATTGATTTATATCTCTTAATCCGACTTCTCCACCAAATAAAAAATAGACTAGACCACTGACTAATGAAACGATAAAGAACATGACAGAATTCAAGGGGATTCTATGCCAATCATGTTTAGTCAATTGAAGCCGGATGAGTAATGGAATAATTGAGAACTGCATGAGGATGATTTCAACAAATAAACCATACTTTATGAACCCTACAAGTGTCACCCACTGGATGAAGAAGATGGTCGCACCATTTATCACAATGGGCATAAGCGGGATAAAGGTAGCAAAAGCCACCAATGTTAAGAGCTCTAATTCATTTCCTGCAATATTTTCAGGAGGATAGTATTGATATGTAATATACAAACCGGCGGGTACAACTGAAAGCCAGGTCAGTAATATGTAAAGCTTCTTCTTTACTGATAACGTCATATCTATCCCCCATAGGCCACAATCAATTTAATATAGTTCGATCATACTATACTAGTTAAATAGTCACAAGTTTAAGAATATTTTATCAAAGCAGTTCAATAAAGTCACTTATTATTTTCTGTAATTTTCCAGTTGGTCCACCAGATATGGTTTTACCTCAGATAAAAAGTAAAGTGAACCTGTTATTAACAGCACTTCTTCTTCTTTCATTCCTTGTATTTTTTCAGTAACGTAGTCTCTCCATTGGTGAACTTTCTTCTTGTTTGGATGGGAAGATAATTCATAAAGCTCTTCAACTGAAGCGACCCGTGGAAAGTCAAAGGTTGTAAATCCGATTTCCTCCACCGCTTCTTCCAATTGAGTGATCATCGGTTTTAATTCTTTGTCGTGGAGTGCCGATAAAAGAACAGTTACTCTTTTATTCATAAAGCGGTCCTTAATGGTTTTCACCAAGGCTTGTACCCCTTCAGGATTATGGGCACCGTCAATATAAATCCCGGGATTGTATGATAGAGCTTCCATTCTGCCTGGCCATGATGCCTTTTTTAACCCCTCTTTGATATGCGTGCTTGCTATATTATGCTTTTCACTAAGAAGCTCTATCACTTTAATTGCAATCGCTGCATTATTGATTTGGTGTGCACCAATCATGGAAAGCTCATACGTTTCATTCTGAACGGGAGATGTGTAATGGAATCTCTCACCTCTTTCGAGTAAGGCTTTTTGTTCCACAGAAAAATCCTCTCCAAGTTCAAACAGGTCACTATTCATTTCCAACGCTTTCTTTCTTATCACTTCAGCCGCTTCTTTCTGGTGAACCCCTGATATGACAGGAACAGAATGTTTGATGATCCCAGCTTTCTCAAAGGCTATGTCTTCTAATCTGCTTCCCAGGAATTGCATATGATCCAGACCGATGCTCGTAATGACTGAAACCATAGGTGTGATGACATTCGTCGAATCAAGCCTTCCTCCAAGCCCAACCTCATAAAGGACGAGGTCGACCGGTTGCATTTCAGCAAAATAATAAAAGCTCATAGCTGTTATGACTTCAAATTCAGAGGGGGTTCCCCATTCAGAATGCTCCATGCTTTCTGCAATGGGTTTGATCTTTTCCACAAGAAGAGTTAAATCTTCATCTGATACAGGCTCTCCATTAATGCTGATCCTCTCATTGAACCTCTCAAAATAGGGTGAAGTAAAGGTGCCGACTGAATACCCTGATTCCTGTAATATATTTCGTAAATAAGTGACAGTAGAACCCTTTCCGTTTGTACCCCCGATATGAACGGTTTTAAGCTTTTCATGAGGATTCCCAAGCTTCTCTAGTAAGTACTGCATTCTCTCTAGACCCGGCTTGATTCCAAGTCTTAGTCTTGAGTGTATCCATCCAACGGCCTTCTCATAGGTTAACAATTTCAGTCACTCCCCTTAAGGTTTCATTAGAAAGAGGGCTCAGGTCGGGGCAGATTGCCGGAGAGAAAACCTTGATGCATCCCCTCAACCTCAACAATCAGACCCGATTCTAAAGCCCTCTTCTTATCCTCTGATCAAAAGATTATAGTGATTTAAGCTCTTCAATTCTTGCTTTAACAGTCGCTTGTTTCTCTAAATAATCTTTTTCTTTTGCTTTTTCCTCATCCACTACATTTTGAGGCGCCTTGCTCACAAATTTTTCGTTGTTTAATTTGCCTTGAACGCGGGAAACTTCTTTCGTCCACTTCTCCAGTTCTTTTTGAAGACGGGCAATCTCTTCTTCGATGTTGATTAATCCTTCTAATGGAAGGAATAAGTCTACACCTGTTACAACCGCCGTCATCGCTTTATCCGGTGTATCTAAATCTGTACCCATTTCCAGCTTCTCTGGATTACAGAACTTTTCGATATACGCTTTGTTCTTCTCGATGATCGTTAGGGTGTGTGCATCTTTTGCTTTCAGCATCAAGTTGATCTGCTTGCTCATCGGAGTGTTTACCTCTGCACGTACATTACGTACAGCACGAATGATGTCAACGAGCAGCTTCATCTCTTCCGCTGCCGCTTCGTCTGTAAGTTCATCTTGAACCGTCGGCCATGCAGCTACAGTAATGGATTCGCCTTGATGCGGCAAGTTCTGCCATATTTCCTCGGTAATAAACGGCATGAATGGGTGTAAAAGTCTCATTGTGTTGTCGAGTACATAAGCCAGAATCGAACGGGTTGTTTTCTTAGCCGCTTCATCTTCTCCATATAGAGGCAGTTTCGCCATTTCAATATACCAATCACAGAAATCATCCCAGATGAAGTTGTAAAGAACGCGTCCCACTTCACCAAATTCATATCGATCGGCTAATCGTGTCACGGTTTCGATTGTTTCATTTAAACGGGTAAGAATCCATTTATCCGCAACTGATTTTTCGCCGGAAAGATCGATTTCGTCATACGTCATTCCGTCCATGTTCATAAGGGCGAAGCGTGATGCATTCCAGATCTTATTCGCAAAGTTCCAAACAGATTCTACTTTCTCAAAGGAGAACCGAAGATCCTGCCCCGGCGAGCTGCCTGTAGATAGGAAGTAGCGAAGGGAATCTGCACCATACTTTTCGATGACATCCATCGGGTCTACACCATTACCTAATGACTTACTCATCTTGCGTCCATCTGCATCCCGAACGAGTCCGTGAATCAGTACGTCTTTAAATGGACGTTCTCCTGTGAACTCCAGTCCTTGGAAGATCATGCGCGATACCCAGAAACCGATAATATCGTAGCCGGTCACAAGTGTATTCGTTGGGTAATAGCGTTTAAAATCTTCTGCATCCAGATCCGGCCAACCCATCGTTGAAAACGGCCATAGAGCTGAACTGAACCATGTATCCAGTACATCCTCTTCCTGTGTCCAGTTTTCAATGTCCTTCGGCGCATCGTTGTTTACATAGATTTCGCCTGTTTCTTTATGATACCAGGCCGGGATGCGATGTCCCCACCAAAGCTGACGGGAAATACACCAGTCTCGCGTGTTTTCCATCCAGCGCAGGTAAGACGTTTCAAAGCGATCAGGTACAAAGTTGACCTTATTCTCTTCCTGCTGAAGTTTTACCGCTTCTTCTGCGAGAGGATCCATCTTAACGAACCACTGAGTCGATAGATAAGGCTCAACCACCGCTCCACTTCTTTCTGAGTGACCGACTGAATGCATATGCTCTTCAATCTTGAATAGAACTCCTGCTTCTTGTAGGTCCTTTACAATTTCTTTGCGGCACATAAAACGATCCATGCCTTGGTATTTATCCGCCTTGTCATTCATCGTTCCGTCTTCGTTCATCACAAGAACGCGTTCTAAGTTGTGACGATTACCGATTTCGAAGTCATTCGGATCGTGAGCAGGCGTTATTTTCACTGCACCGGAACCGAATTCCATATCAACGTAGTCATCTCCTACGATCGGAATTTCACGTCCCACGATTGGAAGGGTAACGTTTTTGCCGATTAAATGTTTGTAGCGATCATCTTCCGGGTGAACCGCAACTGCCGTATCACCAAGCATCGTTTCTGGACGTGTTGTGGCAATTTCAATGTGACCACTTCCATCAGCCAACGGATATCTCATATGATAGAATGCACCTTGTATATCCTGGTGAATAACCTCAATGTCGGAAAGGGCCGTTTTCGTTGCCGGGTCCCAGTTGATGATGTATTCACCACGGTAAATCAGGCCTTTGTTATATAGGTCTACAAATACCTTTTGTACAGCTTCCGATAAGCCCTCGTCCAACGTGAAACGTTCACGGCTATAATCTAAGCCTAATCCAACCTTAGACCATTGCTGACGGATATGCTCAGCATATTCTTCTTTCCATTTCCATGTTTCTTCTACGAACTTTTCACGACCTAAGTCATAACGTGAAATGCCTTGATTGCGAAGTTTTTCATCTACTTTTGCCTGTGTCGCAATCCCTGCATGGTCCATACCCGGCAGCCATAATACATCGTAACCCTGCATGCGCTTCATTCTAGTCAGGATATCTTGCAGCGTTGTGTCCCAAGCATGACCAAGATGAAGTTTTCCTGTTACGTTCGGAGGAGGAATGACAATTGTGTACGGCTCCTTCTCCTTATCGTTTTTGGCTTCGAAATATTTACCTTCCAGCCACCATTTGTATCTGCCCTGCTCAATGGCATTGGGATCATATTTTGTCGGCATGGATAATTGCTGATCTTGAGTTTCCATTTGTTTTCCTCCTATAGTAGTGCGAATAACTACACTTTTCTAAAAAAAATAAAAAAATCCCCCGTCCTATGAAAAGGACGAAGGATTCCATTCGCGGTACCACCTTTTTTCTCAGGAGAAATAAGCCTCCTGAACTCTCGACGATCATAACGGCTTTTAACCGGCTTCTACTACTGAAATTCATAGAAACAGCTCTTCAGGCGACCTTCCATTGTCTTAACGTAGAAAATCTCTCAGCTAATGATTTTCCTCTCTGAAAGTAAGGATCAATGTACTCTTCCTGTTCATTGCTTTTCAGGTATTATTTATTTACTCATTATAGTATAGGAAAAGATAAACTTTCGTCAATCATTATCGCCAATTTTCCATGAAAATATTCATTTCGCCTACTCATGCACCATTCTTTTTCTCAATTCATAGAATAAAGTAGTGAATATACCCAGGAAAGTGAGTGGACGAATATGAAGAAAATCAATCAATACACCATGCAGAAATGGATGGGGAACGCCCGGTTAATATGTAAGCAATTCATCATACCCTTTACGATCTTTCAAGGGGTCCGGACCATTTTGCTTCCCACCACTTTTGATGTCCTTCTTTTAACTCTTTTTATCGGTATAGGCCTTGCCATTTATTTCGATTGGATTTAATGGACTGACGAAATGTGGACTTCGCCAGTCCTTTTTTCATTCTGCCTCGGCCGCCTGCTCCTGCTTCTTTTTTTCCATTTCATCTAAACGCATGACCACGTATTCCGTGTTTTTCAGAAGCCAGTAATGCCGTTGCAGCTTCTTAAGAGATTTCCGTTCATTCCGTTTATCCTTCGCTGTATGAAAATACTTTTCCACCACAGCGATGACAGAACTTGGATAAGCCAAATAACTCATGAACAGGAGCCGCTCCTCATTACGGACGGTAAAATGCTGAAAATAGGTGGTTAGCCACTCGATACATTCCTCATAATACTTAGGATAGGTTTTCAATGTTCTGGACAAAAACGGCAGCAGGTCATGGAAGGGTGATGCCATTTTTGAGTTCTCAAAGTTGTGAAAATACCCCATGCCTCTCTCATCGAATAAAAAATGCTCCGTCGATATCTTTCCATGTGTAATGACCGTTCTGACCTTCTCAAGCTCCTTCGTTTCCTCATACCATTCATCCAGCATTTTCCGGGAAAATTTCAGTGCCTGGGAAGCGTCCTTATAGTACATGCAAAAATGGAATTGAAAAGGAGACATATACGTTGTCCTTTCACATGTTTCCACATATTCATCGAGAAACTGCTGTTCTTTATCCCATCTGGATGTCAGCTGCTCGTAATGAGATTCTCTCTCTTCTTTATCAATCTTTACTTCTTGAGAGGAGAGAGTATGAAGTCTTGCCAATTCCCGGAACATTTTCTGATGCTTTTCAAATTGATCTTCCCTTTCCTGGTTCAAGAGCCAGGGCATGACATAATATAACTGCCCATCGTTCCACACCGCATAGCGCCCATCCAATGTCGGATAGATCGGTACGATACGGTTATAGCCCCTTTGAAACAACATCTGTACATTCCTGACAAAATCAACTCCAGTTTGGGCGGTCAGCTGCTTTACAGCAAGTGTCCCTTTATTGGAGAATACTTTGGAAATCTTCCCGTAATTCTCAACAAAATGGGGTTCGACACCATAAGGTTGTAAGACAGGCTTTAATCCCTCCAGCGTTTGTACCATACCTCTCACCTTCTAAGATTACTTTTCTAAAAAAAACGGACTAACTCCAATGAATTTGGTGTCAGCCCCGTAGTTCCTTCTATATTGCAATTGCGCTCTTCTCAGATGGGAGCGACCTTGCTATATTCCTTTTTTAACCCTTGAAGACAAATTCGCTTTTCGGGATATATAGAACCTGCCCTACATAGACGTCTTGATTGGCTTCAAGCTGATTGACCCTCAATAGCTGAGGAATGGTCAGATCATACTTTTCTGCTATATAATCCAGCGTCTCTCCCTCTTGAACGATGCATACCCTTAATGTTGCACCCCTTTCCTCTTCTTTTCTCGCAAAGAAATCGGTAAGGGAAATGCTCTCATATTTCTTTTTACCTTTAGTCTTTTTCTTTTCATCCTTCTCTTCTTCGCTATCTTCCATTTCTGCTTCTACTGCGGATGATGAAGAGGACTCTTCTTCCTCCTCCTGCTGATTATATTTAGGAGGCGGTGTGTAGGCTGTCTTTGGTGCAGCCGGCTGTTCTTCAGATGACTCGCTCAGTTCATGCTGTGGCATTTCAAACACGTTTTCTTTTCGGAAATAATTTTCCTCAAAGGTATGAGCAGGCTGAGCATCGTATTGAATCTGTACAGGTATCTCATCGTCTTCTTCAGATGGCGGTGTCCGACCTTCCAGATTAAACGGCTGGTACTCGTCGTCTGCAGAATCCTCTTCTTCCTCCTGTTCTTCAACGTTCGCCGTTAATTCTTCCACGTCGTAGTTCTCATACTCGTATACTTCTTCTCTTTCTTCTTGCTCTTCCTCTGTCTCTATTTCTTCTTCGGTTGTTTCCTCTTCTACTTCAGCAACTGCACTCGAACGGTATAGCGGCTCGTAATCTTCCTCTCTGCTAAATTCAGCTTCAAGGGGAGTGTGCGTCTGCTGTTCTCCATAAATCCCTGTAATCGTCAGATCGGCATTCAATTTTAAGCAAGCATTCTCAGGAACCATATAATCGAATGACTCCACGAACACGTCGATATCACCAAGATTGGCAATTCTATTTTTCGGAATCGTCACATCGACCGGGAAACGGTGGACAAATTCATACTCACCTTTTTCCCTCTTTTCAACTATTTGGACAAACTTACCACCCGCTTCAAACTCATCCTCTTCTTCATCCCTCGGTGAGGTTGGTAAATATTCACCGGAAAGATCAAGGCTTCCCCTGATAAGTACATACTGCTCTTGCTCTTGTATCGTTATATGAGGATCTAAGGAGATAGATAGCAATTCTTCAACTTCCTGTCCTTTTTTAAACCAAATTGATTCTTCCAAGGAAAATCGCAAACACGATTGTTGTTCTTGTGACAAAAGAAATTCCTCCTTTCAGGTTCCAAACAAAGAAATAGTAAACAATGCCATTATCACTTTATGAACTGAAAAGGAGGAATATGATAGGAAAACGAAAAGTTGTGGGTAGTGTGGGGATTTTGATTTAGAAACCGGGGTGTGTTTCGGATTGATGTTGGTCGTTTGGAATTATCGACCGTTCTTTTAATTTATCAACAGTTATTTTGATTTATCGACCGTTATTTTGATTTACCGACCTTCAGATGGATTTATCGACCGTTTTTTCAAGATATCGGCTGTTCTACAATATTCGACACACTCCTGCCATCCCCGCTTCCGTAAAAAAATAGC
The DNA here is from genome assembly GCF_032337515.1 of Rossellomorea yichunensis. Lineage (NCBI taxonomy): Bacteria > Bacillati > Bacillota > Bacilli > Caryophanales > Bacillaceae > Rossellomorea > Rossellomorea yichunensis. Next base: position 444,939 of record NZ_JAVYAD010000003.1, on the reverse strand, counting down.
CGATCCCTATAAAAAGGATCGGCTATCATCATTACTTCTTACTAATCTTTTCAAACGCTTTTTCAGCAGCTTCAAGGGTCTTTTCAATATCTTCATCTGTATGAGCGGTAGATAAGAAAAGTCCTTCAAATTGGGAAGGTGGTAAGAATACTCCTTCATGGGCCATTTCACGGTAGTAATCGGCAAACATCTCCAGGTCTGATGATTTCGCACCTTCGTAGTTGGTTACTTCTTCATTGGTGAAGAAGATCCCGATCATGGAACCGGCACGATTGATTCTGTGAGGGATGTTATGCTTTTCTGCCGCTTTCTTTAAGCCCTCTTCCAACAGGTCTGCTTTGCGTGCGAACTCTGTGTATGTTTCAGGAGTCAGCTGGCTCAGTGTTTCGTATCCTGCCGTCATGGCCAATGGATTCCCTGAAAGGGTTCCGGCTTGATAAATCGGACCGCTTGGAGCGATTCTTTCCATGATTTCAGCTTTACCGCCGTATGCACCTACCGGCAGACCTCCACCAATGACTTTTCCTAAACAAGTTAAGTCCGGAGTTACATTGTAATAGCCTTGGGCACATCCGTATCCGACACGGAATCCAGTCATGACTTCATCAAATATCAGCAGAGAACCATGATTTTCCGTTATTTCACGAAGGCCTTCCAGGAAGCCCGGCTGAGGTGGAACGACACCCATATTACCTGCAACAGGTTCTACGATCACACCAGCGATGTCATCACCAAATTGTTCAAAGGCATAACGGATGCTTTCCAAGTCATTATAAGGCACCGTAATCGTATTCTTTGCTACGCCTTCAGGTACACCAGGGCTGTCGGGCAATCCGAGAGTCGCAACACCTGATCCTGCCTTGATTAATAAGGAATCTCCATGACCGTGGTAGCAGCCTTCGAACTTGAGGATTTTATTGCGTCCAGTGTATCCACGCGCAAGACGCAGGGCACTCATCGTCGCCTCCGTACCAGAGGACACCATACGGACCACTTCGATACTTGGAACTCTTTCAATGACTAATTCGGCAAGTTTGTTTTCAATCTCTGTCGGGGCACCGAAGCTTGTCCCGTTTTCCGCTACTTTTTTAATGGACTCCACCACGCGGTCATTGCTGTGCCCAAGAATGAGTGGTCCCCAGGATAGAACATAGTCAATATATTCATTTCCATCGATATCGTAAATTTTAGCTCCTTTTCCTCTTTCCATGAAAATAGGATCCATCTTTACAGATTTGAATGCCCGTACAGGACTGTTTACTCCGCCAGGCATCAGTTTTACTGCTTCTTTGAACGCTTGCTTCGATTTCTCATATGAACGCATTCCGGTTTCCTCCTTTAGTGATCTTTTCGTCATCCTTACAGGAACTTTCCACCATTTAGGATAACCAATTCGCTACATCTTTTGCGAAATACGTAATAATAAGGTCTGCACCCGCACGTTTCATGCTTGTCAGCTTTTCCATTACGATTTCCTGTTCGTTTACCCAGCCGTTTTGAGCCGCTGCTTTCACCATGCTGTACTCTCCACTTACGTTATAAGCGACAACAGGGGCATTAAAACGGTCTTTCACTTCCCGCATGATATCTAAATAGGAAAGGGCAGGTTTGACAATTAAGAAGTCTGCGCCTTCTTCTATATCCGATTGTGCTTCTCTTAACGCTTCGAGGCGATTGGCAGGATCCATCTGATACGTTCTGCGATCTCCGAATTGCGGAGTAGAGTGTGCGGCATCACGGAATGGACCATAGAAGCTTGAAGAGTACTTAACGGCATATGACATGATCGGCACATCATGATAGCCGGCCTCGTCCAATCCGTGGCGGATTGCTGCAACGAATCCATCCATCATATTCGAAGGAGCAATGATATCAGCTCCTGCTTCAGCCTGGCTTACCGCCGTTTTTGCTAATAAATCAAGCGTAGGATCATTCAGTACTTTTCCATCTTTAACGATTCCACAATGTCCGTGGCTCGTATATTGACATAAACAAGTATCGGCAATGACGACAAGCTCAGGATAATGTTCCTTCATAAATCGGGTTGCTCTTTGGACGATTCCATGGTCATGATATGCTTGGGTTCCTGCCTCATCTTTTTCAGCTGGAACACCGAATAAAATGATGGATTTGATACCTAAGGAAACCACTTCATCCATTTCCGCTTTTAAGTTATCCAGGGAAATGTGAAAAACCCCTGGCATGGAAGGAACGACATTCTTAATATTTTCCCCTTCAACTACAAACAGTGGATAAATTAAATCTTCTTTTCTTAGATGAGTTTCCCTTACTAACGCACGCATATGATCTGATTGACGCAGGCGGCGATGACGGTTAAAATGCAGGTCTTTCATGTGTAAACCTCCTAAGTAAATAAAGCTTTATTTTGATGGTCTATTCGTGATAAATTCTTTCATTTCGTTTACCATTTCATTTACAGTATAAATGCCTGGACAAATTTTTACATGTAATCCGTACTTTTCAGCCGTATTTTTTGTAATGGGACCAATGCAGGCAATGGGTATGTCCCCGATTTTATCATGAAGATTGTACTGATTGACCACCTTCATAAAATGATGAACCGTTGATGAGCTGGTAAACGTAATGATATCAAGTTGTTCTTTTTCAATGATGTCCTTCAACTGACCGATGCACCCTTCTGGAAGGACGGTTTCATAGACGATCCATTCCTGACAGGATACCCCTGCAGAGGCCAGCTCTGAAGCAATGACGTTTCTTGCCAGGTTCCCTTTGGGGATCAGAACGTCTCCTGAAGGCTTCACTTTCGAAATGAATTCGTCTGCAAAGTCATCTCCTGTAAAATGATCGGGCACGAAGGAAACAGGAATCCCATATTTCCTGCAATATTGTTCCGTTTTACTTCCGACTGCAGCAAACTTCCCGGAAAAAGAAGATAAATCGAGCTGTAATCGTTTCAATGCTTGTAGAAAGAATCTTACTCCATTTTTGCTTGTGAAAATAATCCATTCGTACGTATGTATGGTTGTGTGAAGATTCGTTTCCCACTCATCTTCATGAGGTTGAAAATGAAGGAGCGGCACCACAATCGGAACCCCTCCCACGTCTTCAATGAGGGAAGCCGTTTCACTGGATCCCTCACTTCCGCGAGTAATCAAAACCTTTATGTTTTCTAAAGGCCCTTTACCCTTCATTATTGATCTAGCTCCTCTTTCACCTGATCGATTAAAGCCTTGGCTCCCAGGTCTGTTAAGCTTTCAGCGACTTTCTCCCCTACTTGCTGAGGATTTGGTCCCACCATGTATTCTTTATAAATCGTTTTTCCATCAGGTGAAGCTACAAGCCCCGTTAGAGCTACGTCCCCATTGTCTTTCAGCTCAGCAAATCCTGCAATCGGCACCTGGCATCCGCCTTCCATTTTATGAAGGAACGCTCTTTCAGCCGTAACGGTCTCAGTCGTCTCAACACACGCAAACTTCTGAAGAAGCTCCAGCAACTCAGAATCATCTTCCCTGCATTCAATGGATAACGCACCTTGACCGACTGCAGGCAGGCAAAGGTCTGGATCAAGGAATTCCGTTACAACATCTGATGTCCAGCCCATACGTGATAACCCTGCCGCTGCAAGGATGATCGCGTCGTAATCCTCATTTTTAAGCTTCGATAAGCGCGTATCGATATTTCCACGTATCCATTTGATTTCAAGATCCGGACGAACGGATAAAATCTGTGCCCCTCTTCGCAGACTGCTCGTTCCTATGATTGCACCGCCAGGTAAGTCTTTAAGCGCCACATGATTTTTACTGATGAACGCATCTCGGTGATCCTCGCGAATCGGTATACATCCGATGGTCAATCCTTCAGGTAAGACCGCAGGCATGTCTTTCATACTGTGAACGGCCATATCGATCTCTTTATCCATCATCGCTTGTTCAATTTCTTTTACAAACAAGCCTTTTCCGCCGACTTTTGACAGGGTGACATCAAGGATCTGGTCCCCTTTTGTAACGATTTCCTTCACTTCGAATTCGTAAGAGGGATCCAGTGCTTTCAACTGATTGATCACCCAATTTGTTTGTGTCAGTGCTAATTTACTTCGTCTCGATCCAACAATGATTTTTCTCATAATGACCTCCTGAAAACTTATGAATACCAGAAATGAAATGAAGACAACCTACTACCCAAGAAAAAGTTAATTAAAATGATCAAAAAGGCTGCAACATTAAGAAAAGCTAAAGATTTACCAAATACGTTCTTTTTAATGCGAAGATATAAATAACTACTATATAAAATTAATAGAATGAATGACCCTACTATTTTCGGATCATACCATAGGAATTCCGGCAGTTTGATGTATGCCCATTGCAGCCCCAGTATCAAGCTCAATAGAAGCATGGCTACACCAATGGAGTTCGATATATATGAAATCTTTTCAAGTTTGGACAAATCGCTGATCCGCCATAACCTTTGTCCCCATTTTTTCTCCTTCAAAAGTTTAAATTGCAGGAGGTAAAGCAAGGAAAACACAAAGGATAGTGAAAATGCCCCATACGAAAGGATGGCCATCGTAATATGAATCAACAATAATTCAGATACGAGCTGTTCTGCCATCGCCCGTGACTCAACCTGTACCGGTGCAAACGTATGGATCGCCATGATGATGAATCCCAGTACATTTGTAAAGAACACCGTAAAATCCACTCTTAATAATCGATTGATGACAAGTGATAGTGTAATGAGGACCCAGGCATAAAAATAAAGTCCCTCAAAGATGGTGAGGACTGGAAACCTGCCTGTATTCATCATGTATAGAAATAAAAAGATTGTTTGAAGGATCCAAACAATCGCAAGTAACCAGAAGGCAAACAGATTCGCCTTCCGGTTTTTGTTTAAGAAATCTATAAAGTAAAAGAGAATACTAATAGCATACAGAACAATCATAAGTTCATGCAGCCTAGTCATCGTTTGTTCAAACATAGACAATAACCTCACTTATGCTTGAAAAGAAGGTTGTGGTACAAGCTTAAGATCGCTCTCAGTCTTTTCATTGGCTGCTTTCACTTGTTTCTGCTCTTGCACTTGTTGTTCAATACTAAAGATATTGATGAATAAATCCAGTTTATCTTCAGCATCAGGAAGTCCTGCGAATTCCTTCGCTTGAAGGATCGGATCCTTCAACAACTGATTGATTATACTCTTCGTATGCTTATTTAACACTTTTCGCTCCCGATCAGTTAAGTCGGGCATTTTCCGTTCAATGCTTTCCATCGTTTCAGCTTGAATGGAAAGTGCTTTTTGTCGCAGTGCTGAAATAACCGGAACAACTCCAAGCATATTCAACCACTCTTTAAAAGCTACAATTTCAGCTTCAATCATGATTTCGATTTCCTCAGCGGCTTTCTTTCGCTCAGCCAGGTTCGCCTGAACGATGCCTTCTAAATCGTCGATATCATAAAGGAAGACACTTTCTAATTCTCCGATGGAAGGATCCAGGTCACGAGGTACCGCAATATCCACCATGAAAAGAGGACGTCCCTTCCTCATGCTTTCCACATGTGACATCATTTCTTTTGTAATGACAAAATCCTTTGCACCGGTAGAACTGATCATAATATCCGCCTCTACAAGGGCACATTGAAGCTCCTTCAATGTTTTGGCATTACCACTGAAACGGTCTGCCAAGGTTTGAGCCTTTTCAAACGTACGATTGATGACCGTCACTTTAGTGGCTCCGCTGCCATGAAGGTTTTGGATCGCAAGTTCTCCCATTTTACCGGCACCAAGAATAAGAACATGCTTTTTCTCCAGGCTGCCGAATACTTTTTTAGCTAATTCAACGGCTGCATAGCTGACAGACACAGCATTGGAACCAATATCTGTTTCAGAGTGACCCTTTTTCGCTACCGTCACTGCCTGCTTGAACAGATGATTAAATACTGTACCAGTCGCACCTGACTCCTGTGCATTCAGGAAGCTTGAACGAATCTGTCCAAGAATCTGGGTTTCCCCCAACACCATTGAATTCAATCCGCACGCAACCTTAAAAAGGTGTTCGACCGCTCCTTCTTGTTCATAAATGAAAAGATAAGGCGTGAACTCCTCTTTATCTATATCGAACCATTGAGATAAGAAATCTTTAATATAATAACGACCTGTATGAAGCTGATCCACTACTGCATAGACTTCCGTTCTATTACATGTAGAAACAATCACATTTTCCAGAATGCTCTTCTTTTCCTTCAAAGCCTTCATAGCGAAAGGAAGATCAGTTTCATTGAATGATAAACGCTCACGAATCTCAACAGGGGCCGTTTTGTAATTCAAACCAACGACTATTGTATACATGCTATGCACTACACCCCCAACTAAAATCATTACTCTTATTATAACATGTCCTAAAAAGCTCCCGACACCAAAATGTGAACAGAAATTGAAACCTAAGTATGATACATTTATAAAGGAAAGAAGGCATGCTTCTTCCGATACTTGCAAAACATTCATTTCATCATATACATTTAAGATTAATAAAGAATGTGCATGAAAGCATTTTCAATTCTAAAAAAATCTTCTATATTTCGACATTCCCTACTAATGTAGGGTACCAAAACAAGCCTAAAGAATCAAGTAATGGAAAGGTTTTTCGCCTGGACATCCGGGCTTATTATCATTAGTATGTATTATTTTCCCTGAAAAAACAGCATTTAAAACATTTAGTATTAAAAGATACGGGAGGAAGAGTATGAAACAACAACAAAGAATTTTCCCAGGAATGATCTTAATCGGCTTTGGGGCATACTTTTACTTACAACAAGCGAACATAGTCCTGTTTCAGGAGTTCTTCACGTGGCCAACTTTACTGATGATTGTTGGATTTGCTTTTCTCGGACAGGGATATGGCGGGAGAGATTATGAAGCGATATTACCGGGTACGATTCTCGTTGGATTCGGTCTCCACTTTCATGTTGTCAATAAACTCGAAATCTGGCCGGATCACATGGGGACTTTCATTCTGATCATTGCATTGGGTTTTCTGCTCAGGTACCAGAAAACGAGAGCAGGGCTATTTCAAGGGGTGCTCTTTTTAACCCTTTCTATTATTCTCTTATTCTATGACAAAGTGGTGGGATGGTTTGGTTTCATAGGAGGAAATGTGGAGACTGCATGGGAATTCTGGCCGATTATCATTATTGGAATCGGTGTCTACTTATTGTTTATAAAGAAAAAATAGTCCTGAATAATCCATAATAAAAGCCCGGAATTTGCTCCGGGCTTTTGTACGTACTATTAGAGGACTGAATCCAAAAACTCTCTCGTCCGCTGCTCTTTTGGAGCGTTGAACAATTCCTGGGGAGGTCCCACTTCCACGATCCTGCCATCGTGCATATACACGACCCAATCGGCTACCTCGCGGGCAAATCCCATTTCATGGGTCACGACGACCATCGTCATCCCCTCTAAAGCAAGCTCTTTCATGGTTGCCAAAACCTCTCCGACCAATTCAGGATCCAGTGCAGAGGTGGGTTCATCGAAGAGCATGATTTCAGGCTTCATGGCAAGTGCCCTTGCAATGGCCACACGCTGTTTCTGTCCACCGGATAGCTTGGATGGGTATACATTTTCCTTATCCCCAAGTCCAACCTTCTTTAATAATTCTTTCGCATCCTTTTTTGCTTGGGACTTCTGAACACCTTTTACGTAAACAGGTGCTTCCATCACATTTTCCAGGACCGTTTTGTGAGGGAAAAGGTAGAAATGTTGAAACACCATTCCAACTTTTTGACGGATTTTATTTAAATCATGTGTATCCTGGTTGACTTCATCGCCTTCGATGACAACCTTTCCATTGTCTTTCAGTTCCAGGAAGTTTAAGCAGCGGAGCAATGTACTCTTCCCTGATCCACTGGCTCCAATGAGGCAAACCACATCACTTTCCTTTACGCTGATATCAATGTCCTTCAATACATGTAAATCACCAAAGGATTTATTTAATTTTTCAACTTTAATCATTTCCTGACTCACACTCATCCCTCCCGCATCTTTATTAATCACTAACCGACATCCGTTTTTCTATGATATTGACAATCGTTGAGAATACCAGTACCAGTACCAGATAATAGATCGCTACAACGAGCAGGTAAGTCATGTAATCGAAGTTGTTGGAACCAAGCGTCGTTGCCACACTGAACAATTCGAACATCCCGATGAATGATGCAAGAGATGAATCCTTTAATGCAATGATGAACTGATTGCCCAGTGGCGGCAGGGCCCGTCTGAATGCCTGTGGAAGAATGATTCTTCTCATGGACAACCCGAGAGACATCCCGAGGGACCGTCCCGCTTCCATTTGTCCTTTATCAATGGACTGAATGGCTCCACGGAAAATCTCGGCGATATAGGCCCCGTTATGGAAGGCAAGTCCCATTACGACAGACCAGAAGCCTGAGATATTTAATGAGGTTAATCCAAAGTAGAAAATAAAGATTTGAACAATCAATGGTGTTCCACGTACTACGAAAATATATAAATCCGCTAAAAGTTCCAATGGCTTGATTCCGGAAATCTTGAGAAAAGCGAAAAACAAACCAATCACAATCGCAATCAGAACAGATACAAAGGTTAATTGGAATGTTAATAACATCCCTTTAAGAAAAACATCATATGTACTTGTTAACGTTTCAAAAAAGTGCATGAACTTCCCTCCAGTCTATTCAATCCGTGTAAATAACGGACAAAAAGCGAATGCGCATAGAAGCACATTCGCTCTGTGTCATGCTGCCTTTACTCTTCTTCGGGATCTGATGTGATATCTGTATTGAAATACTTTTCACTGATTTTCTTGAGCGTTCCGTCTTCTCTTAATGTTTCTAAAGCTTTATTGACTTCATCCAGTAACGCTTCATTTTCTTTGCTTACAGCGATGGCTTGTTCACTGCGGCCGATCAGCTCACGCGCTTCGATATTCAAATCAGCAGCAATCGCTTCTTTGCCTGTAATGAAGTCGGTGATAACGGCATCATGCTTGCCCTTATTTAATGCTTCTAATGCGACTACGTCACTATCATATTGTTGAATATTATCCGTTACTCCCTGGGCAGTCTCTGCATAAGTAGATCCCTTTGAAACGGCAATCTCCATTCCTTCCAGGTCATCCAGCGTTTCTACAGAACTGTCCGGACGAACGAAAATCTGCGGGCCGGAATAATAATAAGGAGTTGAGAAGTCTACTTCCTTCAAGCGCTCATCCGTGATCGTATGGCTGGCAACCGCTGCATCAAAACGACCCGATTTCACTCCTTCTACAATTCCTGCAAACTTAAATTTCTTCTGTTCAGGTTCAAGACCCATTTCTTTCGCAACGGCTTCTGCCACTTCAATATCGAAACCTGACATGGTTCCATCATTATTTGTTACACTGAATGGCTTGAATTCACCTGAAGCTGCATAAATGAATTTGCCTTCCTCTACTAACTTCGCACCATTTTCCGTTGTGGCTTTGTCGCCACAGGCTGATAGAAGAAGCACAGAAATGACTAACAAGACTAGGCTTTTCCAATTCTTCACTGGCTAGAGTCCCCCTTATGTAGCTTGTAATATTTTTAATCTTTCATAATTTTATCAACAAAAGAGAAAATTCTCAAAATTCAAATATAGCTTCCACAGCTTATAATTTTCCATTTTAGTGGATGAAACGGATTCAGCTCATTTACAGGTACATATGCGTCTCTATCCTTTTATTTCCTTTCATATGCTTTGGTGTTATAGGTCAAAAAACCTTATACGGACTTCTGTAGACCCTCTTTTATACTACTTTTAAGCTATAGTGGTGCTGTCACTATTTGGTCATAAAAAAAGAACCAATCTCCATATATGTGGAAACCGGTTCTTTTTAAGACTTATTTATAATACGACTTGATGGCGTCCCAGGCTTTGTCTTTTCCAAGGCCTGTTTCGGAAGAGAACATGATGAGATCGTCTTCTTTGTCCATATTTAGCGTTTCTCTTGTTACTTTTAAGTGTTTCTGCCATTTGCCTTTTGGGATCTTGTCGGCTTTCGTGGCGATGACGATGCATGGAAGCTCATGATGCTTGAGGAAATCGTACATCATCACATCATCATTGGTTGGCGCATGGCGCAGGTCCACGATGAGGACAACCGCCCTCAGCTGCTCACGGGAAGTGATGTATGCTTCAATCATCTTCCCCCATGCTTCCCGTTCTGTTTTGGATACTTTGGCAAAACCATATCCAGGCACGTCCACATAATAGAGGGTTTCTTCTATTTTATAGAAGTTCAGCGTCTGGGTTTTACCCGGCTTGGATGAAATCCTTGCCATGCTCTTACGACCGATCATTTTATTGATGAATGAGGATTTCCCTACGTTCGAGCGTCCCGCTAATGCAAACTCAGGAAGAATATCCCCAGGATATTGTTCGGGCCTGACTGCACTGATGACTAGCTCAACTTGATTTACTTTCACTTCTTTTCACCTACTAATGCTTTCTCTAAGACTTCATCGATATGGGATACAAGGATAAACGTTAATTCTTCCCTTACACTTTCAGGAATATCGTCAATATCCTTTTCATTATCTTTGGGAAGGATAATCGTTTTAATGCCAGCACGATGAGCGCTTAATGTTTTTTCTTTTACTCCTCCGATTGGAAGTACTCTTCCTCTCAGAGTCATTTCACCTGTCATTCCTACTTCACGATTGACGTATTTACCTGTCAGTGCTGATACCAGTGCCGTTGTTATTGTAATCCCTGCTGAAGGACCGTCTTTTGGGACTGCTCCTTCAGGAACGTGGATGTGAATATCATGTTTCTCGTGGAATGACTCGTCGATCCCAAGGTCTTTCGCTTTCGAACGAACATAACTAAATGCCGTCTGAGCGGATTCCTTCATGACATCTCCCAATTTACCTGTCAGCACAAGCTTCCCTTTACCAGGGGCTAAGGATACCTCGATCTGCAAAGTATCTCCGCCAACGGTCGTGTAAGCAAGACCTGTTGAAACCCCGATTTGGTTTTCTATTTCCGCTTGACCATAACGGAACTTTTTCTTCCCCAGGAACTCTTCAATATTACTGGACGTAATCACGACTCGCTTCTTCTCACCGGAGACAATGATCTTCGCCGTTTTTCTACAAAGGGCTGCAAGGTGGCGTTCTAAACTTCTCACGCCTGCTTCTCTTGTGTAATAGCGAACAATATCGACAATCGCTTCATCCCTGACTTGAAGCTTCGATTTATTTAAGCCATGATCTTTGATCTGCTTATCTAATAAATGATGCTTCGCTATATTTAATTTTTCAAGCTCCGTATAACCTGCAATCGTGATGATCTCCATCCTGTCTCTGAGTGGACCTGGAATGGTCGATAAATCATTCGCTGTTGCGATGAACATGACCTTGGATAAATCATACGTTTCTTCAATATAGTGATCACTGAAGTTCGAATTCTGTTCTGGATCAAGTACTTCAAGCATCGCTGACGAAGGATCACCTCTGAAGTCACTTGACATTTTGTCAATTTCATCAAGAAGGAAGACAGGGTTGATGGTACCTGCTTTTTTCATGCCCCTAATGATTCTCCCTGGCATCGCACCCACATACGTACGCCTGTGACCTCTGATCTCCGACTCATCCCTGACGCCTCCAAGGGAAATCCTGACAAAGTTTCGACCCAGTGATTCAGCCACCGAGCGGGCTAAGCTCGTTTTCCCGACACCCGGAGGTCCGGCAAGACATAGGATAGGCCCTTTTAGAGATTGCGTTAACTGTTGAACGGCCAGGTATTCAAGCACCCTCTCTTTTACCTTTTCAAGCCCGTAATGATCGCGGTTTAAGATCTGTTCAGAACGCTTGATATCCAATTGATCTTCAGTTTCAGTCGACCAAGGAAGCGATACAAGCCATTCGATATAATTACGAATGACAGAGCTTTCAGCCGAGCTTGATGGCACTTTCTCGTAGCGGGCCAACTCTTTCAATACGGTTCTTTCAACATCCTCAGGCATATCCGCTTGTTCAATCTTTGATGTCAAATCTTCAATTTCACCGGTTTTTCCTTCTTTGTCGCCTAATTCTTTTTGAATGGCTTTCATTTGTTCCCGTAAGTAGTATTCTTTTTGGGTTCTTTCCATGGAACGCTTCACACGCTGCCCGATTTTCTTCTCAAGGCTAAGCACTTCTTTTTCATTGTTAATGGTCTCGATCACCATTTGAAGCCTTTTCTTGATATCCAGTGTTTCAAGAACGTTTTGCTTTTCTTTCATCTTCAAAGGAAGATGGGAGGCAACGATATCCGCAAGTCTTCCCGGCTCTTCAATATCTGACACAGTGGAGTACGTTTCGGCTGAAACTTTTTTTGATAGCTTTATGTATTGTTCGAAATAATTCAATAACGTCCTCATTAAAGCGTCTGTTTCTGATTCTTTCACATCGGAATCTTTGAATTCCTTAATTTCCACTTCATAAAAGTCTTTTTGATCAGTAAATGTTTCAATAGACGCCCTGTTTAAACCTTCAACCAGAACTCTGATTGTTCCATTCGGTAATTTAAGCATCTGCTTTACCTTTGTAAGAGTTCCCATTTCGTAAAAATCTTCTTGTGTTGGCTCATCTATATTCATATCTCTTTGAGTGGTTAAGAAAATTAAATGATCATCCATCATTGCTTTTTCTAAAGCTTGTACGGAGCGCTCACGTCCAACATCTAAATGCAAGACCATTGTTGGATACACAAGTAAGCCTCTTAATGGAAGGAGGGGAACCGTTAAATTATTTTGATTTGCCACATATAACACCTCCGAATTTTGCTCTAAGTCTTTGTACAATTCTAACTTATTTACTAGGTAGTGTCTATTAAATAGGTATTTACAACTTTATTCACACCGTTTATCGCTTATTCCAGTTTCTCTTCCATTCAAAAACAAACCGATTCGGATAGACCCGAATCGGTCAACAGTCTATACACTTTTCTTATTTTGTTCTGTTATAAGATCAGTTTGCTGTGGTGCTTCCTTCATAAGAGCAAGATCCAATACTTCTTTAAGCTGTTTCACCGGGATCACTTCAATCCCCTCAATTTCACTTAACATGGCTTGCTGGTTATCATAAGGGATGATCGCTATGGTTGCACCTGCCAATTTTGCACCCTTCACTTTCGCGGTCACGCCCCCGACTGGTTTCACGAGACCGTGGATACTGATCTCACCGGTAACAGCAATGGTATGTTTCACTGGTATACGGTAAATGGCAGAGTAGATGCCAAGTGCCATGGCGATTCCGGCAGAAGGTCCGTCTACAGGGACTCCACCAGGAAAGTTCACATGAATATCATATTGATCAGCAGGTACTCCCATGGAACGGAGCACGGTAATCACATTTTCGATGGAGCCTTTCGCCATGCTTTTTCTTCGGACTGATTTACTACGATCCCCAATGCTTTCTTCTTCCACAATTCCCGTCACATTGATCAGTCCTTTATCCGTTGCAGGGATAACCGTTACTTCAATCTCGAGTAATGAACCCGTATTAGGGCCTGTTACGGCTAACCCATTTACTAGACCGATCGTTGCTTGTTCATTGATTTTTTTCTGATAGCGGGGAGAAAGCTGACTGGATTGGATGATCCACTCGAGTTCATGATCAAAGATTTCTTTTCTGTTTTCGGTAATGGCCACTCCAGCCGCAATCTGAACCATATTAACCGCTTCACGTCCATTACGGGCATAGGAGGCAAGCGTTTCAAGGCCCTTGTCACTAATCATCATCTCTACTTTTTCAACGGCTCTGGCAGCTACTTTTTTCACTTCATCATGCTCAAGCTCTCTAAAGAAAACTTCCATACATCTTGAGCGAATGGCAGGCGGAATTTCACTTGGGGTACGGGTGGTCGCACCGATTAAACGAAAATCTGCCGGAAGGCCATTTTTGAAAATATCATGTATGTGGGTAGGGATTTGATGATTTTCTTCATTATAGTAGGCACTTTCAAGAAACACTCTGCGATCTTCAAGTACTTTTAATAATTTATTCATTTGGATAGGATGCAATTCTCCTATTTCATCAATGAACAATACTCCTCCATGGGCATTCGTTACAGCCCCTTGCTTCGGCTGGGGAATCCCTGCTTGTCCCATGGCTCCCGCTCCTTGATAGATGGGGTCATGGACAGACCCAATCAATGGATCCGCAATTCCCCGTTCATCGAAACGTGCGGTTGTGGCATCCAGTTCAACAAAAACGGCGGCAGGTTTAAAAGGCGATTTCATATTCTTCTTGGCTTCTTCCAGGACCAGCCGGGCAGCTGCGGTTTTCCCGACTCCAGGCGGACCATAGATGATCACATGCTGAGGGTTCGGACTGCATAAGGCTGCTTTCAAGGCTTTAATTCCATCTTCCTGGCCGACAATATCTTCAAAGCTTGATGGTCTTACTTTCTCTGCAAGAGGTTCAGTTAATGAAATGGATCTCATTTTACGTAACTCTTCCATTTCTTTTTTTGACTCACGATCAATGGAAACTTTTTGCGTTCGCTGATTTTTCAATAGGTTCCAGAAATACAATCCAATGATGATTCCGAAGAATAATTGGATAAACAAAGCGATGCTAGTAAAGCTCATTCGTCTCCCTCCAAGTAGATACAAGTTGTTATCGGTTAGTATCTCCTTGACCCTGTGGGAATAAACAAAAAAATTCTGGTTCTAAAATGAGTAAAATAAAGAAACATGGGGCTATTCCTAACTGCTACTAAGCATGAAATGGTTGATTTCCACTCCGGGTGCTCGCTTTCTTCAGGACTGGCGGTGAGCCTTACCTGCTTGCTCCACCATTCCGAAAAAATAAATTCTTCTTTTAAACAAGTAAGTGTGAAAATAGAGTCCGTTCCTTTCCGCTCCAGTCACAAGATTCCCTGGGGAGGAAGTCGAGCCTCCTCGGGCTTTGCCCTGTGGGGTCTCGACCTTTCCTCTATTTCCCGCAGGAGTCAAGTGCCTTCCGCTACAATCCACTCTGTGCTTCTATTCCAACTGCCTAATGACAGAGATAAACAAAGAAACTCTTTTTTGTAGATAGGTTGAGGGGTTATTCCAATACCATCTACAAAGGAGCAGCAAACAACCTCATTATGATAGCTCTCCTGCTTCTATATTAAATTTCAATGCAAGGACAGAGGGTCTCCTGTACAGCTGTTCACGAATTAAAAAAGCCAAGAATGAATAATCATTCTTGGCTTTACTTTAAGTTGTTAAGCTGATGTTTTTTCTTCGTTCGGGTCGATCATGGTTCCATCTTCGAGCATTAGATGTGGAGCCGCATCTTCAAGGATCGTTTCTTTCGTAATGATACATTTTTTAATATCATCACGGGAAGGAAGATCGAACATTACATCCAGCATCATGGTTTCGATGATTGAACGTAGTCCGCGGGCACCCGTTTTACGTTCGATTGCTTTTTTAGAGATTTCAAGCAGAGCATCTTCAGTGAACTCAAGCTCTACATCATCTAATTCAAGCATTTTTTGATATTGTTTTACTAACGCATTTTTTGGTTTTGTCAGGATTTCAACAAGCGCTTCTTCATCTAGAGGCTCAAGGCTTGAAATCACAGGTAAACGACCGATGAATTCTGGAATTAATCCAAACTTCAATAAATCTTCAGGAACAACTTTAGAAAGAAGGGATTTGTCTTCTTTTACTTCAGCGTTTTTTGGATCAGAACCGAAGCCAATCACCTTTTGTCCCAAACGGCGTTTAATGATTTGTTCGATTCCATCAAATGCTCCACCACAAATGAATAGTACATTGGACGTATCGATTTGGATGAATTCCTGATGAGGGTGCTTACGACCACCTTGTGGAGGAACGCTTGCTACCGTACCTTCAAGAATTTTCAGAAGTGCCTGCTGAACACCTTCACCTGAAACGTCTCTAGTGATTGATGGATTTTCAGATTTACGTGCTACTTTATCGATTTCATCGATGTAGATGATTCCTTTTTCAGCTTTTTCTACATCGTAATCAGCTGCCTGAATTAATTTCAATAGAATATTCTCTACGTCTTCCCCTACGTAACCAGCTTCAGTCAGTGAAGTGGCGTCAGCAATGGCGAAAGGAACGTTAAGAATACGGGCAAGTGTTTGAGCCAGTAAGGTTTTACCGCTACCTGTCGGTCCGATCATCGCAATATTACTCTTGGACAATTCAACGTCATCGACTTTACTGCTTGAGTTGATACGCTTGTAGTGGTTGTATACGGCTACAGCGAGAGATTTCTTTGCCTGGTCCTGACCAATTACGTATTCGTCCAGGATTTCCCGGATTTCACGAGGTTTCGGGACGTCTTTAAATTCTACTTCTTCTTCCGTCCCAAGCTCTTCTTCTACGATTTCCGTGCAAAGTTCGATACATTCATCACAGATATACACACCTGGTCCAGCGACTAGTTTACGAACTTGGTCTTGTGTTTTTCCGCAAAAAGAACATTTCAGTTGTCCTTTTTCATCATTAAATTTAAACAATGATTTTCACCCCTTAGTTAAAACTTCATAAAATCGTGCTATTTTCAATAAACGAACGATTTCTTACATCCCATTACCTAAAGTTATGTACTGCATTTTATCATATTATATGTTCGTAAAGAAATTGATACGATTCTTAAGAATCATCTTATTATGTAACACGCATTTTAGCAAATATTTTACATTGCTAGTTAGTATCTTGTCCAATTGAAGTCAGGTAATGTAAGAAATCTAATTATGTATGTTCCTGGTGAAAAATAATGCAACCCCGTTAAATAAGCTTTTTCCAAAAATAGTGGTTCTTATTCTTGTTTGATGGATAAAGTTTCTTATTAGATAGAGTATAGTATTTTGGCTCATTTTGCCACAGAAACAAAAAACGCCTGGAGCAAACTCGTTTGCTCCTTCGTTTTTTGTTTCTGTGGCAACTTTTCAGCTCTGCTGAAAAGCGTGTGAAACGTTCGTTTCACACGAATGAGCCAAAATACGGTGTAATATGACCGTTCATTGTACAAAACAAGGCACGAAGAAATCGCGCCTTGTTTGCTATTTTTATTATGCTACAGTTTTGCTGTTTTCAACAAGGAATTCTACTGCTTTACGCACTTTAAGGTCAGCTTTAAGTGTGTCAAGGCCGCCTAGAGCTTGTTTGATGTTGTCAGCAGACATGTTGTATTGTTCAGCCATTTTGTTAACTTCTTCTTCTGCTTCTTCGTCAGTTACTTCAAGGTTTTCAGCTGCAGCGATTGCTTCAAGTGTTAGGTTTGTGCGAACGCGTTTACCAGCATCTTCTGTCATTTGACCGCGAAGATCTTCTTCTGATTGACCAGAGAATTGGAAGTAAAGGTCAAGGTTCATACCTTGCATTTGTAGGCGTTGTTCGAACTCCTGCATCATGCGGTCTACTTCAGCCTTTACCATTACTTCTGGAATTTCAACTTCAGCGTTGTCAGAAGCTTTATTTACAAGAGTTTCACGAACGGCTGTTTCAGCTTCGTTCTTTTTAGACTCTTGAAGACGTTTTTCGATTTTTTCTTTAAGTTCAGCAAGTGTTTCAACTTCTTCGTCAGCATCTTTAGCGAACTCGTCATCTAATGCCGGAAGTTCTTTCGCTTTGATTTCGTGGACTTTCACTTTGAATGTAGCAGGCTTACCGGCAAGTTCAGCTGCATGGTATTCTTCAGGGAAGTTAACTTCTACTTCTTTCTCTTCTCCAGATGCAACCCCGATTAATTGCTCTTCGAAACCTGGGATGAATTGACCTGAACCTAATTCAAGAGAATAGTTCTCAGCTTGGCCGCCTTCGAATGCTTCTCCGTCAACGAATCCTTCGAAATCCATTGTTACAGTGTCGCCTTCTTCAGCTTTGCCTTCTTCTTTTACAGCTAGCTCAGCTTGTTTTTCTTGAAGTGAAGTAAGTTCAGCTTCTACATCTTCAGCTGTTACTTCTGTTTCCATTTTTTCTACTTCAAGACCTTTGTATTCTCCAAGCTTCACTTCTGGTTTCACTTGTACTTTAGCAGTGAAGATAAGCTCTTTGCCTTTTTCCATTTGCTCAACATCGATTTCCGGACGGTCGATTGGATCGATTCCAGTTTCTTCGATTGCTTTCGCATACGCTTCAGGTAAGATGAAATCTAAAGCATCTTGGTAAAGTGATTCAACACCAAAACGTTTTTCGAACATTCCGCGAGGCATTTTCCCTTTACGGAATCCTGGTACGTTAACTTGTTTTACAACTTTTTTGAATGCTGCGTCCAAACCTTCGTTTACTTTTGCAGCTTCAACTTCAATTGTAAGTACTCCTTGGTTTCCTTCTTGCTTTTCCCATTTTGCAGACATACTGTTCCCTCCAACAATCTATAATTGATCTTGTATTTTTACGCATAGTAGTAGATAGTCCCGTATGAATCTAGCACTATCATCGTAAATATATGAAAAACTTTTACATTACAACCATTACATTATAACATACAGCCACTGTCTTTCAACAGAGAGCATTTAAATATTAGGAGAGGAAATTTCCTCTAGTTCCTTAAGTCTTGTTAGAATCCACTGAGACTGTGTGTTTTCAACCTGGTCTTTTAACTCTTCTTCAAGGATGGCATCGGCAAACATCCCTGCCGTGTAGTATGCATACACCGAAGCGATTGCTTTCGGTTCCTCCTCAATTGTAAAAGGATAGAGAAGAAAGGTATGCCTTTTCAGTAATTCTTGAGCGTGCTGAAATAGGGTAGGATTCGTTTGTGCCAGCAGATCGTCCA
Source organism: Rossellomorea yichunensis (assembly GCF_032337515.1). Classification (NCBI taxonomy): domain Bacteria; kingdom Bacillati; phylum Bacillota; class Bacilli; order Caryophanales; family Bacillaceae; genus Rossellomorea; species Rossellomorea yichunensis. The sequence continues at coordinate 426,172 of NZ_JAVYAD010000003.1, read as the reverse complement.
AAGCGTCTGTGACCAACCTAAAGAAATCAGACTCGAACACATCTTCCAATGCGGACGGAGACACCTGCTCCTTCACCCCAAACTTCGCTACATCTACTTCTTTATCCATTCCATGCTCCCTTAAAACATTTAAGATCATCGTTTGAAGAAATGGGTGGGCGGCTGGTTCCTTTAAAACTGATAACAACTCCCCAATGAACGGTTGAATGTTCCGATGAACCAGTTGTGCCACGATCAATGTCTGTTCCTCCAGGCTCTTCCCGGATAAGATAGACGATTGATCCTCTTCTGATGCTTCTTCAGGAATTTGCGCTTTTCCGTTCACTACTTTTTCACTGAATTGGAGTAGTTTCCTGAAATGTTCTTCCTTTTCAAAGGGCACTTCTTTTTCATCAAACAGTGCATTGATCGTGTCGACCACTTCCCTGTGCTGATGAAGCTGGATGAGAATCATCAAATACATATCTACGACTTCGAAATAGTCCCCGATCCCTTCAAGGAGCATCTCCTTACATATGTATCTGGCTTTGTCGTACTGCTTGCTTTCATAAAGAGAAAGCACGAGTGCAGTATTAATATCAGGATTATCAGGCTCTAATTCATAGGCTTGCGTGAGCAACTGAGAGGATTCATGAACCTCTCCTTTCTCAAGTGCCTGCACACCCTTTTCCAGCAGCCGATCCTTCAATCCTGGAAATTGGACGATTTTTCCTTTTCCTTCATGGTTTCCATTAGTCATAAAACGTACCTGCCTATAATTTATAGTTGCCTTTAGTTTAGCACGATATCTTTTGGATAACAAAAAAAGCCTACCCTTTTCAGGTAAGCTTTGTGTATGTAGGATTTATGGCGTCCCAGGAGAGATTCGAACTCCCGACCGACGGCTTAGAAGGCCGTTGCTCTATCCTGCTGAGCTACTGGGACGTGATTTGTTTTTCAAGGACAATATTTATTATATTCACATAGCATCAATAAGTCAACAGATTTTCAAAAAAAGTTTTATTTATTTTTCCGGAACCGTTTTTTCTAACTGAACTATTGGAAGAGAACCCGCCGTGGCAGGTTCCCACAATGATTTTACAATTGAAAGGATTGAGTCAAATCGTCCAGAACTACATGATCATTCGTTAAGAATGTTACCTTTATTTCCTGATCGTTTGCTTCTACCAATGCGTAGGTGCGTTCTCTCCTGCCTCTTGGCAAAAGAATGCTTCCCGGATTCAAGAACAAAGTGCCACTATTCAATTCTGCACCGAGTGTGTGTGAATGGCCAAAGAAAACAAATTGCGCTCCCACTTCTTCTGCTCTATAACGCAGCTTCATCAGTGACATTTTAATTCCATACACATGACCGTGTGTCACCATGATTGAACTGCCCTCTACCTTTTCAATAAGGTCGTCGGGTAGCCTGGCATCCATATCACAGTTCCCCCTCACTACAAGGTAGGGGGATAATGCGGGATCATCTGCACTTAATTCAGAATCTCCGCAGTGTACCATGGCATCTACGGTAGAATGATATTTCTCCGATAGCTCCAATAGCTCTTCTCTTGAACCGTGACTATCACTTACAACCAATAGTTTCATTCCGCTCACCCTTTAAATAAAGTCTGAGATTATGTTCTTAAGTTTTTTTAATGCGTTTCCACGATGGCTGATTTGACTCTTCTCTTCTTGAGTTAGTTCAGCCATGGATTTTCCAAGAGCAGGAACGTAGAAAATCGGATCGTACCCAAACCCATTCGTTCCTCTCTTTTCTTGTAAAATCGTGCCTTCGCATGTTCCTGTAACGGTTCTGGTTTCCCTATTTGGTCCGGCAATCGCTAAAACACAGTGAAAACGTGCGGTGCGGTCGGATTCTCCAACAGATTCCAGCTCTCCTAATACCTTCTCCATGTTCGCCTCATCACTCTTTTCTTCACCGGCATAGCGTGCAGAATACACTCCCGGACGGCCTTCCAAGGCATCGATGGCCAAACCGGAATCATCTGCGATCACCAGTTCACCTAATATTTCCGCAACCGTTTCAGCTTTCAGAATGGCATTTTCCTCAAACGTTTCACCGGTTTCTTCAACATCCTCAATATGAGGAAGGTCTAGTAATGTTTGTACCTCATATCCGTATGGAACAAACATATGTTGAAATTCTTTTGCTTTTCCCCTGTTTTTAGTGGCTATGATCACTCGTTTTGTCATCTACAATCTCATCCCTTTATTGAAATCTCTTTACTATTTCACCTAATGATTGCTGCTGAATTTGGAATAGCTCGTGGATTCCTTCTTGTCCGAGTTTTAACAGTTGATGCAATTGATCCATCGTAAAGGTTGCTTCTTCCCCTGTTCCCTGCAGCTCTACAAATTCGCCTTCACCCGTCATGATGATGTTCATATCCACTAATGCGCTGCTGTCTTCAATATAATTCAAATCTAGAACCGCCCCGTGCTCTTCAACAATACCCACACTTGTGGCTGCCAAGAAACTTTTCAGTGGAAAAGATGAGATTTTTTTGCTGTCTTGAAGCTTAGCCACTGCGATTGCCGTAGCAACGAAAGCTCCCGTGATCGAAGCCGTTCTCGTCCCGCCGTCTGCTTGAATGACATCACAATCAATCCAGATTGTACGTTCTCCTAAAGCATCTAAATCGACTACAGACCTTAACGCCCTTCCAATAAGACGTTGAATTTCCATTGTTCTTCCTGAAACCTTCCCTTTAGAAGATTCACGAATGTTTCTCGTTTCCGTTGCTCTTGGCAACATGGAATATTCAGCCGTGATCCACCCTTTTCCACTGTTTCTCATAAAAGGAGGCACTCGTTCTTCGATGCTGGCATTACAAATGACCTTCGTTTCTCCAACCGTTATAAGGACGGAACCTTCCGGATGTTTCACATAATCTGTCTCGATCTCAATATTCCGCAATTGATTCTTTTCTCTACCATCTGTTCTCATATCATTACCTCCTGTATTTTCTTACGTTATGTAAAAACGGTCTAATCAAAAATAGAAGAGGCGGCATTATGCCAACCTCTTTTCGGATGCTTCTATAATAGTATATCAAAAAATTGTTATTTAAAAACTAATTGCATTCACATTTTCTGGTCTTGTCACTGGTTCTGTGATGGTTTCGCCGTCTTTAGACACTACCGTTGCTTCACCATTCACTAAAACAGAGACTCCTTTAATTCCTTTTTGCTCCGTTAAAGAGAGAACGAGAGAATTCAACATATGTTCCGAAACCATTTTTTCTTCAAGGCTTCCATAAACTGCTTCGTTAAAATTCAATGTAACGGTCCCATCCTCAAGTTTCGGTTCGTCTAATAGTTTCGCACCTGTAAAATCACTTGCAAGCGAAGAGGAATACCCCGGACCGTCAATCAATTCATTCACAACTGCCGTTACTTCATCCACTGAATTTGAGCTCACGCGCTTGGTAACAGGTACGTAATACGATTTATCATCGGTTTGTGACACATAATACACCGTTAACGGTTTTGTACTGGTAGGATCCACTACACCTGAAGTATCCACGTTAATACCGACTTTTCTCGTCAATCCTTTTTCATCAATCGGCGTTCCGTTAACAGGCATTTCAGTCAGTGGATATCCGTTCACTCTAAGCTCTACTTTTTCAACAGATTCAAATTGAGTAAGCGTCCACGTGACGGATTGAAGAATTTTCTGCTCATCTTCCGGCTGGTAGTTATTGAATTCCGGAGAGAAATCGGCAATGGCCGTTCCGTCTTTAATATCGACTGTCACTTGCGTATCTGCCGGAAGAACAGCTCTAAAACCATTCGGCAGCACATTTTGAACCGGGCCATTTACGACCAGATACTCAAGAGCTTGTTTAGCCACACTATCTTCACCTGGGAGCGGCAGTGATTGTGAGACAACATATCCATTTTTATCGATCAAATAAAGCTCTGTCATGACCGTTTCTGCTTTCGCTTCTTCCTTGCTCACCTCTTTTTCTGCGTCTTCTCCTTTAGCCGTATCCACTTTCTCCCCTTCTTTTAAGTAGGATAGGTCTTGAGGAGGATCGATTTTCTCTTTATCATCACCGAAACTAAGTAATCCACAACCTGAAAGATATACAGAAGAAGCTAAAACCGTTACAGCAATTGACACCTTTGCTTTTTTTGCCATTGGGAAACCTCCTAAAAGACAGTTTGTACTAACATATATACGAGCCCGCTCTATAAAATAGACCGAAACTTTAATAAAAATAGTACAACCTAATGCGGAGGTGCCTTGGTCCTGAACTTAAACGGCGGTGTGTCTAATTTTGTGGAACGGTCGATATACTGAAAATAAGGTTGATATGTTGGAAAAACGGTTGATATATTGAAATGACGGTCGATACCCCTGCCACCGCACTCGCTTCATTCCCCCGAAGCAGTTAAATCCCTCCACCATAGCGGATTTCACCAACTTTCAGCCCATTCATACCCCGATTGCCCATAAAAAATAAAAGAACCATCCGATCACAAGATACTAATCCTGTAATCGAATGGTTTCTGCTTTCACTTCTCCAACTGTCAGCCAATCCGAGGCAATGCGTGAAAAGATGGCCGATGACCCTGTGTTGAAAAAGCGGTGTTCAGGCTTTTGTACTCCCCTGTATAGGAGATTGTAATAATCAAGAATCGTACTTACTTCCCGTGCCGTTTCATCTCCAGAGCTTATCACACTGATCCCCTGACCCATGTAGGCTTTGATCTTAGGCTGTAATAGAGGGTAGTGGGTGCACCCCAGAATCAACGTATCAATATCCGTATCTTTAATAGGGCGGAGAGTCTCTTCTACGATTTCGTCCGCCATGGAGCTATTGTATTCTCCACTCTCTACTAAAGGGACAAATTTGGGACAGGCCAGTGACGTAACATCCAAGCTGCCATGCAGGGAGTGGAGCGCTTCTACATAGGCACCGCTATTAATCGTCCCCACTGTTCCAAGGACACCGATTCTCTTATTATGAGTATGCTTGATTGCCGCCCTGGCCCCAGGGTGAATGACGCCTATAACCGGGATGTCCAAATGGGTCTGAATTTCATCCAGCACAACCGCAGTGGCGGTATTACATGCGATGATCAGCATTTTCATATCATATTGCATTAGATAATGGGTCATTTCCCATGTGAATGTTTTCACTTCTTGAGCTGTTCTGGGTCCGTAGGGACAACGGGCTGTGTCACCAAGATAGTATATGGTCTCTTTCGGTAACTGACGCATCACTTCTCTGGCAACGGTAAGCCCCCCAACCCCAGAATCAATGATGCCAATTGGTTGAATCACGTTATTCCCTCATTCTGGTTTCATTTCTTGATGAAGCTTTGCTAAATTATCTTTTAATAGTAACACTTCTTGTTCGGAGAAATCCGTCAGGACACTCTGTAAATAATTTTGCCTTTTATTGATGACTTCTTCAATAATCCTTTCGCCCTCTTTTAGCATATGAATCCGGACGACCCTGCGATCATTTTCATCCTTCACACGTTCCACCAACTGATTTTTCTCCATTCTATCAACGAGATCGGTTGTGGTACTGCAGGCAAGGTACATTTTATTTGAAAGATCACCAATGGTCATGTCACCATACTCAAATAACCACTGCAACGCGATGAACTGCGGCGGAGTGATGGTGTACTGACTTAATATTTCCCTTCCTTTTTGTTTAATGATCGATGATATGTAGCGCAGGTCTTTTTCTATATCTGCAACAACTTGTAGTTCTCCAATGATTTCTTTAGAATTCGTCATGATTACTCTCCTTTTAAAATCAGAAACTGGACATGTACTCCTTATTGAAAACGGGAATCGATCACATAAGACCTTCCTGCTTTAGCTTCTATTATATTATGGGACAAAAGCGGCCTTTCTTTCAGCCTAGACTTCCCCTATTAGCATTTTCGCCTTTTTCGGGTAAAAATTCAAGACAAGTTCGCAAATGGGACAGAACTAAAAGAGACTGACTCTCATTCAAACATTAATAGGCATCCGCGGAAGACCCGTTAATTGTTTGCCATTAGAATCAGTCCCTTACATTTAAAGCTTGAGTTCCCCCATGCGAAGAAGCTCTACAACAGCTTGAGATCGCCCCTTCACTCCAAGCTTTTGCATGGCGTTGGAAATATGATTTCGAACTGTTTTCTCGCTAATAAATAGATCACTAGCAATTTCTTTAGTTGTTTTGTCTTGAACTAACAGTTCGAATACTTCTTTTTCTCTTTTGGTGAGCAACGGTTTGTGTGTAAAATCATTGTCCTTCAATTATGGTAACCCTCCTTGCCTTCGCCAGCTTTAAACCGCGGGGATGGGTATTGTTGGTCGTCAGAATATCATATGTGAAGGGAGGGTTTAGAGTGACATAGAGGAGGAAGTTAAATGAAAAATAGGCAACGGTTTTTCACATACTACACTGGGCTAAGAAACCGCCATTTTGCAGTCAAGCTTTGCCTTCATTTCTTCCGTCCAAGGGACACCTTTTCCAGTCTGTTTTGATATTTGGACCATGGTTCCTCTACCTGTAAAGCAAACCTCTTCTTTCTCATTCAGACCCATATAGTGTAAATCCACTGAAGATTTCCCCACACTATTCGCCTTTACACACACCTTGAGCTGTTCGTCGAAGAATACTTGTTTGACAAAATCACATTGTAGATCCGCAACGACAGGAATCGTATCGTGTTCAGGTTTTACCCAGTCTTGCATAAACCCTTTGTGTTTAAGAAATTCGATTCTAGCTTCTTCGAAATAAGTGAATGGAATTGTATTGTTCATATGTCCAAACATATCAGTCTCGGAAAACCGAACCTTTATATGGATTGAAAACGAAAATTCTTTTTGCCATGTTACTATATCTTCAATGTATGTAAAATGTTTCAAATTGGCTCCTCCTTTTGGGAAATGAATATAGAATAAGAAAATGAATGGTCATTCATTATTATAAGCTTTTTCTGAAAAATAAGAAACCTTAAAAGCAAAAAAAAGCACTCCCCCAAAGGAAAGTGCTTTTTGTTTAACTGTTAATCAACCATATGGTCGCTTCCGAAGAAGTTTTTAAACATTTGGAAAGTCGTCTCTCTGTTCAGTGCTGCAATCGAAGTCGTTAGAGGAATCCCCTTTGGACATGATTGAACACAGTTCTGAGAGTTCCCGCAGTTTGCAAGGCCTCCGTCACCCATGATCGACTCAAGACGCTCATCCTGATTCATCGCACCCGTTGGATGGGCATTGAACAAACGGACCTGTGATAATGGAGCAGGACCGATGAAGTCCGATTTACTGTTTACGTTCGGACATGCTTCCAAACAAACTCCACATGTCATACACTTCGACAATTCATATGCCCACTGACGTTTCTTCTCAGGCATACGAGGTCCGGGACCAAGATCGTATGTTCCATCAATCGGAATCCATGCTTTTACTTTCTTTAAGCTGTCGAACATGCGGCTGCGGTCTACCTGCAGGTCACGAACAACCGGGAAAGTGCGCATAGGCTCCAAGCGGATCGGTTGTTCCAATTGATCAACTAAAGCGGTACAAGACTGTCTTGGCTTCCCGTTGATCACCATTGAACAAGCTCCACATACTTCTTCCAAACAGTTCATATCCCAGTTAATCGGAGTAGTATGTTCCCCTTTTGCATTGACCGGATTACGACGGATTTCCATCAGTGCAGAAATAACGTTCATATTGGGACGGTAATCAAGCTCGAACTCTTCTTGGAAAGGGGCTGTTTCCGGGCCATCTTGACGAGTAATGATAAAACGGACTCTTTTGTTTTCACTCATCATTTATTTCCCCCTTTTTTCTTAGAATAGTCACGCTTCCGTGGTGCAATCAGTGAAGTATCTACTTCCTCGTAATGGAATTCAGGTGAATTCGTTGCAGCATTGTATTTAGCCATCGTCGTTTTCAGGAATTCTTCATCATTACGTTCAGGGAAGTCAGGTTTATAGTGAGCTCCGCGGCTCTCGTTACGATTTAAAGCACCGATTGTAATAACACGGGCAAGCTGCAGCATGTTCCACAATTGACGTGTGAATGTTGCCCCCTGGTTGCTCCATTTAGCCGTGTCATTGATATTGATGTTTTGGTAACGTTCCATTAATTCCTGGATCTTTTCATCTGTCTGTTTCAGCTTATCGTTATGACGAACAACAGTCACATTATCCGTCATCCACTCACCAAGTTCTTTATGAATGACATAGGCATTCTCAGTACCATTCATGGACATGATGTTGTTCCATTTTTCTTCTTCCTGTTTTACATAGCGGTCAAATAAAGAAGAAGGTACGGATTCAACAGTTTTCTCAAGTCCTGCAATATATTTAATAGCATTAGGACCCGCAACCATACCACCATATATAGCGGATAGTAATGAGTTCGCTCCTAAGCGGTTACCTCCGTGCTGAGAATAATCACACTCACCAGCAGCGAATAAACCAGGGATATTGGTCATTTGATCATAATCCACCCATAGTCCACCCATTGAATAGTGAACCGCAGGGAAAATTTTCATTGGTACTTTACGTGGGTCATCACCCATGAACTTCTCATAGATTTCGATGATTCCTCCAAGCTTAATATCAAGCTCTTTCGAATCTTTATGAGAAAGATCCAGGTAGACCATATTTTCACCGTTAATACCAAGCTTTTGGTTTACGCACACATCAAAGATTTCACGTGTTGCGATATCACGTGGTACAAGGTTTCCATATGCAGGATACTTCTCTTCAAGGAAGTACCAAGGCTTACCGTCTTTATACGTCCAGACTCGTCCCCCTTCACCACGGGCCGATTCACTCATGAGGCGAAGCTTATCGTCCCCAGGGATGGCTGTCGGGTGAATTTGAATGAACTCACCATTTGCATAATATGCACCTTGTTGATATACGATCGATGCGGCTGAACCTGTATTAATGACAGAGTTCGTGGATTTACCGAAGATAATTCCAGGGCCACCGGTTGCCATGATCACGGCATCAGCTGCAAACGATTTAATTTCCATCGTTTGCAGGTTTTGAGCAACGATTCCTCTTGCCACTCCTTCGTCATCCACAACGACTCCAAGGAATTCCCAACCTTCGAACTTATTCACCAGCCCGGCTACTTCATGACGTCGAACCTGCTCGTCCAAGGCATACAATAATTGTTGCCCGGTCGTAGCACCCGCGAAAGCTGTTCTATGATGCTGCGTTCCACCGAAACGACGGAAATCCAGTAATCCTTCCGGTGTACGATTAAACATTACTCCCATACGATCGAGTAAATGAATAATTCCCGGTGCCGCTTCAGTCATTGCTTTAACGGGCGGTTGATTCGCTAAGAAATCCCCACCATACACTGTATCATCAAAATGTTCCCAAGGAGAGTCTCCTTCTCCCTTGGTATTAACGGCTCCGTTAATACCACCTTGTGCACATACAGAGTGAGAACGCTTAACGGGTACCAGTGAGAATAAATCTACTTGCGTTCCTTTTTCTGCTGCTTTAATTGTGGCCATCAGGCCGGCTAAACCGCCACCGACAACGATGATTTTGCCTTTACTCATCGTGACTCACTCCTTTTCCTACCATACTTCGAGAGCACTTATTTAATCTATTAGACTCGTATCTATTTCTTCTTATACGAAGGCAAAAATTGCACGCATACCGACAACCGATAACGCTACAAAGATTCCGATCGTAACATATGTAGCAATTAATTGAGAACGAGGTGAAACTGTAATTCCCCAGCTCACGCAGAATGACCATAAACCATTCGCAAAGTGGAAGATCGTTGAAAGAACACCCAGCACATAAAATCCTAGCATAAATGGATTAGATAAGATGTTTTCCATCATTTGAAAGTTCACTTCAGCCCCAAATGCTGCTGCTACCCTTGTTTCCCATACATGCCAAGTAACAAAAATAAATGTGATTACTCCAGACACACGTTGAAGTAAAAACATCCAGTTACGGAAATAACCAAACTTACTTGCATTGTTCTTAGACGTGAATGCAATGTAAATTCCGTAGATTGCATGGAAATACAATGGAAGGAAGATGATAAAAATTTCAAGGATATAACGGAAAGGTAAACTTTCCATGAAGTGTGCCGCCTGGTTAAATGATTCTTCCCCGCCAGTGGCAAAATGGTTCACGACTAAATGTTGTGTTAAAAATAATCCAACTGGAATAACACCTAGCAATGAATGAAGCCTGCGATAATTAAATTCTCGATTTCCAGCCATGATTTACCCCCCTTAATGATAAAATATGAATTCGTTTTCTAATGAATTTTCAAGAATGATTAGACGACGATACATATTTTATATTGTAACAATAATGTGACATGTCCATTTTACTCCCAAGGAGTGGAAGCGTCAAGAAAACGTATACATAATTTCGACAATACCGCAAAAATATTTTCAATTTATTGATAACAGAAAAGATGAGGTATTGCCACGTTAAATGTTCGAAAATTCAAATAAATATCAAATAAAAATTATATCACCAAAATATCCCAAGGTCATTTTTCAAGGTATGGGATGATAAATCCACTTTTCATGTATATAATAGTTTTATAGAAAGAGGGGATTTACTTGGAACAGAAAAAAGAAGAAGTACATCAACCGTCCGTTCCAATCTTCGGATATGAAATGTTACGTGACATATTGATTCCAGAAATTTTAGGAAAGCATACACCCGATATATTATACTGGGGTGGAAAACAGCTCTCTCGGAAATTCCCCCTTCAGTCATCAGAGGAACTGATATCGTTTTTCGCTGAAGCCGGCTGGGGAACTCTTACACTGCTGGAACAAAAAAAGAATGAGATGACCTTTGAAATAAGCGGACCGGTGTTAGAACGACGCCTTGCCTTAAAGTCGGATGTAACATTCAAACTGGAAACGGGCTTTCTAGCCGAACAAGTACAGTTACAAAAGAAATGTGTGGCAGAGGCTGCCGACGAACTACATAAACGGAGTCATTCAGTGAAAGTGATTGTAAGATGGGACGAGAAAGATAAAGTAGAGTAGTCCTTACCGACATCCTTTTCCTACTCTAATAAAGGGTTGCCCATGACAGGCAACCCTTTTTCACTTGTTCCGCTTTTTGCTCCTTTAGTATTATAACGTGATTTCTTCCATCTTCACCGCATCCAGGTTAAATGCAGTATGTAGGACGCCTGCTGCTTTTTGCATATTTTCCTCGTCTACGACAGCAGATACTTTGATTTCAGACGTGCTGACCATTTTCACCACAATGTCGTTTTGAGCTAACACTTCGAACATTTCCGCTGCCACACCTGGATTTGAGATCATACCGGAGCCAACGATCGATACTTTTGCAAGCTCACTTTCATGCTCAACATGGGTAAAGCCTAATTGCTCTTTGTTTCGTTCCAGAACAGCAAGGGTTTCCACCAGGTCCTGTTCTTTAATAGAGAATGATAAATTGGTCGTATTCTGATCGGTTTGGCTTTGAATGATAATATCTACATTCAAGTGATTTTTGGCTAAGGTGGTAAACACTGAAGATAGTCCCGTTAATGCGTTTCCTAGTCCAAATACAGTTACACGTGTGATTTCACCTTCAAATGCTACGCCTCTCACGATCAGGTTTTGTTCCATGCTTGCTTCCTCCTCAATATACGTTCCTTCAATTTTCTCAATACTGGATCTGACTTCTAACGGAATTTGATAATTCTTGGCAAATTCCACTGCCCGTGGATGCAGGACTCCAGCCCCTAAATTAGCGAGTTCCAACATTTCATCATATGAAATGGACGGTAATTTCCTTGCTCCTTTAATATAACGCGGGTCCGTTGTGTATACCCCGTCTACATCTGTATAAATATCACAGCGCTCTGCTTTCAGGGCAGCCGCGATCGCCACGGCGGTTGTATCCGATCCGCCACGACCGAGAGTTGTAATTTCCCCAGATTCCGTCATCCCTTGGAATCCCGCTACGATCACCACTCTTCCCGATTGAAGGTGACTCAACATCTTTTCAGTATGGATATTGGTGATCCTCGCATTACTGTGAACGGACTCCGTCTCGATCCCGGCCTGCCAGCCTGTGAATGAGATGGCATCATGTCCGGATTGAATCAGGGCCATCGTGAGGAGCGAAATGGTGACTTGCTCCCCTGTAGAGAGAAGCATATCCATTTCTCTCTTACTTGGTTGCGATGTAATTTCCCTTGCCAATCCAACGAGTGTATCCGTCGTTTTCCCCATGGCAGATACCACGACCACAACATCATTTCCTCTTTCTTTTTCTTCTGCGATTCTTGACGCAACATTTTGAATTCTTTCCACAGAACCTACTGAAGTCCCACCGAATTTTTGAACAATAATACTCACTGCTTCTCCCTCTTTCTCACTCGAGTGCTTGGTTAAGACTCATTCTTTGATGGTGAAGAGTACAATCACAATCATCCTAAACGTTCATGGAACAGGTTCATCACCTGCGCTGGATAATAAAAAAAGCAATGAGAATAATATCTCATTGCTTTATGAACATACAGCAGAACATACTAAATAGGTTCATGGGCATTGTGAGATAGCTCTCCAAGATTGAATCATCTTGACAATCCTACATTTCTTAAACGTAGAACCAGCGGAATCAGCATGAGACCGAAACCACTTCGGCGACTCTCCCCTTTCCAGGCATCTCAACAGAGCTCATACTCCTCTTTACCTGTACTTTTGAAGTTCGCACCTCTATCACCACTTTAAAAAGTGATAATGTTATAAATTTTCGTTAATTATAGCATACAAAAAATTGTGATTCAATGCACAATTCAAAATAAAATTCATTTTTTGTTTCACGTCGTAAACCTTTTTGATAGTTAGTAGGAGCGAGTAGTGGTTGATTTCCGCTACAGGTGCTCGCTTTCCGCTCCAATCAACTATCATAGTCAACCAGTTACTTCGAAACAAAACCATTATAAAAACAACACTCTTTTAAATATAAGCCCAATCAAAAGAAAACACATTCTTACTTGTTTTACTATTACTTACTTCAACTTCTCAGCCAATTCCTTAGCCACGGCTTCCGGAATCCCTATCTCAATAAATTCCTCCACCGTTGCTTCTTTCATCTTCTTCATGGAGCCAAAGTGCTTGAGAAGCTGCTTCTTCCGTTTCGGTCCTATGCCGTCAATGTCGTCGAGGGTAGACTGGAATGCGCTTTTTCCTCTGAGCTGTCTGTGGAAGGTGATGGCAAATCGGTGGACTTCATCCTGGATCCTCTGTAGTAAGTAGAATTCCTGGCTTCTCTTTTCAAGAGGAACGATTTGCAATGGATTCCCATACAGCAGTTCCGATGTCTGATGCTTATCATCTTTTGCAAGGCCGCCAAGTGGGATATCCAACCCCAATTCATTCTCAATGACATCCCTCGCCGCTTCAATCTGCCCTTTTCCCCCATCGATGATAATGAGATCGGGTAAAGGAAGACCATCTTTTAAAACTCTCGAGTACCGTCTGCGTACGACCTCCCGCATGGATTCATAATCATCAGGCCCCTTCACGGTTTTAATCTTATACTTTCGATACTCTTTCTTCGCAGGTTTCCCGTCGAGGAATACAATCATCGCAGACACAGGGTCCGAACCCTGGATATTCGAGTTATCAAATGCTTCGATCCGGAAAGGAGTATAAATGCCCATATGCTCCCCGAGACGTTCGATCGCCTTGATCGTCCGTTCTTCATCTCTTTCAATCAAGGCGAACTTTTCTTCAAGTGCCTGTTTCGCATTCTTTTCGGCAAGCTTGACCAACTCTTTCTTCTTTCCACGTTTAGGCTTGGTGATTTTCACCTCGATCAGCTTAGCCGCCAATTCTTCATCAATCTCCTCAGGCAAGAAAAGTTCCTTTGGCTTAAAATGATTGGATTTCGAATAAAACTGACCTAAGAAAGTCAGAAATTCGTCCTCGGGTTCATTATAGAGTGGGAAGAGTGACACATCCCGCTCAATGAGCTTACCTTGACGCACAAAGAATACCTGAACACACATCCAGCCTTTATCAACGGAATATCCGAACACATCCCGATCAGTGAAATCGGTCATGGTCATCTTTTGCTTCTCCATTGTCGCTTCAATGTGAAGGATTTGATCGCGGAATTCCTTCGCTCTCTCAAATTCCAGATTCTCTGCTGCTTCATTCATTTTCACCGTTAATTGATTCTTGATATCTTTATATCCGCCATTCAGGAACCTGGAAATTTCGTCAGTCATTTCTCTATAAGTGTCTTTACTTACTTCTTTGATACAAGGAGCAAGACACTGACCCATATGATAGTAAAGACATGCCCGATCAGGAAGGGTCGTGCATTTTCGTAACGGATACAGCCGATCCAGAAGCTTTTTTGTTTCATTAGCGGCTCCTGCGTTGGGATACGGTCCAAAGTAACGCCCTTTCCCCCTTTGGACTTTGCGGGTCGTAATAAGTCTTGGGTGTCTCTCGTTCGTTAACTTGATAAACGGATAACTTTTATCATCCTTTAACATGACATTGTATTTAGGATCATATTTTTTGATCAGGTTCATTTCAAGCACCAGGGCTTCCAGATCAGATGAAGTCATGATGTATTCGAAGTCCTCGATTTCACCTACCAGCCGTTGAGTCTTGGCATCATGAGAACCGGTGAAATAAGAGCGCACACGATTCTTCAATACTTTCGCTTTCCCCACATAAATAATCGTACCTTGTCTGTCTTTCATTAAATAACAACCGGGTTGATCCGGTAATAGAGCTAATTTATTCGTAATGGTAGGGTTCATCGACTCTCTCCCTTCTTATCTGCCCTGTTATAGACGGTGTTTGTTGAATAAACAGGATCGAGTTGTTCCTGTGAATATTTTTTCACTTTGGTATCCCGGAGAATAGAGTGAAGTAAAAGGAAGTTCATTTTTATTGTTTGTCACTTTTTATTTTTTTTCGTTTCTCTTCATATAAAAACCAACTCAGTCTGGAATTCCTTCTTAGCCTATTGTAAGGCTTTCAATGAATGGATTCCAATTTAAAGTTGGTTTAAGGTTTAACATTTATCTGATTTTTTTGATTCCCTTAAAACGAGGCGGCTTGGTCAAAGGCAACAAGTATCAGGGCTGCATGCTCAGGATCCAACTGTCTGATAGATAGTTTAATACAATAAAACACCGGGGCTCACAAATCGAGGCCCGGTGTATCAAAGATTATCTTATACGTGTTTGTTTAATAGTTCAGCAAGTGCTTCCTTAGGTTGGAAACCGATTACTTTGTCTACAACTTCGCCATCTTTAAGGACAACTAAAGTCGGGATACTCATAACCCCGTATTTACCTGCTGTTTCCTGATTTTCATCAACGTCAACTTTGACGATTTTCACTTTGTCGCCCATTTCTCCATCTAACTCTTCCAGTACTGGAGCGATCATTTTACAAGGCCCACACCAAGGTGCCCAGAAATCCGCTAATACCAGTCCGGAATTTGTTTCAGTAGAGAATGATTGATCAGTAGCATGTGTAATTGCCATTTATATGCGCCTCCTAAAACTTTGAATGTAACGTTAGTATATCACCGTTTTTTTTGTGATGCTATTAATCTGCTCGTAGGTAATATTCCCTTCAGATAACGGAATATACAGGGAAGAAAAATAAGGAGCAGCCATCCGGCTGCATCCTTATTTTCACTACATAATATGTTCATACCCTATAGACGCTACTTCAAAACGTGAATTGAATCAAGAAGAAGATACTTTAAGCTTTTTAAACTCTTCAGTCAGCATCGGTACCACTTCGAACAGGTCACCCACGATTCCATAATCTGCTACGTTAAAGATGTTCGCTTCAGGATCTTTATTGATCGCAACGATGACTTTAGAATTCGACATACCCGCTAAATGCTGGATAGCTCCAGATATACCACATGCAATATATAGGTCAGGCGTTACGACTTTACCTGTTTGACCAATTTGCAGGGAATAGTCACAATAGTCGGCATCACATGCTCCACGTGATGCTCCAACAGCTCCACCAAGAACATCCGCCAGTTCTTTAAGAGGATTGAATCCATCTTCACTTTTCACTCCGCGTCCGCCGGCGATGATGACTTTCGCTTCAGACAGGTCCACACCTTCGCTTGCTTTACGTACGACTTCTTTAATGATTGTGCGTAAGTCTTTAATATCAACGGAAAGGGAAGAAACTTCTCCTGTACGTGACTCATCTTTCGCTAACGGCTCGATGTTATTTGGACGGATCGTCGCAAAAAGCACACCGCCTGTCACAATTTTCTTTTCAAATGCTTTCCCGGAATAAATCGGTCTTGTAAATACCAGGTTCCCGCCAGCTTCTTCAAGATCGGTTGCATCAGAAATCAATCCTGTGCTTAGCTTACTGGCCACTTTAGGAGACAAGTCTTTTCCAAGTGCAGTATGTCCGAAGATGATTCCTTCAGGCTTCTCTTGGTCGATAACTGCTAGAACGGCTTGTGAATAGCCATCTGACGTATACTGCTCCAGTTTATCATCTTCCACAACCACTACTTTGTCCGCACCATATTGAATCATTTCCTCACCTAAAGCGCTTACACTTTTGCCGATTAAAACGGCTACTACTTCTCCGCCTTCAGATACTGTTTTACCTGCCGCAATCGCTTCAAAGGAAACATTACGTAATGATCCGTCCCGAACTTCTCCAAGTACTAATACTTTTCTCGCCATGTTAAATACCCCCTGAATGTTAGTTATTACTATGAGTCAGACTTATATAACTTTCGCTTCATTGCGAAGAAGTGAAACAAGCTCTGATACTTGAGCATCCAATTCGCCTTCTAATACTTTACCTGCTTCCTTCTTCGGTGGAAGGTAGATTTCAATTGTTTTTGTCTTCGCTTCTACTTCATCTTCATCTAAATCAATATCATCCAATTCTACTTCATCTAGTGGCTTTTTCTTCGCTTTCATGATTCCTGGAAGCGATGGATATCGTGGTTCGTTCAATCCTTGCTGTGCCGTTACCAGTAAAGGCAGGGATGTTTCAATTACTTCTGAATCCCCTTCTACGTCACGTGTGACCGTTACCGTTCCGCCATCAATTTCTAATTTCGTAATCGTAGTTACATAAGGGATATCAAGCTGTTCTGCCACACGTGGTCCAACTTGTCCAGATCCACCGTCAATGGCGACATTACCTGCCAGGATTAAATCTACTTCCTGTTCTTTCAAATAGTGGGCAAGGATTTTGGCTGTAGTGAATTGATCACCATGATCAAGGTCATCCTCTGTGTTGATCAGGACTGCTTTATCTGCACCCATTGCCAGTGCTGTTCTCAGTTGCTTTTCACTTTCTTCTCCGCCAACTGTCACAACCGTCACTTCTCCACCATGTGCATCGCGAACTTGAATAGCTTCTTCCACTGCATATTCATCGTAAGGATTTATGATAAATTCAGCTCCATCTTCAGCAATTTGACCGTTTAGGATCGAAATTTTCTCCTCGGTATCAAACGTTCTTTTCAAAAGTACATAGATGTTCATGCGTAAGTCCCTCCTAATAATGTAAACATTCTTTCCCTTAAAAAGATTTTGACAATTTAACCCCTTTGAATGGGCAGCTTGAACATTCAAGACTGCCCCTCAATAAGAGTTTACTATATTACAAGAATGTATTCTAGCCTTTAAAGTGCGGTTCTCTCTTTTCAACAAAAGCTGAAATACCCTCTTTGGCATCAGCTGATACAAAAATTTCACCGAAAAGATCCGATTCTCTCATTACACCTTCATAGAAACGATCATCTTTAGTATAACTTAACAACTCAATGGCTGCTTTCATCGCCCCTGGGCTTTTCTTCGCTATCTTATCGGCCATTTCCTTCGCTTTATCGAAGAGCTGATCCTCAGGATATGCTTTATTGGCAAGTCCCCACTGTACAGCTTCTGTTCCACTGATTGGCTCACTCGTTAATAGCATTTCTGCCGCTTTTGCTCTTCCAACCAATTTCGGCAAGCGCTGAGAGCCTGCAAATCCGGGTACAAGTCCTAACTGAAGCTCCGGTAGACCGAGCTTTGCATTCTCGCTTACCAATCGGATGTGACATCCCATTGCAAGCTCCAAACCACCGCCTAGAGCTGCGCCATGGATTGCTGCAATGATCGGCTTTGAAAAGTTCTCCATCCGTTCAAAAACGTCCTGGCCTTTTTTCGCCAATTTAGAGAATTCTTCACCCGTTTCAATCGTTGTGAATTCTTTAATGTCAGCTCCTGCAGAGAAGAATCGACCCTCACCCTTCAGTAAGATCACCCGGACTTCAGCGTTTTCTTCAAGCTCATCCAGAACTGAATCGATTTCTTTAATAAGTCCACTGGCTAAAGCATTAGCAGGAGGTCTTTGGATCAGAACCGTTGCTACCTTTCCCTCTAATGACCATGATAAACTTTCCATCTCTCATCCCCCTAAACTAATTTAGTTCCTGCCGCCACACCCATGAAGTAATAGTTTGTGAATAGCAGGGACTTGAGCTACTAAGTCATATTTCTGTTCGTTCATCACCCACGTTGTCACCATTTCATCCAGAGTCCCGAAGATCATTTGACGAGCCAGCCTGACATCCAGGTCACTTGAAAATTCACCGGATTCTATTCCGCTAATCAGAATTTTATCGACTAATTGCAGATATCCTTTTAATACATCGTTGATCTTTAAGCGGATATCTTTATTGGACTGCCTGAGCTCCAGTTGTGTCACAATCGCCAGATGGTGATCATCCGACAGAATTTTACAATGATTTTCAATCATCACTAATAATTTCTCTGAAACTGTCTGTTTTCCTGCTATAACTTCCTCAATTTTTTCCACAAAGAGTACCATTTTTTCTTTAAACAACGAAATCAGGATATCTTCTTTATTTTTAAAATAGAGATAAATCGTTCCATCAGCGACTCCAGCCTGCTTTGCAATCTTGGATACTTGTGCCTGATGATAACCATTTTCTGCTATAACTATAACAGCAGCATCGATAATTTGCTTGTATTTAGGTTTATTTCGTTTCATGAGTTCTTGACCTGCCTTAAGAAAATATGAATGACTGTTCATTCATATTTTTATAATAAAAGGTTTCTCTTTACTTGTCAAGAAGAGATGCCTTGTCCCATTTTACAACAAAAAGAAAAAGCCCAATGGTATTCATTTAACTTGTTTTCTGTTCTTCCTCTATTTTTTGGCGTTCTTCTTCTACAAGTGCTCTGCGTAATATTTTTCCAACAGCCGTTTTGGGAAGCTCTTTTCTAAATTCATAGATCCGGGGCACCTTGTAGGCAGCCAGGTATTTACGGGCAAATTCATTGAGTTCTTCCTCTGTCAGGACTTCTCCTTCTTTCAGGACCACATACGCCTTTACGGTTTCTCCTCTGTATTCATCCGGAACACCTGCAGCTACAACCTCTTGAATCGCAGGATGTTCATAAAGGACCTCTTCGATTTCACGAGGGTAAATATTAAATCCTCCCGCAATGATCATATCCTTTTTGCGATCCACAACATAGAAGTAACCTCTCTCATCCATATACCCCAAATCTCCGGTCAATAGCCAGCCATCCCTTAACGTTTGTTCGGTTTCCTCTGGACGATTCCAGTAACCCTTCATCACTTGAGGACCTTTCACGACGATTTCACCCATTTCATTCGGTGGAAGCGGTTCTCCTGTTTCCAGTGAGAAGATGGCTGCATCCGTACTTGGCCAAGGAACTCCGACGCTTCCCTTTATTCTTTCTTTATCCCAAAGGAAATTGGAATGTGTGACAGGTGAAGATTCAGTCAATCCATACCCTTCAACCAGTTTCCCGCCGGTGACGTCTTCGAATTGCTGCTGCACTTCAACAGGCAATGGGGCACTACCACTAAGGCATGAATCGATGGAGGATAAGTCATAATTCTTCAGTTCAGGATGATTCAGCAGGCCGATATAGATGGTAGGTGCACCAGGAAACAGGGTAGGTTTCTGCTTTTGAATGGTTTTCAAAGTTGTTTCCGGATCAAATTTAGGGAGTAAGATCATTTTATATCCCTGCATGACGGATAATATCATAACGGCTGTCATACCGTACACATGAAAGAATGGAAGAATTCCAAGGACACGCTCTTCTCCTTTTTTACATTTATAAAGCCACGCATCACACATGGAGGCATTGGCGACAAGGTTCTTATGGGTAAGCATAACCCCTTTTGGGAAACCTGTCGTCCCGCCTGTGTACTGAAGAAGAGCCACATCGTTTTCAAAGTCAAATTCATGATCGGTACTTTCCGGTTTGGCTGTTTTCATGATCTCCGTAAATAAATGATTCTGTCCTGAGTGGTCGATTTTCACAACAATGCCGTATTGTTTCTTCTGGATGAATGGGTAGATGAGATTTTTAGGAAATGGAAGGTAGTCTTTGATAGCGGTTACAATAATGTGCTCAAGTCCGGTATTCTTCATTACTTTTGACACTCTTGGATATAAAATATCCAATGTCAGCATCACTTTGGCACCTGAGTCCTTCATTTGGTATTCAATTTCCCTTTCCATATATAAAGGATTGGTCTGTACGACAATTCCACCTGCATAGAGAATGCCATAGTACGCGATTACGGATTGAGGAGTATTCGGCAGCATGATCGCAACCCGATCGTCTTTCTTAATTCCAAGGATCTTAAGGTAATGAGCGAACTTGAGTGCGGATTCATGTAATTCTGTGTAGGTCATTTCCTTGCCCATAAATTGAATGGCAACCTTACTGCTATAAAGGGTCGCTGCTTCAGTTAAATAGGACTGCAGTGGTTTTTCGATTAAATTTAACTCCGTGGGAATCTCTGCTGGATATTCAGCAAACCATGGTTTATTCATTGTAATCCCTCCTTGTGAATTTTTAGAAAATTTCTTCTATTCACTATTATAATATAAGGGGACTTCAGTTACAATTTGAAATCAATCCACTCGATACTTTTTTCCTATTTCTCAGGCTTGACCTTCCTTACAGATGATTTTAATAAAGAAAAAAGACTGCCTATTCAACCCTATGACAGTCTGCTCGTACATTATTATTATTTTAGCATTGTTTCAATCTCCAAGCTCTCTTCACAGAGTGCATCGATTGTTTTGTATCTCGTTATTCAAACGTTACGTAAAGAACAGCATATAAATGATCCCAACGAGTAAAAAGCCCCCACATAAAGTGAGCAATACCTTTGCCAATGTTTCCATATTCCCTCTCCTTACGATATACCGGCTCCTATGACATAGGATAAACCAACTGAAATAACTAATGAAATGAAGCCAACCGCCCTGTTATCATTAGCGATTTCTTCATCGATTTTAAATTTGGGTGTGAGGAATTCATAAATGAAATAGCCGATCAGTAATAGAAAAAAGCCAAACACACCCCATCCGATTGTAGTCAGGATGGTATCATTGTGGCTGATGGAGTGGCGGAAAATATTCGCAATCCCAAATATTTTCCCACCAGTTGCCATCGCCACGGCCAAGTTGCCTTTTTTTATTTCTTCCCAATTCTTATACTTTGTGACCAGTTCGAAGATAGCTAAGAACAGGACCAAACATAGTATGACCACGCTATAATTCCCAGCCGTTTGAACAAATTCATTTTCCCAAAAGTTCTTCATCGTAAAGCTCCCTTTACCGCTTTATTTAAACCACTCTATTATTTTCACTATGAAAATCAGGACATATGAGCAGTCTAAAGGCTATTATTTGAATTGAACGACTGTTACGCCGGTTCCGCCTTCACCTGCATCCCCGAACCGAATGTTTTTGACCGATCGGTGATTTTTTAAGTATTCCTGCACACCTTGCCTTAAAGCCCCCGTACCTTTCCCATGAATGATGGAAACGCGGGGATAACCGGCAAGAAGCGCATCGTCGATGTATTTCTCCACTCTGGATAATGCATTTTCGAAACGCTCACCACGTAGATCAAGCTCAAGGCTGACGTGAAAATCTTTCCCTTTCACTGTGGCCAGTGGTTTCGTCTCTACCTTCTGTTGAGATTGGATGAATTCAAGATCTGATTCCTTCACCTTCATTTTCATGATGCCCATCTGTACTTGCCATTCTTTCGCAGACACTCGTTCGACCAAGTGACCTTTTTGATCAAAGCTTAAGACTTTGACTTCGTCCCCTGGTTTTAACTCATGCTTCGCCTGATTGACTTTCTTCTTTTGACCGGATGTTTTCAATTTCGGTGTAGCATCTTCCAATTGTTTCTTCGCCTGGATCAGTTCATGCTCCTTGATTTGAGCTGATTTTTCATGCTGCATTTTTCGTAAATCTTTGATCACTTGTTCAGCTTCTGCCTTCGCCTTTTCAACGACTTCAGTGGCTTTTTGTTGAGCTTTTTCGTACAGTGTATCCTTTTTCTCATAATACTCCATCATTTGCTTCTGCATATCTTTATGCATTTTCTCGGCTTGTCTTAAAAGTTCATGGGCTTCCTCAAGCTCCCGTTCACCCTGACGTCTGCTGTCTTCGAGGGAAGCAATCATATTTTCCACTTCTTTACTATCCGTTCCGATATGGGACTTCGCTCTCTGAATGACTGAATCTGAAAGCCCTAAACGCTTCGAAATCTCAAATGCATTACTTCTTCCCGGGACCCCGAGCAAAAGCTTATAGGTAGGACTTAATGTTTCTACATTAAATTCCACACTTGCATTCACGACTCCTTCACGATTGTACCCATATGCTTTTAATTCAGGATAGTGAGTGGTAGCAACGACCCTTGCACCCGTTCCATGTACTTCATCCAAAATGGAGATGGCAAGCGCGGCACCTTCTTGAGGATCTGTACCGGCACCCAGTTCATCAAACAGCACTAAACTCTCATGATCTACCTTTTTAAGGATGTCCACGATATTGACCATATGAGACGAAAAGGTACTTAAACTTTGTTCAATCGATTGCTCATCTCCGATATCCGCGTAGATGGTACGGAAGACGCCCACTTCTGATCCATCGAGAGCCGGGATCGGGAGACCGGCCTGTGCCATTAAGCTCGTTAATCCCAATGTTTTCAGGGTAACGGTTTTCCCCCCGGTATTTGGCCCTGTGATGACAATGGAAGAAAAGTCAGTCCCCAACTCGATGTCATTCGCCACCGCTTCATCTATCGGCAGAAGGGGATGCCGTGCTTTGTTCAGCCTCACCCGGCGTTCATTATTGATCGTCGGTTTAGACCCTTTAATGGAACGTCCGAACTTCGCTTTGGTGAACATGAAATCAATGTCTGAAAGGACGCTGACAATCAAGAGCAGCTCCTCTCCTGATTCTTGCACACTTTCAGACAGCTCCCGGAGAATCTTTTCAATTTCAGATTGCTCTTTTAATCGAAGCTCGCGAAGTTGATTATTCAATTGAACGATGGCTTCCGGTTCAATAAATAACGTTTGACCCGATGATGACTGGTCATGAATGATCCCACCATATTGGCCCCTGTACTCTTGTTTAACCGGAATCACATATCGATCGTTACGAATGGTAATGATCGCATCGGATAACATTTTTTGAGCATTGGAAGAGCGGATCATTCGTTCAAGTTTCTCCCGGATCCGTCCTTCATTGGCCCGTAGCTGAGTACGGATCGTGCGGAGTGCTTCACTGGCTGTATCAAGGATTTCCCCGTTATCATCCACGACTTTCCTTATATCCTGTTCTAAATAGGGAAGAGGAATGACCGTTCCCATTTTCTCCTGCAGAAGGGGAATGTCCACCTCTTCTTCCAATAACTCCTCTACAAAAAGCGTCAGCTTCCTGCTGGCTCGGATCGTACTCGCTACCTGAACGAATTCAGAAGGGGACAGCATTCCGCCTATTTGAGCACGCTTGACGTGTGGACGTATATCGAAAATCCCGCCTAATGGTGCATGACCCTTCAACCTGAGGATGGTCATGGCTTCATCTGTTTCTTCGTGAAGAGCTGTAATCTCTTCGTACTCAACGGAAGGCATGAGAGAAGATACCTTAGCATGACCGAGTGCAGATGCAGCATATTGCTTTAATAATTCTTTGATTTTATCAAACTCTAACGTTTTTAATACTTTAGAATTCACGGAATGTATTCCACCTTTTATCAGTTTCGCTTAATAAATTTGATTAACTCTTTTTTATCCCATGTATTGATGACAGTATCTTTCTTGATCCAGCCTTTTCGAGCTGTCCCGATTCCGACCTTCATGAATTCCAGGTGGTCGATACTGTGTGCATCTGTGTTGATGACGAGCTTTACATTCTTTTCCTGGGCTTTTCGGATATTTTCTGCAGACAGATCCAGCCGATTCGGATTTGCATTAAGCTCCAATGCCGTATCCGTTTCTTTCGCCAACTGGATAAGAAGATCCATATCTACGTCATAACCTTCTCTTCTGCCAATGATTCTCCCTGTTGGATGAGCGATGATATCCACATGGACACTCTTCAGGGCAGTGGTCAGCCTCTCCATGATCTTTTCTTGGGATTGTGAAAAGCTCGAATGAATCGAGGCAATCACAAGGTCTACTTTTTCAAGAATTTCATCCTCATAATCCAATGTACCATCAGGAAGAATATCCATCTCGATTCCTGAAAGGACTTCTATATCATCATACTTCTTGTTGATTTCTTTAATTTCATCGATTTGCTTAAGTAATCGTTCTGTAGTCAGCCCGTTTGCCACACGTAAGTACTGGGAGTGATCTGTGATGGCCATGTATTGATAACCTTTGGCACGGCAAGCCTCTACCATTTCTTCAATCGAAAATGCACCATCCGACCAGGTGGAGTGCATATGAAGATCCCCTTTTATATCTTGTAATGTGATGAGGGAATAATCCTTATGGAACTCTTCCACTTCTTTCCCATCTTCCCGCAGCTCTGGTGGGATCAAGGGCAAATCAAAATGGTGATAAAATTCTTCTTCGGTTTTAAATGTCTGTATCTCACCGGTTTCACTATTCTCTACGCCATATTCACTGATCTTTTCCCCGCGTTCTTTGGCAAGCTGGCGCATGCGGACATTATGATCCTTTGAACCGGTAAAATGGTGAAGGGCCGTAGCATATTCTTCAGTCTTTACGATCCGGAAATCGATGCTGACATCCCAATGATACGAAAGAGTCAGAGAAACTTTTGTTTCCCCTGCTGCTATGGTTTCTACGATATTGGGCAGCTTCAACAGACCTTCTTTTACTTCTTGGGGATGCTCTGTTGCCAGAATGAAATCAAGGTCCTTGATGGTTTCTCTCATTCTCCTTAAGCTTCCCGCTCTTGAAAAGGTTTGGATGCTGTCCATACCGAGAAGAAAACCTTCAATCTCCTCAGCGATCCCGTTCATAAAAGCGATCGGCAGACGGTCAGGTCTCTTGCCAACCTGTTCGATGGATGCCAGGATCTTCTCTTCCGTCTTCTTACCGAAGCCTGCTAAACCTTGTACTTTATTTGCTTTACACGCTTGCTCCAGATCTTCTATATTTTCTACCCCAAGTTCACTATAAAGCTTGGCAATTTTCTTTCCACCTAAACCAGGTAATTGAAGGAGGGGGATCAATCCCTTTGGAACCTCTTCCTTTAACTCTTCAAGGACAGAAGATGTGCCTTCGTTTATGTATTCCTCGATTACTCCAGCCGTTCCTTTGCCGATTCCGCTCAGCTTCGTAAAGTCACTGATTTCCTGTAAGCTACGGTCATCATTCTCAAGTGCCGCCGCCGCTTTTCGGTAGGCAGAGATTTTAAATGAATTCTCGCCTTTCAATTCCATATATATCGCGATTTGCTCTAATAATTTTATAATATCTTTTTTATTCAAGAGATTCACCTACTAACTTAGAATTAACGATTAGGGTCCTTTATGACTCCCCGTCAGTTGCAAAAGCAAAACGATCCCATCTATATAGTAGCAAAATTGATAAAAAAAGAAAAAAGACTGACTTATAAGATGAACAAATCCGCCAAGGCATCCCTAACGAATTTGAATTGCATACTTATAGTCAGCCCCTTCTTCAGGCTACATATTCAATCCACCAAGATTTCACCAAATCAGAGAAAACAGGAGTATGTTTAACCATCGCTTGCGCAATAAATGAGTTATTAATGAATGTTTGAACCGACTCGATCGGCAATAATACGGCAATGAATAATAGTATGAAGATCATTAAATATGCTTCAATAAAGCCTAATACCCCTCCGCCAAGAACATTCAACTGCTTTAATAAAGGAAGATGTGCGACAAAATCGAGCATCGATCCAATGATTTGAAGAATGATCCGAGCTGCGAAGAAAATCATTGCAAATGCGATCACACGATAATAAGCCTGATCTAAATTGGTCGACTCAAAAATCATATTCAATGTGGATTGCTCGTCCAATACAGGATAAGGAATCCATAATGTTAACTTCGGTGCAAGCTGATCATAATATATGTATGCTACAATAAAAGAAACAATAAATCCGAATATGTGGACCACCTGCAAAATGAATCCACGTTTTAAACCTATTAAAAATCCTATCACCAGGATGATTAACAAAGCTAAATCCAGCATCTTTTTTTCAATCCTTTAAACGTTTGATTTCTCGTTCCAGCTCTTCAAACTTTTCTTGTAGTTTGAGATAATCATTTACGGCATTCACCGCTGTCAGAACGGCAAGCCTGCTTGTGTCGAGAGATGGATTCATGGAGTTTATTTCTCTCATCTTGTCATCCACTTTAGAACAAACAAATCGGATTTGACTAGTTGATTCAGTCCCAACAATCGTATATTGTTGACCATATATGTCTACAGTGGTGCGATTTTTTTGTTGTTCAGACAACCTGAAAGCCCCCCATTCATAAGAATCCTAAACATAATCATACCACGAAATCTTTTGATTTTGGAAGGAATTTGTCATATTAGCTCACATTTTTTATTATATACAAGAATTTTGTCACAAGGAGAGAGGAACTTGGCTAATACCGTCATTCAAGCAAACAAAGAAACAATCGAGAAAATGAAAGGCCACTACAAAAACGTATTAACGGACAAACTGCCACCGGGTGCCGTTTTTGTAGCAAAGCCATCCGGATGCACGATCACTGCCTATAAATCGGGGAAAGTGTTGTTTCAGGGATCTAACGGAGAAGGAGAATCAAGTCAGTGGGGCAAAGTTGAGGCTCCAAAGGTAAAATCGCCTTCCAAGGGTACGACGACACTGCCTGAAAACTTCGCCGACTGGTCTGTCATCGGATCAGATGAAGTGGGCACAGGCGACTTCTTCGGGCCGATCACGGTGGTAAGTGCTTACGTGAAGAGAGAGCACCTTCCCCTTATGAAGGAACTCGGAGTAAAGGATTCCAAAAATTTATCCGACCCTCAAATCATCAAAATAGCCAGGGATTTAATAGCCGCCATACCATATTCACTACTCATTCTGCATAACCCTAAATACAATGCGATGCAAGCCAAAGGAATGACACAGGGGAAGATGAAGGCTCTCTTGCACAATCAGGCGATCCTGAATCTTTTGGAAAAAATGGCCCCGGAACTACCTGAAGGAATATTGATTGATCAGTTTGTCGAAAAGAATACATACTACAAACATATTTCTGCACAAAAGAAAATCCAACGGGACCGCGTGTATTTCAGCACAAAAGGTGAAAGCATCCATCTTGCTGTAGCCGCTGCCTCAATCATCGCACGTTTCGCCTTCTTAAAGGAAATGGACAAATTGAGTGAAAAAGCTGGTGTCGAAATACCTAAAGGTGCCGGTAAGCATGTAGACGTTGCAGCTGCGAAAATCATTAAACGAAAAGGGATTGAAGAATTAAAATCTATGACGAAATGGCATTTTGCCAATAGTGAAAAGGCGATAAAGTTAGCCGGGAAATAAATAAAATCCCCATCGGTTATGCCGGTGGGGATTTCTCTTTGGATGGCAGTGTTATCTTGGATTCACCAGTTGAATTATGGATGATATTTTCCTGATGAAATTTCCGGAATGTTCTCCTGTTGAAATCACTTCAATATTCGCCTGTTAAAATTCGTTCATTTTTTAACAGGCAAAACCAACTCCAAACAGCAAAAAGGTGCCAGACCATTGTCTGACACCTTCCACTTTGAGCTGTATTACCCTCTCAACTCTGCTCCGGCTTTTTCCTTCACTGTTTGCAGTACTTTATCATGTACTTTAACCACTTCTTCGTCCGTTAATGTCTTAGCCGGATCGAAGTATTTTAACGAGAACGCAAGGGATTTCTTGCCTGCTTCCATATGTTCCCCTTCATAAAGATCGAAGACGGATACTTCTTTCAGCAGCTTGCCTCCTGCGACTTTAATTATGGATTGCAATTCTCCCGCTTTCACCTCTGTATCGACTACCAGGGCGATATCTCTTGTAATCGATGGATGGCGTGGGATTGGCGTGTAGCTTAATGCCGGCTTTTCGTAATGGAAGATTGGTGATGCCTTCAGTTCGAACACATAGGTTTCGTTCAGGTCCAAGGCTTTTTCCGCTTCAGGATGAATCGCTCCAACAAAACCGATGACTTCATCGTCCAATAGTATTTCAGCCGTTCTTCCCGGATGCATGCCGTCTATCGCTGCCTGTCGGTAAGAAATTGCTTCAGAAACGCCGATTTCTTCGAACAGTCCTTCAAGGATACCTTTCGCCACATAGAAGTCAGCAGGCTTCTTTTCTCCCTGCCAAGGATGCAGATGCCAAAGGCCCGTCATAGCCCCTGCAATATGCTCCTCTTCTTTAGGCAGCTCTTCTCCTGATTCTTGTAAGAAAACGGATCCCACTTCATAAAAGGCAAGTGAGTCATTTTGACGTGCTTTATTGTACGAAAGCACTTCAAGAAGCTGTGGAATGATGCTTAAGCGGAGATTGCTTCGCTCTTCACTCATCGGCATCAATAAACGGACAGGCTCTCTTACGTCTAATGCATATTGTGTTGCTTTCTTATCGTTTGTAAGTGAATAGGTAATCCCTTGCAGGAGTCCTGCTCCCTCTAAATAACGGCGGACCGTACGGCGTTTCAACTGATGGTTCGATAGTCCGCCAGGTGTTGATTCTCCCTTGGGAAGAGTCAGCGGAAGGTTGTCATAACCGAATAGACGTGCCACCTCTTCAAGTAAATCTTCAGGGATTGTAATATCCCCTCTTCTTGTAGGAGCCGTTACAACAAACGTTTCTCCATTGACTTCTACGTCAAATTGAAGTCGACGGAAGATATCTACAACTGTGTCAGACGAGATGGACGTTCCTAGTGAAGAGTTGATTTTTTCTAACGTAATCTCTACTTTCACAGGCTCAACTTCAAGTTCGTTAAATAATACCGTTCCTTCAAGCACTTTCCCCTGTGCATATTCTGCCATCAGTTGCGCAGCTCTCTCCCCTGCTTTCAGGACACGATCAGGATCGACTCCCTTTTCATATCGTGTGCTCGCTTCACTACGCAGTCCGTGATCTTTGGAGGCCCCTCTGACAATCGCCCCGGTGAAATAAGCTGCCTCAAGAAGGACAGTCGTTGTATCGTTTTGGACCTCAGAATTCGCTCCACCCATCACGCCTGCCAGAGCGACAGGCTCCGTACCATTTGTAATGACAAGCTGGCTGCTTGATAAGGTTCTTTCTGCATCATCAAGTGTGACGAATGTCTCGCCCTCAGTCGCACGGCGGACAAGGATCTCTTTTGAACCAAGTCGGTCGTAATCAAACGCGTGAAGAGGCTGACCATATTCCAATAACACATAATTCGTAATATCGACTACGTTATTATGTGGTCGGATCCCGGCTGAGATCAACGCATTTTGCATCCATAATGGAGCTGGACCGATTTTCACATCTTTAATGATTTTAGCACCGTATAGAGGGTTATCTTCTTTCGCCTCCACTTTTACCGATACATAATCCGACGCCTTTTCACTGCCTTCGGATAACTCCGTTTGGGGAAGCTTCACTTCACGATCCAAAATGGCTGCTACTTCATACGCCACTCCCAGCATGCTTAAGCAATCAGAACGATTAGGCGTCAAGCCCAATTCAAGAATCGCATCATCAAGATTCAATAATTCCACTGCATCTCTGCCAACTTCAGCTTCATCCGAGAACACATAAATTCCCTCTGCATGTTCTTTCGGTACAAGCTTTCCTTCTACTCCAAGCTCTTGCAGGGAACAAATCATCCCGTGAGATGCTTCACCGCGAAGCTTGGCTTTCTTGATTTTGAAGTTACCCGGCAGAACCGCTCCAACCTTTGCGACAGCCACTTTTTGACCTTTTGCCACGTTTGGTGCACCGCAAATGATTTGGACAGGTTCTTCTTCTCCTACATCCACTAAGCATTTATTTAATTTATCCGCATCCGGATGTGGCTCACACTGTAATACATGGCCGACGACCACATTTTTGATATCTTCACCGATTCGTTCTACACCTTCAACTTCAATCCCGCTTCTTGTAATCTTCTCTGCTAACTCTTCAGGTGTGACACCCGATAAGTCTACATAATTTTCTAACCATTTATATGAAACAAACATGTATTAGTACCTCCTACCGATTTTCTTTTACTCTTCTGTTCCGAACTGAGTGACAAAACGCGTGTCGTTAGTGTAGAAATGACGGATATCATCGATTCCGTATTTCAGCATGGCAATACGTTCAGGTCCCATTCCGAATGCAAATCCTGTGTATTTCTTTGAATCAAACCCTGCCATTTCGAGTACGTTCGGGTGAACCATTCCTGCTCCAAGAATTTCGATCCATCCAGTTCCTTTACATACACGACAGCCTTTACCACCACAGATTTTACATGAAATATCCATCTCGACTGATGGCTCAGTGAACGGGAAGAAGCTTGGGCGTAAGCGGATTTCACGATCTTCGCCGAACATTTTCTTGGCAAACACATTAAGCGTTCCTTTCAGGTCACTCATGCGGATGTCTTCATCAATGACGAGTCCCTCGATTTGAGTGAATTGATGAGAGTGTGTTGCGTCATCTGTATCACGACGATACACTTTCCCTGGACAAATAATTTTAATAGGTCCTTTTCCTTTGGCCAGTTCCATCGTTCTTGCCTGAACCGGAGAAGTATGAGTACGCAGAAGGGTTTCTTCAGTGATATAAAAAGAATCCTGCATATCACGGGCCGGGTGTCCCTTGGGAAGGTTCAGTGCTTCAAAATTATAATAATCCTTTTCCACTTCCGGTCCTTCAGCAACGGTATAGCCCATTCCGATAAATAAATCTTCAATTTCTTCCACAATCATCGTAAGCGGATGATGATTTCCCTTTTTAACAGGGCGCCCTGGTAACGTAACATCGATCGTTTCAGATTGAAGCTTCTTTTCAACCGCTTCTTTTTCAAGCACGGCCTGCTTCGCTTCAATGGTTTCTGTAATCGCTCCACGTACTTCATTCGCAAGGGCCCCCATTTTAGGACGCTCTTCCGCTGAAAGTTTCCCCATTCCTTTTAAGGCTTCGGTTACAGGTCCTTTTTTACCCAGATAAGCTACACGGATATTGTTCAGTTCTTTTAAGTCCTGTGCTTCGTTCACTTTTTCGATTGCTTCTTGTTGAAGGGATCGTAATTTGTCCTCCATTTATACTTCCTCCTTTAATGTATATCGTCCGAATGATCGTACTGGATTGGTTTAAAAACAAATAAAAAAACCCCATCCCAAAAAGGGACGAGGTTTATATCGCGGTACCACCCTTATAAGCATATCCCATGGTTATTTTGCTTTCGCAAAAAACCTTATAGGCAGACATGCTCACTTCATTCGGATAACGGCTTTGCCGGAGCATCTTTACATTCATCAAATGAATGGTCCCGATGCCAACTCGAGAGGTGAAATCTTCACATCATGCGTTCCTAAGAATGCTTTCAGTCCAGGGCATTCTCTCCCTTAAAGAAGGTCATGTGCTACTTTCCTCTTTCAACGTTTTTTAAGTTATATGTGCATTATTATAGTTAATTTCCAGGCAAATTTCAAACCTTTTCAAGAAATTCACTGCCCATTTTTAAAATAGTATAATAAAACCCCCGCAGCGATCGCTACATTTAACGATTCGCTTTTCCCATAAATGGGTATATAGAGATTCTGATCGGTTTCAGTCAAGAGTTCTTTCGACATGCCATTTCCTTCGTTACCCACTATCAGTGCATAAGAAGATTGGGGCTTGATCGTTGTGTACTCTGCACCATTTTCCAGGGCTGTTCCATACACCGGGATGTTCCGTTCTTTCAACTCTGGAATGGTTTCAGTAAGATCCCTTCTGATAATCGGTAAGTGGAAGTGAGCTCCTTGTGCAGAGCGCAAAACCTTAGGGTTATATGGATCCACCGTCCCCTTTCCTAACACGACCATATCAATCCCCGCTGCATCGGCCGTCCGAATGATGGTTCCAATATTCCCGGGATCTTGAAGGCCATCCAGAAGCATGAATGTTTCTGCTTTTTCGCGATCATGCTCATCTTCTTTTTGCTTACAAATAGCAAAAATCCCTTGTGATGTTTCCGTATCTGAAAGGACTTTTCCAACTTCATCCGACACCATGGTCATGGAAACCGAGTCCACCTTCCATTTCTGAGGAAGATCGATTCCTTCCACTTGGATCAGTTCAAGGACCGTATCCTCCTGTTTCAATGCTTCTTCCACAAGGTGAAAGCCTTCAATTATGTATGTACGGGTGAGGTCCCGTTCTTTTTTGGTCAATAACTTCTTCCACTGCTTCACAACAGGATTTTTCGAGGATTGAATATACTTCAATCGTATCCGCTCCTTTTAATTACTATTCAGGGTCTCATTATACCTTAACTTTCCTACATAATAAATTCAATTTGAGACAAGATAACAATGAATTCCTCATCCTAGCAAAAAGGAGAAATGTGTGATGAATCTTAACTTACGAAAAGCAATCATACACAACGTATCTGGCAACAACCAGGACGAACTGAGAGACACCATCGTCGATGCAATCCAAGGAGGAGAAGAAAAAACCCTTCCTGGACTGGGGGTACTCCTTGAAGTCTTCTGGCAAAACGCAGATCCACAGGAACAAAAAATGGTCCTCGAAACATTAGAGGAATCATTGCAACAGCAACAAACACAGTAAGAACATGGGCGACCCTTTCCAGGGGTTGCCCTTGTTTTTTCCTTCCCCATTTTAAATTTTCTCCAGTTTTGTTTTAGTATTACTCTTTCAGTGGTATTGAAAACATACAAAGCTAAATGGAAGGGGAAACGAATGTATGATTCAAGAGAAAAGCGCATTATTGATCATCGATATGATTAATACTTTTGATTTCCAAGGTGGAGAGAACTTATTTGAAAACACTTTGAAAATTGTAGATAATATCCGCGGACTCAAGAGGAAAGCGAAGGATTCCGGCATTCCGGTCATATATGTGAATGATAACTACGGTCTATGGCAGGACAATATGAATGACATCATCGAGCATTGCAAAAAGAAAAAAGGAGAAACCGTAATCGAAAAAATTCACCCGGATACAGATGACTATTTTATCATCAAACCGAAGCATTCCTGTTTTTTCGGCACGCAACTTGATATCCTGCTTCACCAGCTGGAAGTTAAACACCTGATACTAACAGGAATAGCTGGAGACATCTGTGTACTATACACCGCCAATGATGCCTATATGAGAGAGTATGAAATCTCGATACCGAAGGATTGCATGGCTTCAGAGTCGGACGGGGACAATGAGAGTGCCATTCGCATTATTAAAAAAACGATCGGTGCCGACATGAGCTTATCTGATCAAATGACTTTTTAATGCCAGCTCCACTATCTCATGAAAAAGAGACCCTAAATCCAATAGGGTCTCTTTCCTTACAATCAATCAAATGTAATCTTCGCCACTGTATCTTTATCTAACTTCTTGATCACTTCTGTAATCAGTTTAACCGCATTCTCGTAATCATCACGATGCAACATTGCCGCATGGGAATGGATATAGCGGGTTGCAATGGTAATGGATAACGCAGGAACTCCATTTGCCGTTAGATGAATCGCACCGGAATCCGTTCCACCACCGGCAATCGAATCGAATTGATAAGGGATGTTATGCTCATCCGCTGTATCTGTTACAAAGTCACGAAGCCCTTTGTGAGAAATCATGGATGCATCATACAGGATGATTTGCGGGCCTTCACCCATTTTACTTGATGCTTCCTTGTCGGAAACGCCAGGTGTATCCCCTGCAATACCAACATCTACACCGAAGGCAATATCAGGCTGGATCTTGGCTGCTGACGTTCTCGCTCCACGCAGGCCGACTTCTTCCTGCACTGTACCTACACCATATACCACGTTTGGATGCTCTTGACCTTTCAGGTTTTTCAATACATCAATGGCAATCGCACAGCCGATGCGGTTATCCCATGCTTTCGCAAGAAGCATCTTCTCATTGTTCATCACCGTGAATTCGAAATGAGGGACAACCATATCCCCTGGCTTTACTCCCCACTCCTGTACTTCCTCACGGCTTGAAGCTCCGATATCGATAAACATATCTTTAATATCAACCGGCTTTTTACGGGCTTCCGGAGGCAGGATATGCGGTGGCTTGGAACCGATCACTCCCGTTACTTCCCCTTTACTCGTCACGATCGTCACTCGCTGGGCAAGCATCACTTGTGACCACCAGCCCCCCACTGTTTGAAAACGCAGGAACCCTTTGCTGTCGATTTGAGTGATCATGAAGCCGACTTCATCAAGATGTCCGGCCACCATAATCTTAGGTCCGTTTTCATCGCCGACTTTTTTAGCAATTAAGCTTCCGAGGTTATCCGTTGTGATTTCATCTGCAAATGGTTCTATGTATCGCTTCATTACGTTTCGTACTTCTCTTTCATTCCCCGGTACACCTTTTGCATCGGTTAAATCCTTGAGCATTGTCAATGTTTCATCTAATTTCGTCACTGTTTCGACCCCCTAAATGTTTATACACTCTCATTATACTAAAACCTGTCCGATTCATCAAAATTTCCTGAATCTTCTTAAACTATCGCTGATGAACCGGATTAATATCCTTCTTTTTGACGATTATAATTCACTTCATTCTTCTTTACATAAGCGTCAAACACCTCTTCATGGGAGAATCCTAACAGCTCTCCCAAATAGACATAATGCCTGAACAACTGTTGAAAATGCTCAACTGAACGCTCTTCCGAAAAGTGATTCGCCGATTTGAATACTTCCAGGAATTGTTTCGTGACATCTTCATTTGCGTAATTGGTTTCCCCTAAATCGAATTGCTGGATGCCGATTTCAAGTCCCAGTGACAGGATGAAATGGATTCCATCTACAAATTCTTCAAGGATCACTTCCTTCGATGAAGATGATTTCTTACTCCAAAATTTAAAGCTTCTTGTTTCATTGGCCAGTTCCCCCACTTCAACAAGCAAGGCAAGGATTTTCTTTTCAATTAAATCTGCGTTTTCTAATCCGTGTTCTTGTTCGATATGTTGATCGAGCTTCTCTTGCATGTCCAATAACTTTTCAATATTCATGACGTTTTCTCCCCTCATGATGCCTATTTTTCTGATGTTCTCTCTTAGTATGACAAATTTTCAAAGAAATTTTAAATAAAATGAAACCTTTTTCTGTTTTTATCGTAAATAATAGGAGAAGACTTATGCCTAGGGAGGTAATGGTAATGCTTTGGCTTATTCGGTTAGTGATTTTTTTCCTTATTCTTTATCTTTTATACCGCAGTGTAAAATACATTATAGACCCAAAGCGAAAGCTGGAACTTGCCCAGGAACAGAAACGTTTTTACTTTCTCGATGATCAGGAAAATGTACGTAAGAATTTTCACGTAACGTATAAAGGAGTTCTTTTCGAAGGAGAAAAATATTTAGGAGCAACAGAAAAATCCTTTGAGGTGGTTTCCATCTTTGTTTGGTCAAAAAACATCTCTTCTTTAAAGGGACTGACTCAAGAAGATTTTCAATACCTTCAGAATGAAATTAAAGAAAGATACCCGAATGCAAAGCTGGATTGGAAAAGCCCGATCCATGAATTCCTTCAAAAAAAGCAATAAAAAAATGGCTAGAAGTACTAGCCATTTTTTATTTACCCGGAAAGAACTCTCTCCATTCAATCACTTTTACCTTTTCTCTTAGAAGGTAAAATAGGACGATGAGTGCCAGAAAAATCATGACGAGAATAGGAGGGGAGAATTGTTTGATGTATTGACCGAAAACCGTGTAAAAAAACGCCAGGGGAATATTAGAAATAACAGAGGCCCGGATGAAAGGTTTAAGCTTTTTCTTACGTTCAAGTAAACAAAGGTTCAAAAGCTGATAATGGACAAAAGGAATTAGCCTCAGAATAGCAATTTGACCGGTTGTGAGTGTAGCATTTCTTCCAAACCATTTTTCCTTCAATCTCAGGAGCTTTTCATAGAATGAGGTAAAGCTCTTTATGACAAAATAAAAAGTAACAGATAAGAGCGTTAATCCGATTAATGAATACAGAGTGCCGAATATACTTCCGAACAGCACTCCTCCCGCCATACATACAAGGGCTACAGGGATGAACAGAAATTGCCTTAGAATATGAAATAAAACAAACAGAACAGGAGCCAAATACCCACTAGCTTCCATGAGGGCGAATGCAGCAACTAACCGTTCGTCCATGGCTAAGGTGACCTCCTTCTGCTTTTCTAAGCTGTTATAGACACTCTCTATATAGTATGTAATGGAGACGGGTTAAAGAATGAAAACTTCAATTTCTACAACTTAGTGTTCAGCCAGATAAAAAGCAGACTATGAAGCATGACAAGCAGCGGAAAGCCGAAAGCGAATACTTTATGTTTCGTTTTATGCCTGTATACCTTCATTCCCATATAGGCGCCGATGCTGCCTCCGAGA
Source organism: Rossellomorea yichunensis (assembly GCF_032337515.1). Taxonomy (NCBI): domain Bacteria; kingdom Bacillati; phylum Bacillota; class Bacilli; order Caryophanales; family Bacillaceae; genus Rossellomorea; species Rossellomorea yichunensis. The sequence continues at coordinate 389,289 of NZ_JAVYAD010000003.1, read as the reverse complement.
ATCGCCACCTGCCACAAAGTACTTTCCTTGATGCGATATTCATTTCGCTGCGCCTTTCTCTTATCCTTGCCCATGATGATAAAGCCGATGATATTGATGACAATGGCATATAGATATAAGATACCTGCTAATGTACCCATGATTTCTACCTGCTTTCCAATGAGTTTTATATAAGAAAGGACCGGCCATAGGCCAGTCCTTTTTGTCTGCTAACTTAGTCAGCAGTTAATTATTTGTTAAGTTGAGCTTTAGCAGCATCTGCTAATTGGTTGAATGCTTTTTCGTCAGCAATCGCAAGCTCAGCAAGCATTTTACGGTTAACTTCGATACCAGCAAGCTTTAAACCGTGCATTAAACGGCTGTAAGAAAGACCGTTCATACGAGCAGCCGCATTGATACGTGTGATCCATAATTTACGGAAATCACGTTTCTTTTGGCGACGGTCACGATAAGCATACATGTATGATTTCATGACTTGTTGGTTTGCTACTTTATATAAAGTATGTTTTGAACCGAAATAACCTTTGGCTAATTTAAGAACTTTTTTACGACGTCTGCGTGTTACTGTTCCGCCTTTTACGCGTGGCATAATAATTCCCTCCTGTTTCTATTACTTCTTATTTTAGGTTGTCAAGCATATGACGAATGCGTTTGAAATCTCCTTTAGAGACAACAGCCGCTTTACGTAGCTTACGCTTTGCTTTAGTAGATTTGTTTGCGAATAAGTGGCTTGTGTAAGCGTGTGAACGTTTAAGTTTACCAGAACCTGTTTTCTTGAAACGCTTAGCTGAGCCGCGGTGAGTTTTCATTTTTGGCATGTGCTTTTCCTCCTCGGGTCCTTTATTTTTCGTTAACTGGTGCAAGCACCAAGAACATACTGCGACCATCCATTTTCGGTTTTGATTCAACGGTTGCTACATCTTTACACTCATCAGAGAAGCGATCCAGAACACGTTGACCAATTTCTTTGTGCGTAATTGCACGACCTTTAAATCGGATTGACGCTTTAACTTTGTCTCCTTTTTCAAGGAACTTACGAGCGTTACGAAGCTTGGTATTGAAATCATGCTCATCAATCGTCGGGCTTAAACGAACCTCTTTAAGATTGATGATCTTCTGATTCTTACGCGCTTCTTTTTCTTTCTTCTGTTGTTCAAACTTAAACTTACCGTAGTCCATGATACGAGCAACGGGTGGTTTAGCATTTGGAGCAACAAGAACAAGATCAAGATTTACACGTTCAGCAATTTCAAGAGCTTCATTCTTGGATTTAATCCCAAGTTGCTCACCGTTTTGATCGATAAGACGTACTTCACGGGCACGAATCGTTTCGTTTAAGATCATGTCTTTGCTAATAATTAGCCACCTCCAAGGTTTATTAAAAGAATACACGGCTTTGGCCGACGCACTCGCTTCTTTTTTGTGTGCAACACACAAAAAAAGATGCGAGTGTCGAAACACCCGCACCTGATTATTAAGCATATATAAATGGCTTTAATAGTCAATCACATACCTGTAAACAGCACGAACGCGTTATTCAGGTGAGAAGCGGGTAGCTTCTTCTTGTACCAAACTGTATTCAATTCACCTTAGATAATATATCACATGACAATACCGCTGTCAAATAATCATTTAATATCACAACGTATTTCATAATATCAGACATCTTAGGAGAGTGCAATAGTTTTTTAGAAATTTATGCAGGAGGGACGGACCTTGAAGCAAGGTCCGTCCCTCTTCCTTATTTAGCGTTTCGCTTCTTTTGTGATATGGCCGATGAACTCATCAAGGGAAATCGTTTCTGATTTTTGCTCTCCGTATTTACGGACGTTTACAGCCGTTTCCTTGATTTCGTTGTCTCCCACTACAAGCATGTAAGGGACCTTACTCATCTGTGCTTCACGGATCTTATAACCGATCTTTTCATTACGGTCATCGATGTCTACACGAAGCCCTTCAGCCTGAAGCTTTTCTTTCACTTCTTTCGCATAGTCGAAGTGAACATCCGGGGAAACCGGGATCACCTGAACCTGAGTTGGAGCGAGCCATGTCGGGAATGCTCCTTTGTATTCTTCGATCAGGAATGCCACGAAGCGTTCCATTGTGGATACGACACCACGGTGAATGACAACCGGACGATGCTGCTTCCCGTCTTCCCCTACATATGTTAAGTCAAAGCGCTCCGGTAGTAGGAAATCCAGTTGAACCGTTGATAGAGTTTCTTCCTTACCAAGGGCCGTTTTCACTTGAACGTCCAGTTTAGGGCCGTAGAATGCCGCTTCCCCTTCTGCTTCAAAGTACTCAACGTCCAGTTCATCCATCGCTTCCTTGATCATACCTTGTGCACGATTCCACATCTCATCATCATCGAAGTATTTCTCCGTATCCTCAGGATCACGATAAGATAGACGGAAAGAATAGTCCTTCAGATCAAAATCTTTGTACACTTCCTGAACCAGGCGCACGACACGCTTGAATTCTTCCTTGATTTGATCGGGACGGACAAAGATATGAGCATCGTTCAGAGTCATTCCACGTACACGTTGAAGTCCTGATAGTGCTCCTGATAATTCGTAACGGTGCATCAGACCAAGTTCGGCGATACGGATCGGAAGCTCACGATAGCTGTGAATGCCGTTTTTGTAAATCATCATATGATGAGGGCAGTTCATCGGGCGAAGGACAAGATCTTCATTATCCATCTCCATGACCGGGAACATATTCTCCTGGTAATGATCCCAGTGACCGCTTGTTTTGTATAGCTCAACGCTTCCCATGACAGGTGTGTATACGTGATCATAGCCTAAGCGCTCTTCTTTATCGACAATGTAACGCTCGATGATACGACGGATCGTGGCACCTTTAGGCAGCCACATCGGCAGGCCTTGTCCCACTTTTTGCGAATTCATGAATAGATTCAATTCTTTACCGATTTTACGGTGATCACGCTCTTTTGCTTCTTCTAAAAGACGCAGATGCTCTTCCAGGTCTTCTTTCTTGAAGAAGGCTGTTCCGTAGATTCGTTGAAGCATTTTATTATCACTGTTCCCGCGCCAGTATGCCCCGGCGATGCTTAACAGCTTGAATTCTTTAATTTTATTAGTGGAAGGGATGTGGATTCCACGACATAAATCGAAGAATTCCCCTTGCTCGTAAATGGAAACTTGTTCTCCTTCAGGAATCGCCTCAAGTAATTCAAGCTTATACTCGTCTCCGACTTCTTCATACATTTTCTGAGCTTCGTCGCGGCTCACTTCTTTACGGACAACTTCTAAGTTTTCTCCAGTGATTTTCTTCATTTCTTTCTCGATCAGTGGAAGATCTTCCGGAGTGAACGTGTGCTCGGAATCAATATCATAATAGAATCCGCCTTCAATGACCGGTCCGATCCCAAGCTTTGTTTCAGGATATAGGCGTTTAATGGCCTGTGCCATTAAATGAGCTGTGCTGTGACGAAGAATTTCCAGTGCATCTTCTCCTGGAGGTGTAACGATTTCAATAGCCCCATCCTCTTGAATCCCTGTACGCAAGTCAATTAATACATTATTTATTTTACCAGCGAGCGCCTTTTTCTTCAGTCCGGGACTGATGGACGCAGCAATTTCTTCTGTTGTCGTCCCTTTAGGAAACTCCTTGACATTTCCATCAGGGAACTGCATTTTCACTACTTCTGACATGTGATTTCACTCCTTAAGTAATCTCTATTAAACATAAAAAACCCCGCCCCTTCACGTTTGAAGGGACGAGGTTAATAAATAAACTCGTGGTTCCACCCAACTTCTCATTGTGCGAAAAATACAGACAATGACTTCATTGAAAACGAATAACGACATTTAGCCGTCAATCATTACTGTGAATCCGTGAAGATTCAGTTCATAATTGAAGTTCAGAGGTGGTAAATATCACTAACGAATTAGGAAGCTTGCAGCCAAAAGACTTCCCTCTCTGTGAATGGAATAGGAATATTGTTGTCCTCATCATAACCTTTATTTATTGACTTATTATGTAGGTATTATAATCGGTTATGTTTTGAAAAGCAAGAGCATTCCATAAAATAAGCAGCCTATTCATTCGCGATATCCCAGGAAGGATAGAGTAGTGTATCAGGGAAATAACTCATCGGTAAAAGATCGATCCGTTCTTCAAAAATATTCTGAAGCGTCCTGATCAATTGATGGTCCCCATTTCCGTAAACGAGTATCTTCTCCGGTGCAAGGGATAATAACGGAGCGATGGTGTACGAATCAACGTATAACGGGTGATTCGTCAGAAGGCGTTTATCAATCGCCTTCGTCAATTCCTGCCTTGTCACCTCTTTCATGTCTTCATCAAAGAAACGAAAACCGTAACCAGTCGAATACAGATGGATCGTGCGCATTTTCTGCTCCCTTGATGCCAGATACTCCCGCAGCATATGGACAAACATTTGATACTCCTGCTCCATCTTGTATTCATCGATAGCAAGATCCAGCATGAGGAGCAGTCTCTCCTGAAGCTTCTTCAGCCTGAATTTGCTGAAAGAGTCGAATGATATGGGGGCCGTCCCTCCCAACAAAAGCTCCAGGCTGTCGTGGACGTATTCTGCCTCGTCCCATTCACCGATCAGCTCCATCAATTCAGGTCGTTCACCCATCCTCATCTCTGATACGATCTCTAATATTTGATTGATTTCATCAATATCTTCATAGAAGTAATTTTCTTTCAGGGCCGATTCGGACCAGTCCATGCATTTATCATTTAAGACAAAGTGGGAAACCCCGTTGAACAGCTTTTCTTTTTCCTTGAAGAAGGGGGAAACCTCTACCGTCAGATTATAGTGAGTTGAATGTTGAAAGAGTGTTTCATGGAACCATGATTGGATGAACTCTTTATTGAGGTGTTCTTGAAGCTTTAACGCATCATTTTTTTGCTTGAAAATAAATTCAATCAAACTTTCTCGCCTCCTTAAACCCAAATCCCTGATTTATATATATGGGAGGCTTGTATCTTTTAGAAGTTGATGTGGGAATTTAATTGTTTCTTTTTGAATCTATTAATAATAAATAAAGCGAGTAGTGGGATTTCCGCTCCAGGGGGCTCGCTTTCCGCGGGGCGTGAGTTGAGCCTCCTCGGGCTTTGCCCTGTGGGGTCTCAACTTTCCCGCTATTCCCGCAGGAGTCGAGCCCCCTTCCGCTCCAATCAACATTGTTATTTTTAAACATCTCAGGATTCGTTATCATTCATTCAATAGAATAAACCCTTATTGGAACAATGCTTAGGAAATAAATAAATAAATAAATGAATCTATTTCACCGAAAATTCATTAATGAAAAAGAGAAGGTCAAACGCTAAGCGAATGACCTTCTCCTTTTTCACTTAATTCTATTCTCTTCTATTCCTTCCATCGATCAACACAGGCTGGGACAGGTATTTAATCCGCTCCATGATCCGTGCAGCCTTCAGCTTTTCTTCTTCTCCCCGTTGACTGTATGTCAAATGGTGGGTGAGTTCGTTGAAGTTGAAGTTGGAGGTGAAGAATGTCGGGAGGTTTTCAAGCATTCTGTACTGCAGGATCGTCCCGAGGATTTCATCTCTCCCCCAGCTTGACATGGTTTCTGCGCCGATGTCATCGAGCATGAGGATCGGTGCAGCTTTAACCATTTCCAGTTTCTCATTTACCGAGTTGTCTCCCAGCGATTGCTTGATTTCTCTAAAGAACTCAGGGACGTAGACAATCAGGGACGCGATTTTTTTCTCGGCGAGTTCATTGGCCATAGCCCCTAACAAATAGGACTTACCCACTCCGAACTTGCCGTAAAAATAGAGTCCTTTCATTTTTGTACCTTCTGTATAGTTCTCCACGAAATTCTTTGCTAATCGGACAGCCTCCAATCGGCTTTTCGAATCAAGATCCAGGGTTGAGAAAGATGCTTGTAAAATATCCTTCGGCACATACAGGCTTTTGATTAAACGCTGTGCGCTCGTTCTTTCATCGTGAATGACTTTTCGAGGGCAGCGATGGTAATCGATGTCGATGGTGTTTCCTCTTATCACCAAATGAGGGTCATACCCTTCCATCATATTCTTACACTCCTGTAAAGAAGGACAGTATCGACATTCTTTACTTTGAGAGATGTATTCATATAACTTCATCAGACTCTCATTTACCATTTCCCCTGTTACACGGCCTTCATTCCTGCGAATAAAATCCTTCACATCATTGTTTTCAAGTATCTCTTTTTTCATTTGCTCATATCTTTGTTGAAACGAACCAGAAGCCGCCAACCTTTTCAGGGTGTTATTTATTTTCTCCACCGCTACGTTCACCTACTTCCGAAAATTTTTAAGCTCTTCTTCGAGTTTCTTCTTTTCTGCTTCGAAATCATATCCATCAAGGGAAGAATCATTTTCTTTCTCGGTTTCACCCTCTTGGAACCAATCCGGGAGTTTCTCCGTACGAATCGGCTTTCTTCGTCTATTCGTTTTATTTTCCTTTTTCCCTTCAGCCCACTCAAGATACTGCTTGTGTTCTTTTTTCGCTAATTCCATGGCTTCACTTGCAGTCGTCACCTTTTTTCTCGACCAATGGGACGCTATTTTTTCCATATATCCTTTTGTGAGCTTCATGTCCGTTTTCAGCAAAACGTATTGGACCAGGACATTCATGACACCAATCGGCAACTTCTGTGACATGAGCACCTCTTCAACAGCCTGAAGGTCTGACTTAGAAGGAGCACCTCCATTTGATATGTCAGATAGAACATCCTTTGGTGACGTTGTTTCCAGATATTCAATGAGCTCTTCTTCTTTCGTGAGGGGTTTATCCGATTTCACAGGCGCCTTGGTCTCTATTCTCGTAGTCAAATCTGGCAGTTGATCGCCCGTCTGAACCCCATACCAATCACGTGCGGTTTTGCGCAGCAGCTCTATATCGATGGTATCATCTGCATCCAGGGAGCTTAGGACGATATTTTTCATTTGAAGAGGATCAATACCGTACAGATAACTCAGCTTCAGAACCGTTTCCTTTACATTAGTTGTAAAGGCTTTTCGTGGAACCATTGATTCAGATAACCCTGCAAGTAGTAACTGAAAATCAAAATCGATATCATCCAGTGGAAGACCACCATTCTTCCCATATTTCATATATTGTTCACCAGACTTTGTCTCGGAATCCATATTTGCATCGTGGTGGAGAAAATTAATTTGTTCCGATGTGAAAACATCTTGAAAGGATCGTGTGATGTTTACGTGTTGCTGTTTATCTACCGATTCGTCGGTGAAGAATTTCTTTAAACGCAAATAATGAGTTCTGCCGATTTTACGGTAAAGATACACATTTAACATACCATCATGAAAGAATTCCTGCGGGGTAAGAGGGGGCTGCAGTTCATATAGAAAGCTCCGATCCTCGCTATCCCTTTTTTCGTATGCCTTTAACAAACCTATCCCTTCAAGCTTCATTCTCGCTTCATATACTTCCTGAAGATTGACAGACAGAATGTTCATCAGGTGATAATGGGTAGAATGTGTGGACCATAGCCTGTTTTCTTCTACTTCTCCCCATAAACTCATATAAAGACTGTAACAAACCGAACCAATTAAAGGCTGGTACAGAAACGTGATGATTTTCCGATCGTATTCCTGAAGAATCCCATTTGTCCCTACCGTGTAGTGATCGATTGGTTGTATTTCATTCCAATGCTTCTTCATCATAGTTGGATTCTACCTTTCAAAAAAATAAAGAGAAAAGAGCTAAAGAATTACATCTTCAGCTCATTCTTCTACTCTTTTTTTATTAATTCTTTCAGTTCATCTATAAATACATTGATATCCTTGAATTGTCTATACACAGATGCAAAGCGTACGTATGCAACTTCATCTACCTTAGCCAGTTGATCCATGACCATCTCACCAATCTTAACCGATTCTACTTCAGAAGCACCTTGATTACGGAGTTCCTTTTCAATATCCGTTGAGATCTTTTCTAATCTCTCAAGAGGGACCGGGCGTTTCTCACAAGCCTTGATCAACCCTCTCAAAATCTTCTCTCGACTAAACTCTTCTCTTACCCCTTCTTTTTTCACCACAATTAAAGGAAGCTCCTCAACCTTCTCGAAGGTCGTGAAGCGGAAATTACATTCTTCACATTCTCTTCTTCTTCTGATTGAACGTCCTTCATCAGCAGGACGGGAGTCCACTACTCGTGTACCATTATGCTGGCAAGACGGGCACTTCATAATATCAGCTCCGTTATTACATACTATTACTTTCATCATATTAAAAAGCTGCGACTTACACAAGCTTATAAAGGTTTTACCGTTATTTCACTTTGGTCAATTCGCTATCAAGCTTTTGATAATAATGGTTAATCTGTGCTTTTAAAACCGTATATGTACCAAAGATTCTCCCTTTATCCGCACTGATCTTGAAATCGACTGCCGTCTCAAATGGCCTTACCGTGATGATCGTTGCGACAATAAACAATTGGGGAGTACCATTTTTACGGACCGTAATTTCACCTCTGTCCTTAGACTGGGAAATCACCTCATACTCAGAGGATGAGAATAACTCTAACACTGCATTAAATGCACCTTGATGCATGGATTTATAATAGCGTGATTTCAGGTCTTTATCTTCGTGCTGATCAGAAGTCTCACATTCTGATTGAAACCGTTTAAAAAAAGTACGTATTCCGCTCATTTAAAGTTCCTCCCTTTATTTACCCTTATTTTACACGAAAACCACAGGAATGAAAATTCAAAATCAATTCCTGTACAAATGCATAAAAAAAGAGATGCATCTAATACGCATCTCTTCTGAGTTATCTTCGATTAAAGGGCTTGAGCCTGAGACTTCTTCACTTGTACCGGACCCATACCACGTGGCAATTCAATTGTTTCACGTGTGTCAGCACCAAGAGCATCTGCAATATATTCAGCAGCGATGTTAGGATCTAAATCACCGCAAGTATATACATCAATACTGGCATAACCATGTTCAGGAAAACTGTGAATAGTCAGATGTGATTCTGAAATGATCACAACTCCACTAACACCTTGAGGAGCAAATTTATGGAAAGCTACCTCACGTACCTCTGCACCTGATTTAAGCGCAGCATCTACGAATGTTTTTTCAATTCCTACTACATCGTTTAATTTTTCAAAATCGCAACCCCATAATTCTGAGATTACATGACGACCCATTGTTTCCATTTTCGTGTTTCCCCCTTTGACATAATTTTTTTCGTCAAAATGAACGTGTCCTTTGGCAAAATCTTAACTACCACGGGGGAAAGTTAGTCCGAAGAGGTCCTAACCCTTTAAGTAGCTAAATCAGTATTCATTTGCTAATAAGAAGTTCACGAAAAATAGTATACTTTGTTTAAAACTCTTTTGCAATAAATTTTTTTAAACTTTTTTATATGGGTAGAAGATCGTTTGATTTGGCTATAGTCTAAACCTTGACCGTTCCTTTCCGCTCCAGCCACTTGCTTTCCGCGGGGCGGGCGGTGAGCCTCCTCGGCTGCGCCTGCGGGGTCTCACCTGTCCCGCTATTCCCGCAGGAGTCAAGTGCCTTCCGCTACAATCCACTCTGTGATACTTCACTTTTACTAACTATACATTTTAATAGATAAGCACTAAAAAAAGTTCTTTGGTATAAAGTTGTTCCTAAAACAAACTTTCTGCCAAAGGATCCTAAATACATCAACTACCTAATAGATCTGTCCGATGCCTTCTATTTATAAAAAGTTTAATAAAAGAAAAGAACGCACCGTGAAAGGTACGTTCTAAGGGTGAGGCTTATTTTTTATTTGGATTCTTTCAAACGTTGACTTCTTGTTTTGCGTTCATTTTTGATGCAACGAATTTAGCCAGGTCGACGACGCGGCATGAGTAGCCCCACTCATTATCGTACCAGGCCAGTACCTTCACTTTTCGATTTCCCATTACCATCGTGGATAATCCGTCGATGATCGCCGAATGAGGATTTGTGTTAAAGTCGATTGAAACTAAAGGTTCTGTTGTAAATTGCAGCACCCCGTGTAAAGAACTAACCGAAGCCGTAATGAAAGCTTCGTTGATTTCTTCTACTGTTACGTCTCTTTTCACATCCACAACCAGGTCCACTAGTGAAACATTGGGTGTAGGGACACGCAATGCCATTCCGTGTAGCTTGCCGTTTAATTGAGGCAGAACCAATGATAATGCTTTTGCTGCTCCAGTCGTGGTCGGGATGATCGATTGACCGCACGCTCTCGCTCTTCTCAAATCTTTATGTGGATTATCAATATTTTTTTGGTCATTTGTGTAAGCATGGACAGTCGTCATAAGTCCGTTTTCAATACCAAATTGCTCATCTAATACTTTCGCAACCGGCGCTAAGCAGTTCGTTGTACAAGATGCATTCGAAATGACGCTGTGTTCTTCAATATTTAATGCGCTTTCATTTACACCCATCACAATGGTTACGTCTTCATTTTTACCAGGGGCAGTCAGGATGACCTTTTTCGCTCCCGCTTCTAAATGAAGGCTCGCTTGATCTTTCGAATTGAATTTTCCGGTAGCTTCAATCACAATGTCGATATTTAATTCTCCCCAAGGCAATGCTTTAGGATCACGATTGCTTAATAGTAGGACACGTTTTCCATTGACGATGAGTGCATCATCTTCCGTCACCACATCTGCCTGAAATGTCCCATGATTTGTGTCATACTTAATTAAATGTGCTAATGTTTCAGCCGGGTAGCTTGCGTTAATGGCTACAACCTCTAAGTTTTCCTCTAATATTGCTTTCCTGAAAACCATTCTCCCAATACGTCCAAAACCATTGATTGCAATTTTCGCCTTCATAAATCCGGCTCCCCTCTATATTAATGTTATACTTATATGTTTATTTGCTAAAAATAGTATAACATATTTAGAGAATATGTTAATAAGTATTTTGCGGATTTTTAATGTTTTATTATTCTGACAAATGAGCTTATTGAATGTATATTTTTGCGGTTTGAATTCATACATTTTTTCAATGAAATTGATTTAAACGTTGACCGTTCCTTTCCGCTCCAGGCACTTGCTTTCCGCGGGGCGGGCGGTGAGCCTCCTCGGCTGCGCCTGCGGGGTCTCACCTGTCCCGCTATTCCCGCAGGAGTCAAGTGCCTTCCGCTCAATCCACTCTGTGCTGATATATGTTTAGTGCCTATACATTTGACAGACAAACACCATCAAGCCTCAATAGTTACGATTAGAATTTTTCCTTTATACAAACGCAAACCAAAAAATCAATATTTATCGTCATAACTACTAATTATCTAGTGGACCAAATAAAAAGCCGACAAGAGGTTTCCTTGTCGGCTTATATGTCATTCTATGGTTTTAGATCCCATTCCACTAGTAGTGCATCAAGCTGTTGTTTGGTTTCGTGTAGAGATCCGTTGTTGTCGATGATTGCGTCGGCAAGGCTTGCTTTATCCTTTAAGGGGAATTGGGAAGCGATGCGGGATGATGCGTCTTCATGGTTAAAGTTGTTCCGTTCCATTAGGCGGGATAGTTGGGTTTCTTCGTTCACGTATACCACGACTGTGCGATCTACCATCCACGTCAAGTTGCTTTCGAATAGAAGGGGGATATCCATGAAAACCGTGTTTTTACCAGCAAGAATGGCTTCATCTTTATGTGCGAGCATCATGCTTCTGACGGCAGGATGAACGATTCCATTCAGCTTTTTTCGTTTTTCTTCAGAGTTAAAGATGATCTGGCCGAGTTTTTCCCGATTGATGGTTGAATCGTGATCGTGCAGTATGTGTTCACCGAATTCTTCCACGATCGCAAGGTATGCCGGCTGATCAACTTCAACCACCATACGGGCTGCAAGATCAGCATCAATGATTGTATAGCCTTTTTCATTTAACATTTTGGAAACTGTACTTTTTCCACTTGCAATACCACCTGTTAATCCTATAATGCTAGCCATTATCCTATTCCTTTCTAGCTCAGCCATTAAAACCTCAGGATCCCTATAAGGATCAGCAGAACTCCAGGGAGAAATGACACTCGATGAATCCAGCGTAAATGAGAGAAGAATTCCCCCATCTTCAATCCTGAGAATAAGAACGTAAAGCTCATCACCAGGATGGCTAAAGTAAGTATGAATGGCGAGAAATTTAATAACGCAGCGCCAATTCCGGCACCGAATGCATCCAATGACAGTGCGATTCCAAGCATAAATGCTTCAATACCGGTAATCGTACCTGATCTATCAAAGTCTGCCGTTAACGGCCTTCTTAAAATTTGAACCACTAATCCTATGGATTTAATCTCAAAGTTAATTAACGTTTTTTCTTGGGATAATACCGTTTCTTTTTCCGGTCTAAAGAACTGGTACAGTACCGCCGCCCCGATCACAACCAGAATCAGTCCGCCGATCCTTCCAGCCCAAAGCGGAGAGATAATGGATCCGATGGTCTGACCAAGCAACATGGCCAACAGCAAGGAGCTTGCCGAACAAATGGATATGATGCTGATTGATTTTGTAGGGATTTTCACTTTTCGTAATCCGTAAGTTAAACCTGTGCTAAAACTATCAAGACTTACAGCAAACGCCAGCAGTAATAAGGAGATTGTTTCACTCATCTAATAGCCCTCCCAAAAATCATTACAATACTATATGGTAAGGGCTTATCAGATGTTAATTGTTCTTTCTAACGTTGGCAATCGGGACAATAGTGCGTCCCTCTTCCCGCTGAAACCTTCTTTTCAATGGGAGTACCACATTTTCGACAAGGTTCTTCTTTCCGGCTATACACGAAGAGGTTCTGTTGGAACATACCCATTTGTCCCTGAGAATTCACATAGGAGCGAATCGTACTTCCTCCCATTTCAACGGCTTCGGTCAGGGTATGAATGATTTCTTTCTGCAAACGTTCAATTTCTTCCTGTGAAAGAGATTTCGATTTTCGGTCAGGATGTATGCCTGCACGGAATAACGCTTCATCCACATAGATATTCCCCAGGCCTACAAGGACCGTCTGATCTAATAATGTGGCTTTCACGATTCTTTCTGTCTTGCCCAGTTTTTCAGCCAAGTAGCCGGCTGTAAATTCGGATTGGAATGGCTCCGGTCCCAACTGCAGAAGGGGAAGATGAAGCAATTCCTCCCCTTTCCTGAATAGGTGCATCGTCCCGAACTTCCGGACATCACGGTACCTGAGTTCTGTGTCATCCGTAAAATGAAATATGACGTGGGTATGCTTCTCAATGGGGTCCCGGCTGTCGGACAAGTTGTACTTTCCTTCCATTCTCAAGTGAGAAACCAGGGCCACGTCGTTTAAATAAAAGATCAGGAATTTCCCTCGTCTTCTCATTTCAAGTATTTCCTGCCCCTTCAAGCTATGAACAAACTCATCGGATTCGTCGGGGCTTTTAATCATCTTAGGCCAAAAAACCGAGACGTCTTTGATTTTCTTCCCAATTACAAGAAGCTCTAACGTCCTCCTGACCGTTTCTACTTCAGGCAGCTCCGGCACTCTGCCACCTCCTTATCAATCTCTACTTCGCGTCGTACCATGTTTGACCGTATGAGTAATCGACCTTTAATGGGACTTCTAGCTCCATCGCATTCTCCATTACTTCAGGAACAATCTTCTTTAACACTTCGATTTCTTCTTCAGGCGCTTCAAAGATCAATTCATCATGCACCTGCAGCAATAATCGTGATTGAAGATTTTCTTCTTTTAATCTTTCTGCCATATCAATCATGGCCTTCTTGATGATGTCGGCTGCACTTCCTTGAATCGGCGTGTTCATAGCTGTACGTTCAGCGAAACTTCTTAAGTTGAAATTGCGGCTGGTGATTTCCGGCAGATAACGTCGGCGATTAAGCAGAGTAGTCACATAGCCCTTCTGTTTTGCATCCTGTACGATATCATCCATATATTCTTTAACACCAGGGAAGCTTTCCAAGTACTTCTTAATGAATTCCCCTGCTTCTTTTCGTGTAATATCAAGGCTTTGAGAAAGACCGTAGTCACTGATTCCGTATACGATTCCGAAGTTAACGGCTTTCGCATGCCTTCTCATATTGGATGTGACCTCTTCCTTCGCCACCCCAAAGACGTCCATCGCTGTTTTCGTATGAATGTCCATATCATTTCTGAAAGCTTCAACCAATTTCTCATCCTTGGCGATATGAGCCAGTACACGAAGCTCAATTTGAGAGTAGTCTGCAGCGAACATGACCCAGCCCTTTTCAGATGGAATGAACGCCTGACGGATCTTCCTGCCTTCTTCAAGTCGGATCGGAATATTTTGCAGGTTAGGGTCCGTCGAGCTTAATCGGCCCGTTTGAGTCAGTGCCTGGTTGAATCGTGTATGAATTTTACTCGAATCTTTATGGACGACCTTCAATAATCCCTCTAAATACGTGGATTGCAGCTTCCCTAGCTGACGGTAGTGAAGGATATGGTCAATGATTTCATGCTTGGACTGCAGTTTTTCCAGTACGTCAGCAGAAGTGGAATAACCGGTTTTAGTTTTCTTCACGACCGGTAAACCAAGCTTTTCAAAAAGGATCACGCCAAGCTGCTTCGGAGAATTAATATTAAAGCTCTCTCCTGCTTGTTCATGTATGTTCTTTTCCAGTTCTTCCAGGCGGTGTGAAAGCTCTTCTTTCATGGTGAGTAAACGCTCTTGATCCACTTTCACTCCGGTGAATTCCATTTCGGCTAAAATTAGGGCAAGGGGTAATTCTAGCTCTGCATATAATTCATATAAATCATTTTCTTTTAACTCTTCCATACATGTGTTCTTCAATTCATGAAGAATGAATGCTTTTCGAGCAAGATGCTCTGATAGAATCTCAGTGGAGGGGACCTTCTGCTTGGCACCTTTTCCATATACCGATTCATCCGATTCAATAGAAGGCTGGCCGTGTCCTTTTGAAATAGTAGCGAAGTCTTCACTCGATTCAGAAGGATTGATAATGTAAGATGCCAACAGCAGATCGAATTCGATCCCTTTTATGTCAACTCCCTGTCTCTTTAGCGCCACTACCGTTTCCTTCGAGTTATACACATACTTTGCTGCGCTTTCGTTTTCAGCCCATTCCTTGAATGCTTCAGAACTCAATGCGGTCTCGAGCGTAAAGAAAATCGTGCCTTTCTCATTGTGCAGACTCATCCCGATTACTTCTCCGAGGTGGTAATTCTCCTCCAGCATTTCAATGTATAATGAACTTTCGTTTGAAAGATGTTCTTCTTTGATGGTTTCAACTACCTCAAAGGAGATATCATCCAGCTCCTGGGGCTCCTCTTGGGTGGACTCACCCATCTTCTCGAGTAATGAGTTGAATCCGAGATCCCGGTATACTTCCTTTAGTTTCCCTTCATCCATTCCGTCATAATTCAGCTCTTCCACACCAATCTCGATTGGAGCTTCTCTTAGGATGGTGGCGAGTTCCTTACTCATGATCGCTTGTTCTTTATTTTCTTCGAGCTTTTCTTTTAATTTCTTCCCACTGACCTGGTCAATGGAGTCTAGCAGCTTTTCAAGGGAATCAAATTCTTTTAGCAGCTTGATCGCCGTTTTCTCACCTACACCCGGCACGCCTGGAATATTATCAGAGCTATCCCCCATCAGGCCTTTCATATCGATGATCCGATCAGGAGTGATTTCCCACTTTTCTTTTATATGCTCCGGAGTGTACACTTCGATATCCGTTATGCCCTTTCTCGTTATACAAACCGTAGTAGTCTTCGAGCTTAACTGTGTCAAATCCTTATCCCCGGAATATACTTTTACCTCGTACCCGTCAGATTCCGCCTGCAGGGAGAGCGTTCCGATAATATCATCCGCTTCATAGTTTTCTTTTTCATAGCGTTTAATTCCGTATGCATCCAAAAGCTCGCGGATATATGGAAATTGCTCGGACAATTCCGGTGGAGTCTTTTGTCTGCCGCCTTTGTATTCTTTGAATGTCTTATGTCTGAAAGTCGTTTTCCCTGCATCAAAGGCGACTAAAATATGAGATGGTTTTTCGTCTTCGAGTATTTTTTGCAGCATGGTGGTAAAACCGTATACTGCGTTTGTATGTACACCTTTGTCGTTGTTTAATAAAGGCAGTGCGAAGAATGCACGGTAAGCAATACTATTGCCGTCGATCAATACTAATTTTTTGGACATGTAAGTACCTCCTGTAAAGGCTTCTGAATCTATATGTTTATTCTATCATGTTGGGGAATGAAAGGAAAAATGGGGGCCTTATTAAGTCCTCTAAGATGACTTTCATTTCATTTTTGAATTCGAGTCATCTCTATGGAAATTATGATTTTTCGACAAACGGATCATCAAATGGAAAAAAGGGATCATATATCAGAATTTCGGATCATAAATCGCCGAGAGTGGTTCATATATCAAAATTCCGGATCATATATCCGAAAAGCGGATCATAAGTAACGCAAACTGGATCATAAAGTGATCGAGAGCATAATTTTCAAAGTATTAACCGCCTGAAAAGGATAATTGAAGCATATTTTCATTAAAAACTCGTCAAATATACTTTAATCAAGCGAACCATTAGCCTAAATGAACAAAAAAACTGTTGAAGAATGAGATTACCTCAATCTTCAACAGCTCCTTTTATTCTGTATACCCCATCAACAGCCTAGCATACGGCGAGTCAGATGGTAAGATGATAACCGTTTTATCATCCACTGTTTTCTTATATGTTTCCAGCGTTTTATACAGGTCATAGAAATCGGGATCCTTGGAGAACGATTTGTTGTAGATTTGTGCAGCTTCGGATTCTCCTTCCGCCCTGATGACATTGGCGTCAGCTCCTGCTTTTGCCAGAAGCTCCTTTACTTCACGATCTGTTTCAGCAGTGATTCGTTGTTTCTCGGCATCCCCCATTGAGAGGTATTCCTGAGCCTTTGATTCACGTTCTGAAATCATACGCGTATAGACAGAGTTCTCATTTGCTTCCGGTAAATCCGTACGCTTCATGCGGACATCCTGAACGACAATTCCGTATCCATCCCGTTCAAGAAGCTCGTTCACTTTGTCCGTCACCCGATCGTTCAAACTTCCCCGGGAAGACTTTTCATCATTGATGATTTCATCATACTCTAATTGTCCGAGCTCCGACCTGACGACTGAGTAGATGAACTCTTCCATTTTTGTCTCTGCGTTAATGACCGTTCTTGCATTCTTGATCATTTTAAGAGGATCTTCGATACGCCACACGGCATAGTTGTCGATGAGCATCCGCTTTTTATCTTTTGTATTGATTTCAGCTTCCGTTACATCATACGTCATTTGATGCTTAGGCAGGGTAGTAACAGACTGAATGAACGGGACCTTATATTTCAAACCGGGTTCTTTGTCTATTCTTACGACTTCCCCGAATTGACGGACGACTTTATACTCTCCTTCTTTGACAATGAAGAGACTGGTAAACAGCAGAAGAATGACGGCAGCGAGAATGACAAGGAAGATTCCTAATTTTGTATAGCGCTTCCACTCGATAGGGTCTTTCTTCTTTTGATTGATGTCAAAGACGTTTTGATCACTCATTCTCTTCACTCCCTTCCTGCTTCACCGGGCCGTTTTGATTTTCAAGCTGTCGAATCGGGAAGTATTTCAACGTTTCTCCACTATCCTTCATAATATAGATTTCCGCATTTGGAAGAACATTTTCCAAGGTTTCTAATACAAGTCGTTTTCTCGTAATCTCAGGATTCGATTTGTATTCGTTGTACAGCTTATCAAATACGGCTACATCTCCACGGGCCTGCTCCACACGCGCAATTTTATCCCCTTTTGCCCTGGACATGATCGCATCTTTTTCACCTTTTGCTTCATTTGATCGCTGGTTCCGATATTTCTTTGCTTCATTGATTTTCGTGTTCATCGTTTCCCTTGCATCCGTTACGGCTGTAAAAGCTGATCGGACCTCTGCATTCGGCAGCTCGACATCCTGCAGTTTCACTGCAAGAATGGAAATACCAATATCATAATCATCAATCAGGGTCGTTAGTAAATCTCTTACTTCCGCCTCGATTTCCGCTTTTCCAGATGTTAACGCATCATCTATCAAGGAGCTCCCTATAATGCTTCTTAAAGAAGATGAAGTTGCATCGTAAAGGATTTCCTTCGGGTTGTCTGAGTTAAATAAGTACGTTTCGGGATCCGTGATCTTCCATTGAACCACAAGATCAGCGAGAACGATGTACTCATCTCCCGTGATCATTTTCGTTTCTTTCGGAAAGTCCTTGATCTTCCCGTCTTTTTCTTCATATCCAAATTGGAGACTGAAGGTTTCTTTAGACAGAACTTCCACTGATTGCATCGGCCATGGCATCTTGAAGTGCAGCCCAGGCTCGACGACCGGCTCTCCCGCTTCTCCAAATGTCAATACAAGCGCTTGTTCTGATTCATCAACGGTATACCAGGAAGTCAATAACACAACAATTAAAATAATGGCCGCTACAACCATCCCTGTCACCATGTAAATTCGTTTTAAACTCATATGCGCCCTCCCTTTTCTATCTCTATATCTTATTAATCACCTACTAAGATATACGGACTTACTACAAAAAGGTTTCAATAATATTAAGAGAAGATGACAAAAGAGGGAGTTGATATTGTGTGCTCGAGATGAATGGGTTCCTAACTGTATGCATGCGCCAGCGGGGAAGTAAAGTGTTGTTCATTAGACTGATAGCGCTTTCAAAATAAAAAAGCGAAAAGACGAGAACGGGGTTAGCTCTCGCCTTTTCTTAACACCTTGGATGAAGGGGTTTCACTTAGTATCGTAACACCCTTTTATTAACAGGATTTAAACCTATTGTAAATGCAATGTAAAATAATTGTAAACTTACTAAGATTTGCTCTTCCCTTCACCCAGCGTATAGCTTGAAGACTGCTTGTATAAGGAAACTGTGAACGTCGTACCTTCATTCACTTCACTGTCTACTTCGATTTTTCCTTCATGGGCTTCGATGATATGCTTCACAATGGCTAAACCTAAGCCCGTTCCGCCTGAATTACGGCTTCTTGCTTTGTCCACGCGATAAAACCGTTCAAAAATGCGGGGAAGTTCTTCTTTACTGATTCCCATCCCGTTATCCTTGACGCTCACATGAACCATTTCTTTATCTTCCGTCACTGAAATCAAGACATACCCGCCCTTTGGAGTGTACACGATCGCATTACTGACCAGATTAATGAAAACCTGTTTTAGTCTGTAGGAGTCTACTTCCGCATGGCCCCTTGACTCAAATGACGTTTGAAGGGAAATGTCTTTTGATTTCGCTTTTTCTTTCAATATCGGAATCACATCTTCAATTAAACCGGCAATCTCTACTTCATGCAGGGAAAGCTCGAACCCCTGTTTTTCAATCTTGGACAATTCCAATAAGTCTTGTATAAGGGATTGCAGGCGGTCGCTTTCCATCAGAATGATATCCAGGAAAGACTTTAACGTATCGGGATCATTCATCGCCCCATCCAATAGTGTCTCAGAGAAACCTTTAATGGATGTGATCGGTGTTTTCAATTCGTGAGAGACATTCGCTACGAAGTCTTTTCTCATTTGCTCGAGCTTTTTAAGCTCCGTGATGTCATGGAATACAACGACAATCCCTTTCCACTCATCGTTATGACCGATGATAGGCGCCCCATATACTTCATAATGCTTTCTTTCTATTTTGTGAGGAAGAAGGATCTGCTTTCTTAACCGTTCTTCTGTCATGAAGATTTCTTCCACAAGCTTATTCACTTCCTGATAGTGAATGACCTCATGGTATCTGACTTTTTTCAGCTGGCTTTCTTTCAGATTAAAGAAGTCCCTGAACGTCCGGTTCGTCAATACAACAAAACCGCGATGATCAATTAAGAGAAGGGCGCTCCCCATGTTTTCAATCAGCGTCGTTAAACGATCCTGCTGCATTTCCTGTGAATTCACCATTTCCTGCAGATTACGGGCGAGAATGTTAATGGAGGTACTTAACATAGTCGTTTCATCCAGGCGGTCTTCGTATGTCCGCGCCCGATAATTCCCCTTGGCGAGCTCCATTGCCACATTCGTTGCCGATTCAATGGGCTTTGTATACCTCACCGTAATTCTCGATCCCAGAATGATAATGAGGATTAATGCAAGACCTAAGGAAATGGATAGCACAAACCAAATTTGCTGTATTCCTTTCTCAAAGGCTTCTACCTCGGTACTCATGATAAGCAATCCATTTAACTGGTTATCACCGCCCTTTAGCGGGTACCAATAATACCTGTACTCCACACCTGCTGTCACCAGTTTTCTATGCTTTTGCTTTACATCCCAGTTCTCCTGGATTTCATTTATGATCCTCTTTTGCTGAGGACCGACCAGTGATTCCGAGGTTTCCGTATCATGGACTACACTTCCTGAGTTATCAAGAATCGTAATCCTGACATCCAATATGTCACTCAATTCTTTGATCATCTCGGGATCGATTTCTTTCGGTGTCCCGTTTTCTTCAATGGAATTTGCCAGTAACCTTGCCTCTTTTTGAATCCGGGAATTAAATGTATCCAGATAGAAATTCTTGAAAATTTGACCCAGAAGCAACCCAAGTCCTATCAATACAGCGATGATCAGGGTGATTAGAGCAAAAAGAAGTTTTGTTCTAAACTTGGTCATCGATTTTTAGGCTCCTCCAATTTATATCCAAGCCCTCGGATGGTTTTTATATAAGTTGGTTTTTTCGTGTTGGATTCTATTTTTTCCCGTAAATGACTGATATGAACATCCACTATTCTTGTGTCCCCGGCAAAATCATAATTCCATACCGCACTTAATAGCTGATCTCTCGTTAAGACCCTGCCTTTATTTTCTGTTAGATATAAAAGAAGTTCGAATTCCTTGGGTGTCAACTCCATTAGATCACCTTGGAAATAAGCTTCATACTGTTCCGGATAAACCTTTAATTCTCCCACTTCCTTGTAATCTGTCGGTTCAACGGAAGTTGGTTCCGCCGCTTCCTGTATGGCTTGACTGCGTCTTAGAATAGCCTTGACCCTAGCAACCACTTCACGAGGACTGAACGGCTTTGTCATATAGTCGTCTGCCCCAAGCTCCAGTCCAAGAACTTTATCAAATTCGTCATCCTTAGCCGTTAACATAAGAATGGGGATATTAATCTTCCTTTGTCGCAGTTCTTTACACACTTCGATTCCATCCATGGAAGGAAGCATCAGGTCAAGAATAATTAAGTCCGGGTATTGCTCAATCGCTTTATCCCTTCCTTCTTCACCGTCATGTGCCGTAGTAACGGAATAACCTGATTGCTCAAGATTGTACTTTAAGAGTGTTGCAATAGACTGTTCATCATCGACTACCAAGATTTTTTTGCTCATTTGTTGTGCCTCCATACAAAAGAAAATTAACCCCAACATCCAACGTAATTATGTAATTGTACTTTCATTATAATATAAATCTTGAGGGTTACCATCATTTAGAGAGATTTAATACTTTTTAGTTTTCTTGCCGTACGTTACTAAACCGACCCAAACCTTATTCTCTTCTTTTATATGATGCACTTCTCCCGCTTTCTTTATCATTTTTTGCATAATAAAAGAGCTATGGATATCATAGCTCTTTCAGGTGTTAGAAGTTTTCTAATGCATGGCTATTCATTTTCTCTAAGCGGTGTGGGGGGCATACTTTGATGGTACCGTTGATGACCTTCTCCTCTTCTTCATTGGTAGCTGTTACTTCGATAGTTACCAAATGAGTGTGGGGATCCACTTCCATCACTTCAAACAGGAATTGTACTGTTGCATAATGATAGACCGGTTTAGGGAATTCAATGTTTTGCTCTACTATATGAGAACCCGGACCCGGTAAGTATTTAGAAACGGCAGATGTGATGATGCCCGTTAACATGATTGAAGGCACAATCGGTTTTTTGAATGGCGTCTGAGAAGCATAATCATGCTGGATGTATAATGGATTGGCATCATTTGTGAGCCCTAAGTAAAGAAGCAGTTCGTTATCTTCTATTTTTTCTGTAAGGGTCAGCTTTTCACCTATCGTCATTTCTTCGATTTTCCTTCCCAGTTTTCTCTTTTTCCCTAATAACATAAGAAGCACCTCCGCGTATGTAAACGATTACAATTTTAAATAATAAAAATTGTTTTTATTATCTGTCTATTACTATTTTATCATTTATAGGGTTTCCATACAAAGAGTTTTTACGCGTAGGTCAGTGATTTTTAATAGCAAACTATTTGTACGTTATTTCGCAGCTAACTTAGCTGTTACGCCATGTTCAATGAGTTTGATGATTGATAGTAAGAAACGGCTTAACTTCTCTGGAGAGAGCTAAAATCTAAAAGAACATTGAATAAAAAAAACCAAACTAATTTGCCTCCTGGCATGCAAATTAGTTTGGATTAACTTAGACAAAACACTTTTGACCCAGCCTCTGTATACGTATAATTATTGTTAATTAGCTTCTTCTACCTGTGACACTACTACTTCACCATTCTTATCTAATAAAGGGGTAAGAGCGCATCCTTGCGCACTCCATGTGTATAAATAATTTACACCTGTTTGACGATCAACCCATATAGATATTAAAATGCCCTGCTGAGAATTTTGCACCAACTTTTCATCAAAACGTTTATCACCTTTTTTTTTGAACATCATTTACCTCTCCTTATAAATAATTTTTGATTCTTAGTCTAAATATTCCTGGGATGATAAAAAAATACTGCATGTCATACAGTAAATTTTCCCCAGTAGTTAACTATCTAATCCATTTTTCTTGTACGCATAAACAAAGATAACTAAACAAATAATGAACCAACCGAAGAGAACGCTAATATCAGTTAGGTTCCATTGATATCCAGTCTCAGAAAATATGCTGTTTGCAAAGTTTGTTAACACACCTGTATAAGTGTAGTCCAGAATTTCCGACAAATCTTCTTTGAAGAGTTTTACTGCAGGCACTGATGTTAAAAGTAATGTAATAGGCATTGTATATAATGATGTTTGTGTTTGGTTTTTTGTAAGAATTCCAATAATGTATCCAATTAAAAGGCTGATCAAGCTAGCTACTGTTGTCATTAACAAGTAACTTCCAAACTGAACCTCTTCAAAAGAGGATCCACTTACAGGAATCATTAGAATATTCACTAGAATCAGGATAAATAATGGTGGCAGAAGAGTCCCGATCAAGTACTCTAAGCCGTTTACGGAAGATGTCATTAGAACTCTTAAAGTGTTTTTTTCCTTTTCTTCTGCTAAAGGGCTACTGCTCATTGAAATACCAGCTATTGCAATATTAAAGATAATCCCGAAGCTAAGCACAAATGCATTCGTAGAAAAGCTAATTCCTTCCTTATTTACATCTAAATCTGGCATTATATTTTTTATAGCAAATACAAACCCTAAGGCAAGAATGGGTCCTAACATAACACTGGTATTACTTAGCAATGTCTGAAATTTCATTCCTATGATTGCTTTTATCTTTCTTATTGAAATTCTCACAGTAATTCCCTCCCGGTCAATTCTATGAAGACTCTTTCTAATGTCGGTTCAGTTGAATGAATGGTTACAAGTTCATTGTTAGCTATCCACTGATTAATTTTCTTTGCCGTATCATCAGAGTGAGGGAGTGTGAACTCCTTTTCACCCTTTAACACGATCTGATAGCTTTTATCCTTATTGTACTTTAGGCTTAAAGCTTTAGGGGTTCCATGCTCTACAATGATTCCATCATTCAGAAGGGCAACATTATCGCAAAGTTTCGTCGCCTCGTCCATATTATGGGTCGTAAGGAATATTGCTGTCCCATTCCCTTTTAATTCAGAAAGTAGTTCATGAACTGCTAAAGCTGTACTGGGATCTAACCCGCTGGTAGGCTCATCTAAGAAAAGTACCTTCGGCTGATGTAAAAGAGCTCTTGCAAGGACTAATCGTTGGGCCATTCCCTTGGATAATTTACTGGCAATTTTATCTTTGTGTTCAAATAAACCAACTCTGGTTAGAAGGAAATCAATACGTTCTTTCTCAACATCTAAAATGTTGGCGAAAAATTTCATATTACTGTAAACGGTCATTCTTTCGTATATTCCGCTATTGTCTGTGACAATTCCCACTTGTTCATAAATACTTTCATTAATTTGTTCAACGGGTTTTCCTAAAACCATTGCTTTTCCCGAAGTTTGCACTAATTGTCCAGTCAATATTTTGATAGTTGTTGTTTTTCCTGAACCAGAAGGTCCAAGAAAACCAAATATTTCTCCCGAATGAACTGAAAAGTTGAGATCTTTTAAAGCAGATTCGTCATTGAACTTTTTTGATAAATGTTCAACACGGATCACTGTGTGTTTTTCCATTTGCTTTTCTCTCCTTTTTTAATAATGAAGAATGTTTAGGTGGACTAGAAAAATTTGTATAAATACCAAAGTCCATTTAATATTGCCAACTGCTTTTAGTTTAGAAAAAAACAATAGAAAAGTCGTAAATATCCGGTGAATAGTACGATAAAATTGCTCGAATGTAACAAAATGAGGTTGAAATGGACTCATTTCAACCTCAAATGAACCTTAAAACTCTATTAATTTTTTCATATCTTCCAACCGATTTCGAGAAAGGGGCAGTTTCACATTAGATTTACCTCTCAAAATTAAGGTATAACTATTCTTTGAATAACTAATCAATTCAGACACCCGCTGCAAATTAACTAAATAAGAACGGTGACACCTGAAGAATCCAAATTTCAACAATCTCTTTTCTAGTTCATTCATCGTTAAGTCTGTTGGAAAATATTCATCATCTATCCGTATATTACTTACGCTGTTAACACTTTCAATAAAATCAATTTCATCAGGACTGAAAAAAATCGTTTTATTCGCCAACTTACAAGCCACTTTGAAGACGTTGTTTGGAATGAATTTTTCGCTATCATTATTTTCCCCAGAGATTGAATCAGGTTCGTTAGTAAGATCCGTTTTTTCAAGTCCACTTAGTCGGTTATAGCGATAGATATCGTTGCTTAACAGCAATAAATCTTCTATTGAATTGGAAGTGAATAATGTGGCAGTATTAGTTGAACGAAGATGCTCCAATGCTTTTAAATAAAGTTCAATTCCTTCGCCTGTTAGATTATTAAGTGGATTTTCAATTAATAGAACTTCTGGGGAAAATAGAGACATTCGGAGTAAACTCACCCTTTTCTTCTGGTCGTCTGTCAGTTTCTTAATTTTAGTTCGCCAAACATCTAAAAGCGAAAATGTTGCAATGTGGTTTTGTAAAGGATGAGGAAAACCTGCGATTTTTTTAAAAAAATTCAAGTAGCTTTGAACAGTTAAATTATCGTATAAGCCATCATCTTTATATTCTGATACTATAGATTTTGTTTCTCTCTCAATGTTACCACTGGAAGGGGGAATTTCCCCTGATATCAGATCAAATAGCACTGCACTTTCTTCACTGGCCATTTTCATCCCAATATGTGAAGTCTTTTCAATAACTAAATCTATATTCTTCAATACAATGCGAT
This sequence comes from Rossellomorea yichunensis, assembly GCF_032337515.1. NCBI lineage: Bacteria > Bacillati > Bacillota > Bacilli > Caryophanales > Bacillaceae > Rossellomorea > Rossellomorea yichunensis. Next base: position 363,764 of record NZ_JAVYAD010000003.1, on the reverse strand, counting down.
TCTCTTCTTGTTTCATCACTTTTTCTAATGTAATTAATCTCAATCTATACACACTCTCTTTTACTTATTTATATAAATTATACACTGTCAGATTCAGCAAATGAATTTATAGAGCAGTTCCTCCTTCTGTTAGGTAGTTTTTAAAAAATCACTCTGAGTTACTACCTCTCTTAAATAAATAAGTTTACTGCCCGTTTGTTGAATAAAAAAACTGTTGTGAATCATACAACAAGGTTTATTACGGTCACTTGGAATACAAAAAAACCGGCCCTAATAAAAGAGCCAGTTTTGGATTGAATGTGTATTAAGCCAAAGAAGACATCACGTTTTTAACAGCGTCTGCTGAGTTAGCGAGTGCAGCTTTCTCTTCTTCGGTTAGTTCGAGTTCAATGATTTTTTCCAGTCCATTACCACCAAGGATGGTCGGAACACCTAAGTAGATACCTTCGAAACCGTATTCACCTTCTAAGTATGCAATAGCTGGGATGACGCGGCGTTGGTCCTTAAGGATGGCTTCTACCATTTGAACAAGTGAAGCAGCAGGAGCATAATAAGCACTTCCGTTGCCGAGAAGGCCTACAATCTCCCCTCCGCCTTTACGGGTACGCTCGACGATCGCGTCTAAACGGTCTTTAGGAATTAATGTTTCCAGAGGGATGCCTCCAGCGTACGAGTAACGAATAAGAGGAACCATGTCATCCCCATGGCCGCCAAGAACGAATCCTGTAATATCTTTCACAGAGAGGTTTAATTCCTGTGCGACAAATGTGCGGAAACGGGCTGTATCCAGAACGCCGGATTGTCCGATTACGCGCTCTTTAGGGAATCCTGATTCTTTGAATACTGTATAGGTCATAGCATCCACTGGGTTTGTCAGAACGATGATGTAGCAATCTGGCGAATACTTAACGATTTGCTGCGTGACCGATTTCATGACCTTTTGATTGGTTTGAACCAGATCATCACGGCTCATTCCAGGTTTACGGGCAATCCCTGCAGTGATGACAACAATATCGGAATCCTTTGTATCTTCATAATTGGAAGTACCGATAATGTTTGAATCAAATCCTTGTACCGGGCTCGCTTCAAGCATATCCAGCGCTTTCCCTTTCGTCGGGTCTTCATTTTGAGGAATATCAACCAGTACAACATCTCCAAGCTCTTTCTGAGCAAGCATCAGTGCTGTAGTCGCCCCTGTAAAACCTCCACCGATAACAGATACTTTTCTACGTTTAATAGCCATCATAATTCCTCCTATTCGTGTCATTATGTAAAGGAAGGAGTGCTCCAGTTCGAAGCACCCCATCCCTATTTCAAATTAAGATTATCCCATGTTTTCGATTAAAGCAGAACCGAACTCAGAACATTTCACTTCTGTTGCTCCATCCATTAGACGGGCGAAGTCATATGTTACGACTTTAGAAGCGATTGTTTTCTCCATGGATTTTGTGATTAAGTTAGCAGCTTCTGTCCAACCAAGGTGCTCAAGCATAAGCACTCCTGAAAGGATGACAGATGAAGGATTCACTTTATCCATACCTGCATATTTAGGAGCCGTTCCGTGAGTTGCCTCAAAGATCGCATGTCCTGATTCGTAGTTGATGTTTGCTCCAGGAGCAATACCGATTCCACCAACTTGAGCGGCTAATGCATCAGAGATATAATCTCCGTTTAGGTTCATTGTTGCCACTACATCAAACTCAGCCGGACGAGTAAGGATTTGCTGTAGGAAGATATCAGCGATTGAATCCTTCACGATGATCTTACCAGCTGCTTCAGCATCGGATTGTGCTTTATTAGCAGCTTCCAATCCGTCAGCATCCTTGATCTTGTCATATTGAGCCCAAGTGAATACTTTATCCCCGAATTCTTTTTCAGCAAGCTCGTAACCCCAGTTTTTGAAAGCTCCTTCAGTGAACTTCATGATGTTCCCTTTGTGAACCAACGTTACTGATTTACGGCCTTCTGTGATCGCGTAATTGATTGCTGCACGAACAAGACGGTTTGTCCCCTCTTCAGAAACAGGCTTGATCCCGATACCGGATGTTTCTGGGAAACGGATTTTGTTAGCACCCATTTCATCTTGAAGGAAAGTGATTAATTTTTTAACTTCATCAGAACCTTTTGCGTATTCGATACCTGCATAGATATCTTCAGTATTTTCACGGAAGATGACCATGTCAGTGTCCTCAGGACGCTTAACCGGTGATGGAACACCTTCGAAGTAGCGTACAGGACGCAGGCAAGTGAACAGGTCTAATTCCTGACGAAGCGCAACGTTCAATGAACGGATTCCGCCGCCGACAGGAGTTGTAAGTGGACCTTTGATCGCGATGAAGTATTCACGGATTGCTTCAAGTGTATCATTTGGAAGCCATTCGCCCGTTTTGTTGAATGCCTTTTCCCCTGCATATACTTCTTTCCATGAAATCTTGCGCTCACCTTTGTATGCTTTTTCAACAGAAGCATCTAGGACGCGTTGAGCTGCTGCCCAAATATCAGGACCCGTTCCGTCACCTTCAATGAATGGGACGATTGGATTGTTTGGCACATTAAGTTGGCCGTTCTGGTTTGTAATTTTTTCACCTTGTGTCATTATGTAACCTCCATTTATTCATTATCAAAGGGGATGACCCATAATTGCCTTATGCATTTAGAGTCAGTCCCCTTCCCTTATTCATTACACCAATATTTTCACCATTTGTAAATATTGATGTTTTAACCTCTTTGTTCTACAGGCACATATTCCTGTTTGCCAGGACCTACGTAATCAGCACGTGGACGGATCAGGCGGTTGTTTGAATACTGCTCAAGAATATGGGCTAACCAACCGGATACACGGCTTACAGCGAAGATCGGAGTGAATAGGTCATGATCGATGCCTAAGCTGTGGTAAACGGATGCTGAGTAGAAATCAACATTAGGCGGTAAGCCTTTATTAGATGTAAATACATCTTCTACCTTAACGGACATTTCGTAGTATTCACTTTGTCCTGTTAATTCAGTTAATTTTTTAGACATTTCTTTAAGGTGCTTGGCACGAGGGTCTCCTTGACGGTATACACGGTGACCGAAGCCCATGATTTTTTCTTTCTTCTCTAGTTTGTCCAGGATATATGATTCTGCTTTATCTACCGATCCGATTTCAGTAAGCATCTTCATGACCTGCTCGTTTGCTCCACCGTGCAGCGGTCCTTTTAAAGCACCGATCGCAGCAGTGACACCTGAATACACATCAGAAAGAGTAGCGACACATACACGTGCAGTGAATGTAGAAGCGTTTAACTCGTGATCCGCATGAAGAACAAGCGCTTTATTGAACGCCTCGATTTCAACCGGCTCAGGATCTTTCCCGGTTAACATATATAAGAAATTAGCAGCGAATCCTAAATCTTTACGAGGAGCAATCGGCTCTTGTCCATTACGAATTCGTGAAAAGCTCGTAACGATTGTAGGAATTTTCGCTTGAAGTCGAACAGCTTTTAAATAGTTTTCCTTTTCGTCCATTACATCTGCTTTATCATCATATAATCCAAGTAAAGACACGGCAGAACGTAAAGCTGCCATAGGATGGACTTCCTTGATGTTGTACATCTTGAAGTGCTCGATGACCTCTTTAGGCAATTCAGCGTTATCTGCTAATAGTTCTGTAAATTCCTGAAGCTCTGATGAAGTAGGTAATTTCAGATGCCATAATAAGTAGATAACCTCTTCAAAACTGGCATTGTTTGCTAAATCATCAATGTTGTAGCCAACATATGTAAGAGTATCATCAATGATCGAACTAATGGATGATGTTGTTGCTACAACCCCTTCTAACCCGCGAGTTGCTGTCATAATAACCTCTCCTTTTGTTAAGTATTTCTCTTTACCCATTTTCATATGAGCATAAAACCCTACATGACTATCAATACGTCAGTAGGCTTGTTTAAAAAGAACATAAATAAAGGTTGAGCGATTGCTCAATTCCTATACAAAAAATGATTCCCGGCTCTTCCTGTGATATGACGAGAGCTTGGGATGCGCTTACATTTCCTATTATAAACAATTATCTGACTTTTGTGAATGAAAACGCATCAATTTCTATAAAAATTATTTTTCTAGAAAAATAAACCATAGCATTGAGGCGTACAAACGGAGTGATTACAGGGGTTTCTCATCCTGTTATAAAATCACTGAATATGTCGAAGATGTATAATCAAAGTCAAATGATATCAGTTACACACTCTCATCAGAGAGATTCCTTAATCAACAAGAACTCCATTGGCATTCTATAAGAACAACTCATATAACTTCATCACGAGGTACGCAATACCTGCTCCAATAAGTGGTCCGACAGCTACTGCTTTGAAGAATGCCACAGCTAAGACTGTGCCGAGGACTAAAGCAGTCGTAATATGAGGGTCATCTTCCAACAGAGTTAACCCGCTCTTCGCAATTAACGCCACCGCCATACCAGAAGCCAGGGCAATCCACGCATAAGGTGACTTTAATGAGTCATACAGGTCTTTAAGTCCGATCTCACCTGTAGCGATTGGTGCCAATACAGCAATCGTGATGATTGTAACACCCCAGTTAATCCCTTTGGACTGAATGGCCGCAAACACTTTTTCATCGATGCCTGCCAGCTTAAGAATGATTAGAAATGTTACGGCAATAATAATCGACTGGTTTTTTGCAGCGAACCCAATTCCCAATAGGAGCAACAAAAACAGGAATGCCTGTGACATAAGTTACCTCATCCTTTCGTAATCATTATCCTGCCATATCAACTTTTATCATTTGTTGTAAAATTGAGCAACCTCGTTAAATTAAACTTCCTTTCATTTCCTGTCTCCTTTAAAATAGAAGTAGAAGATCGGGTAGGAGGGAAGCCCTTGAATGTAGAATATGTTTATCGAACGATCCGGTTCATAATCGTTTTAGCCATCATCATGCTCTCGTTGATTTCACTCTATTACATATGGAAGCTTGCTTATCCCTTTATCATTGCCATTGCCATCGCGTTACTCATCAATCCTCTTGTGAATTGGCTTGAAAAATGGCTCCCCAGGATATGGGCAGTTGCTTTATCTCTCATATTGATTATTGCGATCTTTGCGGGACTTATCACCTTATTGATCGCTGAGATTGTTTCCGGTGCGAATTATTTAGCAGAAGAGCTTCCTAAGCATGTACAGACCCTGGTCAAATATGCTGAGGATTTCATCGTAGGTCAGGTGATTCCACTATACAACCAGCTATCAGGTTTATTCAAGAACCTTGAAGCCGGGCAACAGGATACCATTTTAGAAAATGTCCAGACCGCCGGAACGAAAATCGCCACATCTGCAGGGGATTTCCTGCAAAACTTTTTCACCAAATTGCCTCAGTTGATTTCTTGGATTCCCAACGCGGCATCCGTCTTGATTTTTGCCGCTTTAGCTACATTTTTCATCAGTAAAGACTGGTATACATTATCTTCTAAAGCAGAGAAAATCATTCCCGGAAAGGCAATGAGCAGCGGGAGAAAAGTATTCATCGATTTGAAAAGGGCCCTATTCGGATTTGTAAGAGCACAGTTCACGCTCATATCCATCACGGCTATCATCGTGTTAATCGGATTGATCATTCTGAGAGTGGATTACGCTATCACTATTGCACTCGTAACGGGTCTCGTTGATATTTTACCGTACCTTGGCACAGGAGCGGTTTTCGTACCATGGATCATTTATGAGTTCATAACAGGAAACGTCGGATTAGGTATCGGTTTATCCGTTCTCTATTTGGTTGTTGTTGTACAGCGCCAAATCATGGAGCCGAAAGTCCTGTCATCCAGCATCGGACTCGATCCACTCGCCACCCTGATCGCTCTCTTTGTCGGCTTTAAGCTGATCGGGTTTCTTGGCTTGATCGTTGGTCCGGTTGTGCTGGTCATTCTATCCACTCTTAAAAGAGCCGGTGTTTTTGAAGATACGTGGAAGTTTATTATGGGTGTAAAATAGGAAAGAGCACTGCTCCCCGCGAGCAGTGCTTTCTATATTATCTGTATATAATTACGTTTCCGTTATTGATCCAGCGCTTGAATAACTTATAAATGAACGGTTTGAACATTTTACGTGTAGGTGGAAGTAATAGCAGGAATCCGATTGCATCGGTGATAAAACCAGGCGTCAACAGAACGACCCCTCCGACCAGAATGCACAATCCATCAATGATGGCATCTCCAGGCAGCTGACCGTACTGCATATCCTGCTGTGCTTTTCTGAGTGCTTCCATTCCCTGTTTCTTCGCCAAATAAGCTCCCAGAATTCCTGTTGTAATAATCAGTAAAACGGTTGGGATCAAGCCAAACGCTTGTCCGGAAAGAACAAGCAACCCAATTTCCAATGCGGGCACGATAATTAACAATAACAATATATATCTCATGAGGAATTCCTCCATAAAATTTAATACTTATTGCTCTAATTATAACATATTAAGAATTTTAAGGTATTATGTGAGGATTGTCTTAGCTACCGACAAAAAGCCAGAGTCCATTCCAGACTCTGGCTTTTCACATTTCAAATTATAATACGCTTGCGTGTCCGTTATAGATGACACCGCGAGTAGCGTCTACTGTAATTTCCTGACCATTTGTGAATAGAGAAGTGGCATTGTCCACACCAACGACTACAGGAATTCCTAAGTTGATACCTACAACTGCTGCATGACTTGTCAGACCGCCTTCTTCAACGATCAAGGCAGAACATTTCTCAAGAGCAGGCATCATGTCTTTATCAGTCCCAATTGTCACAAGAACTGATCCTGGTGTAGTATTCTTCACTGCTTCATCTGCAGTCATCGCCACTACTGCTTTACCATAAGCAGATCTACGGCCGATTCCTTGACCTTTTGCAACGACGTCGCCTACCACATGGATTTTCATCAGATTGGTTGTTCCAGATTCACCGATCGGAACACCAGCTGTGATGATAATGCGGTCTCCATGCTTTGTCATTCCTGAATTGACGCTTTCTTCTACTGCCATATCAAGCATTTCGTCAGTAGTCGTCACTTTACGTCCAACTGTAGGGTAAACGCCCCAGACAAGTGCCAATCGACGTGATACGGAATCTGTTCCCGTTACTGCTACGATTGGAGCTTTTGGACGGTATTTAGAAATCATGCGTGCTGTGTGCCCGCTTTCCGTTGGAGCCACAATTGCATTAACGTCAAGGTTAAGAGCCGTGTGCGCTACAGATTGCCCGATGGCATCCGTCATATTATGCTCACTGTCTTTGCTGCGTGCCGCCAGGATATCATTGAAGTTAAGGGCTGTTTCCGCTCTTGAAGCAATGTTGTGCATCGTTTGGACCGCTTCAACAGGATACGTACCTGCAGCTGTTTCACCCGATAGCATGATCGCGTCTGTACCATCGAAGATCGCATTGGCTACGTCACTTGCTTCTGCTCTTGTCGGTCTAGGGTTGCGTTGCATGGAATCAAGCATTTGAGTTGCCGTGATTACAGGCTTACCCATTGAGTTGCATTTCTTGATCAACATTTTTTGGACCAATGGTACTTCTTCAGCAGGGATTTCAACACCAAGATCTCCACGAGCGACCATCAATCCGTCTGATACTTCAAGGATTTCATTGATATTGTCTACACCCTCTTGATTCTCGATCTTAGGGATGATTTGAATGTGGGAAGCGTCATGTTCTTCCAATAATTGACGGATTTCCAGTACATCAGAGGCACGGCGAACGAATGATGCCGCAATAAAGTCGACACCCTGCCCAATACCGAATACGATATCCTGAGCATCTTTATCCGTAATCCCTGGAAGGTTTACGGAAACACCCGGAACGTTTACACCTTTTTTGTTCTTTAACACACCGCTGTTGGCAACATACGTATGAATCTCGCCATTCGCTTTATCGATTTCCGTTACTTCCAATCCGATCAGACCATCGTCAAGAAGGATTTTGGAACCAACATGAACATCGTCGATTAATCCTTCGTATGTAACGGAGAATTTCTCAGTTGTTCCCAGTACTTCATTCATGGAAACGATGACGTTTGAACCTTGTGTTAATTCAATGGCACCATCTTCCATATTATTCGTACGGATTTCCGGACCTTTTGTATCAAGAAGGATCCCGACTGTTTTACCGGCTTTTTCGGCTGCTTCACGGATATTGACGATTCTCTGTCCATGTTCTTCATGGTCACCATGTGAGAAGTTTAAGCGGGAAACATTCATTCCGGCTTCGATCAGTTGTGATAACTTTTCTACACTCTCACTTGCAGGACCGATCGTACATACTATTTTCGTTTTTCTCATTTTCTTTACCTCCTGAAATCTTACAACAATTTAGATTGAAAGCTCTTTGGAAAGTCTGTACATGTCCAAGTCAATTTGATGTGGCTTGGCAAGTGCTTCAATAATATCGTAATCAACTAGTTGATTTTTCTCAATCCCTACTGCTCTTCCGCCTTTTCCATTAACCAACAGCTCTACTGCACGTGCGCCTAAGCGGCTTGCTAATACGCGATCAGATGCAGTTGGTGTTCCACCACGCTGAATATGGCCGAGGACAGAAACACGTGTATCCATTCCTGTTGCTTCAGTAAAACGATTAGCAAATTCATTTGCCGACATGACACCTTCTGCCACGATGATGACACTATGTTTTTTCCCGCGCTCCTGACCTTTTTTCAGACGTGTCACCACATCATCAAGATCGAATTTCTCCTCAGGAATCAGGATGGTTTCAGCACCGCCTGCAAGACCGGACCACAGGGCAAGATCTCCTGCATTGCGTCCCATTACTTCGATGATGAATGTTCTTTCATGTGAAGTTGCCGTATCGCGAATCTTATCAATCGCGTCGATGACCGTGTTCAGAGCCGTATCGAAACCGATTGTATATTCAGTTCCCGGAATATCGTTATCGATCGTTCCAGGTACACCCACACATGGATATCCCCATTCAGTTAAGGCTTTTGCACCTTGGTACGATCCATCTCCACCAATGACAACAAGACCTTCGATTCCATGCTTCTCTAACTGCTCTATGCCTTTTTTCTGACCTTCTTTTGTTTTGAATTCTTCACAGCGGGCTGTGTACAGCATCGTTCCGCCACGATGAATGATATCTCCAACAGAACCAAGTTCAAGCTTCTTGATGTTCCCGTTGATCAATCCGTTATATCCTTGATAAATACCGTACACTTCAATATCAAGGAAAATAGCTTTACGCACAACCGCACGAACGGCTGCATTCATACCTGGTGAATCTCCACCACTTGTTAATACACCAATCTTTCTCACTACGATCACCTCATTAAGAAATATGCCTTTATATGTAAATGAATTATACAACTTGTTAATGGTTTCACATATATCTAAGAAAAGGAAAAATGGAACAATCTATCCTGTTGCATTCATTACATTATTATGGACCAATAGACTATGGATTATTTCTAAAATAACACGAAGATACAAGGTTCTCAACAAGTTACTCGAAGGAAATGCTAAAGACGAAATAATCTATTAAATGGAAGCGTTTTAATTGTTAAAACCTTCAAAATACCGTCACAAAACTTTAATTTGATGGAAAATTAATGAAAAAGACTGACAAATGGTATTTCCTATTTGTCAGTCCATAGTTCATTATGATTTTACCCCAATTAAATCATTTAAAACAGAATATTCACCCATCGCTTTAAATTTTTCATAGCGATGCTGTATCAATTCATCTTTCTTCATTGGGATTAATTCTTTCAAGGATGCCTTTAGTACATCATTGATATATTGTGCTTGCTCTTCGACATCTTTATGAGCACCGCCTTTGACTTCCGTAACGATTTCATCAATGATTCCAAGCTCCTTCAAATCCGGTGCTGTGATCTTCATGGATTCAGCCGCACGTTTCGCTTGTGTAGAATCCTTCCACAGGATGGCTGCCGCCCCTTCAGGTGAAATTACGGAGTAAGTGGAGTTTTCAAGCATATGGATATGGTTTCCGACTCCCAGTGCCAGGGCACCCCCACTACCACCTTCACCGATGACCATGCAGATAACGGGAACGGTCAAGCCTGCCATCTCTACAAGATTTCTTGCAATGGCTTCACTTTGCCCTCTTTCCTCTGCCGCTTTACCGGGATATGCCCCCTTTGTATCAATAAAGCAGATGATCGGTCGATTGAACTTGTCCGCTTGCTTCATCAAGCGTAAGGCTTTTCGGTACCCTTCCGGATGAGGCATCCCAAAGTTCCGGCGAATATTTTCTTTTGTATCTTTCCCTCTTTGGTGGCCGATGATGGTCACCGGGACAGCATGAAATTTCCCTACGCCTGAAACAATGGCTTCGTCATCCCCATACAGACGGTCACCATGCATTTCGATGAAGTCCGTAAAGAGATAGCCGATATAATCAAGCGTCGTCGGGCGATTGGGATGTCGAGCTACCTGAACCCTTTCCCAAGGCTTCATGTTTTCATAGATATCATTTTCAAGCTTCGTGAGCCTGCTCTCCAATTTCTCGATTTCATTTGATAAATCGACGTCTGAATTTTGAGTGAACTCCTTCAGCTCGGCTATTTTTTTCTTGAGCTCAAGTACAGGCTTTTCAAATTCCATCTCATTTACCATGGCAGATCACCGTCCCACTGATGTATATCAAGTACTGTCCCGATTTTCTCTTTTAACTCGAGCCTCGAGATGACTCCGTCAAGTTGACCATGCTTCAATAAAAATTCTGATGTTTGGAAGTCTTCCGGTAAGTCTTCCCTGATCGTCTGCTCAATGATCCTTCTGCCTGCGAAGCCAATAAGTGCACCCGGCTCAGCAAAATTATAATCCCCTACGGATGCGAAACTAGCGGATACCCCGCCTGTCGTTGGGTGCGTCATGATCGAGATGAAGAGTCCTCCATTTTCACTCAATCGATTAAGTGCCACACTGGTCTTGGCCATCTGCATCAAGGAAAGGACACCTTCCTGCATTCTCGCGCCTCCAGATGCCGTGAAGATGATGAATGGGACTTTTCGCTTGTCGGCTTCTTCGATGGCTCTCGTAATTTTCTCTCCGACCACAGAGCCCATACTTCCCATTCTGAAGCGTGAATCCATGATGGCCGTCACCACTTCGATTCCGTTTACCTTACCTGAACCAGTTAATACTGCTTCATTCATACCTGTCTTCTTCCGATCCTTTTCCACTTTTCCTTCATAATCAGGAAACCCCAGGGGATTCCCGGAAACAAGATCATGATCAAGCTCTTTAAAGGTACCTTCATCTATAAAACTATCGACTCTCTCTGGTGAGCTCATCCCATGATGGAATCCGCAATGAATGCACACCTTTAAGTTTTTTTGAAGTTCTTTCGTGTACATGATCTTTTTGCAATCAGGACATTTCGTCATGATGCCTTCTGGAACGTCGTGTTTAGCCGCTTCAGAAGGGATCGTTGCATATTTTTTCTTTTTGGATTTATTAAAAAGTTCCTTAAGCAAGGTGAAACCTCCTTAACTAATTACAGTAGCTTATACGTCTTCTGAAGGAAAAAAATGAAGGTGATACAGCTTTAAAATCAATTTCCCAGGGACAGCTTCCGCTTTCATTTCTAGTAGTAAATGCACATATATAACTGCTTGACTATCAGTTTAATGGAAAGGTTTAAAAAAAGATGTTGGAAATTGTCGCATCATTATCGACAATTTCCCTGACCCTTTTATACTTCTCTTGCACAGTCTCTTTATCTTGGTTTTCTATTCCTTGAAGCATTCGGGTAATCTCTTCTCTCATTCGCTCCGTAATCTTGATTTCTCCACAAATCAATGTTTCAAAATCATTTAAGATATTCCAAATCCGTTGAGCCAAATGATTGGCATTCATCATCACGATATCCCTGAACACATCATCCAGGTTTTCCGCTTCTGACACTTTCTCAAAAAGGGCATCCATCTTCTTTTTTTCTGAAAATAGATCTTTCAGCGCTTCTTTTTCAATCATCATTTTCGTATAAAGAATATCTTCCTGGGCTTTATGGTCCTCGAGGATGAACATTCCTAACAAATCGATGAGGTGATGATCCCGAAAGTCCCTTAAAAAGGTACCTTCGCCTCTTTTGGTTTCAATCAGGCCCAACAATTCCAATGCCCGTAATGCTTCCCTTACAGAAGAGCGCCCAACGTTCAATCGTTCGGACAGCTCTCTTTCAGAAGGGATCTTATCACCCGGCTTGAGGCCGTCTTTAGATATCATTTCTCGTAATTGGTGAACAATTCCAATATATACTTTAGCGTGGGAATGGAGAGAGTTCACTTCTGACATCATTCACTCTTCCCGATTACCGCTAAATCTTCTGTCTTTTTCCGAATATCTTCCGGATCCACCTTTAAACGTGCCACTCCCGTCTCCATGGCGGCCTTTGCGACTGCAGCTGCAACAGCAGGTGCTACACGCTTATCAAATGGTGCAGGGATGACGTAATCCTCATTCAACTCGTCTTCTCCGATTAAAGCCGCAATCGCTTCAACAGCAGCTTGTTTCATCTTCTCATTGATATGAGTGGCGCGAACATCCAGTGCCCCACGGAAAATACCAGGGAATGCAAGGACATTATTTACCTGATTAGGAAAATCGGATCGACCGGTTCCAACCACTTTTGCTCCAGCCGCTTTTGCCAACTGAGGCATAATTTCAGGCACAGGATTGGCCATAGCGAAGATAATCGGGTCCTGTTTCATAGAGGCCACCATTTCTTCTGTTAACGCTCCTGCAACAGAAACACCGATGAATACGTCTGCATCTTTTAGTACTTCTGTCAGTCCACCTTTGATCTGATCACGATTCGTAAACTTGGCTACTTCGTCCTTGATTCCATTCATTCCTTCGGGACGACCTTCGTAAATCGCTCCCTTGGAATCACACATAATGATGTCTCTCACACCATAACGGTAAAGAAGCTTAATAATCGCCATGCCCGCGGCACCGGCTCCATTTGCCACTACTTTGATTTCTGACATCTTCTTCCCAACAATCTTGAGCGCGTTCACCAGACCTGCCACAGTTACAATGGCTGTACCATGTTGATCATCATGAAACACAGGGATATTGGTCTCTTTCTTCAAGCGCTCTTCGATTTCAAAGCAATTCGGAGCTGCTATGTCTTCTAAATTCACTCCGCCAAAGGTAGGCTCAAGAAGTTTAACGGTTTCTACAATCTTGTCCACATCCGTTGTGTTCAAACAGATTGGAAACGCATCAACACCGGCAAAGCTCTTGAATAGAACCGCTTTACCTTCCATAACAGGCAAGGAAGCTTCCGGCCCGATATTTCCAAGACCTAAAACTGCCGTACCATCTGAAACAACGGCTACCATATTCCCTTTCATTGTGTAATCGTAAACCGTTTCAGGCTTGTCATAAATGACTTTACACGGTTCTGCCACCCCTGGGGAATAAGCCAGGCTCAGGTCTTCCGCATTCCGGACCTCCACCTTGGATGTTGTTTCTAATTTCCCTTTGTTTACCCGATGCATATGCAGAGCTTCTTCACGCAATGACAATCAACTCACTCCTTCTGTTTCTTTACATGCTATATGTCGATCCATGATTCACATAAATCTTCTAAATGTACATGATATATAGTGAAAAAAATAAAGTTATAGAGGTGGTCTGACCACCTTTTTCTATTAAACAATAATATAAATATTGGTTTTAGTAAAGTATGTTATTGTAATATGACATTTGCCTCACCCAGAACCTGCTGCATTTCCCTAAGAGCCTCTTGAGACGGGGACACACGTAAATGGTCCGGAAGCTGGACACTCTTTTTTTCACGTTCATAATAAACGATGACAGGATTCTCCCCTTTGAATCGGTTAATCGTTTGATGAATACGCTGCGTACACGCCTCTTCATCCTGACCGACGGGAATTTTCAAATAGAGCTTTTGATCCACTGCTTTCACTCTCGCCTGCACTTCTTCCATCGCTTCCACCTGATTCACAATGAACTGAAGCTTATCGTTCCGTTCTTCAACATTTCCACCAAACAGGAGGATATTCCCTTCTTTTAGTCGAGTCATATTATTTCGATAGACATTCGGAAACACCACCGCTTCGATCTCGCCACTTTCATCACCGATTTCAAGGAAGGCCATCACTTCCCCTTTTTTGGTCCGGATGGATTTCACTCCGGTAATATAACCGCCGAAAGTGATTTTCGACCCCTTATGAAGATCGGCTATTTGCTGTAAGCCAAGATCATCATACAGGTGACGGTAGGATGAAACGGGATGGTCAGATAAGTAAAGACCCAGCACCTGCTTCTCGAATTGAAGCTTGATATCGATCGTCATATCCTCTACTTCGACATGCTTAGGCTTTAACAGGAACGCTTCTTCCTCATGAAACAGATCGGGATCCCCTTCAGGGTTGACAAGTTCCGCATGCTGGGCCGCTACATCAAGGCTTGCAAGCAGCGTGGCACGGTCCATTCCGAATTCATCGAACGCCCCAGACAATACTAAATTTTCGAGGATTTTCCGGTTAATCGTTTTGGAAGATACCCTCATGCAAACATCAAACAGGTCCTGAAATGGTTTTTCTTTTCTGGCACGGATGATTTCCTTTAAAGCAGCTGCCCCTATTCCTTTGATAGCCCCTAAGCTGTAACGGATTCTGTTCTTACTTTCTACCGTAAATACAAATTGACTCGTATTAATGGATGGGGGCAGGATCTCAATATCATAAAGCTTTGCTTCCCGGATATACTGAGCCACTTTCGTCTCATTTCCCACTACCGATGTCAGGAGGGATGATAAGAAAAAAGCAGGGTAATGTGCCTTTAAATAAGCCAATTGATAGGCGATCATACTATAGGCAACAGCATGGGATCGGTTGAATCCATAATCTGCGAATCTGACAATCAAGTCATAAATGGTGTGCGCGACTTCTTCGGTATATCCTTTCCGTATTGAACCGGAAACAAAATGCTCCCGTTCCTGATCGAGGACATCCTTTTTCTTCTTCGAAACCGCTCTTCTGAGCAAATCTGCTTCCCCTAGGGAGAAACCGGCCATTTTCGAAGCAATTTGCATGATTTGTTCCTGATATACAATGACGCCGTAAGTCATTTCAAGAATCGGCTTTAAGTCAGGCAAAGGATAGTCCACCTTCTCCACGCCGTGCTTCCGTTTAATATACGTCGGGATGTTTTCCATTGGCCCCGGACGGTACAACGCGTTAACGGCCACAATATCTTCAAATGAATTAGGCTTCAGTCTTTTTAATACATTGCGCATTCCTTCTGATTCAAGTTGAAAAATCCCATTGGTCAGTCCTTTACTTAATAATTCAAAGGTTTTAGGATCATTCATGGGTATAGACTCAATGGAGAATGATTTATTGGTTCCCATTTGAACGTTCTTCACAATTCTTTCTAAAATACTTAGATTACGGAGTCCGAGGAAATCCATTTTCAACAAACCGATTTCTTCCAGTATATCCATAGAGAATTGAGTCAGATGGATTCCGGATGAACTTCCCTGGATGGGTACCCACTGCACTAACGGAGCTTCACTCATCACGACTCCCGCCGCATGGGTCGACGTGTGTCTTGGAAGTCCTTCAAGTTTAAGAGCCGTCTGAAATAATTTCTTATAATGATCAGAGCTCGTCACAAATTCGCGGAATCCCTTAGACTTTTCATAGGCTTCCTGCAGTGTGATCCCCAACTGATTCGGGACAAGCTTGGATACTTGTTCCTGCTCCTTCATATTCAAGCCGAATACACGACCTGTATCACGAAGGGCTGCCTTTGCTGCAAAGGTCCCGAACGTAATGATCTGGGCAACGTGAAGACTCCCATACTTCCCTTCCACATACTCGATCACTTCGTCCCGTCGGTGATCGGGAAAATCGATATCAATATCCGGCATGGAAACCCGTTCAGGATTTAAAAATCGTTCAAACAGCAAATGATGTTCGATCGGATCCACATCTGTAATCCTCAATGCGTAAGATACCAGGGAACCCGCTGCAGATCCCCTTCCCGGTCCAGTCAGGATCTTTCTTTCCTTGGCATACTTCATAAAATCCCAGACAATCAGGAAGTAATCGCTGAATCCCATCCTGCCGATGACTTCAAGCTCATAATCCAATCGTTCTATGTACTCATCGGAAACCGACTCTACCCTTTCACTCAGGCCTTTCTCACAAAGGTGGGTCAATTCCTGAAGGGCTGATACTCCCTCAGGCAGAGGATATTTCGGGAGGAGCTGCTGATGGAAAGGGATGGTCAGGTGACACTGATCGGCAATCTTCATCGTGTTTTCAAGCTCCGTTACATGATCAGAAAACAACTCCACCATCTGCTCTTTGGACTTGAAGTAGTACTCCTGTGAACCTAATACGTCCCTGTCATCTTCAGACAGCTTCACACCGTCCCTGATCGCACCCATGCATTCATGGGCGAAATGATCTTCCTGGTCTAAATACTGAACATCATTGGTAGCCACCATATCCGTTCCCGTCTCTTCAGCTACCTGCTGCAGCAAAGGAATAAGTGTATCTTCAGACGGAATCCCATGCTTTTGAAGGCTTAAGTAAAAGGAATTCCTGCCAAAGATCTGTTGATAGGTGTGGATGCATTCCTTTGCTTTTTCACTTTCATCATTCAATAACAGGTTCTCAATCTCACCTTTGATCCCTGGAGTGATGGCAATCAACCCCTCACTATAGGAAGAGAGCCACTTTAACGGGAGACCATCTTTCGACTTTGCCCCGATCGCACTCGAAATCTTTAATAGATTCTGATACCCCGTTTGATTTTTCACGAGGAGAACAAGGGGGTAGGATCCTTCCTCTGACGCAATATCTGCGGTCAACCCGATAATCGGTTTTATGTTTTCTCTTAAACACGCCTTATAAAAAGGGATGGCGGCATACATCATATTTTTATCGGTTAAAGCCAGTGCTTTATACCCTGAATTCTTCGCTTTATGTACAAGTCCATTTATCGATATCGTGCTAGACAAGAGACTATAGGCACTCGCTACTTGTAAATGAACAAATGACATGTTATGCACAACCTTTTTCTCAATATACTTTTATTATAGGAAAGAAACCGCAAAAAAGAAAATATGTTCTCCCTCATATCTTGTCTACTAATCCCATATAGTTATCGTAAAGACACGTAATAGATGGAGATGATGAAATGGCAGAAGCTTTCTTTCCGGAATTATTCAAAAGCTTCTTTATTGCTATGGGGGTATTACTGGGGGGATCACTCCTCGGCGGGCTGGCTTCATTCGCAATGGGACAGCCTTTATTCATTGAAATGAGACGACTATCTGATTTCCTGCGCATCTGGGCCATCATCGCAGCGATCGGCGGAACATTCGATACGGTCTACAGCTTTGAAAAAGGCTTTCTGAACGGGGAGACAAAAGAACTCTTCAAACAATTCCTCTTAATTCTTTCCGCTTTAGGAGGAGCCAACACCGCTGCCATGATCATCTCATGGCTCACACAGGAGCATATGCCGTCATGAGAATCCCACCCTTTTATCGGCTTCCCTCCTGGCAGCGATTCTTCGCAGGGATGGTTGTAGGCGGAATCATCAGCTGGATGATCTTCTTATTCATGTTCGGAACCATGCATGAGAAGCAGGCCCAAAAGATAGAAGAACAGAAAAACGACATCAGCAAACTGAAAAACACCTTGTCCTATCTTCAGGAAGAATACAAACAACTAAACACTGAAAACGAACATGAACTCACCATCCAGGAAGTCAAAGTGAAGATCGTCAACAATACGAAAACAAAAGTCGAGTTACTCAGTATACACGAAACAGAGGACCAGTTGAGCGAGGATTTACGGAGCCTGTTGACTAAAGACTTAGAAACGGTGTACGGGAATAAGGAACTCATCAAGAAGATCATTGAAAACAAAACGGTCAAATTGAATGATAAGTCCTTTAATCTGAAAGTACGTGAGATGTACTTTTATACAACTACCCAGATTACGTTGGAGTTGAAGTATGAGGAATGATGTTGGTGGACGAACCTGTTGGAGAGGCGTTAGTGCCTTTTGATGAGAGGTTCGTCTTATTTTGGGCGGCCTCTGCTGCCGGTTAGCGAAGACGGGAGAGCTGCACTCCATGTCGTAATGCATACCTATTTAAAGAAAATTCGACACGGAGGATCAATTATTCAAAAAGAGGATCAATAAATCAAAATCAGGATTAATTAATTCCAAACAGGATTAATAATCTGTAATCAGGATTAAAAAAAGCCCAATCCGGATCAATCTCTTCACAGAAGGATTCCTCATCAGGAATTTCAATCCGAATCCGGCCACTCAGACCCGTCCAGGATCCTACTCCAGCTGAAAATAGACAATCGAAAGTCATTTCACGTCCAAAAGCAGCTCATCTACTATGCTGAAAGTGCCACTTATCATCAGCATGATCTTTCTTTAATCTGCACCAGGACTTTAACCTCTACACTGTTCTTTCATTCACTCCGTATAAATGCACGCTCACGATTTCCCTTAACAAACAAATCATACTCTTCCGCAAATCGCTCTGCCTCTTCCAGGAATGGATAATGGTTACTTATCTCAAAGATTACTAATTTGGAGTGAGGTATACCTTCAGCCATCTCAATGGAATACAGTAAAGGACATTGGACATCATATCTGCCACACATGACCAAGGTGGGGACTGAAATAAACTCCAGTTTTCTACTTACATCATAAACTTGTAACTCCCGGATAAAAAAGTTCATTCGTGCAGCAGACAACCCTTTATGAATGTCTAGTGAAAAAAGCTCACCATATTTTCCAGGCGAGAACAAAGACAATTTCGTCCTTTCCACCGTTAGTTCTTTTCTTTTTTCCATTGGTAAATCCGACTGTTTTAACGTTTCTATCAGTTCCTGCATCCTGTTGAAATCCTGATGCGCAGAATTATAAATACAATCTTCTGAGAAGGTCATATATTCTCTTGCAGCTGCACCAACGATCACATTAACATGGAGACTTTCTGAAAAGTGGATTCCGTAAAGTATCCCTAACATCCCTCCTGTTGAATGACCGGCGAACCCCCATTGAAGAAACCCTAAAGCTTCACGAATCGCTTCCAAGTCGAATATGGATTCCAGCATACTCAGCTGATAGGGTTCGTTTGCTTTCTCCGATTGACCGGCTTCCCGTAAGTTGATTAAAAAGACTTGGTTTGTCCTTGTAAATGACTCTGCAAAATAGTCACCGGTTTGGTTAAATTCTGAATAATGGTGGGTCACACAAAGCGGCGCTCCCTGACCCTTGATAAATAGCTCAAATACTCCGCGTGTTGTATGTAGTAATTTCCTTTTCCAATTCCCCATCGTCACGTCCCTTTCTGAGCTAAAATATTTGGCAATGATACCAAAACTTAAAACATGATTCACTTAAAATAATCCTAAATAAGAAAATAAAAATATTAACACCACATACTTATAAGCATTGCTTGATGATTTTTATTGTTTGTTTTCCTTTTTATATCTATGGTTAAAAATCCAAGTAAAACAATGATCAATACATATGTAATAGCTTCCTTTATTGACGACAGTCCACTCATAAGTGTTAACAGTAAAACTAAACTCACGATAAATATGAACGTTATAGGAATGTACTCAAGTTTAAATTTGACGTTTTTCAAGTGTATCACCCCCAATAATTCCCTTCATTTTCATCAGCTTGCTCTCCCATTAGAATGAAAAATCTTAGGTTTAACCTAAATCACGTTCTCTTCTCAGACGCCTTTCAACACCGGCTATAACATCTCCTGCCTCTTGCACATTCCTTTTCCAAATGACTTTCCTCATGATAATACCAACGGTTCCTATAAGGATCAGGACCACGCCAATCCACCTGAACACATGCAATACGCCAAAGTGATGAATAAGTACACCGCCAAGAAGGGGACCGGCAATGAACAATATACTTAGCGTCGAGTCCACTATACCCGACACTCTTCCTATCGCTTCTGTGGGAGGTTCCTTCTGGATCATGTAATTCACTGCCGTAAATGTTATCCCAGTGCCAATGCCGCCGATAAAGGCAAAAGAGATCGCTACCATGGATGTACTTTGATGATCCAGAAAACCTAAACCGCCTGTCATAACACCGATCAGGAGACTACCAGTCCCGAAGAACCATCCATAGCTCTCGATTGTATCCAGCTTAGTAAGAACAAGAATGACCAGAAGAGAGCCGACCCCGATAGCAGAGATCGTCCAACCTGTCATCTCTGTCTTGTTGGGAAACACCTCACTGAATAATGTTACAAGCTGAGCGTCGATCATTTGAATCGTCAGGGTGATGACCATCCCGTACAGTATACTTACCAGCAAGATCCTGTTCTTAAAGACTATTTCCCACCCTTCCCTCCACGAACGAAAGAAATGAGCGTGAACATCTGGGGTTGTTCCTTCGTTGTTCTCATTATTTCGTAAAGCTATCCTTGATAATATGATTCCTGAGAGGATGAAGGCAACCGAATTGATACCTATTGAAATGTCCGGGCTGAAGACTCCCGAAACAGACCCACCCAATAGCGGACCCACCACTTTCACCAATTGAAGCAGGCTACCGTTAATGGTGACAGCCTTCATTAGATTCTCTTCATCTACAATGTTCCTCACTAAACCTTGCTGAGCCGGGGTGCCGACCACTCCAACGGTATTCCTTAACAGAAGAACGAACAGAGCCACAATAGGGGAGGACACGAACACCAGCAATAGCGTTAGACATCCCCTGATCCAGTCTGAATAAATCAGGATTCTCAGCTTGTCTTTCCGGTCCACAAACACCCCTGCCAACTGGCCAAATAACGTACTTGGAATAGCGTACATAACAGGAATCATGGCAATCAACATAGGGTCGGCATTCCATGTATACCTGAATAGAATGAGAACTGCGATGAAATCAAACCAATTCCCAAGATTCGATAATGCATTAGCTGAAAAAAACTTGATGAAATTTTGATCTTTCCAGATCGATGGATTTTTCCCCATACCTGATCCCTCCACATTCATTCTTTATCAAAGAATAAATGATGAATGTCAGAGGAATATCAGAGATAAGTATCAAGCTGGTTTCGAATGATAGATTCTAGATTAATTAATTGATACTCTTCCTCATATTTCTTCAATTGAAGGGAATATACCCGGGATAAATCCAGGTCTGTCTCGTATTCAGCCAAGTAATACAAAATGGTATTCAGGCTGATGAATAGTCCAGGGACATATCTTGCTTGTGAAAATTGGTCCAAGCCCCGATCAAAAAAGTGTTTCGCTCCGATTCTATCCCTTTTATAGAGTGAGGCAATTCCTTTAATGATCATAAAACTTGCTCTCTCTCTTAAAAAAGGATAATGTTGGAGCTCTTTCTCAATTTCCATTAGTCTTCCTGTTATCCGGTCATCATCTTTTTTTGATAATAGTATGTAGAGCTCAATGAAGGAAAGGAGTGGGATAAACCCATCCACTTTCTTTTCATGCACCGCATTTTTTGATTGTGCCAAAAGAATTTCCGCATCTTCCAGCTGCCCGGTGAATACAAGGAGGGGTAACCGATTTAACATTTCCATTTCAGTACGGTGATCTACTGGAATGTTCGGGTTGGCCATGGCTTTTGTAAAATACTCCAGACACTTATTCTTGTCCTCTGCTATGTAGGAATATATGTGCAGTAAGTAATAACATCGATCCCAAAATGGAAGATCACTCGATTCAGCTATCCATTTGAAATTCCCCTTCATGAATTGAAGGTACAAACGGTTCTGTGTCTCCAGTTCAAATCCCAACACTGATTGATTTTCCTCCAGAAGCTTCAAGGCATCACCTTGACCATATAAGTGATATTTACGAAAAAGCATTGCCATACTCAAAGAAACTTCATCGTCCTGCAGCAGGACATTCTCCCTGACCGTTTCCCTGATCTTCAGTTTATACCCCACTCCCCTTATGGTCTCAATACTCATAATGGAAGAAAGGGGTTTCAATTTCTTTCTGACTCTGTAGATATGATCGTCGACCGTCCTGTCAGTTGGTTCTTCCCTTGTCCAAACTGCATCCAGCAGCTCATCCCGAGTGAAAATACGGGACGGGCTCCGAAGTAAACATTCAAATAACTGAAATTCCTTCCTCAAAAAATGAATTTCTTCTGAATGATATTTTAGTTTATATTCATTGTGTAATAGCTCAATATTATCCATTGACACCTACATCGTGTATCCTTTTTCATGAAAACGCTCCATTAGTTTTTCTTTTAAAACCAAATGCTTTTCTTCTGAATACAAGTAAGTACTATCTATCCAATGTTTTGGAGAATAATTCCACACTGGTTTTGTCACATACTCTTCCCTTTCCCATTCGTACCTGGGGAAAATGTGGGCGTGTAAGAAGGCATCTGTGTTTCCGTAAATCGAATAATTGATTCGTTTCGGTTTACACACTTCCGTTATGACATCTCCAATTATGCTCATATCGAGTAAATAATTACTTCTCTGTTTCGTATCAAGGTCGTTCAAGGAATTCACTTCAACGTACGGTAGCAAGACACAATACCCAGGTAAAAATTGTGTATCCCCCATTACGGAAAAACCACTTGTCATCTTGGCCAGTACCATAGGATTCCGGCCAGCATGAGCAGACCCGATCCGATCTTTTTTCCATTGGTCATTGTTCATTGACATACAAGGAACCTCCAAAATTCACATTTATTTACCTCTCAATCACGAAAACAAAACAATAAAAATTTGATAAAATCGAAACAGCGCCCCTATAAATACAGCACCTAAGCAGCCATCAATAGGTACCTGAATTTGAATAACCACTGGTGTTTATATTCATTAGGATCCTTCCACTCCTGAATATCTTTTTTCAAAGTGTAAAAGAAAAGGAGGAACAGCGGTAAGACAATAAGTATGATAATACCAAGAAAGAAAACCTGCTTGTAATACATCATGGATGATTCCTTCAGAAAAACTTTCAATACTTCACCCAGTGCAACAAAAAGCAAAATCAACAGCATGACATTGGATGTAAAAACGGCAAAGAGTTTTCTCCCTTTCTTTATGTCCCTTATGATTAAATATGGAATCAAAAAAAGGAGGACAAGCACTGCCGATGCGTAAAAATATGTACTTCCAGACATGGGATTCCTCCTCTTTTCCTTAACTAACAAAAAACTGAGACATCCAGGCAATATAGTATGAGCCCGGGATAAAGATCAGTTGAGCGATCACTGTCCCGAACAATCTTGAAATGATCATCATGATGGAAAGACCTTTTAATTCTGTATAATTCCCCTTCCCATTTGCCACATCATCAGCCAACACGGAAATCTTAGGATCAATGAACAGGGTAAGTAAAATGGTTGCGATACCATTGATCAATCCCGAAGCCATCGTCGCACTGTGTCCTCTATCAGGTACGATGATCGCAGCATATAGCGCAGATAGAACACCAATCGTGTAAACCGCTGTAATCATCATATTGATGAAAAACAACCTCTTGGGGATTGCCCTGAAATTGATTCCCGTCAAATATCTTCTACCCGGTTTGGCGATATGATTGATCCCTCTTTTATAAAGGTCATTTTTAAACCCAAGCTTGATCAATCGGGGAACAGAACCTCCCTGCTCTGAAAGGTGGATAATTCCCCTGGAGAACAAAGCAACGAATGTAGGCAATAATATAATTCCCAGGATTGTCCCTAAAGTCGAGGCACCAATCAACACCCTGAATTGCCCTTCTATCACTTCTAATTCTCTGCCATCTGGTGCAGCATCGATGAGACCGCCTGTAAAAGGCTGCTGCATCATATTCGACATCCTTGAAACAATGACCATCATATTAAACAAAGATAGACCCGAAGCGATTAGCTTCACCCTTGCCCCGGATAACCGGACAGCATAAGCAAGGGTTTCAATGCTATGTATAATCAGAATAAATAGTGCAATTGATATAACTGGTAAAGAAACAAACTCCACGACGACAGCTCCCTTTTTTATCCAAAACATATTATAGCATTAAAAAAAGGAACATTCCGTATTTTTGAAATGTTCCTTGAATTCGGCTCTCCATTATTTTCTATACGCCTCATACCAATGAAAAGGTTGAAGTTCTTTTAAAGTCTTAAATAGTAGATCACCTTCATGATGAAAAATTCCAACCTTCACGCTCGCTCCCCAATAGAAAAGCCTCTCCTGACAAATATCACAAGGTGTTAGAACTTTGTACTCGGAAATTTCATCATCACGCACGACACAAATGGAATGAGTCACTTCAGTATCCAGTTTATGCGCTTCCAGTATGGCTCCCGTTTCGATACATAACTCTGTGGAAGCATTGATGATTTCAGGAGAAACGCTAGTAAGGACCTCTCCTCTTTTTGTATACATAGCAGCAGCACCGCCCCAACCTGTCGGGTATCTTTTTTCGATTAAGGCTACCGCTTCTTCGAATAGTGTTTTTTCAATGTTCATCTATTAGCCCCCTCTAAAATGCAAATTGCAAACTTCCTATTTACTCTATACTACGTTGGTCATTTTCATTTTACCAGGCGAATGGAGGGCTGAAATCTTCCTATTCTAACTAGAAATCTATTGAAATGTTCGTATTTACTGCTTGAATAAGGGCTCTGTCGGAGTAATACCTTCGATCAGTACTCTCTCTAGCGATTTATGATCCGGTTTGGACGCTTTATGATCCTCTTTTTGAAAATATGATCCGGTTTGGGGAACTTATAATCCTGATTATCATTTTATGACCCGTTTGTCGAAAAATCCTCATTCAAGGGCTACCGTCGTTTTCCCTACAAAAAAGAAAAGCTCCCAGGCATTTGATCAAATGCCTGGGAGCTTTGGTGCAGTCAATCCTTCTACTTCTGAATCGCCGGAAAGTGAGGTACCACATACTCCCCCAGCTCTTGAATAACTTCATCAGCCGGACGCTCACTGTCAAACAGTGCAAAGAAGAGGTGATTCACTCCGGCGGCCTTATAGATGTTCAGCAATTCAATGAGATAGTTCCGGCCGATCCGGAAACCAAGGCGGATCGGTGTTGGGATTTCATTTGGATCCCCGGCAAGATCCAGGTGCATCGGTTGGCTGAATGGCTTGAAGAGACCTGGATGGTACTCTTCTACAAGGCTTCTCCAACGACGGATGGTCAGCTCTTGATCATGAGGACTGCGTGGATAGTACATCCACCCATCTCCATGTTCAGAGAACCACTTCATGTCCTGCTGGGCATATCCTGTAATGAAAGTCGGGATGCGTGTGGTCGGTTTTGGAACCAGATTCGCCCCTCGGATATCCCCTCTCGTTGACTCAATATGAGGAAATTCACGGTACAGGACGTCCTGTAGATAATGATAGGCTTCCACGAATGTCTGCCCCCGGTCAGGATGGGATGCGCCGAGTGCAGCAAAGTCCGCCCGTCGGTCACCCGATGATACACCGAGCAGAACCCTTCCAGGGAACAATTGATCAATAGTGGCGATTTCCTTCGCGACACGCAATGGATGGCGAAGCGGTAATACCGTCGCAGCCGTTCCAAGTGCAATATCATTGGTCTTCCCGGCGAGATAGGTTAAATAAATCATCATGTCATAAATCTGCCCAACTGCCGGATCTCCAAAGTTCGGATCCTCGAGGAGAACATCCCTGAACCAAAGGCTTGTGAAACCAAGTTTCTCTGACAATTGTGCCAGTTCTACCTGCTTTTCCATCGTCGGGGTGTCGAAACGGTAATTTTCAAGAGGAATGTGAAGGCCTAACGTCAATTCTCCCTCTTTATACATGCGGTTATAAGCTTTGTGATGTGAGAATGGATTCATCTTTTCCTCTCCCTTTTTTCATTTGACAGGAGACGGCGTATAGGGCCGCCCCTGTCCAACTGGTCATGACAATATCTTATTCGCTCAAACGATGTATCTTCTGTTGATCTGATCGCTCTTTCCATACTTGAACCATTCTATCGTCCTTAGGCTGATTTTCGTTCAATGCCGCGGAGCCATGCTGTTAATACAACGGCTCCTGCCACCATGATGGCACCGATCCACGGGGTATGGATCAAGCCGATTCCATCGACGATCATCCCACCGACAAAGGAACCGATTGCAATCCCGACGTTAAATGCAGCGATATTCAAGGCTGACGCCACATTGACTGCTGACGGTACATACTTTTCAGCCAGGTTGACAACAAGGACCTGCAGCCCCGGCACGTTCATGAAAGCGAATAATCCCATTAGGAAGATCGCGATCAGACCTGCCACTTTAAATGGTGCTGCGAATGTAAGAACCAATAGAATGATGGCTTGCATCACAAACATCCAGAATAACGCTTTTAAAGGACTCTTGTCGGATGCTTTCCCTCCGACGACATTTCCGATGGCCACGGCAATTCCGTATACAAGAAGAATGATACTCACCCATTTTGCGCTGAATCCCGTCACGTCCTGCAATAAAGGTGTTAAATAAGTGAAGGCGACGAACGTCCCGCCATACCCAAGTGCTGTGATGGCAAAGGCTAATAATAACCGACCATTCGTTAAAATCTTCAATTGTTCACTGAACTTAGCTGGTGGTGCTTCCTTCAAGTTCTTCGGTACAAGGATGGAACTGGCGATGATGCCTACGACACCGAGAAGGGCTACTCCCCAGAATGTGGCTCTCCAGCCGAATGCCTGACCGATGAATGTCCCGAGTGGTACTCCTGTAACCGTCGCGACCGTCAATCCTGTGAACATAAAGGCGATTGCACTGGCCCGCTTATGGGCAGGTACTAAATCGGCGGCAATTGTCGATCCGATCGAGAAGAAAATCCCGTGTGAGAATGCGGTGATAAATCTGGCAACGAGCAATAACCCGAAACTGGTGGAAAGTGCAGCAACCGAGTTCCCAACAATGAATATAAGCATCAACGACATAAGAAGGGATTTCCTGTTCATCTTACTGGTCAATGCAGTCAATACGGGAGCTCCAATGGCCACTCCGATTGCGTAGCCTGAAATCAATAGTCCTGCAAGTGTAATCGATATCGATAAATCATCGGCAATCGATGATAATAGTCCAACTGGTACAAATTCTGTCGTTCCAATTCCAAAGGCACTGATGGCAAGGGCAAGTAACGCCGGTGTGCCACCTTTCGTTTTTGACTGATCTATTGTAGCTGAGGTTGAACTCATTTCGTATATTCCTCCTTAAAGTGGATAATTCGTTAATTGAAATGAGAATCGAAGGCGCCTTTCGTTTCTCTGTACACATCATGATAACGGGTACAAATATATATTGTAAGTACGCACTTTAAAGTCATGTAAGTACTTTTTTGTACCCTAGTATCTTTAAAGTTTCTATACACCTTTCAAACCTCTTCTGCTAAATCCAACAGGTACTGTTTGAAAAGCTAAATTGAATTATGAGGGATAGCTAACTTTTTGGGAAGAACGTACTTTGAAGTGGCATAGGCACCTGGAAGTACCCATAAGAAGAAGGAAGCTCATTGCTAGTCAAAAGGATAGGAACTGGTTACACTAAAAATGAATGTTTCTATAGAGGAGAGTAAATGATGAAAGCACTCATATTTGAAAAATTCGGTGGACCGGATGTCCTCCATTATCAGGAGATCGATTCTCCCCAAATGGGACGGGATGACATTTTAGTTGAAATGAAGGCAATCGGCCTGAATTTCGCCGATGTATATAGAAGAAAAGGAAACTATCACTTAGCAGGAAACCCTCCGTACATATGTGGATATGAAGGGGCAGGGATCGTCAATCGTGTTGGAAGCAACGTGACAGGAATTGAGGTCGGGGATCGCATAGCTTTTGCAGATGTACCCTATGCGAACGCTGAACTTGTGGCCGTACCAAAGGAAAAAGCCATTCCACTGCCTGACGATATATCGTACGAAACAGCTGCCTCCCTTTTATTACAAGGGCTCACTGCCCATTACTTAACGAAAGACAGCTATAGTATCAAAAATGGGGATACTGCTTTAATCCATGCGGCAGCAGGCGGTGTGGGACAGCTCCTTGTACAAATCATCAAGATTCTAGGTGGCACAGTCATCGGTTTAACGTCCTCAGAAGAAAAGAGACAAGCGGCGTTGTCCACTGGAGCCGACCACATGTTTTTATACAGCGATGACTGGAAAAAGGATGTTGAGGATGTTACTGAAGGTAAAGGGGTGGACGTTGTATATGAATCCGTAGGTTCCACGTTAATGGACAGTTTTGAGGTCACCCGCATCGGAGGGACGGTCGTATTCTTCGGTATGGCTGGAGGAGATCCTGTTTCCGTTGATCCCCGAATGCTGATGGACACCTCGAAAACCCTGACAGGCGGAGACCTATGGAATGTATTGACGTCTCACGAAGAACGGGTGACCCGCTCTCACGAATTATTCGGATGGATCCAAGAAGGAAAGTTGAAGGTTTCTGAACCAACGGTCTTTCCATTAAGCGAAGGCGCAAAAGCCCATGAATACCTGGAAAGCAGAAAAAGTACAGGAAAGATTTTATTGATTCCGTAAAAAGGACAGCCATAATGAAATAGACCCAATCCCTTGTAGGGTAAGTACTGATTTAATGTAGAGTGATAAATAGGATTACGAATTCAGCTGTGAAATTAACATAAGAAAAGCCATAACGAATTTAGCTATTCGTTATGGCTTTAACATTAAATTCAATTTTGCATTTTCTTCATACTAGGATACAACCTCAAATTTCAAAGTGTTTCGATGGACTTGGATATACTCACCGGTTGACTTATTCATTACTTGAGATACTTCCTTGGTGTGGGTTACCTCAAACCAATCATTTTGTATATCCACCATTAATTTTATTTCCACATCACTTTCTCCATATTTTAATCCACTATAAGATAATTTCGTCATCGTTATCATCCCTTTCTTATGAAGAATATGGGTCGACACTTCATCAGTTTCTTAACTTAATTATAAGGTATTTTTAAAAATAATGGTTTAATTACTCTTGTGAAAAATATTGCTTTATCATTTTCACATATGAAATAGTAGTTTGATTCTGTGTGCAGAATTAAATGTTGGAACTAATTACTTGTAGGGACGGGGTCTTTTTTCAAGTTTCATCCTCTTTCCCCCTGCCGTCTATAAATCCTGAGCTAACCGAATCATATCCCGGCACTGAATTCCATTCTCAAATATTTCATCTGAATAGTGTCTGATGAAAAAGTCCATATCCACACCAACGATTCTAAATCCACATTTCTGATAAAGAGCCAATTGGCCTATTCCAGAGTTCCCGGTACCAACTTCAATGGTCTTGTAGCCTTTGGAGCTTGCTACCTTAACAGCAT
This sequence comes from Rossellomorea yichunensis, assembly GCF_032337515.1. Taxonomy (NCBI): domain Bacteria; kingdom Bacillati; phylum Bacillota; class Bacilli; order Caryophanales; family Bacillaceae; genus Rossellomorea; species Rossellomorea yichunensis. Next base: position 334,394 of record NZ_JAVYAD010000003.1, on the reverse strand, counting down.
CCATCACCAGCTGCTTTCCAATCCCTCTGCCATGCATCTCTTCCGCAACCGCCACATTCACTAACTCGATGGTCTCAGGTCTTGTTGGAAGTAATACATACACTCCAACAATTTCCTGTCCAAGTTCAGCTACAAAGCACTCTCCCCGAGTAACATATTCTTTTACGATTTCTTCTGAAGGATCTGCCAATAGCAGTAATTCCATTGGGAGATCTTCATCTGTCTTTCGCTTTCTAATGATCATTTTTTACCTCGCTTAAAAAATTGGGATTTCTTTTATAAGTTATTATACTACCCGTTTGCTGAAAAGATAAAAGGCAACGATTTGCTTATGAGCGGCGGTAACACCGATACCATAAAAAAAGACCCAACCGTTATGGCGAGTCAAGAGTCGTTTGCTTTTTTAAAATAGGACTTTCCCTAGGAATTAGTTCTTGTAAACCGTCAACTTCTCTTCTGCTGATGTTCGATCCCTCACCTGAGGTACTTTATCAAAGTATCCCATATGCAAGAATCCTACAATCTTCTCGCCAGGCTTCACGTCTAATAAGTCACGCACATTTGGATCATAAATATGTGGATTCGTTTTCCATACAACTCCAAGCTTTTGTTCCCAAGCCAGCAACTGAAAGTTTTGAATCAGCGAGCTGACCGCACCAAAATTCTCTTCCCATTGCTTTTGTCTGGGATCTTCCTCCATGACCACAATAAGGAAAGCAGCGGGTTGGCTGAAATAATTCCTTCTATTCTCCTGCATGTCTGGAGAAAATGTCTTCACTAGATTTTCTACAAAGCCTTCCTTCTCTTTGGTAGACACAAAGATAAAACGCCAAGGCTCTCTTAATCCATGGTTCGGTGCCCAGATCGCATCGTCCAATATCTCAAGCACAGTTTCCTCTGTCACTTCTTTATCTATATATCCACTTTTAATCGAACGGCGTTCCCGAATGATTTTTGCTAAATTTGATTTTGCATTTTCCATTGTACAATCTCCTCACATAATAGATACCATATAAATGATAACAATTATCATTCTCATTTGTAAAGATATATTTCTGTTAATCTCTGATATAGTATCCTGGCTCAAAAGTAATCAAAGACCTCCAGTGAGGCTCACTGGAGGTCCTATTTTTCAACTATTAAGTTTCAATATCACGTTTATTAAAGCCAATAAATCCTGCCACTGTCAGTACAAAAGCAATCATGCATAAAAGTAGAAGTGGCATGAAAGAAAAGTCTTCAATCGGTGTTTGAGGCACGTGACCATATGGAGAAATGTTGCCAATCCAATCCGAAAACTGGAATAATCCTCCCAGGTACAACACGATAAAAGAATAAAAAACATAAAGCCATATCATGCTCGCAAGCTTTGGCAAATACCCCATAAGAAATACAGCTATACTAATCATGACGAGCATGGCTGGATAGTAGGACAGGGCTGCGCCAAAGATCATTTCAAAGGATAATCCACCTTCCACCACTGCATTACCCGCCGACCATAGTCCGAGCGCTGCAAGGGAAATCATGACAAAACCATTGACTATAGAAATGATGAAGTAACTGCCCAATAGTTTGGTTCGTGAAACGGTTCTGCTTAACAGGTGGAAAATTCGTTCCTTCTTCTCCTCCCCGCGCAGTTTATTCATGGACATAACGGGAGGGACAGTTGCCAGCAATGAAATGACGATCATCAACATGGGGATGAATTGTTCTATCAACGTTACCCCTTCCGCTGGTTGTAGCAGCTGTTTCATTGCTTCGCTTTCAGAAAAAAAGGATTCGAGATCTCCTAAAACAGATCCATAAGAGGCACCTAACACATACATACCGATGGCCCATGATATGATTCCGGTTCGTTGCAATCTTAATGCAAGACCGATTGGACTTTGCAAAAAGCGGGATGCATGTTTTTTTCCGGGCTTGGATGGTAAAAAGCCACGATCCAAGTCACGAATGGCGTTCAAATAATTCGCTGCGGCATAAAGAACGATTGAAGCAGCAATCATGATAATAATCGGCCACCAATTATTTGTATCGTACACTTCTGCTTTTGTTACCCATGCCAGTGGTGAAATCCACGATAGCGCTTCGTTGCTTACGTCCGTGATGGCCCGAAGAAGATAGGAAAGAAGAAGTACGGCCATTGAATATCCGATGGTACCCCGTGAACTGTCCGACAGCTGGGCAAATATGGCTGTTACCCCGGCGAAGAATAAACCAGTCGCCCCTAATGCCGTACCATAGAGTAAGGACCCTTCAAGATCTATGCTTTCAATCCCAAGGGCAAAGAGTCCAATACCATTGATCAATGCGATTCCAACACACGTAGACGTTACGACAAGTAAGACTGCATTTAAGTAGGAAAGACGCCCCGTCGGTAACGAACGAAGCATTTCCAAACGTCCATCCTCTTCAGCAGCTCGCGTGTGGCGAGTGACAAGCAGGATGGACATTAACCCTACCACTGCAGCGGTCATAAGTAACATCTGATGCGCGGTCATGACACCAATCGTATAGTTGCTTAAATCAGCTGGACCAGTCATGGCAGTCATCGCGGGATTGGCCATTGTTTGGGCCATCGCATCTCTCTCCTGTTGAGAGCTGTACAAATCCTTAAATGCTGTTGGGACGACTAATGTAAAAAACGTAAGGGACATGATCCAGATTGGGATCCGGACACGATCAAGACGGAAAATGAATGTAGAAAGGTAAGCCGTTTTAGCCATTAAATTGGCTGCCATCAGTGGACACCTCCCACTCCTGTATCCTTCGCTCCTTCATAATGACTCATAAATAAATCTTCCAATGTTGGTGGGGCACTCTCTAGCTTAACAATACCAAATGGACTAATATGCTTGATAACAGCATCCATTTGCTCAGTATCAACCTGAAACGATATACCATGTTCGCTTTCTTCGATTTCATGGATGCCTTTCAGCTCATTTAAACCTGTTAGCGGCATCTTGGTATCGACCAGCATTTGTGTTCGTGTTAAGTGACGAAGCTCGCTTAAGGAACCAGACTCAATAATCTTACCCTGGCGAATGATACTGACTCGGTCGCACAGCTTCTCTACCTCTGATAATATGTGACTGGAAAGAAGGACACTTTTTCCTTGTCTTTTTACATCCATCACACATTCCTGAAACACCTTTTCCATTAATGGGTCGAGCCCGGAAGTTGGTTCATCCAGAATGTAGAGATCTGCATCAGATGAAAAGGCCGCGACTAAAGCTACCTTTTGTCGATTCCCTTTGGAATATGTTCTACACTTCTTGGATGGATCTAAATCAAATTTTCTTATCAATTCTTCTCGTCTTGCCATATTCGTTGTACCATTGAGTTTCACGAATAAATCAATGACCTCTCCCCCTGTCAGGTTTGGCCATAAATTCACATCCCCAGGGACATAAGCAATGTTCTTGTGAATGTCTACAGCATCCTGCCAGGCGTCTTTGTTGAAAATTTTCACCTCTCCGTCTGATGCCTTTAAGATTCCTAATAATACGCGGATGGTGGTTGATTTACCTGCACCATTTGGACCGATGAACCCTACAACCTCTCCTTTATTCACCTCAAGATTGATCTTGTTCAATGCAGTAAACTTGCCAAACTTCTTCGATAAGTTGGTTACTTTTAATAAGCTCATTTGTTCATTCCTCCCCATCTTTATAGAAACAACGTCTCAGAATTTCGGAATAGCTGTTCCATTCATTGAATATCTCCATTCCAACATGATGAAAAGAATCTAACTTCGCCATTTGTAATTCTGCAAAACCAAGCATTGTCCAATTAAGGATATGCACTGCTTTTTCCGGATCAACACCCTCTCGGAATTTTGACCAATCTATATTTTGGTAGATCCTATTCAAGCCATCATCCAGAATGCTCCCCCTTATCCGCTCAATATCAGATTTTACTTCCGGTGCTTTCTCATCACCAAGCGATTTAAGGAAATCAAATACTAATGGATATTTTTTTTGAATGTTTAATTTGACCAATCCCACTTGATAGATCCTTCTGAAGAGATCCCTTTCATTCATGTCTATTTCCTCATAAATTTGCTCGATGATTTTCATTGAATCTTCAATTAAAAACAGGTACAAATCCTTTTTATTTTTAAAATAATTGAATAGGGATCCTTTTGAAATCTGTGCTTCCTTTACTATTTCATTCGTTGATGCTTTATCATAACCACTGTTAACAAACTCTTTCATTGCTGCATTGATAATTCGTTCTTGTTTCTCTATTTTCAAATTTTTAAATTTAGTAATATTTATGCTGCCTCCCTTCACAAAATGACCACTTTGGTCATTTTCAATATATCAATAAATGACCATTGTGGTCAATATTTAACTTTTTGGGGATATAGAGAGCCACAAGAACAAGGTGAACAGTAATAAGAAAGGGCCATTCATTTGAATGGCCTTTTTTAGCGTTTAAAGTAAATCTAGCAAAGATAAACTCCCTCAATAAAGATAGAACATGAAATTTCTTAGCTGCCAGCTCACATTGTTTGTTTAGTAACAACTGAACAGCTCTCAATCTTTGATTTTCCGTTCGATCATTCTTGCACATTCTTCTGGCGATGTCTTAGTTGTATCAACTGAAATATCATATTGCATGCCTTCGTGCACCGCTGCAGCCTGCGAAACGGCCATACCTTCAATGCGGTCCTCTCGTTCCCTCTCCCGGACTGCCGCTACAGTGGGATCACACAAGACTCCCACCCACAGCACCTGCAACCCATCCAAGGAAATTTCCCATCGTTTACGAGCTTCTATTCCACTAAGGAAGACATCGTCAATAATGATCAGTGCTCCTCTTCGTGCCATCTCTCCCATACCGTGCCTCCATGCAGATTCCAGAGCACGAAATTCCGTACCCGGAATGACCGACCCATCCTCACCCAGCTTAATTCCGCTATCTTTCTTAAGCATGGCATCGGGCATAGCCTCAATCAAATCGTCAATACTGAACCTTAGCCATGGCGCTTTAGAGGAATTCTGAAGACATTTCGCGATCGTCGTTTTTCCGGAGCTGGATCCACCGTTTAGGATGATTACGTCTGTCATGTGTATAACCTCACTTTAAGAACGATTTGTTCATTTTACCCGACTTCCTACCAGCACATCTTTTATCCCGTCGACATCTTTGACAATATAAGTAGGATCAGACTGGCTTATTTCTTCAAACGAACCATATCCATACGTCACTCCTATAGAGTCAATTCCTGTATTATGTGCTCCAATAATATCGTGCTTCCTGTCTCCTATCATAATAAAGTTGCCTAGTCCATATTCATGATAGATATCCAGAATGTATTGAATGATCTCAGTTTTTGACGTTCTCGTACCATCAAGGTTGCTTCCTGCAATCAGGGCAAAGAACTGGTCTATATTGAAATGCTTTACTATTTGTTCAGCAAACACAGTAGGCTTTGAAGTTGCAACAACTAACGTAATTCCTTTTTCTTTTAACGTTTCCAATAGTGATGGAATATTTGAATACAGCTTGTTTTCAAACATCCCCTTCTCCTTGAATCGCTCTCTGTAAAAGTCAATTGCTCTTTGTGTTTTTCCCTCATCAAAATCGTAATACTCAGCAAATGAAACTTGTAGTGGTGGCCCAATAAAACATTCGAGCTCATGAACATCAGGCACCGCAACATCCAAATTCTCTAATGCATATTGGACCGATTTAGTGATTCCTTCTTTTGGGTCCGAAAGTGTTCCATCTAAATCGAATAAGATGATTTTATAGTTATTCATATAAGCTCCTTTCAATTGATTTCGGGAACTTTTGGAAACAGATGTTCCTTTTCAGTTGTACAAAAAATTTAATAAATGTTCGTTTAGTATCTTTCAATCAACAATACATCCTCTGAGGGAGACAGATACTCTTTTTCCCCAATCGAAAAGTCCGTTTTTTGACGAGTTATTTCTGCATACTGAACAACGTTCCCCTCATTAAGAAAAACGATTAAGTAGATATCATCTCTACTCCTGATGTTACTCGGATCTTCAAATTCAACCCCCATCTGCTTTTCAATATGCTCTTGAGGAGTATATGGTTCAAACAAGTAAGCTTTATCCCACTTGAAGTCCGTTAATGGTTTGACCTTTATTTCCCTATTATTTTGATTTTCAACCATTGAATGCATGGTCTTCTCAAAGTCTATATTATGTAGAACATCACTATTGCCACAGCCAACAATCATAACTACTATCAAAAGGAAAGAAACTGCTTTTAACCTCAAGGTAAACCTCTCACTTTCCTCATGTTGAATTTGCCACAGGTTTAGTCTGCCATGCACATTATTTATTTTTTAGACTCTTCAAGTACTCTATCTTCCCAATATCTTTGTGATTATTTTTATCTGCCCGATAACTGTCCTTGGATGAAGACTCGTAAACTCTTAGATACTGCTCAGGGTTTAAGAGATAGTACTTCACATCCCCTTTTCGATGCATTTCCAGATCTTCCACTCGTATCCCTGCGAAGTCAGGTAAAGTGTCGATAATTCCAAACTCAACGGATAATCCATCTTTCGAGAACTCATGTTCATGCAAATCGATTAGGCGATATTCCATTGAATTCATGATGTTCACAATTTCGTTCCAGTTATGTATCGATGATTCAGGCGGCACTTCCCACCCTCTCTTATCACCAGGCACATGTATGTCCAAGTCCCCTGCATCCCAACTCTTTCCCGTGATCACTTCTAAACCAACCGAACCCATTAACAATGGAATAATGCCACTATCATTTAAGTTTTTAGTAATTTTGATAAACTCATTAAATTTGTGATGATCCATTTGTTCCTCCACAATTCCTATTTTCCATTGAAAAACTCATCCCTCAGAATACTCATCCGCAACCGGTCCAGAACGGTACTCGGTGTCGTGTAGGATCAATTTCCTTAGTTGAACCTTTGGCCATTGAGTGGTTTTCATTTCTGGTCTCCCTTTCTCCTTCAAATATCCGATCAACACTAAACCTGTTCTGTTTGAATATGCTTATATCGTTCTAATATTTGGATTAAAACCTCTTTATTATATTTCGTTTTCCCATGGATTCTTTCAGCCCATTCTTCCACCTTTTCAAGCTTGGAATCCTTCATTAATCCTTCTGTTGTACTCAGAAAGCTTTCCCAATTATAAAACTCCCAATGAGCGATTTCAGATTTGTATAGGATTCTGCACTCCAGTAGAGGGCCTGATTTAATTAAATGTTGAGAATGCTCAGCAGCCTTTAAAAACGTATCCATTTCAATTGGCTGTGTCTGGAACACTTGTTTCGATACTTTTCCATTCGGTCGATGATACAGAATTTCTGTGCCTGATGGATGATCTTGAACCTGTACCCTGGCTGCAGGGAAGAACCCACTTACCTTTTCGTTGGTATAATCCATGCTATCCGTATCTATTAAAATGGGGTTCAACCATTGATCACCCAGGTCACAAAGAAATCGTTCCCCTTTTTCATTCAATGCGATAACGGCCGCATGAGCATCTTCCGAGTTCAGGTTATGACCGACGGGATACGCCTCGACCCCATCCCTCTTAAACTCATCAAGTAACCAGAGTGCAAGATCGAAACAATTCCCGGACATGCCAAATTGTTCCCTGTGATCACGCATAAGAGAGACATCCCGCTGTTTCTTAATAGTTCCCTGGTTATAAAACCAAACTTTCGTTAACGTCTCCATGGGAAAATCATTGAATTTTCCCCATGTCTTTAAAATGCTTGCTGAAGCTAACATTTGAGTTCCTACCTTCTAAATTGGATTCGTTGATAAGTAGATTAATAACTTAATTGGTCTATGTATGGCCTCTACACGCTTTAATGACTTAACTATTTATTACTGCCGCTACCTAGCAATATATATCTAATTTCCCCAATAGAAGACACAATTGCGTAGGGAGTATGATTGGTTGGTTTTTCTATCCCTCTAAAATTGACCCATATTGCTTCCATTCCAGCTTCAATTGGACCGATTACATCATGAGTCCACGAATCACCTATGAATATTGTCTCTTCAGGTTTCTTACTAAAAGTTTTTAGAGCAATATTATAGATTCTGCTATCAGGCTTTCTAAAACCTAATTGTTCAGCATGAAAGATTTTATTGTGGCTGAATATATCTCCCAGGCCCATGTTGATTATCTTCTGTTGAGGTTCATAAAGTCCGTTTGTTACAATCCCTATCTCATAATGCTTATTCAGTTCATTCATTAAATTTAATACATATTCGTTAACAGTAATGAATTTCATACTTGTGTTAGTAAAAAGAGCTTCAAGCTGTTCAATTGCTTCAATGTTCACCTTCACGTCAAAGTAATCAAAAGTACTCTTCCATCTTTCTCTCTTAAATTCAAATGTGTTTGTTTCCCTACTTACAAGTTTGTCTATTAAGGATTTTGGAGGTTGTTTTATTTTCTTCAGAAATAGTTGTTTATCCATGTCCCTTGTCAGTGGATGTTCTGTAAGAGATTGAACCAGTCCGTCATCAAACCAAGACGAATTTTCAAGTAGCGTGTCATCCAAGTCAAATAAAAGAAGGCTATACTTTTTCACTGACGTATCAACCCTTTTAATAGTTTTTTATAGATGAAAAATCAAATTGCATATTCATAATGAGCCATTGCTAGAGAAATAAGGATTAATTGATCTACTACATATTTTGACTGCAGCAATGAATAAGCGTTATCTGCGACAAACTCCTTCTGATGTTCAGAAACAGATAAGGTTACACATTCCTCCCAATTGTCAGCATTGATTTCCTTTAATCCCAGATTCATATAAACCACTCCTTACGGATGCAACCGTCCCATCACCACGGTATCGTAATAACGTCCATCCGATAATAATTTATCTTTCTTCAATACTCCTTCTACTTCAAAACCGTTGTTTTTATAGAGCTTGATGGCATTTTCATTGGTTTCAAGGACATTCAATGTGATCTTCTTAATGTCGTTTGCATCAGCCCAGCGGATTGACTCTTTTAATAAATTTTTCCCAATGCCGAATCCCCAGAATTCCTGTAATACACATACACCAAACTCCACCTTATGAGCGACACGCTTTAATGATTTCCCCTCACACCTGGAGAAACCTGCAATCCTGTCGTTCACTTCACAAACCAAAAAGAGATTCTGGGCACTCTCCGTATCTTCTTTAATGAGGTATATAAAGCCCACCTCATCTATGTATGCTTCACCCTTTCCCTATCCATGTTTTCTGTCTCTCCGTCTGCCTCCAATCGCACTTCTGAGAGACTTTTTGCATCATCTTTCCTTGCTGACCTTATGGTATAGGTTAGATTACGAATATGAAATTCTATTGGATTAATGATTATTTCGATCCACTCCTCGCATTGGGATCACTCCCACCTTCAAACTATCATACAAAATATTATCCATTAATTTCTAATTTCTAACCACACTTATTATCCAGACCCAGTATTGAAGATGCAAAAATTAGCTGAAGATTATTATAGTGACCTCCAGCTATTTCTCCAATCAACGATGTGACGGCCAAGAACCTTGCATTTTCCTCATTTGAATAATTTGACCAGTATGGTATGCCTCATGAAGCATGATGTCTAAGAGCTTTTCTTCCAGAGCATTCTGTTCAAGTTCTTCAGTCGTAGTTCTACCAAGTGCTTCTCTTAAAAGACGGTGAGCGGAATCAACACGTTCAACAACTGCACTCCAGGCCTTGTCATCATTTAGTTGTTCCGTAAGATAGAAGGTTTCATTTCCATCGAGAGTTTGATTCCATTCACGGCCTTCTAATTGTGCGGTTAGTCTTTCTTTATAATAAGTAAGATGATTTACATTCTCCCATATGGTTTTGGTCGCCTCTCCACCCGGTCTCCAACTAGCCTGTTCTGCTTTGAGTCCTTCTATTGCAGGTTTGAATGGAGCATACCAACTTTCCTGGTCGTATGTAGTATCGAGCATTCTTAAGAGCAAGTCAGTTCTTTTCATGAGTATTTTCCTCCTTGGAATTGAAGTTTCATATTGATAGTACTTCAGCATAAAGTAGAAAACTCCTTCTTTAATAGGGTCGGTACAAAAATCCGCCCAGACCTCTTCTTTCATTCACACACTCTTTTTCACATAATGTAAGCAGTCCTGGAAAATAGTAAGAGCATATGCGAAAAGGAGAATTCACAATGAAAAAAGCTATCCTCTTTACCATCATCCTTGCTCTTATTTTTCCATCAACACCCTCCGCATCCATAAACAATCAAGTTAAAGCTGCTTTTATTAGGGAGGGGAATTTGTGGACCTTGATAAATAACCAAGAAACACAAATAACGCATTCCGGTAACGTCCGCTCTCAACCCAAATGGTCAACCGATGGCACCTGGCTTGCCTATCAAGTAGAGACCACTTCTGAATTTGATAAAGGGGAAACGCAGTCAGAGCTATGGACTTATAATCTTAAAACCGGGGAAAAAAAGAGAATTTCTTATAACGGTCATTCTCCAGAATGGGCTCCCCATAAAAACCATGTTGCTTATAATAATAGAGGAATTTTAGATATCTCAGACCTCAAGCGTTTCTACAACATTGCAACCGGGGTCAGTGACTTCACGTGGCTTCCGGATGGAAGTGGATTCCTTCTTTCTTCATCAGGAACTCTCAATCCGGATGGATGGTCAAGCGCCTCTTTGTACATTAAAAAAGTCGGCGATAACTATGAAGACATTGTTCTTTTTGGAGGGGTTGAGCCATTTTTCACCCTCCCAAGGGAAATTGGGACAAGTGATCAAAACAAACTGATTGCGGTCTATGCCGAGCAGCTGACCTACTCACCGAGCGGCAAGTGGATTTCATTTGTGGTGTCTCCAACCGCTTCCTGGTCCATGGACAGCAATATGGTGTGTGTCATCAATAAGGAAGGAAAAAATTTCGAAGTACTGGACGAGATGATTTTGGATGTAGGTCAACCCAAATGGTCACCGTCAACAGATACGCTAGCCTATATCTCAGGCGGAGGGAGAATCGTATTCGGCTTCAAAAATAAAGATCTAAAAGTAAAAGAAATGCCTGTTTCAGGAACTTACACCCCTGCCCAATTCGCTGACCTGGATTTTGACTGGATGACTGACAAATCACTGGTGGTTTCAAGAATCAAAGAGCACGAGTGGACCAATGACTTCAGTAAGCACCCGCTGCCTGCCCTTTATACTCTGAATATCGATTCGAATCACCAAATGAAAATCACGAGTCCTCCTAAAGGATATGGAGACTATGCCCCTCAGTTCATCCAATCCATTGAAAAACTCGTTTGGTTAAGAGGGACATCTATAACAGATACGAAAAGGGACCTGTGGATAGGGAACAAGGATGGTACTGATGCTAAGCAATGGTTGGGGGATATTGAAGAAATTGTATTTTATAAAAGGTAAGGTTGAATCTTGCAGCGTTGCAGCCAGATGGCCAAGATTATTCGACAGACGGATCACAAATGATTAATGTTGGATCAAATATAAAAATTCAGGATCATAAATCTGAATTCAGGATCAATTATCCTGAAAGCGGATCATAAATCTAAAATCCGGATCATAAGTAACGCAAACCGGATCTTATCTCAATGTAGCCTGAATTTGTTCAATCTTTTTAGGTTCCAAATGGATCTTATAATTACGACTCGCAAAACCCCCCCCTCCATTTGCTAGTAAAAAGAAGAAAAAAACCAAAAAGCCGGGCATAACCCCGGCTTAACAATCATTTTTCAATCTCTAACACAACCACATCAAACAACTTCCCATCCGCATAAAGCACGAACGCCCACTCGCCACGTTCGGGAATGGTAACAGCCGATGGAGCATGAACATCAGCCCCATTATTCTCTCCACCCAGAGGAATGGTCCAGCCTTCACCATTATTCAATACGGGGTGGATGGTTCTCGTCTCCCGGTGATAACCAACCACTGTTAGTTCTGCAGCGTGGGTATTCCACAAATGCCACATCCATTTTTGTGCTGTCAAGCTTGGCATATCCGCTCCAATGATGCCTGATTGATGTTCATTTCCGATTATATTACGTCCAAATGTGCTTGCTTTTCGATCCCAGTTGATTTTGTCAAAATCACTTTTCTTAACGTAGTCCGGGATATCTTTCGGTAAAACGACAGGCCTCTCTTCTTCCTTTTCAGCCACACTCACGACAACATCACCGTAAGCCTCGCCGTCAAGGTAGACTTCATACCTCCATAATCCGCTATAAGGAACTTGAAAGCTGGTGGTGAAGCGCTGTAAACTTGAGTACCCTGGTGATGGCTCGGTTATTTTTTGAGGAGATAATACTTCAATACGTTGACCAGTTTCCTTGTGAACCGCCAAAATGGAGAGTTCTTTTTCTTTAAAGATATCAAAGGGCTCCTTGAAACTGAAAATATAGCCATTAGGCTTTCCCGCATGAAGTTCAGGGTCAGGAAAGATGCTGAATACGACTTTCTGATTCTCCTTATAATCGTGTATTACTTGCCATGTGTTTGGGCTGCCGTTGATGGTTTCATTCTGTTTGATCAAAAAACCAGTTGAAACGAAGAAGCCTATTAAACAGATGGCAAAAGTGGTCATGAGGAAAATAACGAATTTATTAGGGCTTTTTGTCTTGACCGTACTACTTGTATGAACTGCATTTCTAATCTTATTTTTTTGAAATTCCCTAAAGTGAAGACCTTTGTGAGTCGTCGAATCCATCGCGTCCTTTAATTCTTTAAGCTTGCTCTCCATCATCCCCCCACCTTTCCATCATATTTTTCAGGTTTGCCCTGCCTCTATTCAATCTCGTTTTGATCGTATTCTGGTTCAGACCTAATATCCCTTTAATCTCTTCAATCGAGCATTCTTCATAATAATAAAGCGTGATCACTTCACGATACTTTACAGGCAAGGACAATACACACCTGGAAAGAAACTCTTCCTCACTTCGCTTTAGCAGACTCATTTCAGGTAACAAATCCCTTGATGTAAAAAGTGAAAAAAGACTTGTATTCATCATCACTTTCTTAAATGAAGAACTCTTCAATACATCCTTTGATTTATTAATGACCAGGCGATAAATCCACGCTTTGAAAGATTTAATCTCATCTATTTTTTCATGATTCTTGTAGCATGTAATAAATACGTCTTGAACAATGTCTTCGGCCTGCTTCCAATCCTTCACATAGTTATAGGCTAACTTGGTGAGCCGTTCGCCATACTCATCCATTATCGCTTCAAGCCAGGCATCCCGATCTTCAAAGTCCTCTTCATCCTTAACTTTTCCCACACGATCCTCACCTCATTCCCCTTTAATGCTAAGACGAATCAATCAGGGTTTGGTTTCATTTTATTTAAAAAACTACATTAACAGCATTCAACACACAAATAGATGTATCCTTTGATTAATCCAGAAAATAACATATACTTTTAATAGATTGGAAGTTTTTGAGACAGGAGGAGAAGATACTTGGCTATTTACCATAAAGTAATAGGAGAAGGCTTTCCCGTTGTAATGGTACATGGGTGGACGCTTGACCATCAGGCGATGATGCATGCAATGGAACCGAATTTCGAGAACAGAAGCGGTTGGAAAAGGATATACATAGATCTGCCGGGAATGGGGCTTTCCAAACCCCAATCGTCCATTAAGAACTCGGATGATATGTTAGAAGCCGTGGTTGAGCTATTGGACGAGCTGATTCCTGATCAACCATTCATCGTATGCGGATATTCATATGGGGGATATATGGCTAGGGGAATCGTTCAGGTCCGACATGACAGAGTTCATGGCTTAATGCTTCTGGCACCCATGGTCATTGATGAAACTGACAAAAGAGTACTTCCTCAGAAGACCGTTTTCAAAAGAGACCACAATTTGCTATCAGGACTTTCTTCAGAAGAAGCGGATGCATTTGCCTCCATGGGGGTCGTTCTAGAAAAGACTGAATGGGAGAGGTTCCGGGATGATATACTGCTTCCTTCGAGCCAAACGAATGATGAATTCGTAAACAGGATCCGTGAAAATGGGTATGGTTTCACCTTCGAGCTCTCACAGAAACTTGACTATCCCACGTTAATTGTAACTGGTCGGCAAGACCATGTAGTAGGCTATCAGGACGCCTGGCGTCTAATAGAGTATTATCCAAGGGCAACGTTTGCTGTCGTTGATATGGCTGGTCATAATGTCCAGATCGAGCAAGTCGATGTATTTAACACCTTGGTCCAAAGCTGGTTGGACAAACTTGAATCAGACATTTTGCCGCCTTTGTAAGACAAGAGGGACGGACCTATGCTTACCTAAAAACTAAAGGTCCTTCCCTCAGATTAATGTCTTTCCAAAATATGATATTATCTTTCACTTACTCTAATTCTCCCTTAACCAGCGCCGCTCTAAGATTGACACCATACTCCATGTATCCCTTCAAGCATGTCAGCATGTATACCCAGCCCTCTTTATTGTCTAGTAATTGGCTGATAAGGGTTTCGTTGTTCTCATCGAATCCTTCTTCTTTGACCTCTACAATTGTGCTGCCTTTTTCTTCTTGCACAAATGTTATGGTTACTTTATGGTTTCCTGCCCACTCGAAGACAATCTTCTTATGTTCTTGAATTTCTTTTATGTCTATATCACCTTGTGCGTCGTATTCTTCATATCTTAACGTAACAGTCTTTCCTTCCTCCCACCTTTCAGAACTTGAAGAAAACCAAAAGTTACCTATCTTTTCAGGATCAACAAATGCCTCAAAAATTTCATGTGCCGGCTTTTGAATTCTCATTTGAGAGAGATTATTCATACTCTTCCACTCACTTTCATATATTTTTTCGTTATTTTATTTATATACTGTCTACTATTTCTTGTCCATTTATTATACCATTCCGTTTTCAATACTCTTATTTCTTGAAGCGGTACCCAACGCCCCAAATGGTTTCAATAAATTCAGGGGTTGAAGGATCCTGCTCGATCTTCTCTCTAATTTTCCTGATATGAACGGTAACTGTCGTGATGTCTCCCAAAGAATCATATCCCCAAATCCGCTCGAATAGGTGTTCCTTACTGAAAACCCTGTTCGGATGGGTCACCAGGAAAACCAATAAGTCGAACTCCTTGGCGGTAAATGTTTTTTCATCCTCATCGACGTATACCCTGCGTGAATCCAAATCGACCCTAAGATTCTTAATCTCAATCTCTTTTTTCTTTTCTTCTCGGTTGATTAACCGGTTATACCTGGCAATATGAGCTTTTACCCGTGCAACGAGTTCACTGGGAGTGAAGGGTTTTACGATATAATCATCTGCTCCCCGATCAAATCCCCGGATTTTGTCAATGTCTTCTTTTCTTGCGGTAACCATTAAAATCGGAATATCCAGAAACTCCCTCAGTTTCTTGCATAACTGAAACCCATCGATTCCCGGCAGCATTAAATCTAACAAAATAAGGCTGTATGAATGGGTCCTTGCCAGGTTCAACCCTTCCTCTCCAGTCGATGCGATATCACTATCAAACCCATTCACCTCTAAATAATCCCTCTCTAATTCAGCAATATCTGCCTCGTCTTCTATTATCAGTATTTTTTGCACGTTATTTCACCTTTTTCAATGTAAAATAAATACTCGTCCCCACACCAGGCTCACTATCCGCCCAAATCTTCCCTTTGTGTTTTTCGATTATTTTTTTGGCTATTGATAGGCCCAGCCCGGTACCTCCCGTGGCTGAGTTTCTCGATTCGTCTGTCCGATAGAAGCTGTCAAAGATATAAGGTACGTCCTTTTTCGGGATTCCGCTTCCATTATCTTTGATTTCCACCTGGACTTCACTCTGATCCTCACTCAGAATGACTTGAATTTCCTTATAAGTTTTATCCATATATTTCAAACTGTTTTGTGTAATATTCATGACGACCCTATTTAATTTTTCCCTATCTGCCTCAACGATATAAGAACCATGCCTATCATGATAAAGCACAGCTATACCATGCTCTTTTTCAAGCTTTATAGAAAGTTCTTCAATATAATCCTCAAAGTAATCGTTCAGTTTTACCCGCTCAAACGTAAACGGCAATTGTTCCAGGTCAAGCTTCGAATATAGAAACAATTCATCGATGAGGCCGTCCATATCATTAGCGTTTTTCTCAATTTTAGACATATAGCGATTCAGTTTCTCAGGAGTACACGCAACTCCATCTTGAATCCCGCTCACATATCCTTTGATTGATGTTAATGGCGTTTTTAAATCATGAGAAATACTGGCAATAAGCTCCTGACGATTCAGATCGTATTGTTCTTGAATAGCTGCAGCTTCCTTCAGTTTAAGCCGCATTTCTTCAAATGTATTGGACAATCGGCCTAACTCATCCGTCTTCTCTGTAGCACAACTATAATCGAGATTACCTTCACTGATTCTTTTTGCTGCCAATGATAACCTTTTTATAGGCTCTATAATACTCCTGGAAATATAATAGGTCAGTAAGCCGTTAGTGATTACTAAGATCACTACGATAGCCCCGAAACGAAGGGTAAGAAAAAATTGCAGATCCTCCCCTTCCGGCTTCGTATTTAACACATAAAAAAACAAATATCCCGCAACTACTTCCATAATCAATAAGCTGACAATAGGAATGACAATCATCCCTATATTCGATAAAATTAGTCTTTTCTTTATGGACATGCCATCACCTACTATGACTCAGATTCTCCCTTACAAGGAGAGCTTGAGCTGTCAGGATGACCTGACAGCCCAATTCATTTCTTTTCCATTATTCGTCCATCTTTTATATATAATACCCTGTCACATAGATGGAGGACTCTTTCATCATCAGTGCAGCCTAAATTTTGATATTATCTCCTATAACACCAGAAACATTTCAATCACTCCTTCTTTAAACTTCTTTCATCCATCACGGGAACTAAAATGGCACATATCACTGCTGTAAAATATGGTAGATATTTAATTCCAAATGGCTGATTGAATAATCCCATGCTTATAATTCCTATTACACTTGATAAAGCTATCCCTAATACAAAGCCACCTATTAAGCCTAAAATAATGGCCGCAAATGTTCTCATTTCGTTTGCTCCTCCCTTTTATTCTTGATTATCAGGTTCCATGCATTTGTAACGTTTGCCATTGACTGCCCTGCCATTACAACAGCGATTACTGGATGCATAGCTCCGGCCCAGGGCTGTGTACTTGTAATATTTGCAGTGAAATACATGATAAAAATGGTTAACATCATCCCCATGACATGAATCAGGCTCCTACGAGGCAATCTCCCGATGTATGCAAAAATCAACATCAAAAGCGGTATAGTAAAACCGAATAGATGAACAAACTCTATATGTTTAGCCCAGTTTGCCGGGTTTACAAATGTTGCGGCACCTACAATATAAACCTGTGCCAATACAGATGCAGCAAAAAGTACTGATAGTATAAAGAATCCCACTCTTCCCGTCCGTAACCTAAATCCTTGATCTTTCACGTATTTTCCTCCTTTGTTTCAAACTCTATAGGTATCTTACAAAGGAGTTCTAAACGAATTCTTAGCGAATTATTAAATATATCTTAAATGTAATAAGAGCTGACAAAATAAAAAAGACAGTTCATGATATGAACTGTCTTAATCAGGACATCATCCTGCATCGATCAATTGTTTATGATAGGAGCTATCCGGTCTATCCGATTTGTCCAAATTCCACCTTTATAACTCTCTGGAACACGCTCAAGGTCTGCCTTCTCATCAAATCCTTCTGACCAGTCACCATCACCGGCAACAAGAATAACCCTCGTATTGACATCTTCCATTCTATTTATGAACTTATCGGGGAACCCCCAAAGGTAAGATGCATACTTCTCGGGTATATGAATTTGCGTATTTTTACAAGAGTCAGGTATATAGCCCGTCCAACTTAACGCTTCATAAGAAAGTAGACAGCTTTTTAGCGTCTCTTTTGACATGACCCGCATATCAGGCAATTTCTTCTTTAGAGTCTCAATAGGTTCATCCCCGCCATATACAGATAGATCGCCTAATCTTTCCTCTGAATGCTGAGAAAGGTAATCGGCTAACCGTTTTCCTTCATTTGGATCATTACTCTTAATGTGAATTAAAAGTTCCTTGTTTGGAAAGTGCGTTAATACTTCATTTAATGTAGGGATCTGCCCTAACCCTTTTCCTCGAAAAGGATAGGTCTTTCCATTGTCAGCTGTATAACCATATCCTATATCAAGCTTTCTCAGTTCTTCCATTGTATGGTCTCTTGTCTCCCCAGATCCATCTGTCCTACAATCAAGGGTCCAATCGTGGAAAATGGCAAATTCCCCATCTTCCGTAGGTTGGATATCAATTTCCACTATATCTGCTCCTGCTTTGAAAGCTGCTTCCATTGAAGGAATAGTGTTTTCCAGGTTTGGGTGCTCGGGTTCATTGATAATTTCTGCTGTACACGTTTCGCCAGTAATCCCTTCCATTGGAAAGGTTTGAGCCAAGCCCCGATGAGCCAAAAGGATTGGCTTTCCTTTTCTTTCTTCAGTAAACGTAGAGCTATTATTTAGATAAACAAAAATCGTTAATGCGAGGCTGAATACTATCGTTACTTTCAAGCCTTTTTTTATTCTTTTCATTTGTTTCCCATCCCTATCAAAATAAATGATTTCCCTTACATCGAGGAAACACCGGACGTTTCCCTTGCTTGTAAAAAAGCAGAACCGTCCGGCGCTTCCCGTTTTATATATTTAACTCTCTTTGATTACATTTGTCTACTGTTATAAAACGATCATACTTAATAAAGCCTATAAAAATAAACAATGACCCGAAAATATTACATGCAACTCTGAACCAATGTACCATTTTGAATTCTCGAACCGTTTGCTTTAGGAATTCTACGGAATGAACGTCCACCCCTTCAATAAACATTATTTCATTTCGAGGCCACTCAAATAGGATTGAAGCTGCCCCTTCCAAAATGATCGCCAGCAGACTAAATAGTATCCACTTTCTTGCGGGTTTCACTTTCCACCCTAAGATCGTTGCTAGAACACCCGTTACTATACTTACAAATCCTAAGGGCGGAAAGTAGGTATGGGGACTTGCGACTTCCATCCATTCCATAGATGATTCAAATGTTTTCGGTACGTTGTGAAAAATATTTGGATAGACCATGAATGTATTGAGCAAGATGCTCCCTAACATAATCCATTGTATCCATAAGTGGGATATAACTGAATAGTACCCTAATTTTTTTATCATAAGATAAACTCCTTTTCATTTATATGATTTTAGTCGTTCGGGAGTACGCTGTGTTCCTTTCGGTAATATCCTCATCTTAATGAAGAATTCTAAAAACATTCTTATGTATTTCTTAAATAATTCTTAAATAGATGTGGTATTTTAAGCTCCCGTGTCATTCCTTCACTTTCTTTTTTAATTTCGCATCATATTTGATAGACAAATAGAAAAAGACACTCACAAAGGAGTGTCTTTAAGTATAAATATAGCGTGATCCAATGTTGTTTTTCTTCACTGGAATCCAAATGCCACTTCTATACTTTGGATCCCCTGTGTCCTAAAGGATACGCCTTTTGAGACTATAGCTTATTCATTACAATATTTCGATAAACCCTTCTGTTCCATTCACGCGAATTCGTTGCCCATCCCTTATCATTTTGGAAGCATTTTCAACACCGACTACAGCCGGTAAGCCATATTCACGTGCAATGACGGCTCCGTGGGTCATCAAGCCACCAACTTCGGTGACTAAACCTTTGATGGATACAAATAATGGTGTCCAGCTGGGGTCGGTAAAGGCAGTGACTAATATATCCCCCTCTTCCAGTTCAGCTTCTTCCATATTTAAAATGACACGTGCCCGCCCCTCTATCATTCCGGAAGAGACAGGTAAACCAACGATCGCTCCGGCAGGGAGATTTTCTCTTTTATATTCACCTGTAACGATTTCACCATCAGACGTGATCACACGTGGTGGGGTCAGCTTTTCATATAGTCTGTATTCGTCTTTTCGTTTGCTGATCATCCCGTCATCCAGTTTATGGGTGCGTACGACTTCCCGAAGTTCTTCAAAAGTGAGATAGTAGATGTCTTCTTTTTCTTGAAGAATATTGGCTTGAACGAGTTTTTCGGCTTCTTTCCATAATGCCTGCTTATAAACGAAGTAGCGATTAACCATGCCGTATTTCGGATATTCACGATAACCGCTGAAATTCCGGATGAGGTCAATCATTCGTTTTGTTTCTTTAACTTTTTGTTCACCATCCGGTAATTCCTTCAATCGATCTACTAACTCTTGTTCTTTTTTCAAGGCTTCCTGTCGTCCTCGCTCAAATTTCCGTTTGCTCTCATTCGGTTCAAAGTTTTTGATGTTACTGAGAATCATTGAGACAAGTGCAGTAGGCTTCTCGCTCCAACGGGCTTTCGTAATATCAATTTCTCCGCTGCATCGCATTCCGTATTTGATGAGAAAATCATCGATTGCATCCCGGGTTTCCTGCCCACCATCAAGTGTAACCAGTTCATCCAGGAAGGTATCATCTTTGACATGTTGTAAATAATCAATGACCTCGGGATAAGGACGAATCACATCGGCGACATCCATTAAGGCCAGACCCATTTCTGAAGTAATGTTGTTTGGGACGGATTGAGACAGCGTGTCTGCCACGTTTTTTTCACCTAACCACTTGTATATATGGTCATTGATCCAGAATGAAGCATCCATGGCAGCCATGATCACACGGGAACTTTGCGGATTAAATAGAATCTTCTTTAATTCCTGGATATCTTCTGAAATGAAATCGAACAATTCCAGTCCTGATTTCGTTTGGATAGTTTGCCTTAACTGTTCTATCGAGGTTTGACTACCCTTGATCAAATCAGATACGATTGACGGATCACCTTCCATTTCGGTTGGATCACTTGAAGTCCTATTACTATTGCTGGGACTATGCACTTTTTCATCTTCTGGTGATGATTGGATAAAATCGCCTCGCTCTACGATGGTCGTGAGAGCGTCTTTTATGAGCGGATCGGATTTTCCCAAGGCATCTATTATCATTTTTCTGCTGGCATATGAATCCAAACGAGGTGTGACATCAACAAACAACCTTCCACCAGCTGAACGCATCGGTGCAGGGGTCGTTAACAGGTAAAAGGATAATCCCAGTGGCTTCATTGCATCTGTCATCATTTGCTGATGACCGACTGACACATAGACATGATTCCCTTGATCATTCGCTTCCGGGATGGGGTATAAAGTCGTGATTGGACGACTCTGGACAATGTAAAAGGTGCCATCGACTAAACACCATTCAATATCTTGAGGAGAACCAAAATGAGCTTCTATCTGTCTCCCGATAAGTGCCAGTTGTAAAATTTGGTGATCATTCAGAGTTTGTGTATCTTGCTGATCCGGATGGATTGATTGTGTCTCCGTTCCTCCTTCTTTTCGTCCGTAGATGGCCTTTTTCTTGGTAGCAATCCGTTTATCGATGATTTCCCCTTTATGCACTTTATAACAATCAGCTGAGACCAAGCCTGAGACCAATGCTTCTCCAAGTCCAAAACCGGCATCGATTGATAGCACCTTCCGGTTGGACGTAACTGGATCGGCGGTAAATAAAATCCCTGAAGCCTGTGGGAAAATCATCCTTTGAACGATAACGGACAATTGAACCTGACTGTGGTCAAACCCGTTTTTCATACGGTAGATGACTGCACGATCAGTGAAGAGTGAGGCCCAGCATTTGCTGATATGCTCCAGGATGGCTTCTTTGCCGATGATATTGAGGTAAGTGTCCTGCTGCCCTGCAAAAGAAGCATGAGGCAGGTCTTCGGCCGTTGCACTAGAACGAACGGCATAAGCATGGTCTTCTCCGAAACGGGAGAGATATTGAGTAACGGCTTTCGCAACACCGGAAGGAATGGCTACCTCAAGAAGGACTTGTCTGATCTTCCTGCTGATTTCACCAATTTGATCCCGGTCCTCTGGTTTGAGCTTGGTTAATCGATCCAATAAAGCGTGATACGTTTCATTTTGTTCAGTCGCTCTTTGAAATCCAACGGTTGTCACACTAAATCCTTCTGGTACTTGTATTCCCTGAATTTTTGATAACTCCCCTAAATTCAACCCTTTTCCACCAACGAGCAAAAGCTGCGTTTGTTCCATTTCCTGAAAACTGAGAACCAACGAACTCATTCTACATCTCCCCTATCCATCAATGTTCTATTGATTTTAGCAGTAGAAAATGGGAATAAACAGTCTATAATAAGAATCTTCCTCATGCTATAATGGTATTAGGAAGAGATCGAAATTTATAATAAACAACGAATTTTCAGGGTTAAACCTCATTAAATAGTCTGTGAAAAATCTCTGAGTTATATTGCTCCAGAGCTTTTTTTATGGGGTTTTTTCGTTAAAATCACCGCTTATGGAATAAATACAATAAGAAAAGCGTAATCCAGTCTAAGGATTACGCCCTCATCATAACTAAGCTTATTCCTATGTTCTCTTTATTTCCTAACAACAGGAATCCACATTTCACCAAATACCTGCCCGTTTCGGTGCCCCATTTCGACCGTTGCATTTGGTGCACCGACATAAGCAACATCCTTTTCTTCTGGTAAGACTTGACCAAAGGCAATGGCAGTAACCATATTATTTAATTCTTCAGCCGTCTTCCCTTCGCCTTCCACAACCACATATTCTCCCTTAGGAAACTGAATCACTCTGGCCCCATCCGGTACTGGTGCCGATGCCTCTGCCATGACGCCGGCATAATGCATCATTTTATTATTCACTGCTTCGTTCACTGCAAAAATGTAGTCGTTTGTGGCTATGGCTTTTAAAGTATCAAGCCTTCCATCTTCGCTTACAGCTTGCCAAAAATCCGCCTTTTCCTTACTCAATCCAGCAAAATCAGTATAATCGCTCTTAAGATCGGTTCCTAATCCTATTACGATAAAACCGTCTTTTTCTTCCAACTTATACTCTGCCATATTTAAAACCATCCTTTTGTTCATGTATTTCAAGCGATTTGTCTCCATCACTTGATAAATATATAATAGCGTTAAATAGTATCAAAAAATGACACCTTTCTGGAGGTCCTGATGAAAAAAGTTGAACGAATTAATGTGATTATGAGATATATCAACAACCGGGCTCACTTTACCATTTCTGAAATCATGCGTGAGTTTGACGTTTCCAGGTCGACAGCTATTCGAGATATCAGGGAAATTGAGTCCATGGGGATGCCACTTGTCTCAGAAGCTGGAAGGGATGGGGGTTATTTTGTCATGCACAATTCTGTCCTGCCTGAGGTCCGTTTCACCGATCATGAAGTGAAAGCTCTATTTATTGCCTTTATGGCGACACGAAATCAGCAGCTCCCTTATCTAAAGAGCCGACAATCAATAGCTGAAAAATTACTCAGCCTCATCTCAGAAAGCCAGCAAGATGACCTGATTCTCCTGAACCAGCTCTTGCTGTTTGAAGGAACCAATCCCCATAATCCCGACTTACTGGACCTATCAGACCTCCCCCATCCCATGGTGGAAACACTTTTCCAAACCCTCCTTTTGGATAGATATTTATGGCTCACGATCCAAGAAGAAAAGGATATCAAATCTTATCCCATCTATCTGCTGCACCTTTACCATGAAAAAAGCTCCTGGATCATTGAAGGTTTTGACTTAACCGAAGAAAAGAAGCGGATTTTTCCCGCCGACCTCCTCCTCGACATCAAACCATACTCGCCGAAAAAAAGACTGAGAGAGCAAGAGATTATAGAAAAACTGAAAATGCGGGAAGAAGGAATCAACCTTGTCCTTGAACTTGGTCCAAAAGCGATTGCGCAGTATAAAAAATACCATCCTTTAAGAGTTTCAATCGCCTATACGAATCCTTACCAAACCACAGCCATCCTAAAGACTTTTGTTCATGTACATAAGCCCGATGAATTAACCGAATTCACAAACTGGTTACTTTTCCTCGGCAGGGATCTCAAGATCAGGGAAATGCCAGAAAAGATCTTAGAAAATGTACGAAGGGGATTAGACCTTTACCGGGAATAACAGCT
This sequence comes from Rossellomorea yichunensis, assembly GCF_032337515.1. Classification (NCBI taxonomy): domain Bacteria; kingdom Bacillati; phylum Bacillota; class Bacilli; order Caryophanales; family Bacillaceae; genus Rossellomorea; species Rossellomorea yichunensis. Next base: position 310,304 of record NZ_JAVYAD010000003.1, on the reverse strand, counting down.
GCATGCTAGAATATACGCTTTAACTCAATTGGATGTCATAAATTTTGACGATAAGATTTTATCATTTCAAAGTATTGTGTATCTCCTAAGCCGTGGTCTTTGAAATTTTCGATTAGAAGAGACACCAGTTCTTTTATCGGGACGTCCTGGTGTTGTTGAATATACAACATAAGATCACTATCCTTCTTAAGGTAATTCAAATACAGTTCAACCCCTTTGGATAAAGGGATTGGATGAACTTCCTTAGGCATTGCTTTATGAATCATTACTTGTTTGTAGAGTTGATCATATCCTTTTGCCTTTAGGCTGTAATGACTTTCAGGTTGAAAATCTTCACCGACAAGATGGAGGTCAATTGAACCTTCATAATCTGTTTGATCTAACCAGGCGAGTATCGTGAGAAGGTTCATTTGACAAAACATATCCTCATCAAACCATAGGGCTATATGATCAAAATCCCCACAAAAGAGAGGGTGCAATGGTTTTAAGGTGATTTCAGCATATTGCGCAGTTGTTACTTGATGAACATTCGCACGCATTTCGATAAATTCATCGGAAAATAAATCTCCACAGGTTTCCCCATAACACATGGCCTCGTTGAAGGGAATCATCCATTCGGCTTCAAGAAACTGTGTCTCTTTGAAATTCTTATACATTTCTGTTCCATTTAATATATGTACGGTTCCTGTTGGATTCACATTGACACCTCCTGTTCTGTTGACTTGATTATCAGCATTTTTCTATACAGTATACTTACTTATTTCTCCCATAGCTCAATCAGTCTACCTTCAGGATCTTTAATCCAAATAAACGTGCCATATTCACTAACCTCTTTTTCCTTTACAAGGGGTACACCAACTTGTTCCAGATGCTCAATTGTCTCGTTTATATTATAAACTTGGAAATTCAACATCACTTGCTGTTCCATTGGGAAGTAAGGGTCATCTTCAGTAAAGAAAGAAAAAATGGTTTCATTTCCTGATTGGGGTTTAATAATAGTCCCATTCCAATCTTCCATTTCAATCTTCAACACTTCACTGTACCATTTCTTTAAAGCATCCAGATTTTTAGTCCTCCAAAATATTCCCCCGAAACCCTTTATCATCATAATAAATTCGCTCCTTTATCTAATTCCTTTCATTTTCCGTTTAAGTTAGACATTCAAGAAATAAGAACAAATTCCTTCTTCAATCATCCGATAGTTGAAGAAGGTAATACCCGTTATATATATATCGTTTTCATTTATCTATTAGATTGGCTCTTTTTGCAATAATTGTTGTTTTCAAGAATAGAATCTGCCAGGGCTCTGTCAACCAGGTTTATGCTGGATGGTGAGGGGAACTGCTCCGCTTTCCGCGGACGTTCGGCCGAGCCTCCTCAGCTTCGCTTCCGGGGTCTCGGCACGACCAAAATCCGCCGGAGTCTGCGCAGTTCCCCTCACCATCTTTAACAGGATTTTCCTGACAGAGCTTCAAGGTGTGCAAGAAAACAATGTAAATAGAAAAAATAATTCTTCTTCCTTAAAAGGAAATTCAGTCTTTACTTACCTTTAATAAGATTGTTTGCTAAAAAGCTTGTTTAGATTGTTTTCGATTTAGGAGTCATGCTCAGAAAGTTGATTGGAGCGGAAGGAGGCTCGACTCCTGCGGGAATAGCTGGACAGTACGAAAAGCGGAGGGGCTTTGCCCAGGGGCGACAAGCATAAGACGAGTCTGCCGGAAAGGCGCTCTTTGCCTTTTTGGCAGACTTGGCTTATGACCTCGAGCCCCTAAGCCCCGTAGCTGGACAGGTGAGACCCCGGAGGCGCAGCCGAGGAGGCTCACCGCCAGCCCCGCGGAAAGCGAGCATCCTGGAGCGGAAATCAACTATTACTTTTTCCTCTACAATAGCAACAAACTATACGAAAAAGATCCATTTGACCTTAAAGTTTTTTAAGGCTCACTTATAGCCCACATGGTTTTTGACTGCATCCCAAAGAATTTTAGTTCAACTTCACCAGCTTCTTCTATAATTCTTGTTTTATGCATTATAGATGTAGAAAAGTTTTGAAAGTAGATTAGAGGATATCTCCACTCTTACTAGAACTTATTTATAGATAGTAAATAGAAAAGGGGAAGATAAGAAGTGATCGAACAACTAATTCCGGCTATTATTGCTTTTATATTAGTCTCCGTTTTATCCCCGCTATTCATTGAACTCTTACGGAAATTAAAGCTCCTGCAACCGATACGAAAAGAACTTCCTTCCAATCATCAAATCAAAAAAGGGACTCCGTTAATGTTTGGCATCATTCTTTTTATCGGGATTATCGTATCGTTATTTTTTTCACCTACACCACTGATGTATTTCCTGGCGATTACGTATATATTATTCAGCTTTATAGGTTTCCTGGATGATTTTTGGAAAGCGTCACGCCAGGATCCTGGAGGGGTATCAAGTAGAACCAAGCTTATTTTCCAATTTCTCTTTACGGGGGCTTTGCTTTTTTATTTGATGAGCGAACTCGGAATAAACTCAACGATTGGTATTTATCAAAATCTCTCTTTGAATCTTCCAATAGTGGTATATTTCATTGTCATCACCTTATTTATTGTCGGTTCTGCAAATGCCATTAATTTTACAGATGGCTTGGACGGCCTTTTAGGAGTTGTGGCCATCCCTACCTACTTTTTCTTTTTTATGATTTCAGACAAATCAGAGGTGCAGCTTTTTTGTTTAATCATGATTGGATGCTTACTCGGGTTTCTCATTTATAATATCTTTCCTGCCAGAGCTTTTATGGGGGATACAGGGTCATTAGCGATAGGGGGTTCCCTTTCATTTCTTGCCATTATCGAGAAAGTTGAGATTCTCATTCCCGTTTTATTCTTTATCTATTTTGCTGAACAGCTATCGGTTATATTACAAGTTGCTTCATTTAAATCGACAGGGAAACGAATCTTCAGAATGACTCCGATTCATTATCACTATGGCTTAAAATATGGCTGGGGTGAAACGACCATTGTTACCGCCTTTGGGTTTGTTTCGTGGATTTGTACGTTTATCTGTTATGCTTATTGGAAGTTTGTACTCTAGCCATAAGGTAAAAGAGGCTGGGACAGAACTACAAAATTACGAAATATAAAGACGATTAATAGAAGTGTAGGTTCTTCATACCGCTAATGATTTCCGTGCAAGACTACGCTTTCCGCGGGTAGCCCGTGAGGCTCCTCGGCAAGCCTGCGGGTAGAAAAGTGGAGGGCTTCGCTCAGAGGCGGTTGGCATAAGGCGGATTGGCCATGAAGGCGTTCTTTGCCTTCATGGACGATCTGACTTATGACATTTGCCTCTAAGCCCTATAGCTGGACAGGTCTCACATAAGCTACTTTTCCCGCAGGAGTCTTCGTCTTGCACTCCAATCAACCGCTGGAGACTGCTAAAATCAAATGGACCAAGATTAAATAATAAACCCGAACCAATCCGCCTCTAAGTAGCGGATTGGTTCAGGTCTTACTTAGACTAAAACACTTTTGTCCCAGCCTCTGTTGATTTATTCACTTCTATCCATTCAGACCAAATGAAAAGAGTCTTTCACCATCCCGCTGAATTTTTCTTTTTCTTCTAGATGGGGTGAATGGTTACTATTTTCAAAGATATAAAATGTTGAATTGGGAACAAGATTGAAAATTTCCTCTGAATACACAAATGGGCATTGAGAGTCATGTTTTCCACAAAAAACGATTGTCGGGGTTTTTATGTTCGAAATGTCTTCTCTGATATCAAACGTTGGCAATTCGTTATAAGCATAATACTCTAAGCGTTTTTGAACCACTTTCCCACTGCTTGGCTTAGAAAAGTATTCATCATATCTGCATGGGTCATTCAGAGACATTTTCGTCCATTCCCTGCGTGCGTGCTTCCGTTCTTCTCTTGTTGCCTCATCGGAATTCAGGATGGAAAATACCTCTTTCAATCGGTCGTTATAGGGATTTTCATCACAATAAATACTTTCCTGATCATTCACATACTCATTGGTAGCTGACGCCCCACCTACAATTAATCGGTTTAGAGAATCCGGATGATCAGCAGCATAAACCAGCCCTAACATCCCGCCTGTGGAATGTCCTGCAAAATTCCAGCTATCATACCCTAAAGCAGATCGGATAGCTTCTAAATCCTTGCTGGTTTCACTCATGCTTAACTCATCTTCATCTTGAATCTCAGTGGAATTCCCCGATTCTTTCAAATTGACAAGGTACACTTTAAAGTCGTCCACAAACCGGTCAGCAAAGTGGTAGCCACGCTCGTTAAACTCGCTATATAGATGAGTCACACATAATGGTTCACCATTCCCGGCTTCAAATATTTCGAAATCCCCTCGATCTGTTTTAATTAGCTTTTGTTCCCACATGTTTTATCCCCCATTCACTTTTCACGGCCCGTTACTTGAAAATAAGAAAAGCCGTAGAGGTGCTATAAATTTAACTGTATTTATCTAAATTGATCTTTCCCGAAGTAGAAAGAAGTAGGATGATACTTTTCACCAAATTCTCCTTCTGTGGGATTCCTGCTCAATCAACTAGTACTTACTATCTATTAGACGTTTTTAAAAGAGTGAAAGTTTCGATTTTTTTCATTTCATTGAAAAATAAATAGGGCAATAGCTGGAGATCATTTTGGTGATCTTCAGCTATTGCCCCCTTTCGTTTAAGCGAAACAATTCACATACTCCTCTAATTTACAACCTCTACATATAGAAGAGTGCTTCCGTTTAAATGAATAAGTATTATAAAAATGAGTGGAATCCTCTTTCACAAAGCTTACTTTATTTTTGAATAAATACAAGTGTCAGTCAGCTTGCTGCCATCTGAGGATAACTCATCATTTCTTAAGATTCCTTCTAATTCAAAACCTAGTTTTACTGGAATCGAACGACTTTTATTGTTTGTTGATTCACATCTTATTTCAATCCTTCTAAAGTTGAGTTGCTGAAAGCCAAGGTTAGTTAACTCACTTACTGCTTCTGTCATATATCCCTTGCCACTAAATTGAGAGTTAATCCAGTATCCAATTTCACATTTAGAAATCTTCCAATCAATTCTGTGGAGGCTGGCAGTTCCAATAAAATCATTAGTACCTTTATGAAAGATAAGATAGCGAAAGCTTTCTCTCTTCAAAAAATTTATATAGGCGTTTCTCAGGAGAATTTCTGTTTCTTCAACAGTAGGAATTTCCTGAAATAAAGCCAACCATTGCTTTAACTCATTAATTGAATCCTTAATAGCTTGGTGTACTACATTTCCTTCCCCAGCTTGTTGTGGTGCCCGAAGAATTAATCTGTCTGTTTCTAATTGTGACGGAACATCTATTAAAATAGGATTCATATAATTCCCCTCTCTAAACCTTTAAATTAAGACCTAATGAAACTCATATATTAAGTGTAATTCAACAAAGAACACATCAATCCTCCAGACCAAAGTACTTAAATTTGTTATAAAATTAAACAGCCCGTTAATCCAATAACATCAAAAAAAAGCGTTAATCCTTCTTAGATCAAAGCCCATTTTTATGCTTCTTCTTTCTGTATAAGCTTTGCACCATTCGCTGCCGTTGAGTTTTATCTTGTTGTCAGAACTCATAGTTTCTATTCCCTTCTTTCAACGATCAGTTTGGTTTAGACAATAAGTTTGACATTAAACAGTTATTACAAAACCCTAAAACCATCCATACTCTCTCCAAGAATATAGTGTGAAAACCACATCAGATTCTGCTTCATAATAGCCCGGTGTATTCCTGGTTTCTCAGAGCTGTATCCCATTCCTTCGAATATGATTAATTCTGTATCCACTTCCATATCCCTTAGTCCTTTATAGAGCTCATTTGCATTGACCAGTGGGACTCTTGCATCCTTTTCACCATGTTGGATCAAGGTGGGTGTACAGGCAGATTGAATATAGGTCATGGGTGAAGATTTAGCATAGATCTCTGGGTCATTCCATGGTGTCCCTCCTACATGCATTCTGATAAATGAAGGTAAATCCGTATTGACGTAATTGGTGACCCAATTAGTAATTCCGCCTCCAACCGAGATCGCCTTAAATCGATCACTATAGGTAGTGCAGAAGGCTGAAATAAAACCACCTTGGCTCCATCCCATCACCCCTACTCGATCCTTATCTGCAATCCCCCGCTCCACGAGTGTGTCCACCCCGGATATGACATCCTGGTAGTCACCGATTCCGAGGTTTCGATAGTTCGCCTTTAAGAAGTCATTTCCATATCCTGAACTTCCTCTGTAATTTGGTTCTAAAACGATAAAGCCCTTTTCAATAAACGATTCAACAGGATATTTTTCATTGAAGCAGCTTGAATGGATAGGGAAGGAAGCCCAAGCTGGACCGCCATGGATGAAGACCAATAAGGGATATTTCTTATTCCAATCAACGTCTATTGGGGTTGTTAATACCCCTTCTATTTCAAGATTATCACTGCTACTCCATGAGATGATCTCCCTGTTACTTTTGAGTTTCCCCTCAAAAAGACCATTCTCGTTTGTTATTTTTTTATTATCTAGATAGACTTCGAAGGTTTCATTTGGTCCAGCCTTACGATAAGCTAGGTGATTTCCATCCCCTGTTATAGAAGCCTCCATGATACAGCACTCTGTTGTTTCGCTTAACATGTTCAGCTTTCCATCTTCAGTTAGTAAGCCGATAAGATAATTTGTTTTATCCTGCCACATCAGTAGAATCCCTTTAGCTGTCCAACGTATTGGAGTAACCGTCCGGTCAAAATCTATCAATGGTTGAATCCGCTTTCCGCTCATAAGATCATAGATTTCGAGTGTACTGTCCATGATATGTGTCTTATAGTACTCTTTCTCTCGTATGCTTGCTGAATAACATATTTTGTTACCATGAGGAGAAAAGCAGACGTTCCCTCCCAATAGCTTATCTCCACTCAACTTCTGTAACTCTCCTGATTGACGATCGAGTATGTAGAGATCTCCATTCTGACCACCTTCTCCATCGGGGCTTGGCGTAACCATGAGCACCACCTTTTCCCCATTGTGAGAAATATTAAATTCATGGATGTGAAAATCCCTGCCGTCCGTTAGTTGATACGGAACATTTTCATCAAGACGAGTTGAATCTTTTAATTCCACATACCATAAACAATCATTCTTATATTCTCTTCCTACATGATGGAAATCTCCATACGTCTTACTGCGTTTCTTGATTTCCTCAGATTCCCGTGACTGTGTAACATAATAAAAGCCCTTGCCAGTAGGGTCCCATTTGAATTGACTTACCCCTTCTATCTCATCCGTCATTTGAACCCTGCCATCACCATCGATCGACTCCACAAAGATCTGATTCTTCTCACCGTCATCCACACTGCGAAGATAGGCAATATGTCTGGAATCCGGAGACCATAATGGGCATGTACCCTCTACCCCATTGGTTGTGAATGCGTAACATACTCCCTTATTTTTTTCATATATCCATATGTGATTCCTATATGTATTGTCTTCCCAGTCAGCTGTGTTTTTGACAAATGCTACGTTAATGCCATCCTCACTTATGTTTAAACCTGATATGGTTGGTATTGAAAGAAGCTCTTCTATACTTAGATATGTTTTTTCATTCCTATCCATTCATGAACCCCTTCCGTGTAAAATACTAATACTGCCTATCCGTTCAATGAGAAAGCAATTATTTAGTTTATATGATATGCAAGTAAATGTAGTAATCCCTCAGCTGTTTCTTTTTTACTACTATACTTTATTGGTAATTGAAATGTAGAAACAATAAAATGTTCTGATTCTTCACCATAGAGTGAACCTGTTTTATTAGCAACCATGAATTCCGCTTTGGCAGTCTCCATTCTAAGCTTTGCCCTTTCGAATAAGTACTCATGATCAACTGTATGTTCTAACTTAAAACCGACGAGTAAGACGTTTGGGTTCCATTTCTTTATTTCTGATAATACTTTTGGGGCTTTTTTAAAATGAATGATCGGGGGTTCATCACTCGTCATTTTTCCTGTCTCCAAAATCGGATTCCCTCGTTGATCAAATATTTTATCGACTACCCAATCTGATCCGGCAGCTGCCATGATTACCACATCAATAGGCTCAGATTGTACAATCGATTTGATTTTCTCACCTAAATCTTCTATGCCCTCAAATTGTATCAATCGCATGTTCACATGGTTTTCAGGAAGCTTTCCAAAATAGCCATGTATGTAAATGACCTCTGCTTCATGACTCAACGCTTCTTCCGCTAGATAACACCCCATCGTCCCTTTTGCTAAATTAGTATGTCCCCTGACCGTATCCCATTTCTCTAGCGTACCTCCGCTTGTTATCAGGATCTTTTTACCTTTTAATAAACTCATGCATTCACCTACTATTTTCATTTCGGATCCATATGTAATTTCATTGATAAACTGGCCATCCGGTTATATCTTGGCTCTCTACCCGAATTCTTCTCAAAAAAAGACTCTTCAAGAACCCGATATGGCAAAAACGGATTGTTCATTTCCAAAGCGTTGAATCTTCTTCTCTAAACTCATCCCTACCGATAATAATAGTTTGCAAGATGCATTATTTTGTGACTGTGTTTCGGCCATGACTTTGTCTAATTTCAGGGTATGAATTCCATAATGTAATACCCTATTGATTACTTCTCTGGCAAGACCCTTCCCCCAGAACTCCGGTAAAAATTGATAGCCGATTTCTGTGTGAATTCCATCATGATAGGTATCAAGGAAAACCATTCCTACAAATTCCCGGGAACTTTTATTGAAAATAGTCCAATAATGTTTTTTATTTGGTGACTGGACCATTTCGTGAAATCTTTGCTTAAATGACTCTTCATTAACGGTTCCACCTAAATATTTTCGTACCTGATCGTTGTCATATAATTTTTTTATTTGGTAGGAATCACTATCCTTTAACATGTGTAACTCACATCTCTCTGTGGACAACAATGGCTTCACCCCCCTTGATGATGTGGTAACGTTTCAATGTCAATGCCCTGCACATTTCCAGCTACAACTCCTGAAAAACAAACGCTTACAATTTCTTTTTCAAAAACAACCATATACCCGACACCATGATTTAAGAACCTTTCAAACGATGGCCAAAACTCTAATAGTTTAGAATGCAAAAATCCAACGTTTTTATATGTTACGTGACCTTTGTCTTCCAACATACTTTTTGTGATTTTAACAGTTTCATATCCTTGTTCTAAAAGAGGTTCATTTTTCTGGATATAATAATCCTTTTGTAATTCATACACCCTTTGATTGTAACCCCTCAAATTTTCGCCAAATACGTTTTTAATCGTCTTATTCCATTTTGAATGCTCACCTATTGCTTCAAAACCTGTTAAACCCATTCTTCTGGCCTCGGGTTTGATTACTGTATTAAAAAAATGGTTCAGTTGACAATTAAAACCCTCATTCTCTTCGTTTCCAATAAAGATAAACCCATTATTGCTCCCCAGCCAAATAAATCCAGAGGTAGGAGCCTGAAGATCATCTACAAATATACGACCGGAATTCCAACCTTCAATGACGGCTTTTGATTCCAAGAGTCCCTCGTGAACTAATAATTCTTTGCATTTATAAAATTCAGACTGTTCAAGCTCTGAAATCATCCGTTTTCATCCTTTCTCCTGACTATAACCACTATTCAATTATCTGGATTGATACGCTCGATTGAACTCCCATTATTGAAGAGAACTCAGATATCGATCCTTTATCAACCTTCGATGGTGAATTTCATGCCCCGCTATAATGTACCCAAGCGCACGGGCCGTCACTTCAGAACCATTGGCGTTTCCACGCCGGCGCAACGATTCGTCATCCATGCTGCTAAGAAGAAGAATGGTGTGTTGGCGGACAAGAGCTTGATGATGTAAAAGGTCTGATAATGAAAAGCGATTGAACTGCCCTCTCCTCACATACTCATCATCATTATATCCAGGCAGCATCTCCTGTTCTCCCCTTGCAATACAGAGAAGGCGGTAGCACATAATGCGCTCCGTGTCGGTTATGTGGCCGATGACTTCCTTGATTGTCCATTTTCCTGGAGCATACTGATACTGGGCCATTTCCTCACTTAAATCTCTTAACAAATTCATTGTTTCCTTTTGTTGATCATCAAGAATGTGGAGCAGTTCTCCATCTGGGACATTGTTTACATATTCCTTATAATACGGAGGATATTCGTTTGTTTCTGGTTTCCTCAACATAGCTTCTACCCCTTTTGTATGTCATTAATCCAATTATTTCAAATGCATTTAATTCTTACAATCATTTTATTTAACCAAAAAGCACGCTATTCAATTACGGTCTTAATAATGATTCTCGAATCAAAAAAGTGCATTTCCCAATCTTGAAATGCACTTTCGAAGAATTCACTGTTACTGTTCAGGTTTTCGTTTATGCTTCTCATGAATGATCTTTTTGTTCAATATCCTCACTTCACCTACCATCAGTAACCTCATATCCTCTACGATATATTCAGCCAGCTCCTGATCAGAGATGTCATCCCCCTCGATATCAAGACGGAATTCCTGCCCCTGTATACCACCGCCATTGGTAAAATCGATTTCAAAGTCAAACTGAACCCGTTTGTCCATGTGAATCCTCCTTCAGTTTAGTTTTGATCTTTACTTATTATAAGAAACGACTAAATTCCGTGTTCGCCCAAAACTAAAGGAGAGTAAGTATTAGATACAATTTGTAATAAATATGGGAACATCCCTCTCACATTTTTTTCCTGTCAGTATGAACACTTACTTCCAATATTTCAGTGCTCTAAATACATATCAGTTATCGATCTGCTTCTAAGAAACCCAAGGTCTTCATAAAGCCTAATCGCTTGATTATCTTTGATGACAGATAAACGGGATGCAGGGTACGCTTTACTCGAACGATTGATCGAATGGGTTAACAAGTATCGTCCAAGTCCCCTCTGTTGATGATCAGGGTCCACGACTAAACTCATGATAAGTGGATAATCCTCAAATTCCATGTGCAGACAGACGCCCACAATGTTGTTCGTACGATTATCGCTCACGACTCTTGAAGACTCATCCATGATTTTATTATGTTTATGTTGATCGATAAATTCGTTTACATGGAGAAGATAATCCTCTTTCGTTCCGATTTGCTTATATGCCGGATTGTCTGTATAGGCTTTCATAAGTAAGCATGCAATATCATTTGCATCTTCTCTTGAAACAGCCCTTGAACTATACCCTTCAGGGAGAATGGCCATCATTGGTTCCGTCGGACGAATCATCCATACATTCACTTCATGAATCTTGCATCCAAGTTGTTCATACGTTGCCACATGATCTTCAACAACTTCTCTTACAATGATTTTATCTTCAGTCTTCGATACCTTTTTTAAATAGTTTAATAGTTTGTGGACCAACCCTTCATAATCCTTATAGGGTGGCACTACAAATAAATCCGACATGAAATTAGGTTTTAGAAATACACCGCCAATGACGGTTTCACCTTCCATAATAAAATATCCGCAATCAAGAATGGATGCGATTTCTATTAAAGTCTCAGAGGACCTTCTAAAATAGGAATCTGCATTTTTTTGTCCATGATAAATGGAATAATAGCGAGTGTATTCTTTGGGTTCTTGATAAACCAACCTTAATCCGCCTTCTATCTCGATAGGTTTATATAAAGATTGAATTTGCTCTCTCATATTTTTCACCCCTTTGTTTTAACTAAACAACCATATTCCGTATCGGAATCAACGAATCTTCTGACCATTTTATTCTCTTTCATCCCCTACTTCCTCTAAAGCGCAAGTAACTACAATTCAGATAAACAAAACTCAATGTTCTTGTTTAGAGAAATCAAATCGTCACGTGAACTTATCTTTATGTAAAAGCTTTTTAAAAATGTCTTACAGTTAGTTTCTAAAAACCAATAATTCTCTTCCTTTACTTGTTCTTTCCTACGTTTCAGTTCGGCGGGTACTCCTTTTAGTAACTGTTCTATTTCCCCTACGTCCATTCCCTTTTCTAACATGGCCAATATCGGTGTTACCATTCTCTCGTCTTCACCATGAACATAGACACTGTCAGAAACAAGTATCTTCTCCCACAGTGGACGTAACATGTCTAAAAGATCTTTCTGTTCGATTTTGTTATTGAGTATCAATTCGTCAAACGCGTCTGCCACATGCGCTATACTATGTGCCCAGCCTTTCCCTGGAACAAAGCCCCTCAGGTCATTTTCCGAGTTGATGTAGTTGATTAAATGATCTTTTGTTTTATAAACAGCGTTTTTGGGAAGAAAATCGTCCTCATTATCCTTGTATAAAATAACGGCGATGACAAGTGAGGTAAACGCCCTTGTAAACACGGTATCCGTGCCATTTTCACGTATCCCTTTGAATAACATGTCGTCACTAAAACAGTAATCCAATAGATCAATCAATAATTCATGCTCCAATTGGTTTTCTATGGCTAACTGACAAAAGGTACTGTAGATCAACTTGTCCCTTAGCTCACCATCTGTAGTACCGATAAAATGAATCATCGATTTGACAAGACCAACATGATTCTTTACGTCCCATGGTTTTTGTCCACTCTTATATTCTTGTAGGTACTTTTTCAGTTCATGTTCTTCCATTTCCAACTCGGTTGATCGAAACTCCACCATCTGCTTTTTCCTCCTAATGAATAAGAACAATCCTCACTCACAATTGCTCTCTTTCCGAATAAAAAAAGAGACTATCAATATACGATAGTCCCCATTTAATAATAAGATTAAGATAGCTCATGATTTACTATATACAGTAAGAAGGTTTGGACATCGTACATTTAATTGTTCTTGTATGATGTTTCATTGAACGCACGATTTACAACCTCCTTCACTAATCAAATTCTTAACATATTTAATTATAACAAAATGGATTATTTTAGCAATTAAAGATGTGAATTTCCAGAAAAATACTAACGTGTAAAAAACTTCATTACTATAAAAATCATGCATCTTCATGCTATGAAGCTAACTCACTATACTACTGGCCAAAACACTGAAGCATCCTATAGTTAGGAAGTGACCGATCATGGTCACTTCCCTTTTTGATAAAACCGTCGCACTTTCGCACGATTGCCGCAATCGGCCATTGAACACCAACGGCGACTCCGGTTCCGGCTCGAATCGAAAAATAACCATCCACAAGGATCTCCCTCACATTGTTTGACTCGTTCCAATTCGTTTTTTGAAACAAGTAAATTTACAGCGGATTGCAATATGGGAGGCAGCATTGTGTCCAGATTTTTCTCTGGTTGTTTAAACTTCAACATGTATTGATCTTTCTCATGGATGACTTGCAAAGAACGATAGAAGTGGCTCACGTATTCATTGAAGCATGCAAGATCCTGCTCGTCTGGCGAGGTTTTCTTTGAAATGCTCTTGAAAATTCGATACATGACTTCACGCATTTCGATCACCTGCTTCAGGACTTCTTCTGCTTGAGAAGGGTTTTCCCCGGCTTCAACAAGAAGATCTTGTGCCTGTTGGGCAGTCAAGACTTCGGCATGGACCGACCAGTCGATCAATTTAGCATAACTAGTAAACCAATCCCGTCTTTTCTCCGCACTTTCCCGCCAACTGACGGTATTGATGAAGTCCATACACAAACGTTCTCCGACCATCATATAAGGGTTTGTTTCCGACATAATCATGACTCCTTTACTCTAACCATCATAATACATATTGACAGTTAGAAACAACCGGAGTAAACTTATAACCAGCTAAAGTGTTTTTGATGGTTAATCACAAATTCAGGAGGTACTAAGATGAAGAATTCGATGTTGGCAGCTGTTAAAACGTTGTTGAAGGAAACATTCCAAGGGCCTGAAGGAAGCGGAAGCTGGTACACAGAATCGAAGCCGGGCAGTGGTTTATTCGGAACGCTCGAAGGATTATCTGCAGAAGAAGCTTCTATACCGGTCAACGGTACGACGATCGCCGCCCAAACCGATCATACCCGCTATTATTTATGGGTTGCGAGATCATATTTGAATGGAGAAGAACCCGACAAGGACTGGGAAGCTTCCTGGAAAATCACTAGCGTAGACACAAACACATGGACACAGTTCGCTTCTGAACTTCAACAAGAATACACCACACTCCTTACAAAGATTGATTCACTTAACTCCTTAGATGAACAGACATCAACGGGTCTGTTGGGAACGATCGCCCACTCCGCCTACCATCTCGGCTCCATACGACAAATGATCAAAGAGATCAAAGTCCCAAGCCAACCATAAGCATGAAAAAAGCTCCAGGGAGGCATTCTTTGGAGCTTTGTGCTTTTCATATTTCTTTCCTGTCACTCAAATCTAATGAATTCTCCCACTGAAATGGTTAAACTAGATGGTAGTATGAACTATTCAAGTTTAATCGAGGTGACGTCATGAATCCTTTCCTGCCAATACAATCCCCTTCCATCTTACATTCAAACGGAAGTAACTATCAGGAATACACCCCCAACCATTCACTAAGTCCCTATGTAGCTTGTTATTGGAGCCTGGATTATTATGCTTCAGATACCCAGGAAACCCACAGGGTATTACCAGATGGATGTATAGATATTATTGTGGACTTAACTGCCTCCTCTCCTTCAAAAGGAGCTTTCATTACAGGACTCATGACCCGTTTTGATACGTTGAACTTTACGAGCGAGCAGCATTTTTTTGGCATTCGCCTATTTTCAAATCACGCACAGCGTTTTCTACACTATCCTGTACAAGAATTTATTGATGAACGTGTCTATCTTGAAGAAGTATGGGGAATAGCAGGTCTACTATTTACCGAGGAAATTCAAGAAGCGCAAGGAAACCTTGAAAGAATGGAAATCGTGGAAACAAAACTAATTCACCTTTTAAACATATTGGGTACTCACAGGAGTCCATATATACTCCAGACATCCCTTCAGTATATTTTCTTGGATCATGGAATGAACTCCATTCAAACATTAGCAAAAAAGGTCAGCTACAGTGAACGAACGATAAGAAGAGTATTCCGGGATGAATTAGGTGTCTCTCCTAAAGAGTTCTCACGTATTATCCGCTTCCAAAGTATTTTGAAAGATCTTCATTCTGTTCATAACCCACGTCTTATGGAAGTGGCTCTTAACTACGGTTATTACGATCAAGCTCACTTCAGCAATGAATTCAAACAATTTTACGGACTTGCTCCGAGTATTGTATTTCCTACCCGAACGTAATGTTGTCCGTTTTTTACAAGTTTGGTCCCTTTGAATAAGGTATCCTAAGGAAGAAGAATCAGGAGACAAGGAGGAAAAAACAATGAAACCAAGAATTACCGTACTAACTCTCGGAGTAGATAATCTGGAAAGATCACTTGAATTTTATAAAAACGGTCTACATCTTCCAACAGAAGGGATATTGGGACAGGAATTTGAGAATGGTGCTGTGGCCTTCTTCGATCTGCAAAATGGATTCAAACTGGCCATCTGGGAACGAAAAAGCTTAGCTGCAGAAGCAAATGTACCCCTTTCTCCCAGAAGTCCCACAGAATTCACAATCGGCCATAATGTAAGCAGTAAAGCGGAAGTGGATCAGGTGATGCTGGAAGCAGAAACAGCCGGGGCGAAAATCACCGACCCTGCCAAAGATACATTTTGGGGAGGATATTCTGGTCACTTCTTGGATTTAGACGGACATTTGTGGGAAGTCGTATGGAATCCAGAATGGGAAGTAGAGGACTAAAAATGATATGGCTAAACCAGCTCATTGTTATTGTGCTGGTTTCTGCCCCCCCATTCTAAAGGTCAGTAACTTTGTTTCATCCATCCAGCATCTGTTAGAAAGTCTTTTCTGGTTAGTTTTTCTCCTCTAATAATTTCCCTATACAAATTGATTGTCCCGGCTTACGATCTTCCTATTCTTCTTTCAATATTGAATACTTCCGATAAGCTTTATAATAACTTCCAGCTAAAAAACAACCATAAATGCGGGAAACAATTTCAAAAGAACAAATGGCGTTTCAAATAAAAACGCTTTCCAAAATAATGCATTCTCCATACTCCAAAGACCTTCATGATATAATGTCGAATCCCGGTAGTACATAAAAGAATAAGCCAGAAACATCATTCCAAACCAAAATGAATAACCCATTATCCTTTTATAATAATGACCCTTTGATTGGCGATCAGAGAAGATTTCATTTTGATCATCATTTTCCTTTTGCCAATATCGTATTCCACTAAGCCAGTACCCCTTTATATAGTTCCAACCGAAATCCTCATAGATCCCTTTGTATTCCACGAACTTTTTCTTAGATAAATAGTCTTGATAATCAAGTCGCATAACATATCTTTTATCCGTTTTTTCGAAAGTGTATATTCCCAGTCCACTAATGGTTGTGCAGCGATAGCCTTTTTGTAATTGCTCGTTCAGCCAATGCTCTTCTTTTTCAATATTAATGAAAATTTTAAACTTCTTCATTCGAATCACTTCCTTCATACAATGATAAAATATGCAATAGCCTTTCTTGCTCCATTTTCAATATGGCTCTTCCTTCTGTCGTAATCATATACATTTTTCTCCGGCCTGAATCTCCAACAGGTTCAATCCAACCATGTTTATTCAAGTTTTCAATCGCACCGTATAATGTACCTGCTGCTAAAATAACGGTGCCATTACTTATTGTTTCTATCTTTTGCATCACGGCATAGCCGTGGAGTGGCTCACGGAGAGCTAATAAAATATAATGCATGGTTTCAGACAAAGGCAATAATTTATGTTTCATACTCTCACCCTTTATTCAGTTCAACTATATAGTACAACTTAATAATAAGTTATTACAGTTCAACTGAATAGTCAACAACATTTTTTAAATTCATCGAAGGAACTACAGGTAAACTAAAGAAGCCGATTCCCTTTACGAAATCGACTTTAGTGTATTCTTATTCAATTTAAATTGGCCGATTGTTGAATACAAGTTAAACATCAATCTTAAACTAGACTGACCCCATAATAGAAGAAGGCAATAGCCGGATCAATTAGCTGATCTCCAGTTATTGCCCCCTTTAAAAGAATAATGGTCTGCCTAAAACGAGGGAGGAGTGACCGAGAAAAGGATCGTTGCTTCTGTATTATAGTCATTTATCCACCGATGTTTCATATGTGAAGGGATCTTCACACTATCCCCCGGTTCAAGGATATATTCTTCTTGTTCTAAATTAATTCTTATTTGCCCTGTTAAGACAAATGCAACTTCTTCCCCCTTATGTCCTAAGGGCTTTTCCGAGGATGTACTATTTGGAGGGAACGTCATAATAGCCGTAGCCAGTTTTCCAGAAATATCAGGTGATACTAATTCATATGACAAATGATCAATCACCATTTTCCTTCTATTCTTTGACCTGACGACTAATTCTTCTGTATTTACCTCTTCCAGCAGGAAACTAAATGTGGGGACATTTAGGACTTTAGCTAAGACCTTAAGAGTCTGAATAGAGGGATTTGCTATCCCCCGTTCAATTTGACTTAACATTGAAGGTGTTATTTCAGCTGTTTTAGCTAATTCTCGAATACTTAAATCATTTAATTTCCTGTACTGCTCAACTTTTTTCCCTATATTGATATTTTCCATTATACACTCCGTTAAATACAATTTAATTTTATAAAATACTACTTAACTTTTTCCTTTGAGCTATGTTAAACTAAATTAACTTTAATTAAGTATAATTTTATCATAACGCTATTCAAATCGTAAGGAGGAGCAGAATGATGAATGACATTTTTACTTTTATCGTACTTTCTTTGTTCGTAGTAATGAGCCCTGGAATTGATACCGCCTTAATAACAAAGAGGACGATATCAGCTGGAAAAAGTGATGGTTTTAAAATGGCCCTTGGTATCACAGCTGGTGCTCTCGTTCATACATTTGCAGCTGCGTTTGGTCTTTCAGCGGTGCTAATGCAATCTGCTCTTGCCTTTGACATTGTAAAATACATTGGAGCTGCCTATTTAATTTATCTAGGTGTTTCATCATTTATATCAAAAGGGAAAAATAAAGAACAGGTGTTAGAAAATCAGAAAGAGATACCTGCAAAGGGATTGGCCTTTAAGCAGGGGTTCTTTTCAAATGTTTTGAACCCTAAGGTTGCAATCTTTTTTCTAACATTTTTACCTCAGTTCGTAAACACACAATCTCACGCAGCAAAACAACTTATACTAATGGGAATAATATATACGTTATTGTCCATCGTCTGGTTTATTGTATATGTAATTTTCATTAATTATCTACGAAAATGGCTAATGACTCCTATTATCCAAAGTATGATGGAGAAAGCTACCGGTATTGTATTAATTGGCTTTGGGTTGAAATTGGCTTTAGAAAGACAACATTAATAGATAACAAAAAGAACATTGGGGGTTTAAGCTCTTCCCAATGTTCTTTTTCTTCAATTAACCTGCCTTATCTTATTTTCTAATTAAAAATTAAAGGAAAAGTAAATATTACGAAAGCTGCCCAAAGTCCGTATACCGGCAAATACTTAGTAACGGAATCTTGAATAGTTGAAGGTCCGGTTTTGTTTTGTAGAAAACGCATATAGGAGAACATAATCCAGATTAGATTAGCCCAGATAAGTATGTTTACACCTAAAACAGCAAGTCTGTTTGGAGTAATCCCATAAGAAGAAAGTCTGAACACTATGGCTGACAATGCCACACTGTCAATGATAAGGGCAAGAACAATCAGGGCAAAATTTATATAGTCTGAAATGTTTTTTTTCTCATCTGAGTCGCTTTCGGTAATGGAAAATATGGTTACGACCAATACACCAAGAAGTATTCCGTTGAAGGCTATCAGGAAATTACGGTCCAAGAATGGATTTTTTCCGAGCCATATAACAGCAATAAGATAGACCAACAATGTGACCAGGACAAGAGGGCTAAAAATTTTAGCTATATAGGGTGTAATATTCTTAGCAAGTTTAAGGTTCATTGATACCAGGTATGCAGCCACAATAGCGAGAGCGGAAGCACCAAATAAAACGATATTACTAAAATAAAATTCCTCTATATCCAAGCCGATAAAGCTGAATAACTGCATGGTTAATGCTGCCAGTATCATTCCACTAACAGCCATGCTGGCGTAGAGAATTCCATATTCCAAATTAAATTTGATATAGGCTAATCTAGTACTACCTTTTGAATACTCATTTCCTGTAAATGCAAGCCCTAACACGATCCATAAGAATATGGGAATGTGTAAATAAGCAAGGATAATACTGTCTTTATCATTTAAAGGCAACATATTAAGATAAATCCCAGAAATCAGGAACAACCCTACAAGGGAATAAAGAACCCTTTTTTTCGGAGTATTTTTGTAAACAAAATAGGTAGCAATAAAAGGAATTATACCAAAGGCCAGGTTAATTGGAGCGATCACTTCCTGTTCGACAAAATGGAAAATGATCCTGGTAAATATCCCTGCCATAATGGCTAAAATGCCCATGAATATGAAATCTTTTTGGACCTTGGAAGACTTTTCTGTATTAGCTGCCTCCTTAAAATGCAATCTTTCATACCAAACGCCAAGGACCTGAGAGTCAGGAATTTGTTCCCATGCCTGTAAGAATGAATGTTTAAAAGCTTTTGGATCTTTTCTATAAATTCTCTCCAGTTCATGAGGGTTATCTATGTTTTCAATAATCGAATTGTTAGATTCCATCGTAATACCTCCCCTAATAATTGTTATTTTCTCTCCACAATGTTTACCTATCTTCGTCACTTTTGTATTCTAATATATCCCCAGGCTGACACTCTAAAGCCTTACAAATTGCCTCTAAGGTGGATAATCGAATCGCTTTCGCCTTTCCATTTTTCAATATAGAAAGGTTAGCCATCGTTATCCCAACCCTACCCGAAAGCTCTGTTACGCTCATTTTCCTTTTTGCTAACATCACATCAATATTGATTATAATTGCCATTGTTATTCACCTCAGACCGTTAAATCATTTTCTGATTTTATATCAATTGCTTCTTTTAAAAGTTTCTGGAGAACTGCCGCAAACACTGAGATAACCATCGAAGCAAAAGGAACAACCAATCCGACAAAGATAACTCCTGGAGCGTCGTCTACTTCCGCAAAGATATAGAAGAGCGGCAAAACTAGTACATGCAAAATACTGATTGTGATTGCACAATATTTGATATTCTTTAAAGCTGTTACAGATAGATCAGAGAAAGCTTTATTTTTGTCAATGTAGCGCAGGAGTTTAAAAGCCTGATACAAAGCAAAATAAAAAGGTATTGCTGATGCATCAAAAACGATGAAAACGAAATATTTTATCACTGTAAACTCTGGAAGTAATGTCGCTGAAAGGTCCGCCAGCTCAGGCACCAAAAAGATGCATAGAGCAAGAATTGGGACTCCTAAAAAAATAACAGCTATTTTTAAGAACATCGTTGTAATTTTATTCATAACAGCACCTCATTTATTTATTCTGATTTTGATTTTAATACAAAGTTTATCGATTTACAATAAATTTTTATTAATTATTATAATAATTTTATTGCAAATGAATTGTTTGCGGATACAAAAAAAGAGGCTGAGACAAAACTAAAACGCCACGAAATAAAGACGAACAATAGAAGTGTAGGCTCTTAATACCGCTAATGATTTCCGTGCAAGACTACGCTTTCCGCGGGTAGCTCGTAAGCCTCCTCGGCAAGCCTGCGGGGTCTCACATAAGCTACTTTTCCCGCAGGAGTCTTCGTCTTGCACTCCAATCAACCGCTGGAAAGCACTAAATCTAAATGTTCATTGGAACAAATTAAAAACCCGAACTAATTTGCCTTTAAGAATGCAAATTAGTTCGGGTTTTACTTATACTAATACACTTTTGTCCCAGCCTCCTCATAATAAATTTTGATATTTCCCTCCAAGCAAAAAGGATTCTGGAATGTTACTTTCAGATCCTTACCATATTGAGGCTTTGAATTGCTTTATTTTCCCATCAAATCTTATGGATGTTTCAGTGGTAACTATTTATTAATTCGTTTGTTAACTTCAATCGTAATGAACTCCGGCAAATAATTGGGAGTACATCCTTTTGATACCATTTCATCTTTGTAAAGACCCGTTTTCTCACCAAGTTTCATACAACGTGCTCGATACTTTTCACCATAAACGCCTATCCAGCCTGCGGTGAAATTCATAGCCCATTGAACTTCCGGTTCTTCCTGCGTAATAGTCGCTTCAATTGCAGATAGTAAGTCTGCGGTGTTATCAGGCGGTGTTTGTCCAGTCCATCTCAATCTCGCTTGAAAATACCAGAAAGCTCGCCTTTGAAGAGCAGATGGACTATTTTCCCATGACTCCATCAATGCAATGTTCTTCTTGTCTTTGGTGAGCTGATTAGCCATTAACCAATCCATTAAGTTATTTCGCTCATCATATGTGTGAGTCTGCATATCCTGATCAAGCTTATTTAGTACATCTTGTGAAAGAAGTTTTTTGTCCATAATTAAGATTGCCAATAGTCTTGGCAGAAACTCTCCAGTTGACCAAAGTTCCATAGCTAGTTCGTGATCTTTTTTAATGTCCTTCGCGATTTTTCGTAAGTCGCCTAGCTTCGTTTTACTATTGATCTGAGATAGAATGTTTTCTGCTTTTGAAGAGCGTTTTATTTCTGTGCTTTTATTTTTATTCATTAAACACAACTCCTTATTAAAGCTCTGTTAGTCATTGGCGGAATATCTTTTCGCAAACAATTGTACCATAACAATGAAAAAGGAGTGATTTATTTCGCCGTTATTTATGGTACGGTTCATCTAAATGCATTGGTAATATATATGAACACAGTTAAAATTCCATTGTATAATAATACTATGGAAAAATAAGTTATCTGGAGATTGTATTATGCCAAAAAATGATTCTACCAATTTCGTTTTGAATGCAAAAAGTAAACAGTTTTACTGGGAAGGTAATGGTCAACTGTCCATTAAAACATTCTTTAATGGTAAAGCCCATTACAAGACTAACAAAGGCTTCTTTGCTGTTGAAGAGAGTAGATACCTACTCCTCAATGAAGGTGCATACACCATTTCAATTGAAGAACCTAAAGTTGTAGAATCCTTTTGTCTTTTCTTTAAAGATGGGTTTGCGGAAGAAGTCCTTCATTCCTTAAAAGAAACAAATGAGCGTCTTCTAAGTGATCCGTTTAAGGATACAAGTTCAATTGGTTTTTTTGAAAAAACCTATCATAAGAATAATACTCTATCTTATCAACTGGAATATTTCATGCAGATATTACCCAGTCTTGATATTGATTCCGTTGGTTATGAGGAACAATTCCATAAGATAATGTTTTCTATTTTAAATGAACACATAAATACATATACAGAAATCGAATCATTACATGCAATTCGTAATTCTACACGTGAAGAATTATACAGAAGGGTAAGTATAGCACACGATTATATTAGATCTTATTTTAATCAACCGATAAAACTAGAGGAAGTTGCTAAAGCTGCTTGTTTATCACCTAACCATTTATTAAGAACTTACTCTCAAATTTACGGTAGAACGCCCCATCAGCATATTTCAGTATTCAGAATACAAAAGGCAAAACAATTACTAGCAGAATTAGACCGTAATATGACCGATATAACCTTTGAACTTGGATTTCAAAACCCTGTATCATTTAGTAAAATGTTTAAGCAACATGTTGGTTTATCTCCTAGAGAATATCGAAAAAAAGTGAGATCGGATAAGTAATTATAAGGGAGATTCTTTATCCTTATTAGGAATAAGAAATTTGAAGGGAGAAATGTTTTATGGATACTACAATGATTAAGAATGTTGGGCAAATTGGAATACCTGTCAAAGATATAAATAGGGCACTGGATTTTTATAAAGATAAACTAGGACTTTCTCTATATTTTAACACGGATAGTATGGCATTTTTTGAATGCGATGGCCTGCGGCTCATGTTGACACTTCCAGAAAAAGAGGAATTTGCTCATTCAAGTTCGGTTATTTATTTTCAAGTAAATAATATTAAAGATACATATGAGCGCTTAGTAGGTAAAGAAGTTACTTTTATCGATGAACCACATGTGGTAACGAAAATGGGACAAACTGAAATGTGGATGGTATTTTTTAAAGATACAGAAGATAATACTCATGCATTGATGAGTGAAGTACAAGTTTAAGAAAACCAAAAGGAGATCGTCTATATTACACGAACGGTCTCCTTCATTATAAATTAGACTTTTTAATACTTCTTTATCCAGAATTACTTCTTCCCTCTGCTTTACCACTATTTGTGATACGGTTCCCCACTACCAGTGCTAAACCACATCTTCAACAATCTGGACCGTTAACCCAATAAAAAGCGTTCATCCATACTAGATCAACGCCCCTCAACTTTAACTACATTCCTTTACAAAATCAGTACAAATAGTTGATGATTTCCTATAATTCATCTAGAAGTTTCAAATACATTCACAACACCAGTAATGAACATATTGTTGCATTCAACCTAATTGGCGTTTAAATACTTTACTAGCGATGAAGTAAGCAATGACCATAATACCCACGCACCAGGCAAGCGAGATCCAGATATCGTTGCCCACGGTCCCTTCAAATAAGAGGGCACGTATTGAATTCACGATTGAAGTCACGGGCTGGTTCTCCGCGAACGCACGGACAATTTTAGGCATGGTTTCAGTGGGGACAAAGGCTGAACTGATGAACGGCAGAAAAATCAGCGGGTACGAGTATGCTGTGGCTCCTTCCATGGACCGTGCTGTCAATCCAGGTATAACTGCCAGCCATGTCAGCGCTAATGTAAACAGCACGAGTATCCCACCTACTGCGAGCCAATCCAGGATATCAGCACTGGGACGGAAACCCATCAAGAGTGCGACGAGGATGACCACCACAACAGTAAGCGCATTGGAAACAAGCGATGTCAATACGTGGGCCCACAATACAGACGAGCGCTTGATGGGCATGGTAATGAAGCGCGCCATCAGACCACTTTTCACATCATTAAAGAGCCGCAAAGAAGTGTAAGCGACGCCGGATGCGATCGTGATCAGCAGGATTCCCGGCAATAGATAATCGACGTAGTTGTCCGTGCCAGTCTCTATAGCGCCGCCAAATACGTAGACAAACAGCAGCATCATCATAATCGGCGTGATCGCCACCGTGATAATCGTATCCGGGCTGCGTAAGATATTGCGCATTAAACGTCCCAGTAGTACCCCTGTTTTACTTTTCATTTACATCTCCTCCTTTTTTGCCAATGATTGCGAGGAAAATTTCTTCCAATGTCGGCTGCTTCTCGATGTATTCCACTTTCGCTGGCGGGAACATCTCCTTGAGTTCCGTAAGGGTACCCGTCGTGATGATTTTACCGCCATGCAGGATGGCAATGCGGTCCGCCAGTTGTTCCGCTTCCTCCAGGTACTGGGTCGTCAGCAATATGGTCGTGCCACCGCCGGCAAGCTCCTTGACGGTCTCCCAGACTTCAATCCGCGCTTCGGGATCAAGCCCCGTGGTCGGTTCATCTAGAAATATAACGGCCGGCTTCCCTATCAGGCTCATGGCAATATCAAGACGGCGCTTCATCCCCCCTGAATAATGATCTGCACGTTGGTTGGCTGCATCGGTGAGACTGAATCTTGTAAGCAGATCATCGGCGACTTGAGAGGGATTGGAAACCCCACGCAACTTGGCAATCATCATCAGATTTTCCCGCCCGGTTTGCATGCCGTCTAAAGCTGCAAACTGACCAGTCAGGCTGATGCTCTGGCGAACATGATCCGGTTGCCGCTGAACATCAAAGCTGCAAATACTCACTTCACCGCAATCCTGCTTCATCAACGTCGAGAGGATATTGACGATCGTTGTCTTTCCCGCTCCATTAGAGCCCAGCAGTGCGAAAATTTCACCACGGACCACCTCTAAGTCCACTCCCTTTAAGACTTCCTTGTCTTTAAAGGATTTTTTCAACCCTTTTATACAAATCGCTACATCATTCATCTTTTTTCCTCCTTATAAAATGCGCTAGTTTACCTTTCCCCTAGTACTCAGTAAGACTGATATTCTGTAATACTTACTACCGGATTAAAAAAATAACTGAATAGTGAATGTACTACCACATTCAACCCGCTATTCAGTCGGTATTCGCTTTTGCATTCACTTTTTTTCACGGCCAATCGTATTGTTCAACTTAGCTCGATGCTTGTCACTCCAGGTCTCGGAGTCCTTCACCAGTTCATCACAGAAAGCAGCTACGTCCTCACCCGTGAGGTCAGTTACTTTCTTGCCTTCCGCTGCACCTTCCTCGAACAGATCGAGAATGCCATTAAAGATACGGCTGGTGTCCTTCCAATCGGTGAGACCACCGGCGGTCCACATATATTTTTGGATCGCTTTGTATGCGTTGAGGTACTCACTAGGAAGTGTCTTCGCACGTGCTTCCATCGCCTTCCATTCCCGCTTGTCAGCCAGATTTCCGATAATCATTTCAATAAACTTCATCTTATCCTCTCCTTTTGATTTCTTTCGTTTTGAGTTCGTTCATTTTGCTTGAGACAAAATCCCATTTTCCCCAAAAAGTTTCGAGCTTCTCATGACCTGCTGCGTTGAGTGTGTAAAATTTTCTCGGTGGCCCCACAGTAGAGCGCTTTTTTTCAATGTCCACCAGATTGTTTTTCTCAAGGCGCATGGTAATCGTATAAACTGTGCCTTCAACCACATCCGTGAAGCCAAGTTCCCTCAGCTGTTGCGTGATTTCATAACCATACGTTTCACCGCGGCTGATGATTTCAAGCACACAACCCTCAAGCACTCCTTTCAGCATTTCAGTAAAATTCTCCAAATGTTCACCCCCAATTGTATTTCGTATACTCCCTGTAATTTGTCTCTCAGGTATTTTGTGCTACTGATATTCAGTAATACTGACTACTAGTATATAGTATCGCAGAATAGCTCAAATTGTCAATCAAATAATAGCCCATTTTTTTAGTAACGACTAAACTTCAGCTCTGATGGTAATTGTGGAGTATTGTATTAATCGGATTCCGCTTCCCATTCACAAATCATCGTTAAATGATTCTCTTTTAATTCAGCATGAATGCTTCCGTTCATTTTTTCCATTAAGCTTTTCGCGATCGGTAAACCGAGCCCAGTACCTTTCCCGGTTCTTGTTTGATCAGCCTTATAAAAACGGTCGAACATCTGATGTACGTCAAGCTCACTCATTTTCCCAACAGAGTTTGAAATTTTCAGCTGAACGGCTGTATCCATTTCTTTAAGCTGAATGGTCACATTTCCTGTAGAGTATCGAATGGCATTCACTGCAAGATTTTCGATCACTCTTTTCATGAGAGAGGAGTCGGCCATCATCATAATGTCTTGCTCCGGGATATGGATGTCCGGTTCTATATCCCTTTTTTTAAACTCCTCATAAAACCCTAATAGTGACTCAATAATCAAATGGTTAACACTGACCTTCTCCATTTTCAAAGGGTAATCCGCTTGTTCAATAATCGATAGCTCGAAAAAATCTTCAAGTAACACCTTTAACCTTCCTGCACTATTTTTGATTGTTTCAATGTATTTCTTCTTTTCCTCATGGCTCATTTCATCTGATTCCAGAAATTGAATATATCCTAAGATTGATGTCATGGGTGTTCGAATATCATGAGAAATATGGGATATAGCCTGTCTTAGTTCATTTTCAGTGGAGCGCTTGACTGCTTCAGCCTTTTTCGTTAAATCAATCTGGTTATTTATTTCCTGTGCTAACTCCTCGAAATCGCGGTCATAAAAGCTAATCGTCAATTTTTTCGCTGAGTCCTGTTGGTGTAATTGCCGGAGTTGCAAGGTTGCCCTTTTCATTTCCTTTTTCAACAGATAAAAACGGATGAGGACATATGCGAAGGCTGCCAAAACTGCCATCAATAAATAGAGTATCATTTGACCTCACCCACTTTCGTTTTACTTAATTTCTTTTCTTTGAAAAATCATGCTTCCTAAAGCACCAAATAACAGAAACGTCAGAATGGGAACCACTATGATGATTAATACATCCCCGCTCTTCAACGTATCCACAATGATAATGTCATAAATCAACTTAAAGATGGAATGATTTAAAATGGTTTCAAACAAGGGCACTTTTGCCGCTAACATCTGCAGGGGCCAATCAGCAAATACAAAGAACAGAAGAAGAAACCCTATCGTTTTCCCACTGTCTGTAAACAGGATAGAAAAGATCGCCATGATGGAAGCGAAGGCTGCCCCGTACAATATAATCAGTCCCAATGTTTGCAGGTAATATGTCCACTCAGGCATCTCTGCAAATCCAAAATAGATGGCGCTGGATCCTGTCATCATAATCGGTAATATTAATGATATGATAATGGCTCCAATTGAAAATACGATCAGCTTTGCAGAGTAGATTCGGAACCTGCTATTGCCTGAAGATACGATACTTTTCATCGTACCCATGGAATATTCGCTTGTGATAAAGAAGCCTGCCAAAATACTTGGAATAAGCTTCACTATATTCGCATGAGGACCGAGAATGCTCTCCCGATAATAATCCTTTACAGTTGGTAATCCTGAAGCCCCATTATCGAATTCTATTAGTGGAAACAACACTGCAGCCGCAACTAACATCCAGGTCAGGAATCGAAATGATCGGTCCTTCCTTAATTTATACCACTCCGTTTTTAGTAGATTACCCATGCTGTACACCTCCGATGCGATGACTAAAGTACGTTTCCAAATCTTCTCCCATCGGCATAAATTCTTCTATGACCAACCCTTCACTGGTTAAGATTTTGGAAACTTCACCCGGTACGTCAACATAGGCAAACAACCTTATGGTTCCATCAGGCATCACTTCAAACTCTTGTGTTGAAAAATGATTTTCTATTACCGTTGCAGCCTTGTTTGGATCATCCACTTTAATATGCAGGTACTGCTGACATTTTTCATTCAGTTCTTTCGCAGAAAGTTGTTCTAACAATTCTCCCTCATGAATAATCCCATAGTGAGTGGCCAGTAAATGCAGCTCACTTAATATATGACTGGAGATTAGTATAGTAATTCCATATTCTCGATTAAGCTTTTTAAGTAATTCCCGTACTTCGACAACTCCCATAGGGTCCAGTCCATTGATCGGTTCATCCAGAATCAGAAACTCAGGATCCCCTAATAATGCGATACCAAGGCCTAAACGCTGCTTCATTCCTAATGAAAAATCCTTTGCTTTCTTTTTTCCTGTATTCTGCAAACCGACTAAATTCAAGGTCTTTTCGATACAGTCTTTTCCCGGTATCCCTTTCAACAGACGGTGAGCTTCCAAGTTTTCAGCGGCGGTCATTTGCGGATATAGCGCCGGCCCTTCGATGATGGTTCCAATTCTTTTTCTTGCTTCAATAATATTTCGTTCCTGGCTTTCTCCAAACAATTCAAATGTACCTGTCGTTGGATACGCGAGACCGGTTATTAGGCGAATCAACGTTGATTTCCCGGCACCGTTCTGACCGATAAATCCATAAATAGACCCTTTTTTGATCATGACACTCACTTTATGAAGCGCCATTTTATTTTGATATGTTTTTGATAATTGACTGGTTTTTAATACATATCCATTCATCAATATTTCCTCCTTTATTCACTTGTTCAAAGGGCTCCTCTTTGAACACTCTTAAAGTATAAGAAGGAAAACGTAAGAAAGTCTTAAGTCATATCTTAAGAAAACCTTAAGTTTTTAGTTTATAGCCCATTCCCCAAATGGTTTCAATATACTCTTCATTCTGATTCGCTTTCGCAAGCTTACTTCTGATATTACTTACATGAACATTGATGGTATTGTCGTCCCCATGGAATTTCTCATTCCACACACTCTCAAACAAATTAGCCTTTGAAAAAACCTTTTTAGGAGAGGACATCATGAGAAGCAATATCTCATATTCCCGTGCCGTTAATTTGAGTTCATTATCATTCACTGTCACTATTTTTGAGTCCGTGTCCAATACGATATCTTTATAAAACATTTGATTTGTCAGTGGAGCATCTGATAGATCCCGGTACCTTCTAAGACAGGAATCAATTCTGGCCGATACCTCATCAACATCGAAAGGTTTAGTAATATAGTCGTCTGCACCAGCTCTTAACGAATTGATCTTCGTTTGTGTTTCAAGCTTTGCCGAAATGATAATGATCGGAACATTACTTTCATTTGTGACCTTTTTTAATAGATCTTCACCAGATAAACCCGGGAGCATGAGATCAATTAATACCATATCCCATTTTTGACTGTCCAGGTAGATCACTGCTTCCGTACCTGAATATGCGGGCTTGGGGGAATAGCCACTTTTCCTGACAATATTACATAGTAAGCGATTAATATCCTCATCATCTTCAATTATTAGAATATCAACTGAATCCTTCAACTGAATCACCCTCACATTTATTACCATCATCATTGATTGAATTCACGTCAATGTCAAGTGTGGAATAATCATTGTGTACCCACCTAAAAAAAATCGAGCCTAACATCTTTATGATTGGCTCTTTTCGTAAAGTTTGTTGCTTATTGTAGAGGGAGAAAGTAATAGTTGATTTCCGCTCCAGGATGCTCGCTTTCCGCGGGGCTGGCGGTGAGCCTCCTCGGCTGCGCCTGCGGGGTCTCACCTGTCCAGCTCCGGCGGCTAGCCCCTCGAGGTCATAAGCTAAATGGTCCAAGAAGGCAAAGAGCGCCTTCTCGGCCCATTCATCTTATGCTAGTCGGGGCTGGTCAAGCCGCCTGCGCTTTTCGAGCTGTCCAGCTATTCCCGGAGGAGTCGAGCATCCTTCCGCTCCAATCAACTTTCTGAGGATGAATCCTTAATGGGGAACAATTAAAACAAGAATTTTAGCAAACAATCTCATTTAAGGTATGTAGAGATTGATTTACCTTTTAAGAAAGAAGAATTTTTTCTTGCACACCTTGAAGCTCTGTCAAGAAAATTCTGTTAAAGATGGTGAGGGGAACTGCGCAGACTCGGGCGGATTTTGGGCGTGCTGAGACCCCGTTCCGCTAAGCTGAGGAAGCTCGGCCTAACGTCAGCGGAAAGCGGAGAAGTTCCCTCACCATTCAGCATAAACTGGTTGACAGAGCCCTCGCAGATTCTATATTAGAAAACAACAATCTTTGCGAAAAGAGCCTTATGATTTCAAACTCGATTTCTATGGTTAAGCTATTGTTTCCCCTAAATCACTTTATACTACTGGATATAAACATGGAGGCATCCTGATTCATGAAAATACGTTCTCCATGATGGAATGTCTTGATTTCCGTTGACTTAAATCCCGCTTCGGATAGCTTTTCTTTCAGTTTTTCATGGACAAAGCCGTTATGAACCCTCGGGTGGCTGATGTTATCGTTTTTGTCAAAATCAACAATAATGAGCTTGCCACCATCATTCAGAATGTTGCACAACTCATTTAGAATCTTTTTAGTATCGGGAATATGAAGAAGGACGAGTGACATTAACACGATGTCAGCCTTAAGAGCAGGAGTTCCCTGGGTAAAATCTGAATAAAGTGCTTCCGAGTTGGTGATAGCTTTTTGAGAAATCTTTGCTTTCGCAACCTCTACCATTTGTTCTGATGAATCAACCAACAAAATGGATTCCACTAAATCCGTTAATTCCAGACTAATCAGACCGGTGCCACTCCCGTAGTCGATTAGAGATTTTGATTTACTATTTTGTAGTTCTTGTTTTACTTCCTTTACAATTACTTTAGCTAATTCTATTCGATCTTCTGTATCGTATCTTTTCGCCATCTCTTCAAAAACGTTATTTTCCATATTTCACTCTCCTATCCTTAGCATTGAAGCTGCGTGGTAAACATTATATCAAATCATGAAGATCCAAGTGAACACGATGGGACAAGGAGAGCTTTATAACTCTATTTCCATCCTCCTCATTTTTGTCTTTACATTCATTGATTCATAAAATTTTATGGCATTTTCGTTAAACTCCCACACGCCTAATTCTAATGAGTCTGCTTCTATATCCTTTGCGAATTCTAATATTTTCCCAAAGAATATTTTCCCCGCTCCTTTTCCTCTGTACATACGATCAACACCAAAATCGTCCATATAGACCACTTTCTTTGGAATGAGAATGGGTCTTTCCTCAGTATGTTTGATCGTAAGGATTGTATAAGCGATTGGGTGGTCTTCTTCCAGTAAGAAGACCTTTGTATTTTCTCCTTCTATCAAGTTGTTAAAATACTCTTTGTCTAACGTTGTATCAGCCATCTTATAATGATCCGGTCTTTCCTTTGTATGAATTTCGTGCACTTGTCTTTGGATTTGATGAACCACATCATAATCATTCCGGGTGGCTTCTCTAATGTGCATATTCATATACTTTCCCCCTGATGTTTGCTGTGTTGATTTTAATGTAAACTTCCGATACTATCCTTCTTCCATTTATAAGGGATTTTCGACCAATTATATAACATCAAGAACAAGAATATAAAAAAGCAGATCATTATATTATCTATCCACTGAACTTGTCGATTATCGATTATTTGCCAAACAGTTGATGCCAAGAAATATATTAAGGGGAGACTGATGCTTTCCTTAAACATTTTTATCCCACTCCCTTCTTTGTGAATTGCTTTCACAAGTAGCGGGCTGTATATCCAGATATTTGGGCAGCAGCGAAGGAAGTACCGCTGAAAGTTTCCAAGTCCCCATCTTTATTGATTGAAAGAACCTCTGTCCCAGTTGCGGCGAAATCAACCTTTCCCCTTGCCGCTAATGAAGATCGGACCATGTCGGAGTTTACAGATGTGATGGACCATACGCCTTCATAGCGTGCCGGATAGTCAGCCTCTTGCCCCAGTGTATTACCTGCTGCCGATATGATGATAATCCCTGAAGAAAGCGCCTCATCAATTGCCTTCTTAAGGTGTAGATCATCAACTTGAAAACCGGAACTGATATTGATGATGTCTACCTTCTCTTGGATGCACCAGTTGATTCCTTTGACCAAATCGGCTACCTTCCCGTTGCCTTTCTTATCTAGAACCTTTACATCATAAATGGACACATGTTGAGCCAGTCCGCTCATTTCGCCTCCCGAATCTTCGGCAGCTATGATGCCTGCGATCGGAGTGCCGTGGCCATAATGATCTTCAATCGGTTGATTCGGCTGAATGGCATTAAATGATTTATGTATCTTTCCTTTCAATGCCGGATGGTCTTTATTAATTCCACTATCGAGTACAGCGACCTTGATTGGCTGCTTCTCATTAATCAAGTGCAACAGAGCTACTCCGAACAACAATGCGATGATGCCTATTACACGATAAGTCTCTTTACGTTTCATTTTGTTTGACGTAACCTTTCTCTTGGTCGACACACTTTTGACAAGATACATTCTGTTGATAAATCGATCGATTCAACTTTTTTTGAAGAATTCTTCTTTCTATATTATAATGGTGGAAATTTACAGGAAGCTTAACGGAAGCTTAAAGGAACCTTAACTTTTCTTGCCTTATTAAAAGCACCAAAAAATACGCCCAATCCCAACTGGGAGAAAGCGTATTTTTTAACTTTTTTTACACTAATTCTTTACCTCCTCAAATCAAAGCGATCTGCATTCATCATTCAGTAATATGATCAGGAGTCCAAATAGCCAGGTCTTTTCCTGGTAAGGCAATTACAAATTCACTATCCCCATCAATCCCTGCTTGCCAACATTCAAATTCGTCATGATATCCGTTTATAAATAATGAATAATCGTTTTCAAATCGAATGAGTAAGTGGGGAGCATGCTCGTCAACCAGTTCGATTTTTTCCACCACTTGTCTTCTCATTCGAATGATTTGGAGATAGTTTTCCTCTTCAGAAAGATCTTCTATTTCATCCTCTTTTGAAGGATACTGTTTTACATTTGAAGACAGAAGGCACCACTTAGATTCAATGTTTAAAAAGAGTTGGGCATCCTCGACATCGGTGTTTTTATAATGAAAGAAAGATAGCCTAAAGGGACCTGGGGATACCCCGAATTGAACTCCATCCAGTTGAGATCCTCGGAAAAGGTGGTTAAGCAGGGTCTCTGCTTGAACTTTATCTTTTGTTTCCATTTGGTTTAAACTCCTTATTTCTTGAATTTTTTTATTAGCTTTAAGTTGTGGCGGGTGAGAACTATTAAAAATTATGTAAGTTTAATAATCTATTGTATCTAGACTTCACTTTATTAAATGTCAGTCCTGGTTATGTATTTTTGTTAAACTACAAATAGTCTATTCTAAGAGAAACGAGGTGATTGACTCATGGTAAATATGACAGAGGAAGAAAAACAGCAATCTATTGAAGCATTTCTATCCATCATTCGTAAATCTGAAAATGCCCTTGCTCATATGAAACCTGGTGCTCCTCAGACAAAGTTGCTTGAGAAGCGATTGAAAGCAGCAAGGATTGGCGCAGATGTGCTTCATGCATGTTGGGAAGGCAAAGATTTAGATGTCAGCAAAGAAGATTTGATAGAGGCAAAAGGGGTTCTGGAGGGTTTGCTGTTTACGCTTCCTTCCTTTCTTGAGAAGCTGAAGCCCGGAAGTGGGCAGCGTACCTACATCGAGAGAAGGATAAAGGCATTTCAGATTGCCGTTTCCTATCTGCATGATTCGGTCAACTAAAATAGCTGACTGGGGACGGTTCCACTATACTTTTGGGATAGAGAGAGAACCGCCCCCGCTCTACTATGACCAATTTTCACAATTCTTTATTCCACAATATAAAGAGACTCACGTAAAAAAGGGAAATATACGATTCCCCTCATTTTCAACCGCGTTTTCTTTTACTTTTACAAATTACGACCTATTGGCCCTACAGTCAAATTTTACAAAAAAATGAACCAACTAATTTTGATTATCAAATGGTAGATGCAGGTAATTCATCAATATTCATACGAAGTAAACTATAAGGTTTTTGTCGCAGGTCTTTTCCATAATGAAATCTCGCCTGTCGATGTAATTGGTTCACAATGACATATAAGTATTCATCCGGACCAATTGAAAAAGTATCCGGCCATAAAATTCTCGGATC
Source organism: Rossellomorea yichunensis (assembly GCF_032337515.1). Taxonomy (NCBI): domain Bacteria; kingdom Bacillati; phylum Bacillota; class Bacilli; order Caryophanales; family Bacillaceae; genus Rossellomorea; species Rossellomorea yichunensis. Next base: position 276,154 of record NZ_JAVYAD010000003.1, on the reverse strand, counting down.
ATGTGCGATGGTTTCCATTATGCCATTCGGCAATATCTTTCGAATACTATTGTTCTCATAATCTCCAGCATCAACGACCCCTTTTGCATCTGTAATCATTCCATCAGATGCACCTTTTTCTCCCCAATACTCCACATGATAAGGTAGATCCATGTCCGGTATATTTCTGTCTCTCAGGGCTTCTGTTGGGATCGAGAATAGATGACGACTTGTTAGTGGACAAAAAAACAAAACCTTTCCATCAGGAGAAATCGCAATACCGTCAGACGCCAATCTCAAGGGAGAAGTCCCGCCATCTTTATTTCGATTCATCAACACTTTTCCTTCTACTTTCGGTATAAAATAGGGATCGGGTGAAGTTGAATTTGCCCCATTTAACCGTCTAAATGCGTTTCCATTTTCTAAATCTACGACGATAATAGCTCCTGGTCCTTTGGAAGAAGAATCCGTTATATAGGCATAACCAGCGTTTCCAACACGAAAATCAAATCGGACATCATTCAGGTAAGTTGTTGGCAGGACAACATCCTCTGTAAAGGTATATACTCTTCTAATTGTATTGGTTTTTAAATCAACAGCGACTAATTTCGCCCCACCTTTAATTGGTTCAGAAAAATTGGGTGCCGCTGTATCTAATACCCAAAGCGTTCCCCTTCCATCAGCAACTACACTTTGGACACTGATGAAAGTCATTGTGATATTCTCAGGGTTAACCGAATTGGTTTGTAAATTAGGATAAGGCTGCAATTTATCCTCAACAATTTCCGCTACCGTAAATTTAACATCGTCTCCCCATTTCGGAAAACAAATAAAAACACGACCAGTTTCCGAAACACTAACACCTGTAGGCATAGCCCCATAAAATGAATAAACTAGTTCTAAATTGCCGAAATATTTTTCACTAGGTAACATAGGTGGTTTCATAATATCCTCCTCAAGCATTCAAACGGGATATCACCTATATATGATTTATATTTTTTCTAGTGCATGTTTCTTAATAAGTTTTTTTATACGAAAAGATTATTGAATTGATCGTTTTCTGAATTTTATAAGTCTGTCAGAAAGAAAAAACGCTGAAGACCAGCTGCCTAATTGGTCTTCAGCAATAGCTCCCGTTAATGGAATAAGCCTATTATTCACAACGACTAAATACTCTTTCAAATTCACCATCTATTATTAATTGTTTAATCACTCTTTCAATATTTTCCCGCCTAATCCTCTTCACTAAAATCATATCGCTTGACCAAAAATACCCCCCATTTAAACACTCACCTGTTTGTTCATCTTTCTCAGGAGAGCGTAAGGATGCTTATACTATACGAGAATAGTAAGCTATATCGGCAACTCTGCCTCTTAAATTCGATTCAGGCAACACCGCTACCAAAGTAAACCCGAGTTTTTCAATTAACTTTTTTGACGGCATATTTTTATTATCTATAGTAGCACATAGGCGTTTAAGATTTAATGTGCTTTTACAATGCTCAATGACCGCGGAAACCGCTTCATACGCAAAACCCCATCCCCAATGCTCCCTCATGAAGCGATAACCAATTTCGCCAAGATAACCTTCTGCTATTTCTGGAATCATTACATCACCGATGAATTCATCCGTATCTTTTAATGCGACAGTCCATTTTGTTTCAGTACGATTCCTAACCATTTCTAACATTGAGTCTTCATCACGAGGGGGATTAATCCCAAGAAATTCTCTTACTTCATCATTGTTAAACATTTTAAGCATATTGGGAATGTCTTTTTCTGCTCTCGGACGTAAAATCAATCGTTCTGTTTGAATTTTCGATGCTTCTTTTTTTGCCATGATTTATTCCAGCCTTTCGTACATTATATTAATAATCTATCAATGTGAACGGAATTGAACTTCATCGTTTGTTATCTCCTTATGAAATTTATAATATAATTCGATACCGATTATTTGGATTCCTTCTTCAACTAACCTGCCCTTTAACTTAATACCAATTATTTCAAAATCAAGCAGCTTACTCAAGAAAAACTTTAAACACAAAAGAAACTCAGCCAGCTCAGGATAAGCCCCGGTCTTTTGAATAAGAAAAGTAATTGCACTTTATTCGTGTACTGCTCAGCAAATAAATCTGTTATTTTCTCATCTTAGTACTTATTCAACAATTGCGCTTTGTTTGCTGAATAGTGGAAAATAAGATAGAGCTTTAAAAAAACGGACCAATTTAGTAAATAGATCTTTATGTATTGCTATCGTTATTAATACAATTTGGCGTAGTTAGCAAGTGTTTTGTCGCTATTCGCTAGTTACAAAGCATCGTTGGAGAGTTACTATGAAACTGTACTATTAGCAAAGAAGGAAACGCTTAAACTACTAATGAAAATAGATAAAGGAGGCCCATATGTATGACGTTCTATACCTCTGATCGTATAAAAATCCCTGCAGGATTTTGGACAGGATTACGTCAATTGGGAATAGTCGCCAACGAGGTAGTTCGAAAAGCACAATTGCCAATCTCCATTGTTTCTGATCCATTTGTCACCACAGCCCAATATTTTGCGATCTGGCAGGCTTTTTCCGAACTCATTGATGACACCTCCAAAGGAATCATCAAGCTCGCGACATCCTTTGAAACAGATCATTTCCCTCCGACTGTCTTAGCAACTTACCACGCTCGTGACTACCGTGATGCTTTAAAGCGAATGGCCAAGTACAAACAACTTTGCCCACCTGAAAGCTTACATATCACCGAGGAAGGTGAACACTGTACAATTGAAATAAAAACATTTCATAGTGAACAACCCGGTCTGTCCATATTAATTGGCATTACTTTGGCATTTCTTCTCGAACTGGGGCGCCGGGGCACAGGTCAACCTTTGACAGCAAAGTTAGTAGAATTTTCTACCCATTCAATTGGCGACATGCAGATACTTGAAGATTACTTCGGCTGCCGAATTCAGATCGGTACAAATTGTAACAGGTTGACTATACATCGAGCAGATCTGGATCGTCCCTTTGTCTCGTATAATGCAGAATTGCTAGAGATACTGACTCCGGTACTGGAACAGTCGTTGAATGAGCAGCCACGCAGCCCTTCAATTAGCGAGACGGTCAAGTGGATCATGAAACGTAGCTTAGCAGGAGGTCGCCCTGACATTCAGACTATTGCGAGCGAGTTAGGGATAAGTGATCGAACCTTGCAACGACGGCTTACTGAAGAAGGCACAAGCTTCAAGCATTTGTTAGTAAAAGTTCGACATGAGGAGGCAAGAGTATACCTGGCAGACCCGTCGTTGGATATTAAAGAGGTTGCCTTTTTGATTGGATATGAAGACCAAAACTCATTCTACCGCGCCTTTCACATATGGGAAGGTGCTACCCCTTTACAATGGCGTACTGAACATCTCGGTGCAAACTTGATAAATTGACTAGTTTACTTTTCGACACTGTATTATCAGCAGGATAACTGAATAAGAACTACAGAGGAAGAGGAATATCTTTCAATCTAAAAGGAGCAATGTATTATGGATATGGACTTAAAAAATAAAACAGCTTTAGTCACTGGTTCAACAAGAGGGATCGGTAAAGCAATTGCCATTGAACTTGCAAAGGAAGGTGTTAATGTACTAATTAATGGACGAAATTACGAACAGGTAGAACGAACTGTAAATGAAATTAAGCTAGAGTTCCCTGATATCCTCCCTCAAAATGCTACTGCCGATATTGTAGATAATCAACAAAGGGAAGCATTATTTAAAAAACATCCCCAAATTGATATTTTAGTTAACAATATGGGGATTTATGAAATTATGAAGTATGAGGACGTTGACGATGAAGTATGGGAAAAGTATATCCGTACTAATGTTCTTGCAGCAAATGGACTATCCAAATTTTACTTACCTAAAATGATAAAAAATAATTTTGGCCGAATTATCTTTATTGCGAGTGAAGAAGCAGTTATGCCATCGGGACAAATGCCTCAATATTGTATGACAAAATCAATGCTATTATCATTGTCAAAAAGCCTATCTAAATTAACAATAGGAAAAGAAGTTACAATCAATACCATCTTGCCAGGACCATCGCTCTCTGAAAATGTGCATCATATAATTGAGGGGATGTATCCAAATGAAGATATGACTTTTTCAGCAAAAGAGAAAGAATTCATGACTAAAAATCTACCTCAATCTGAAATTCAACGATTTATCAAGCCAGCTGAAATAGGTAGATTAACTACCTTTATATGTAGCCCTTATGCTTCCGCTTTTAAAGGTTCTCCGATTCGTATGGATGGAGGCATGGTACCGACTATTTTCTAGCACTTTTTCCCTTACTTACCTCTCAAGGTGAGTAAGAATCCTTGCAAAAAACAAATCTTCGTTAAACGATCAACAATCTCGCCTGATTGTTGAAAACTTATTTCCGATAAATAAAATCTCTATTAAGATGCATTACTTAATAGAAAATTATTTGTTATTACATAGTAAAAGTCCACTCTGTAATAAAGATTTGTTCTATTAACTGGCCAAATACAGGAAAAGGACGCGTTCTTCAATAAACGCCCCCGTTTGTTGAACACTTTAATACAAGATAAAGTCTCTACTTTCTCATAGTAAAGCATCAAATCAAGCCAATTAGATACCAAAAATCAACGACTTTCATCCTACCGCTTCCTTTATTAAGTATGATAAAAAGCCAGCACCTAATGTTGGCTTTCAATCTTTCTTATTCAATTAAAGCACTTGCATGAAATAAGCACCTTATACCAATTAGTCTCTAATGGTTAACTCAATATATTTAATTAATTCGCTCGAAAAGCTTCCTGATAATACTCCTTTAATTCAGAGGCATTATCTTTCCATTCCACTGGATGTCCGTTGACTATCTGGCGAAGGACATCCAAGCACCGATGCCATCCTGCAGCGGTATTAACTGCCCATGAATCGTCGTCAAAAGTATGGGTGAAGATCATTAGAGAACCTTTATCCCTTTCCTGCAAAGATATGTTCACTAGATCACCTTCTTCACGGAAACCAAATAAATATGGCTTTTCTAACTCAGTGATGGTAGCCTTATAAGTCGCTCCTTCTCCGTCATCGAAGTCAATTTTGCCCCCAAGTCTGACATCCATCTCTCCAGTGGCAAAAGGGTACCATTGGGAAAAGTACCTCGGAGTTGTAATAACAAGGAAAACATCTTCTGGCTTTTGAGGGAAAAATCGTTCAAATCTTAAAGCATAACGACCATTTGATTCATGTAATGTACCATACTTATTCATCATTTCATCTCCTTTTCTTTATCCTTGAAGTTTCTCCAGCTACTAATTCAAAAAAACAAACTAATGTTTGTTCAGCTCAGGAAAATATCAACCATTTATTCCATGCTTTTAAAGTACCATAATACTTAAACCGCAGATTATAATGTTCCATTCGTTCTTTTCTTTAGTGTTGATGTTTTTTATTCGAATTCCCTCCCAAGTTCGAATAATATCAAGCCTATAATGGCAGTAAAAAAATAACTAAATGCACCGATTCTTTTCGTTTTAATATCAACCGTTTTCTGTTCGAATTTTTTTATGTAGTCAAAGATTATCCACAAACCTATTAAAGGAACTATCCCTTACAAATAATTATCTACTACATGAACTAACGTAAAAACTGTCACTACTGCAAATGCTACATTGCTCAATATTGTTTTAATAATGGTCACTTCCCAAAATGCTTCTTGTTTAATTAACCTTCCCTATAATGGAGTATCGATAAAGCTGAAGAATCGACCCATTATTAGCTATCGCCACGATTAATTCAAGTGTAATTTTTCACAATCTAACTTCAAACACTGTCAATCAACTTTTTCACAGCACTTACTACCACTTCTGGTTCATCATTTTGTATATAATGAGCACTGTTTTCAGCAATCACCAATTCACCTACATAGGATATTTCAAGTATCTCTTTCTGCATATCATTCCATAACTCTTGTGATTCCTTTGAATAATGAGCTTTTTTTCCAGCTGAAAGAACAATTAGTGGGACATTTAATTTAAGTCTAGTGTCTTTCAACTGCTTTAAGCTCTCCATAAATTCACCATAATTCCCTTCATAAATGAATTGCTTATTGTAAGCTTGTTGAAAATCCTCTGACATTGTTGGGAGAAATCTTTCTCTATAATCTTCAGGTGTAGAATCAATCAAGACAAGTCCACAAACTTCATTTTGATATTCAGTTGCAAACATTCTCATGTTTACTCCACCAAAGGAATGCCCTACTAATATATAGGGGGGATTAATGTTGGCTTCAATAAGAAGTTCCTTCAATTCTTTTACCATCTCACCGCTAGTTCTGGGATTAGAACTTGTGTCACTTTTCCCGAGTCCCGCTCTATCATAAATTAGAACATTAGAGAGCATTGAAAGATCTTCGATTACTGAATCCCAAGCCTTGGAAAAATCACCATATCCAGCATCCATTACAACAGTTGGTTTTTCATGATTTTCTCCCACCAATTTTGCATATAGTTTACAACCATTTATTTGCACTAACATTTCTTTAGTCATGTAATCTATCCCTTCATTTGGCCAACTATCAATAGCATAAAAGCTGCTTTTTCGCCTAAACTGCAACGATAATCGAATCAAGAAGCTACCGACATTCAGATCGGAGAAATTATAAATATCGAAGTCTCTTAACCAAACACCTGAGCAGCAATTCCAAATAATTCACCATTTCTCTGTGGCATCTTAGTGGAATTAAACATCATAATGGGTGGATTACTCACGTTTACAAACCCGCATTTCTCTACGGCTTCCATAAACACTCCATTACCTGATGGTATATCGATCCTTAATTTGCCTTGATGTCCAATAGCCAGCTTTTCTAGAATCATAGATGCTACCTGAGCATCCGGTGCTATAATGGGACCTATTATTAGATTGATAGGGCCTAATATAGATAATCCAAAACCTATAATGTTCCCTATGGTATCTTTCACCATTACACAATCCTTGGATTGATTAATTCTATGTTTAAGAAAGCTGCTTCTTTTATCTCCATAAGCCTCTTCATCTAACTCAATTATTTTATATAAGTCGCTCTCATTAAATTGTTCAATGATAACTTTTCTATTGGCTGGATTAGAAGTTGAATAGGTATCACATATGTACTTGTGCACATGGGCAACGATTTGAAATCCCATTTTTTCATAGAGAGGCTTTCCATTTTCAGTTGAAATTAGCATAATTGAAAAGTCACTTGAAAGAGAATTCACACATTGTTGTGTCACTTCTTTTCCTAATCCCATTCCTCTATATTCTTTGTTGACTATGACCATACCAATAGAGGCTAGATTCGTTTCATAAGGGATAATGGCTGCGCTTGAAACAATCTTACCCTCAATATTTTTATGGCCAAATACTTTACCAGATGACATAACAGTCCAAATCTCGTGTTCATCATAATCCCACCCAACTGATTCAGACAGTTCAATTAAACCCGGGATGTCTTTTTTGTCAAACTGGACTAAATGTAACTTCGCCATCTTACTTGTAATCATTAAATTCTCTCCTTAATCGATTCCATATTGAGAGTATTACTTTCTTCCCCAGTTACCCATATATAAGAAAAAATTTTAGTATTCTTCTCGTAAAAGACCATATACATCAACATCTTCATACTTTTCGTGTAGTAGCCTATTCTGCCTTAATACTCCTTCTTTTTGTAATCCAGCTTTCTGTAAGACCATTGATGAAGCCTGATTTCTGGAAATAGCTGATGCCTAAATGCCTGACTGGGGACGGTTCCATTATACTTTTGGTATAGAGAGCCTTATCGCCCTTTTAGTCATACATAAAGACTTACACATCAATTGCATATTATATTAATAATGTAACAATAAGTAATTATCTCTTACCTTTTCGTTCTAAAAGTATAGGGGCTATATTTAGTAAGATAGAAACAATTGTCAAAAACCATAATGCCCTTGCCATACCAGGAACTACATCCGATAAAGCCGCCCAATCTTCCACTTTTACCCACCGGGATACATAACTGTAATCTGCACAAAGTGTTAATGCTGTAAATGATAGTCCCATCGCCATAGCAAGCTTATAATCCTTTCCTGCTGTATACATATAAAGATTTATGATAGTTGCTACTATTGCAATAACCCCAAATATTACCCACATAACTATTCCTCCTTATATTTTTATTGATTACTAATGTGCTTCATCTCAATTTTTCGCATTACTTTCTCATTAGACATTCATACGTCAAATCTTCTTATTTTGTAGTTAATGCTCTTCCTTTTATGATTTCTTATTGGACAAACCTGCTCATTAGTTTAAGTACCTTCTTCCACTAATCTGCACGTTAATCCTTCTTAGATCAACGCCGTCTTTAATTGAAGGTAGAAATACCCCACCAACAAGATTTTCCTTACTAAGAAACGAATTTCAGAAAAATGAACTCACACTATCATTAGTTTCCTATTTTAGAATGATAAGTAACTCCTAATCTTCGGGAAGTGAATGGTCGTCCTTGTGAATATGTCTTTCTTTGATTCGATTGATAGGTCATGACCTAATTTAGTTGCTAACCTCTTAGCAAGGTAAAGTCCCATTCCAGTGGACTTGGAATAATTCCTGCCCGTTTCCCCAGTAAATCCTTTTTCAAATACACGACGGATATCTCCCTCTTCGATTCCAATTCCGTTATCTTCTATAAGAATTCTTTTTTCCTTGGAATCTTCCTCGAAACGGATTGAAACCTCTCCTTTTACATCGGTGTATTTCAATGAATTCGCTATGATTTGATCAATGACAAATCCAAGCCATTTACTATCACTTTGAACGTTCATCTCTACATCAGTCATGTGTAAGCGAATACCTTTATTAATAAAAATCTTGGCATATTTTTTTATGCTAGTTATCATAATTTTATTCGCATGTACTTCTCCTATAAAATAATCCTTCGAGAATGAATCAATACGAGAATAAAAAAGGGCCTGCTCGACGTAATCATCAATCTTATTCAGTTCATCTTCGAATTTATCTGTCATATACTCCACTGATCTGTTTTCGCTATTTTCGATAAGCAGCCGGCTGGCTGCAATCGGAAGCTTCACTTCATGAATCCATGATAGGATAAATTCTTGCTGCTCCTTCTTTTCTTGATGAAGAAGTTGAAGTTGATTTTGATAATTTCCCAGCATTTTTTGAAATAAATTCAAAAAAAGGCTTTGCTCTAGTTTTTGAGCATCTGGTAAAACGGCAAGCACTTCTTCTTGATTACTTTCAACCAGATACTTGAATTCACTGTAAAACTTTTTTCTGTATAAGAAACCTGCAGAGATGTAAAGAACCAGAAGAAAGAAACAGCTGATGTTGATGTACAGCATTAATGACAAACCTTTTTCTTGCTCAATGCCAAAGAAAACCACAAGTGAAATGAATACCATCATACACAGGTAAAAAGTTAAGAAGTAGCGTTTGTCTTTAATATAATCTGGTAAACTCATTGGATGATGTACCCCTCACCTTTCTTAGTTGTGATGAATTGTTCTTTGCCTAAATCGGCAAGCTTTTTTCTCAATCGGGTGATATTGACGGTCAATGTATTGTCATCAACAAAGCTTTCATCCTTCCAAAGAGCCCTCATTAGTTTCGTCCTATTGACGACCGCCCCTTTATTTTGCAAGAGGATCTTGAGAATGGTGAATTCCGTTTTAGTCAATTCGCTGGCACTCCCCTCATAAGACAACTGCCAATCCTTCAGATTCAAAACGACTCCTTCATGCTCCAATATGTTGGCATCTGCATTTATATAGGAATAAGAACGGCGCAGGAGAGCATTGACCTTTGCCATCAACACATCTGTGTCAAAAGGCTTTTGGATGTAATCATCTCCCCCCATGTTCATGGCCATGATCATGTCCATGGGGGTGTTTCGGGAAGAGATGAATATAATAGGAACACTGGAAACATCCCTGATTTTATTACACCAATAAAAACCATCAAATGCCGGTAAATTAATGTCCAATAATATTAATTGTGGATTTTCGTTGGTAAACTGCCCAAATACATCATTGAATTCCTCCGTTTTGATTACATCAAATCCCCATTTCAAGATTGTTTCTTCCAGCATATCCCTAATTATTTCTTCATCTTCTACGATCATGATTTTCAAAACGGTATCCTCCAAAATGTCCGATTTAAAATTGATAATTGCTTATTCTCTTACTTATACTATAGAAAATGACGGCGGAATGCATTATCCTGACAAAAATGTAAGGTTGGAAACCTGATCTGTAAGGTAGAAGTCTATTGATATCTTTTACAATGAAACTGTAAGATACAATAATGCTTCATATGGAGGATAACTAAATGAGTTCAATCTTAAAAGCAAACCAATTAAAAAAGATACATGGTGCCAAGGGAAATTTGTTCACAGCACTAGAAGAAATCGATCTTGAGGTATCAAAGGGTGAATTCGTCGGCATTATGGGGCCCTCCGGAGCCGGGAAGTCCACACTGTTAAATATCCTGGCAACGATCGATCAGCCAACTTCCGGCGATCTATTCATTGATGGAGAAAGCATTCTTCATATGAAGGAAGATGAAGTTTCTTCATTTCGACGGGATAAGCTGGGGTTTATCTTCCAGGATTACAACCTGTTAGACACACTTACGGTGAAGGAAAATATCCTGCTGCCACTGGCCTTGGCAAAAATGAATGTAAAAGAGCTTGAAGCCAAAGTCCATCAAGTAACAGGAAAATTCGGGATTCAGTCCATATTAGAAAAATACCCCTACCAGATTTCAGGCGGTCAAAAACAGCGTACAGCAGCCGCTCGTGCAATCGTTGCCAATCCAAGTCTTGTATTGGCGGATGAGCCTACAGGAGCTTTGGATTCTAAGTCGGCAACCGATTTATTGGAAAGCTTAAAAGAATTGAGTGAACAGGATGCAGCCACCATCTTAATGGTTACGCATGATGCCTTTGCAGCAAGTTACTGTCAGCGTGTTCTATTTATCAAGGACGGCAGGCTTTTCACAGAACTGGTGAAAGGAAAAGGTTCACGGAAAGAATTCTTCAATAAAATAATGGATGTATTGTCTGCCATTGGAGGTGGAATACATGACTCTATTTAGTCTTGCCAAAAAGAATATAAGAGGAAATTTCAGCAGTTACCTCGTTTACTTTATTTCACTTGTTTTCAGTATGGTCATTTACTTTACCTTCGTTTCGCTTCAATATAGTGAGAAAATACAGGAAAATATTCTTCTCTCTGACACGATGAACTTTATGTTCATGGCTGCCTCTTTCGTTTTAATCATTTTTGCAGCTGTCTTCATTATCTACTCCAACTCATTCTTTATGAGAAATCGGAAGAGAGAAGTCGGACTCTATTCGATGTTGGGGTTAAAAAAGAAGACCATTGGCAGAATGTTGTTTTATGAGAATCTTATTATGGGAGTTCTTTCATTGGCCGTAGGGATCCTTTTCGGAACTATTTTATCAAAATTATTCTCGATGATCTTGATCCATCTCATGGGCTCCACATCTGAGATCGATTTCGGATTTTCACTAGAAGCCATCGCACAAACGGCGCTTGTATTCATGGTGATCATCCTGTTCACTTCTATCCAAGGGTACCGCTTGATCTATCGATTCAAATTAATAGAATTATTTAATGCAGCAAAAAAAGGAGAGCAGCAACCAAAAGCCTCCCTAATCTCAAGTATTATCGGAGTAATCTTGCTTGCCATCAGTTATTGGCTGATTTTGAGACCGTTTCCCGAAGAAATGACCATCGAATATATCCAATTAAATTACGGTACGGCTTTAATCATCCTTATCATAGGGACGCACCTATTCTTCAGGTCCGTCACCGTCTCATTGTTAAAACTGACACAAAAAAAGAAAGGCTATTATTATAAAGGGACAAATCTAATAGAAACAGCTCAATTGATCTTCCGCCTAAGAGGAAATGCACGCACATTCACACTCATTGCTATCTTAAGTGCTGCAACCATCAGCTTCTTCGGGGCGACATACGGCGGATACTACGGAAATGCCCGACAATCAGAAGAAGATGTTCCATTCAGTTATTCGCATTTATCAAAAGGAGAAACATTTGATACAAAGATTGAAAAAATCATCAAGGATGATCGGCAACATCCAGTGAAGGCCCAGCTCACCATACCTATGGTGACAGCGAAAGGAGACCTCTCCTTTTCCCTGGATTACCTCACTGATCCGATTAAAATCATTTCAGAAGAATCGTTTAATTCAGTTTCATCAGCACTGGACCGTGAATATACGGTTTCACTTCGTGGCAATGAGGCAGCTGTGATTAAACCGCGTCTGACAAAGTTCACGGATGATGATTTTCAGGGTGAAACGATTAATCTGGAGCAGCCTGCCATTGGCGAAAAGCTGAAAATGATTGATATGGTTGAAGGCAATGTCCTTCCCTTTGACTACCCTGATTTTTTCGTAGTAGTAAGCAACGATAAGTTTCAAGAAATCGCCAGCGAATCTGCTCCACTGGTCTATAAAGCGTATGAAGTGGCTGATGAAAAAGCAACTGTTGAAACGTCAAAGGAATTAAACAGCTTGTTTGGAGAAGATTTTCAGGCATCCTCAACCTATTATCTTGAATATAAAGAAGGTAAAGAAGGTAACGCCCTCAACCTCTTTATTATGGGATTCTTAGGACTGGTTTTCCTGGCCGCAACAGGAAGCATCATTTATTTCAAACAGCTGACAGAAGCTAATGAAGTAAAACCTCAATACGATATATTAAGGAAGGTGGGTGTCAGCAGGAAAGAAGTCTCAAAGTCCATTAAAAAGCAAACGCTTTTCATCTTCGGCTTACCATTATTAGTTGGCGTAATACACGGTTCCGCTATTTTACATTTTACAAGCAACTTTATGTCAAACTTGATAGGCGCTAACATGTTCGTTCCAATGCTGATTGCTATGCTTGCCTTCATTGGTATTTATCTTCTTTATTATATTTTGACTGTTAAGACGTATAACCGGATAGTAAATAAATAAGAAGAGAACACCTCCACTGGGGTGTTCTCTTCTTATTTCTCCTTTGAAGATACTTAAAATTCATTGATTTATGTACCAAGGGCTAATCTCTGGTTAAATGTAGAACACACTATTACTGTGGAATTAGGCTATAATTTCTTAACAATCGTGCCAGTGGAGCATGGACTTGACAACAACTTATGATGGTGAAGAACTTTTTTGAAGGGACTGATACATGCCTCTATTACCCCTTTATCGACTTTATCAATATCTTACCCCTCTAGATGCTGATAGCTTGATTACTTCTACACCCTTTTTTGTGGTGTCAGAAGGTAACTCAGCACTAGGTGTGGGGGTAACACCGATCCCGGACATTCTAGTAGAGACAGGTTTTCTTACTAACAGTTTTGATGTTTCGCTTCTCAGCACCCGCCCCGAGGAGTTTGCTGCAGCGATTGCGGCACCAATCATTCCTAGGCTAGGGATATCTCCGGATAATGGAAATATCAGAATAGTATTATAACTTTGTTATTACAGGTATGATAGATAAATAGGCTTTATATCCAAAATAAATACCAAGATCATCCCACACCAGATAAAGTTGGTGGTGCTGGAATCGGAAGTTCAGTCAATCCAAATAAAAAGCCTATCAGTAAACCAGCAAAACAGCTAACATACCTTAATATGCCACATTGTCTTCACCTTCTTCTAAAGTGTGACAAAAGTACTTAGTCACTCTGTATTAAGTTTTCTAAGCTCCCAAGCAATGTGCGCACTTTCCTCTAATTCTTCTAATGCAAAAAATGCTTCCATGATACTTTTTCCCGGCACTACCGGACCGTGATGGCTCAACAGCCATCCATCACTTGCATGTACGCGTTTTTTAAAAACGTGAAACAGTTCTGTACTGCCGGGTTTTTCATAAGGAATTAAGCCGACTGTTCCCAGTTTCATTTTTAGGTATGGAGTATGATCCGGCATACAATCTGATTCATTAAGGCCAGGCAGACAACTCCAGAGCACACTATACGTGCTGTGCACATGAAGAACTGCACCCGTATCCGGTTGTGCTTTGTATACCGATAAATGCAACGGCCATTCTTTGCTTGGTTTTGTTTCATCATATTGGACGCCATCCATGTCCAGTACAGCAAACTCATCCGGTTTCAGATTTCCAAAGCATGTACCAGTAGCAGTCACATATATTTTGCCTTCATGCAGAAAACTCAGGTTCGCGACACTCCCGGTTGCTTTACCGCGTTGAAAGAGGCTTTTGGCAGCCCAAATAGCATCTTTAATCTTTTGATCTAATGTTTGCTCCATATTTTCCACTTCTCTCTTATGTTAAAGATAAGGCTTGAAGGAAGAAATCAGATTGTCCAAAGTTTCCACTTTTAAACACCATTCGGATACGCTTATCTTCTATTGGTATCATGACAGGTACTCCTGGTGAAATACTATCTCCAATATGATATCCCTTGTATCCAAGCCTTTTTGCCACCGCTCCACTCGTTTCTCCGCCTGCAACAATGATTCTGTGAAACCCGGCTTGAACAGCAAGTTCTGCTAAATCCGCCGTTGCTTTTTCTAATCTTCCTGCAACTTCTTCTTTCCCTTGTTGCTGAATATCCCGTACCTTCTCAGGTGTGTCACTGCTGTATACCAGGATTGATTCTTCTTTGTTTTGAGAGATCACATCCCAAATCTTCTCGACAGATTCTTCACCTGAAATCAATTTAAGAGGATCCATGAAGTAGGCTTTACCACCTGATCTTTGATATTCTGTAATCTGGTTACGAGTCGCTTCACTGCAGCTTCCTGCTAATAGTAACGAAGGTGAATGAGATCGTTCAAATCCATCCGCTTCCGCATGTTCCTTATCCATTTTCGCCAATGAATAGGCAAGGCCACTTCCACCTGTAATAAGTTTGAGTTCTCCATATAACTCTACCAGCTGTTCCGCGTCTTCTTCTTTCTCGTAATCTGGAATGATATAAAAAGGCGAATGCTTATTTTGTGCTGCTATTCCTGTAATCCGTTCATTTACTTCTTCCTTGTCTAAAGCGTCCGGCATTTTCACACTGGGAAATTTGCTTTGTGCGTCCATTAGACGGACCAGATCACAATCCCACATGGGTGTAAGCGGATGATCCTTCATTGGACTCTTATGCAATGGAACTCCATTTACATATAAACATCCATTTTTAACAATACGTCCATTTACCGGAAGTGCAGGGCAAAGAATTGTATAAGGAACGTCCAGCTCTTCTAATACAGCATCACAAATGGGGCCGATATTCCCCTCAGGTGTAGAATCAAATGTGGAGCAATATTTTATATAGAACTGTTGTGCCCCTTGCCCTTTTAACCAGACAATCGCGTCGAGTGAATCGTTGACAGCGTCTTTTAGATTTTGTGTACGTGTTTTTAAGGCGATTACACATACCTCTGCCTTTGGAATTTCATCCATTTCAGGTACTCCCGTGTATAAAACAGTACTAAGTCCGCCTTTCACGAAGAAAGAAGCGATGTCACTGGCACCGGTAAAATCATCTGCAATCACACCAAAGCGCAATAAATTCACCCCCATCCTATGTTTTATGTACTAATTCACCAATTCAGCTTCTGCTTCTTGATAGTTCTTTTTACGTACCTTCACACCCAATACATCTTCAAAATAACAAATCATGGCATGTTTGTAGAAATCACCTTGTCCGTTTTGTAAGGCAAGTTGATACGTTTGCATCGTTCCACTCAAGGTTGGTAGCGGAATGTGGTATTTCATTAACACTTCATTCATACTCTCCATGTCTTTATAAGCTCTTTCAAGTGAAAAACTATGCTCAAAATCCCCTTCTAACACCTTAGGAATCAATGTTTTTGAAGCAAAACTCGATCCAGTAGCCGTCATTAATACGTCACCGAGTTTTTCCGGATCCAACCCAAGTTTCACGCCGACTGGTAATAGTTCACTGAAGCTTGCACAACAAATATTCAATACACAGTTATTAATCATCTTCGTCAGTTGTCCAGCCCCGTTTTCACCCATATAGAGTATTTGTTTCCCCATCCGGTTAAGCATAGGTTTTATTGTATTAAATAGTTCTTCATTCCCGCCGCACATAATTGTAAGTGTTCCTTCGAGCGTTGTTCTCGGGTGACCGGAAATAGGGCAATCCATATAGTCAATTCCATTCTCTTTGCAGGTTTCTGCGATTTCAACTGCACCTAAATAACTTATTGTGCTAAAATCAACAATTTTCTGTCCTGGCTCCATATGTTTAAGTAAACCGTTTTCTCCGACTATAACCTTTTTTACAATCTCTAAGTCCGGCAGGCAGAGAAAGATATAATCACTATCTGCTGTATCCAGAATATTGTTTGTGGTGTTAATCCCTTGTGTATTGAATTGCTCTAATGCAGTTGGATTTGCATCACACACGAGATACTCATACTCACCTTCTTTTTCGCCTTTTGCAAGATTTAATGCCATACCCGTGCCCATTACGCCTAATCCAATAAAACTTACTTTCATTGAAATCTCTCCTTTTTCTTTGAAATTATTTCAAGGGCTGAATATCGAAGAAGCACTTGCTGTATTTACGTAACTAAGCGTTTACTTTATCCCGTTCTAATGCACTGATTACCACTTTTACCGCTTCTTTCGGACTTGTTAACACCGGGAGTCCCAATGTACTCGTTTCACCTTCTGCACATGCTTGTGTAATCTGTGCAAGAATGATGACTTCGCATCCTCTTTTTTGCAATTCCGCTGCCGCAAGACGATTAAGCTGATTATGTTCTTCCTCATTGCCAGCCTTCAATTTTGTCATAGCCTGCGTAGTGACTTCTGTATCTACCTCAACTTCTTTCCCCAATTCCTTGGCAAGCTTCTCTAATTGGGCTTTTGTGGCTGGTCCGGATGGTGCAGTCGTTGCAACGATGCCTATTTTCGAATAAGTAGTAACTGCCTTTTCTAACATCGGGCGATCCACCGCAAAGATAGGTACTGATATAAATGGCTTCACAGAATCCACTACAGGAGTCAGGACGGTACATGCTACAATGATCGCATCCACTCCCGCTTCCTGTGCTTTACTGGCCATATGGACAAAATCCCGAAATAATTTGTCATCGATTCCGTTAATTTGGTTCGCATGATACTGGATATTCTCATCAACAAAGTTTAAGACCGTTACTTCTGGTGCCAGTCGTTTGAAGGCTGCATTTAAAGGTGGTACAGCATTACAAGTTGCATGAATGATACCAATTTTCATTTCGATTCTCCTCTATTCATTAGTCATTAGAGAGTTTCCTTTTATAGAGTGACCTTTACCTTACCTGAAGTTTTTTTTAGCACATCGATCATTTGATTTATATCTAATACTTTTTCATTGACATTTAATGTATTACATAACCGGCTGATATGAGGCTGTTTTAACATCGCTTCTTCCAGGACACCATGGTTCCAGAAAACATCTTGCTTATGACTATCCTGAACGACTCTCTTATTTGCCATCACAATGACACGGTCAAAGTTATTTACGACAAATTCCATATCATGTGTAATGGTAATGATCGTTTTCCCTTCCTGAACTAATGAATCAATAATGTATCCCAGTCTTTTAATGGCTAGAGAGTCTTGACCAGCAGTCGGCTCATCCAGGATAATCGTATCTGTATCCATCGCAATGACCGAGGCAATCGTGACAAATTTCTTCATGGAATAAGGCAAGTTATACGGATGGATATCCAAGAATGGTACAATGCCTGTCAGTTCTGCTGCCTTCATGACGTTTTCTTCAATTTTCTGCTCTGAAAATCCAAGGTTTTTAGGCCCGAACCTGATTTCACTTTTTACATTTTCGTGAAAAATTTGATCATCAGGGTTTTGAAAGACATACCCCACTTTTTTAGATATCTGAGCTGTTGTATAATCTTTTGTATTCAAACCATCAATAATCACATCACCTTGTGTTGGCTTTGTTAATCCATTCATCATTTTCACTGTTGTTGTTTTCCCGGCACCATTTTGTCCAACAATGGCTACTGATTCGCCCTTTTCGAAAGACATGCTGACATTCTCAACCGCTTTAAAACCATTGGGATAACAATAGGTAACGTCATTTAAAGTTAAATAGCTCATAATTTCACCCCTTGTACTTCCATCCATTGTTTCATCACTTGAACGGAGTCCCTCTCAGTAATGGGTATTCTTTCGGTATGCATATTGTGTTTCCGCATTTGTAAATCCAATAGCGTATACTGAGTCAATCCTAAACCATAGTCCTGTGTATCCTCTTCAGAAAGCACTTCTTCCGTTCTTCCTTGTTTCTTAATCTGTCCATCCTGAAGAACGATCACATAGTCTGCATATTCAGCAATCAATTCGATCTTGTGCTCTACTAAAATAATTGTTTTTCCTTTTTTCTTCATAATATCGATTACCCTGAATATTTCCTCCGTACCTTGTGGATCCAGCTGTGATGTCGGTTCATCAAAAATGAGAATATCCGGCTCCATTACGATAATCGAGGCTAAAGCCACCCGTTGTTTTTGGCCTCCAGAGAGCTCATTCGGGTTTTTGTCTTGGATATACTCAATACCCAGCAATTTAATAATGTCTTGAACTTTCTGTTTAATCACACTGATTTCGACCCCTAGATTCTCTAGTCCGAAAGCAATCTCATCAAAAACAGTTTCCTTCACGCCGCTGATCTGGGTGAATGGATTTTGAAACACAAACCCCACTTTCTGAGCAAGATCACTTGGATCCCAATCTTGAACATCCTTCCCATCAATCAGCACTTCTCCAGTTCTTTCTCCCTTGAAAAAGTGTGGAATGAACCCCCGGATCACATTGCAGAGCGTTGTCTTCCCTCCGCCGTTCACGCCGGCGAACGCATAGAACTTCCCGCTTTCAATCGTAAGATTCAGATCATGCAATACCTTTTCACTTCCAGTAGGGTACTGGTATGATAGATTTCTAATCTCTATTCCACTCATAAGAAAAACCTCCAGATCAAGATGGAAACAAATACAATCAATAAGATAGCTCTTACTACATGATCACTCTTCGTCTTTTCCAAATGGTGCAAGCTTGTCTTTTTGGTACGGGCTGTGAAAGCTCTGGATTCCAACGTGATCGCTTTCTCATCTGTGCTCGAAAATGAAGATAAAATCAGCGGGGTTAATGCTGGTACAAATGCTTTAATCCGGATGCTAAGATTTCCTTCCGTTTCTACACCGCGGGTTCTTTGTGCATCCATGATTCGTAATAAATGCAGTCTCATTTCCGGAATAATAGTAAGTGCGGATGAAAGTACATAGGTAGCTTTTGGGGAAACTCCTGCTATTTCTAAAGCCCGCGATAAATCATTGATTTTTGTAATCTGAAAAAATAAAACAATAGCTGATCCCACCGCCAATATTTTGGACGTTAATTGTAAACTGAATTCAATTCCTTCTTGCTTAATGGAGAAGATGCTCCATGACCACAATATGGTCTCTCCCGGATAGAAAAATGATTGCAAAAGAAAAATCATCACAACAATCGGTACTAATCCTTTTAAGACGAAGTCTACGTACGGCTTTGTTTTACCAGCTGCCATCGCAATAATCAAACACAACACGGGAACCAAATAGGAATAGATATAACCTGGCAGCAGTAACGGGGTCATCATCAAAAAGGCGGCAAACAAGAATTTAGTAGTTGGATAAAGACTTAGAATAAAGCTTCTTAGTTTTTCCATAAGTATTTCTCCCCTATCATAGTAAGGTACATTTTTTCACTGATTCATGGAAAGAATCGGATGAATGCTTTCAAGCCCTCTTGTACGAAATAATGGGGTGAGTGATGCAGTGACTGCAGGTTTATCAACATGTTCACCCCATGCCTTTATGCAACGCTTTTAAGCTCCAATTTTAGTGTTTTTATGATTGTAAGTATTAAGATACAAGTGGCCGTATTTCTGTTTTGAAAGGTATTGATCTGACATCTTTCGAACAATCATATAGGCAACCATGATCGAAAGGATTTTATCAATACTTTCAACAAATATCTTCTGTGTTAAAACAGCTGTCCATATTTCTTTGCCTGAAGCTAAAAGAACGGCAGTGACTGTATCTGATCCAGTTCCAGAAGCTCCTCCAAACACGATAACCGTTGTCGGGGTAGCGATTAATATGGCAACGATGGCCACGATGAAACCTGTAAAGGCAACTTTCCAAGCATTTTTTGTGAATCCCTTTTTTGCCATGAGACCGACAACGACCCCTGAAGCCATGGCAACCGGCATAAACGCAAGCTGAGTAGGGTTGAATATCCCAAATATCAGTTTCGAGACCCCTCCGGTCACTGCCCCGACCCAGGGGCCGGCTACCATCGCGACAATCATCGTGCCAATTTGATTTAAGAAGAGAGGAATCTTTAATATTTCAACCAATTCACCGGCAACGACATTGACTGCAACACCAATGGGAATGAGCAATATGGAAATAAGCGTAAAATCCTTTGCTATACTTTTCATCTTTTATCCTCCTTTTAATATAGGCTTTTACTAAGATTAAATTTCTTGAGGCATTCCTTGCTCATGAGCAGCATCCGATCTGCTGCCAGCTTTTTTCTCCCCAAGATGATGATGAAACTTTTTATACATATTGGTGAAATACGGCTCATATTCATTCGCCAATTGGATACTTGCCTGGCTTTTTACAACTAGGGACTCATGTTTTTCTTTTACTGCTTGTAGTATCGCTTCTTCATCGAATGTAACAATGCTGCGATTCCTGAGAACCCATTCTCCCTTGACCATGACCGATTCTATCGAACTCCCATTCTCGTAATACACAAGCTGAGAGATAAGATCTTCGTTCATCGCCAAAGCAGGTGAACGTTTGGTTAGTAAAACAAGATCCGCTTCATAACCTTGTTTAATTTTCCCCCGCTTTTTCTCTTCACCCAATAAGTGTGCTCCGCCAATCGTAGCCATTTTCAGCACATCTATTGGTTTCAGCCATTCTTGGAATTGAGAATGTTCCTGCCGGCTGTGCATAACAGCTATCCTCATTGCTTCAAAAAGGTTATGGGAGATTCCGCAATTGGAGGAATCCGTCCCCAAGGCCACATTCATTCCTTTTCGCAGACAGGATGATACGTTCGCTCTCCCGCTGCCAAGCATCATATTACTGACTGGATTATGAACAAGGGAAACACCGCGATCAGCTAACACCTCTGCCTCATCATCTTCAATCCAAATGGAATGAGCCGCTGACAACTTTCTTGAAAGCAATTGTTGATCCCGCAGTCTGCCAACTATCCCACCGGAAAATGCAGCATCTCCGACTTCCTTTTGAATTTTTGTTTCCAGAAGATGAGTATGAACATATGCCCCTCTTTGTTCACTTAATTCTCTACATAACGCCAGCATTTCCTCGGAACATCGCTGCGGAGCATTCGGTCCTAATAAAATTTGAATACGATTATTTTTATCATGCCACTTGTTGAAAAGGGAGTTATAAAACGCTTTCATTTCTTCAACTGATATCGGTGCTGCTTCGTCTAGTTTTCGCTTCCTATCGCTCGACAGCTCAACTGGAAGGAAATGATGATCAGGTACATCATGCATCATGGGAGCAAATCCAACTCTAATCGATGATGCCTCATATGCTTTAAGTGCGGCTTCTGATCTTCTGATATGCGGAAAATGGTCAATACAACTGGTCACACCGCTTTTAATCATATCGATTACACCTAAAAGTACTGCATTGTAGATATCTTCGTCATCAAGTGAATATCCATATGCTGTTGTATAAAGGGACCATATCTCCAATGGAAAATGGCTGGTTGTCCCTTTTAACAGATTTGAATAGGAATGATAATGAGCATTTGTCATACCAGGCATGACGATCATTTCGGATCCATCGATTGTTTCATTCGCTCGAATTGGCGGTTCACTCCCGGGGTTATGCGGGATCACTTCTTTTATGAATCCGTTTTCCACCAGGACACTGCCCTGGATGATACCTGCATCATCATCCATCGTAATGATTGTGACGTTTTTAATGAGAGTTGACATGATGTCACCCCTTCGAAGTCTAATTATCTAAAAATTCAAATATTTTAATGCGTTATTTAGGCGATTCGGCATATTGTGTTTCTAAAGTAGAAATACGTTCAGCAAATCGTCCTGCCAGGGTCTCTCCGTCAACATCCATCAGGATAGAGGTATTGGGTTCTGAATGACCCCACTGTCCTGTAAACTCAGTGACAGTCTGACCAGCTGTAAGTTCCCCTGACGTTTCAATGGAAACATAGGCCGGCTGTACCTCAAAGAGTTCGGGCCAAAGCGCATAGGCTACGGCTGGTACGTCATTAAAGAAAACGCCGGTCTCCGTTTCTGACGATTGCTGGACGGCAACGTAAGCCTTACGCCGGAATTCAGCTGCCTCTAAGAGGAAGGATCCTGGACGGGTATTCGTATCCCTTATGCGTTTTAGATTTTCTGGTGAGATTCTCACCTTCGTACATACATCGAGACCGACCTGAACGATTGGCGCACCCGAATCGTACACTGCCCTTGCAGCCTCAGGATCAGCTGCCAGATTGAAGGACGCAACCGGTGAATAGTTCCCGGGGACACGGACTGCACCGCCCATGACAATAATTCTTTTCACTTTCTGCGCGATACCAGGGTCTATAGAGAGAGCCAGCGCCACGTTCGTCAGTGGACCTATCGCCAAAATAGTGATTTCGTTCGGTGCTTCGTTACAAATCCTCACAATCTCCATTGCCGCATACTCCCCCGCCTCCGATACAGAAGGGTCTGGGACCTCTACTCCGCCAAAACCATTATTGCCGTGGATATGCTTGGCAAAGTGCGGTTTGCGTATAAGCGGCTTGCTTGCTCCGCGATAAACAGGGATATCTGTTCTGCCTGCTAATTCAAGTAATGAAAGTGCATTATGCGTCGCAGTTTCCACCTCGATATTTCCATGTACTGTCGTTAAAGCTTCGATACGCAGTTCCGGAGACGCGAGCGCAAGATAGATTGCGGCAAGGTCGTCGACTCCCGGATCCGTGTCAATAATTACTCGTTCCACCATCATGTTAACTCCTCCTATTATCTTTTCTATAAGAATACCGAGAGACAAACATCAGCACTAAACCCTTAATGAAAATAAGGTTTCGTATGTATGAGGGGCCATGAGCGATCCCAATGCCTTCAATACTCTGCTTCTATTAAAACTAAACCAATTGAGAGTTTCTTTCTCTGTCTACCCCTTCGCAGAAGCGGCGTGTTTTGTCTTCGTCAACCGGGTTCGTCATAATATCATCAATTTTTGCCCCATATCCAAAGACAGCTCCATCCGCAAATTTGAGCAGATTTGCAGTTTCAACTTTCATTCCGCTGCCGATGATGATCGGCACATCAGGGACTGCATTCCTCACCGCCTCTAAATTTTCAATTGAAGGAGGCTGAGCTGATTCCTCACCTGCAAGAATGATCGCGTCTGCCATTCCACGATAAGCAGTATCACGGGCCAGGACATCTATAGGACGGGCCGCTAAAGGAGCTGCATGTTTTGTTTGAATATCTGCGAAAATCTTGACTTTCTTCTCTAAACCAAGAAATTTACGATATCTTGCCACCAGGTGCGCCGTACCGTTAATGAGCCCCTGATCGGTCACATACGCATCTGTCAGGACGTTAAGTCTAATAAAATCAGCCCCTACTGTTCCAGCTACTGCTAATGCTGATTTCCAAGAGTTTCTCAGGATATTAATCCCCATTGGAAGCTTCACTTCGCGTCGAATTTCATGAGCAATCAATGTCATCGCTGCCACTGTTTCAGGTTCCTCTGTTTCAGGGTAAAACGGGTAGTCATTAAAGTTTTCTACCATGACCGAGCTGGCTCCGCCCTTTTCAAGACTTTTCGCATCACGGATGGCAGCTTCTAATACTTGATCGATATTCCCTTCATATAGGGGTGATCCAGGCAGCGGACCTAAATGAACCATCCCTAATACTGGCTTTTCCACACCGAAAATGTTTGTGAATGACGTTTTCATACTATATTTTCCTCCTCCTTTTTCTATCTATTATGTGCTTAATATGGATGACTTCTGCTCATCCTGATAGAAATCTCGCACATTTACTCTTTTCTATGAAACTAGTTAGAGTTGTCCGGGAATGCATTTACTCTTTGCTTCCGGTTAAAGCCATCCCTAAATCGATTTCGTCGAGAGAGAGTGCAACATCGGCATCCATACTTGGCGCCCGGAGCTGAGAAGTGAGTCCGCCATCAATGGCTAAGACATGACCTGTAATGTATGAAGCTTCAGGCGATGCCAGGAAGCGAACTCCATTCCCAACGTCTTGCGGCATTCCGAGCCTGCCGAGTGGAATGAGAAGGTCAGGTGAAGACTCATTTCCGACTGCTGTACGGTTTTCAACCCACATGGAGCCCGGCATCACAGCATTCACCCGAATTTTCCATGGAGCCAGATCAAGTGCCATTGCTCTTGTAGCGGCCTCAATTGCACCCTTCGTCGCATCGTAAGCGACACGATTTCGATGGGCGCGTGTTGCCCCTCCAGAACTCATATTGATAATGCTCCCGCCCTCACCCTGGTGGACCATTGCCCTTGCTGCCATTTGGCTGCAGTAGTAAAGTCCATTAAGGTGTACATTCATGAGGTTCTCCCACATAGCGAAGTCCGTTTTCAGAAAGTGTCTTTCTGAGAGCGGCCCGTGACCAATACCAGCATTGTTAACGAGCACATCTATACCGCCTTGGAAATGACGGGCTTCCTCAAATAGGCTTTTCACATCTTCACTTGACGCTACATCCGTATAGACGAACAGACCTTCTCCTCCAGATTCGATGATCTCCTCCACACAGCGCTCGCCTGCTTCAGTATCAACATCAGCAATGACCACCGATGCACCTGCCTCTGCGAAAGCCAGGGCAATTCCGCGTCCAAGTCCCTTAGAGCCGCCAGTCACGATCACACGTTGCTTTTTTATATCACTCATTTGTTTTCACACCTCATTTAATTTCAATATCAATTTCGTTTGGATTAAATTCTTCAGGCAAACGATTATTTTTATCTATTACTAAAACGCTGACTTGCGAAAGAAAATACATGTAAGCCTTTTCATTTTTTTATTGAACACCCCCTTAAATATTTTCGAAATATGGGTAGTCCTACTTGGTCTGTTCAGCTAACGCTGATTCATCTGCCAATTCGATCGTTGTATAATCCTCCAATGTATCAGAAAACCAGTATTGCAAATCTGCTTTTCTTTCATGGAGATAAACAGGTTCCCCGTTAACAAGTTTCATGGGGATATCGTGTCCAGGTACTAAAATACTGTTCTCCCTTTTTCTCCACAATCTCCAAAGGTAATCGATTGATTGTTGGCTTTCTGATAGATTCAGTGTCATATCCGCATTCCTTGATAAGAGTTCCGCCCTGTTCTTAGCGGCATCCCCGCTGAATATCAGATTATAATCACCATTGTCTACGGTGTACGCCAAGTGACCCGGTGAATGTCCATCCGTCTGATGCGCAACAATCCCAGGAACGATTTCTTCAAGATGGTTGACCAACCTTATTTGTGAAGAAGAATTTAATTCCTTCACATACAATTCAGGAACATGCCATCCTCCAGGCGGTTCGTTTAATGCCCACTTCATATCCGCCTGCCCCACTACGATGGTCGCGTTAGGAAACATAGTCCAATTAACGCAATGATCCCAATGCGTATGTGTCAGTAAAACCATCGATATGTCACTCGGAGATAAACCTCTTGCTTCGAGTTTATCTAATATTAATGGCCTGACCCCGAAACTGCCGACATCAATAATAATGTGTTGGTCCTTGTGGGACAATAAGGTGACTGTACTCCATCCTACCCCCCCATGGGTTGATGACTTTCCGGGAAACCCTTGAATAAATATGTTGTAGTCGAACATTACAATCCCCTTTCATCGTTGTGATTTAGTCTGATACCTCGAATGAATCAAAAGGTATATTTTAAATGAGATCAATTTAGATGGTTTAGATTGATCAATGATCAGTAAATGAATATCAGATAGTGTTAAAAGACTATTTCTGGAAACGTTTCCACACGACCTCATTCCATCCCACTTGATTTTGACATTTACGATCTGGATATCAGCCAGATAGAATAAAAAGCTATTTTTTAGAGCTTTATGGAGGTTTGTGGACATAAAAGGTATATTTTGGAGCTTATTAATCGCACAAATACCAAGATATTTAGTTGAGTAAATAATATATATTGTATTCAGACAAAAAAATGATTTAAATAAGATGGAAACGTTTCCACTTATTTAAATCAAATTATACATACTTAGTAAACCACTTTCAATGATTTTTTTGAAAATTTATAAAATTATATTAATTAACACTGAATCATCAAACGTCTTTTAAACATTATTCTAAGTCATCCTTTTGGAATTACCTGCTTCTATCGCCATAGTTGACTCCCTTTCAATTAGATTTGGATAAAAGAGGACTGTTTCTTTAATTATTTGCTTTTCCTTAATTGCTTTAACCATGATTTCTATAGCCCTTTGACCCATTTCTTTAATAGGAGTACGAATAGTCGTAAGCATAGGAGACAAAATTTCCGCATATTGAGAATCATCAAAACCAACAACTGATAATTGCTCTGGAATTCTTATATTTAACTCCCTTGCAGCTTTGTAGACACCTACAGCAACACTATCGCTAACCGCAAAGATTGCCGTAGGTCTATCATTTTTTTGTAATAATCTCATTGCATTTTTATACCCGCTTTGAATATAAAACTTGTCAAAAATCACATAATCGTCATTTATAGGCACGCCTCGTTCATTCAATGCTAACTTGTACCCCTGGTGCCTTTCGATTGATGCATAAGCTTCAAGGTCCCCGCCGATAAAGGCAATATCCTTATGCCCTAAATCCAGAAGATGTCTCATCGCTTTATATGCTCCATCAACATTATCAACTACGATCTCATTAAGAATTAATTTCGGGAATTTCCCCCCTAATATGACAACTGGTAGCTCAGGATAGTTTTCCTTCAATTCTTTTATATTTCCATCATCAACCTCTGGAGATGAAAAGATGATACCATCGACTCCCTTAGCGATCAGTAGGTGTATATACTCTGCTTCTTTCTGCAGATTGTTATCTGTATTACATAAAAAGATGTTAAATCCATGACTATTTGCTCGATCTTCTATTGTTCTAGTCAAATCTGAATAAAATATATTCTTTATATCAGGTATGATTAAACCAAGAGTTAATGTCTGTTTCTTCTTCATTGCAGCAGCTACCAGACTCCCTTGGTAGTTAAGTTTCTTTACTGCATTCAGAACCTTTTCTTTCGTTTTTTCACTTGTATATCCGCTCTTATTCAGTACTCTCGATACAGTGGAAATTGAAACTTTAGCTTCTTTAGCAACTTCCTTTATTGTTACCATCACCAACACATCCTTATGGAAACGTTTCCTCATTTATTAATGCTAATATAATTCTACAAATTTTGTCGTTTTCCTTTTATTTCAAACAATTCTCTCAATAAATTCACACGATTGTTATTCGGATACCGGATTATGTATGTTTCATATTATTCCATTAAGCTGCCTTTTAGTGGAACAATCTTATATACTTATACTAACAGAAATCCCCTTAACTTTTTTGATACTATATTTCACTAAATGCTTCACATTATAATAAGACCAAGGAAGTGGGTATAGTTTTCTCCTTGGTCTTTTTCACCTTTAAATATGCTGACTGTATCGTTGTAAATCCCAATCATTTCAAATAAAACTGATTAAACGCAAGAAGAATTTAACAATTCCTATTAAATCTATGACCTTGGGGAAGAAGTTAAGGTTCTGGCAGGTCAAACAGTATTTTTGTCGAAATTTATACATAAGACGTATTTAAATGGGGGAGAAAATGATGGCAGAAGTTTTGTTGTTACACCATGTTTTAGGCAAGACCAAGGGGATTGAATCAATCGCAGATCAGCTGAGAGATGCTGGGCATATAGTGCATGTGCCAGATTTATTTGAAGGTCGAACATTTTCCTCCCTGGAGGAAGGCTTAGGATATGTGAAGGAAATCGGATTTGAAGAAGTGATGGCGCGTGGCATTCAGGCAGCCGGCGACCTTTCGCGAGATGTCGTCTATGCTGGTTTTTCACTCGGTGTCCCGGCAGCACAGCAGCTCGCTCAAACCCGCGAAGGCTCAAGAGGTGCACTGTTTTTCCATGCCTGCCTCCCGACCTTGGAGTTTGAATCTCCATGGCCAGCGGACCTGCCTGTGCAAATACATGCCATGAATGAAGATCCTTTCTTCGTTGAAGACGGCGATATCAATGCGGCACGTGAACTGGTGGAGTCTGCCAATCACGCTGAGCTTTTTTTGTATGAGGGCAAGGAACATCTCTTCACTGACAGCAGCATACCTTCATACAATGCTGACGCGACGAAGCTTGTGATCAAGCGGGTTCTCGACTTTCTTGCATAGTCATCGGGAAGCATGGGGACTGTTCTTGTGCTTCCTTTTCGATAAAAGGAAGCGACAAAACCGTCCCCATGAATAGCCGGGTCAATTAGTCGTTCTTCAACCCTCTCTCCAGTTACATTAAGATGAGTTAATGACATTTATACTCCATCTTTAGAAACTCATATGTACTACTATTTTTATCTTGCATAAAAGTCTCTACATCTTTAAACCCAACTTTTCTGTATAGTTTTATCGCTCTTTGATTAAAGGTTGCCACTGATAATGTGATTTTTTCAGATTTAAATTCTAAGTGTACATAATTTATACCTGCCCTTAAGGCTTCCAATAGAAACTCCCACTTATACCTAACTACCAGTTCTCTGCTTTATTTACTAGTAACAGTATTAATTAACCTTAAACAGAATCTTCCATTAACCTGCCCCTAATCCAATAACTTCAACAAAAAAATCGTAAATCCTTCTTAGATCAACTCCCCCGATTATTGAATAATCAATGTTTGCTTCATAAACATAAAAATCATATCCTTTTTTTACTGACACCACATTCAACTATTAAAAGCAATTTATGAGAAGAATGTGCTCTAACAATTACTTAATGAGTCTTTGTTATATAAAACATGCCGTTCTTCTTTATAGACATATTGACAGGAATTAATTTATATCATAAATTATACATATAATAACTATGCATAGATTTACTATGCATCAGGAAGGTGGACTTTTTATGAAGATAAGCAAAGAATTGCTAAAGGGTAGTACCACTACTCTTATTTTGAGTTTGCTTAATTCTAAACCAATGTACGGCTATGAAATTATCAAAGAACTGGAATCGAAGTCTAATGGAATTTTTAGTTTTAAGGAAGGCACGATCTATCCCATCCTTCACAGCCTTGAGGAAAAAGAATTAATTGTATCTTACTGGGGCGAAGGGACCGGAAAGAGAAAGAGGAAATATTACAAGATTAATAACCAGGGCAAAGAATTTATTCTAGAAAAAAAAGAAGAGTGGTCCGTTTTCAAGAATGCTGTTGACGAAGTTTTAAGTGGGGAGAAAATCGTATGGGATTAGATAATAAGTTTGAAATGTATATTAGAGATTTGTGTAAACGGATTAAAAATAAGGATGTACATGCCCATATAAAACTGGAAATTAACGATCACCTTCATACGCTCAAAGAGGAGGCAATGAGTACGGGACTTTCAGAAGAAGAGGCTATAGATCAAGCATTAGCACGTATGGGAGATGCAGGAGTTTTGGGAAAGCAGCTTAACAAAACACATAAAGCACCAATGGATGTGAAAACCTTGCTGCCAGTGCTGACAGCTTCTCTATTTGGGCTGCTGGTTATGTATTATTTGCAATTTCATTCGGCTTTTACAGAGCTTCAAGAACTGAAAGTTTTCAATAAAAGTCTTGGCTTCTACGTGTTGGGTGTCGTGCTCATGCTAAGCCTATTTATGCTTGATTACAGAAGATTGATGAAATACTCCAAGCACTTCTATGCGGCAACAATCCTCATACTCTTATTGACCGTTCTCATCGGAGTTAGAGTCGATGATGTACCATTTTTAAATGTAGGTTTTGCCACTATTAATTTCACTGAGATCACTCCATTCCTACTGGTCATTGCTCTTGCAGGAATCTTTCATTCCTGGGATTGGAATGATAATCGAAAATCTTGGTTTGGAATAGGTATTATGTCAACACCTATCGTCTTATTGGCGACTACAGGAGCCTTCGCAGCTACTATTATTAGCATCATTGTCTGCGCAGCAATCATGCATACGTCAAGGTCCAGCCTTAAGCAAACTATAGCGTTTACCCTTACTGCTTCTATATGGCCCATCTGGAACTTGTTGGATTATCATAATTATTCCATGGTTAGCTCCTATACAAATCATAAAATAGGAGAGGCTTATTTTATAGGAAGTGCCCTAAAGGTGACCCCAAGAATCATTTCTGAGGTCCATACAGATTTCATTTTGTCATTCATCATCTATTCGTTTGGGTGGTTAGCCGCAATCACGGCTTTATCCCTGGTTATATTTTTTATTTGTAGAATATCGATTACCGCTAAAAGTGTGAATTCACCTTATGGCAAATTTCTTATTACAGGATTGGCTGCAGTCTTTTCAGCTCAGTTTATACTAAGCCTACTGACGAATCTCGGTTTATCTCCACTCACTGGTGTTTCCGTGCCATTCATGAGTTATGGAGGTTCACATATATTGCTGGAGATGATATCCGCAGGACTGATTCTAAGCGTATATAGAAGGCGAAGAACCAAGGAGACAGTTTCCTTGACTCACGGTCCGCAAAGTAATTAGAAGCAATCCATAATGGACTCAATCCTGCAAGTAGCCCATTAATGATAAAAAAGTGCCAATTCCTTTATATTCCAACGGTTCTTCCGTTGCGGTCTTTAATTACCTTCTTCCACGAGCCTGCTACACCTTTTAATAAATTCATTAAAAAAGCGTTTATCTTTCTTGAATTAACGCCCCCTATAATGGAACATCGTATGATTTCTTTACTTTAGCCACCCCTAACGCATAGTGGCTGAACAATATATTCTCCACTAACTCCCCTTCAGAATCTTCACAGTCAACTATCAAGATTAACTCTGAATGAAAGCCTTTCATTAATCTTCTTCTCTTTTTTATCACTTTTTCTGTAAAAAGACGAATAGCAAAACCCGCCAGAAATCCTACTGCTGCTCCAATTAACCCCCAGTAGATTGGTCCCCATTCTAGTTTAAATCCCACGCTTGCACCAATTACTGAAAAAGCTGTTGCTAGTGCAGCTCCCACATCAATCAATGAAAGTTCCATCAGAGCGGTGAATATTATCGAATACCTTACGCTCTTCCGTGTTGTTATCTAAAGGAACGATAAATATATTCTTACTGGCAATACCTTTTTTCTCCAAAGTGGCAACTGCCAGTTCTATATGAACGGTATGTTCGAATGTTGAAAAGAGCTGCAATGTTTACTTCACCTTCTGTCCCTTTAGTACCATAAAAGATGGAGATTGGTACTTCTCCAAAAAATATTTGCGTTGTTCTTTATGGTATAACTTATTATTTTCCACGGTGTTCATATAGGAATCATAAATAGCAAACCCATACAGAGAAGGAAAAAACAATAACCATTGCGGTTCTAATACTGCTGTTGCCTGTTTTATCTCTCCTGAAAATAAATTTGAAATTGCTTCCAATCCGTGAGAATAATAAAAGAAGAGCACAGCCCAGATGATGACAAAGAAGGCTGTCACTATCCTGTGTATATATAATTGCCCTAAGCCAGGTACAAATGCTGACCACAGGACAGCCATAACAGGATTTCTCTTATCCAAATAATTAATTTCTAACGCCCCGATACTAAAGGAATTGAACTGATGTTCTTCACGGTAGGCCAATATAAAAATATTATTCATATCAACAGTTGTCCGATAACTATCCCAGATACCAAATATATATACTGGTATATAAATCAATAACCAGCGGGTATCCAATACTTCTTTTGCTTTTTCAATTTCGCCTTGAAAGAGTAAATCATTGCTAAATTAACGTTGGCTTGTAAATTAACAATAACTTCCCAAATGAACAGTACAAATCCTCTAAGGTATTTCGATAGCAGAAGATGCCCGAAACCAGGAAAAGCTGCACTCCACCAAGCAATTATGTAGGGGTTTCTAAGGTGTATTTATGTGGTACCAAGAATACTAACGTGGGCTCTATATCTTCTAGCAGTATTATCATTAGTGTAGTTTTCCATTTTTCCACCCTTTTGGTAACTTTTTTATCAGTTCTTACCATACGAACATTTTTTATACTAATAGGCTTTATTCCATTAACCTGCCCAATAATGGAATATTGGAATAACTAAAGTCCATTAACTCATTCTAATAGCCAAGGTCCTCCCTAAACGCTCATATCCTAATGAATGAGCAATGGCAACCGATGAGGTATTTGATTCAAGAGTTTGATAGTGCATCGTTGCACCACGGGATAATCCTCGCTTTGTGAGGGCATTTACAACTGATTTTGCATGTCCTTTACCTCTATGTGCAGGATGGCTAATGATCCCGATACTAAAAAAACCTGACTCACCTTTTCTCCAAGAACCTGCTGCGACTATTTTTTTGTTAAGTATCTTTAATAGAATGGGACTCTTCTGCTCGTCTATGGAACTGTGTTGCCAATCAGTTTCTGAACATGAGTCGCGCAATTCCTTAAGTAAAGTTCTGTGCTGTTCAGTTTTATACTCTACCACTGATGAAGAAGATGCTTGAAGAACTGAAGTATTATCTATATATCCTTGAAAGGCTGGTCCAATGATTTTTTTATGTTGATCACCAATTGAATGACCAAGCAATTCAGCATCAAATGCTTGGTTGGGTGTAAGTCCACTTACCGCTTTGTCTAACTTCCCCACATATTTAACAGGAGCGGATATCATACATGAGGTTCCATTGTTGAAACAGTAAAACCCATTATATCCATTTAAACTCTCGGAATGCTGGATTACACTTACTTTAGGAACAAGCAATTCTGAATAGTTACATCCAAGAAATTTAGCCCAATTTGTATAGACTCGATATTTAATATTTTTCTGATCCATCCATTCTCCCCCCTTCTATCCTTTTGAATAATCTCAATGGTTGAAGAAAACAACACTTAGCCCTATCGCTTTTTTCCTTAACTTGCATCATTCTGTTGTTGATCCTACGAACCTAAAATACCTGAAGAAGTCATTAAGAAGTTTTGTTGCTTCATCTTATTTCTCATGTTCTTCAACAACTATTATCCGTTAATTTCAAATATTCACAATACCCTTACTCAATTAAATGGCCCTCTAACTGAACAAGGGTTAACTGGAGACGTTCCTATCCGAGTCGAGTGGGGAACGTCCTCATTTTCATCAAAAAAACGCCCCATGGCCTGCACAAGGGACGTTTTTTGAAAGTTTTTCCTCAAAATAGTCTTTTCCAACCCTTCAGTCCTTCCATCTTATCCCCTCGAAAAGGGGTATAGCGAAGATTCATGCGTGGTTTACAATTAACGTGCGGGATTTGGAAAAATCATGCGGCTTCCGTAATAATCGTGCGAGTTTCAGATGCATTCATGCGAGAAATTCGATCATCGTGCCAAAATATCGAATTTTCTTTATCTGTAAGAATCAAACCGAGGCTCCTTTTAAAAGCCAAGTGACCCCGTCCCCATTGCCCCCCCTCCTCAACTCATCAAACTTCCCCTCATCCAAGCCCGCTCCCGAAATGGTCCGATCGGTATTTGAATCAAGGTCGTTTGACCCTTTGAATCTAGTTTGTACATTCTATCCGTCAATGCCGTATCAAACCCAAGAAGCGGGTGTCCGCCTAACCCGACCGCAGACGAGGCTAAAAGCAGGCGCTGTACAAGCATTCCTGCTTCCATTTGCATGATCCTGTAGCCTCTGTATCCCAGGGCTTGATAGTAATCTTTGTTTCCAATGATATGAAGGCACAACGGCACTTGAAGCAAATTGACGTTATCAAGGGACAGACCCGATTGAAGCTGAAGACGATAATCTCCTGTGCTGATTTCCCGTAATGAATGGCGGCCACTATCATATTCGTATGCGCCATTGGGTACGCCTTCCACATTATATAAACAGCCAAAAATCGAAACACGGGATTCATCTCCGTAAGGAACTTCGTCGATGTCACTTCGAAAAGAGTAGGACTGAGTGGCTTTTTTCAATATAGTCGAAAGCCTCTGCTGACTGACCTTCCCCATGACAAAATCCATTTCGGGGGAATAACGATTTTTGCATATCTCAACAAAATCATTGGAGAATGGTTCGATCTCCGGCAGATGAATTTCTTTTTCTCCGTTTCTAAAAGCCGGTTGGTTTCCGAGTTTCTGAAAATCGCCGGTTGAATCGATTTTAGAAGCTTCATTCGCTGCCAGTAACATAGGAAACTCTCTAATTCTTTCAGACTTTTCGTAGAGTTCCACAGAAATAGCAGGTAGCTCCCTGCATACTTCTTTAGCGGTGAATGCCCGTTCCACTCCTTTCCCGTTTCCAGCCCAATTCGTTGCAGCAACTGAAAGCGGGATGACGGAATAGACGCTTTCCTCTTCCTCGGTCAGTCCAAGTAAACGATTGATCGCTGAATCCAGAAATTGAACATATACCCCTGACTCGAATCCAAACCGTTTGGCCGTCTCCAACAGCTGCCCCATCAGGACGCCGGCATCCAATCCCTGCAGCCGATAGGCAAAGTTATTGTATTTAAAGAAGTTTTTCCAAAATCGTGTGGAAACAAAGGCTGCGCCGAAACACGTTGAAATCTCGCAGCGATTGCCAAATGTCCGTTCTAAGTACGAATCGACATTCCCTTCCCGGAGCAGGACGAGGCGATGGTGGGCGACATCATAATGGTAAATTCCATCGGGCAAATCATCCAACTTTAAATAGATATATAGTTCATTCGGATACAGCGCCCCTCCTGATGGAGCAAACC
Organism: Rossellomorea yichunensis; assembly: GCF_032337515.1. NCBI lineage: Bacteria > Bacillati > Bacillota > Bacilli > Caryophanales > Bacillaceae > Rossellomorea > Rossellomorea yichunensis. The sequence goes on along the minus strand of NZ_JAVYAD010000003.1, from coordinate 241,073 downwards.
GCCGATAGGAGTGGATGGGGTAAGACTCCCGATGCTCGGAGTCATCGGGATCCACCGACTGGCTTACCCCGGTGATGCCATAGACATACCAGAGAAAATGCCCGATTCTTTCTAAATCGGGTGTTGACGGCGGCTGGCTCTCGAACAGTGACACAGGTACTTCCAAAGACAATGGCACAACCCGCAGCCCCCGGTAAAGCTTGTAAGGGAGAGGGGCATCCTCCCAGTCCACTTCCCAGTTTGGCTGATTGGCCCGATTGATATTACATTGCAGATTGTGTAAAAATTCTTCCAGACTCATCCTCCTTACCTCCTAGTACCTTAAGGAAACGGATGCGGTTTTTGATTAAGCTGCTCATAGATCAATGGCCGGTCGGCATATCCCAGTTCCGCCGGGACGTTAAGGACTCTTTCCAATCCTGTCAGACGGGTGAGATGATGCCCGAATGTCATGGGAAGCATGCCGGGAATCAACACTTTCACACAGTATAGTCCGTTCTTTTCAAGTTCTGGGGCGGTTTGATCAACCACAATGACATCAAGGTTCCGGGTTCGGAATCTTTCAAGAATGTCCTTCAGGTCATCCGTCAGATCTGTGTGATGAGATCTCCAGTTGAATTCCTCCTGGAAACTTCGCGAAGGTCGGCTGTCATCCTGTAAAAAGGTGAAACGTTCCTCGGACTGGGGCAATCCATACAGCATGCCGTGATCATCCATCTGCCTTACTAGAGAATCATCTTCGAGCATTTTTTCATAATTCGCCTTGTTCTTCTCCAATTTTTCATCCAGATTCAGCATCATCCCGGCGAGCTCCTGAATCGCGCTTTTTGCCGCTCTCACTGGGTCCAGATGGGCACCTGCCGCGAGGATCAGATTCAACCCCTTATCCTTCCTGTTCTTGGCCATCGCAAAGACGCTTGGAATTCCGTGCTCCATGGTGGAGTTATATAAATAGAGATCATACCCTGCGACCGCCCTCATCCGTTCGATCATTAACTGCAGCTCCTCGTCCCCTGATGTAAGAGGATCAAGACGCGGCAGGTTGAGCTCGGCATACCAAGTCAAAAGGAACGAGTCCCGTTCGACCACCTCCATGATTCCGTAAAAAATCGCTTCCTCCCTGCTTCCTCCAAGTGCACAGCCATTGGACGTTTCATAAACAAAACCGGATGAGCTGCAGCCCAGACTGTAATAGGCAAGGAGCTCAGGGACGAGAATCGGACGTTCTTCGATGAGTGAATAACCCCACACCCAGTCAATAGCCCTGTCAGGGTCAAACTTTTCAAATGGAAAACCTGGCATCGCGTACTCTTCTTCGGTGTGGACGCCGACCTTCAGCGGATTCAGTGCATGCTCCTCCAACTGTCGGTAGCTATCATGGACGACTGTCCGTTTGCCCCGGGGCTCCAGGCCGCAGTGACGCTCCAATCCTTCAAGAATGGCTGTCAGCTCGCTGTCTGAGTAGACTTGTGTCCGTCCGGCCGTCCCTTCATCTCCGGAGAACATCGGCATATTGACACTCGCATCTGCAAATGGCGTCACCAGGTCATACATCTTGCTGTTGAAAAGTCCGGTCCGATTATCCAGATAGTCTTTTATCAGGACGTTCTTCAGTTCATCCAGGGGGGTACAGCGGAAACTGCCGGCATGGATCTTCGGGCTGGGCTTGAGGGAAACACGAGCTAACTCCGGCGAATCGTCCGGTATCGGGCTGCAATTATGGCATAATGAGTCGGGAACGAAGGAATGCCAGGAGCTGTTCAATGTTTTCAAGTCGGTTAAACATACCTGTCCTTTGGAATGTGGCTTTGCACCTTCAAGGACCCGGCCAACTTCTGCTGCGATGATATGAGTCATATGCACTAACCCGGTATTCGAAGCCCATGGATCTTTCGAGATTCCACCGTCTTCAGCGAGTTTTTCCTGTACCTCCCGCATCTCATTCCGTTCCTTTCCTCCAAGGAGACGTCTCAAATCGGCACATTGTGAGCATCCTGGTGTGTTCGGATGAACCAGTGGGCCGATGATTCCCTCTCCAAACGAAACAAAGCCTCTCAGCCATGGGATAGACGACTGCCGCATCACTTCTTCCGCCATTTGATGCACAGCCGGATTCCATGTATCATCAAGTGTCAGTACCAAATCTGTCTGTGCCGGGAACTTTTTCTCAACGTTTTCTTGCCGGAAAACGGGATACCGCGCTGAAATTTGTGAACATACAAGGTCCGCAAGCAGCCCATCCCCCACAATCACCACGAAAGAATTCATCAGGTTTCCTCCTCTCGCAGCAGCACACCAAACACGCCTCCGAGCTCCTGGTTAAAAACGGGCTCAATATTCAGTTCAAATACCACTACCTGCTTCTGATTCCTTTTTAAGGTTTCGATTGCTTCTTTCAGGGGCTGGGGTGTGTCTTCACTGGCTGGAATGGTGATTTTTTCTGGCTTTCCTTGCTCTATTGCAACAACAACCGGTTTTGCGTCGAAAGCCTCCTTATCGTTCTGGGCTTGAAAGAGTGCATGCTTAAGAGAGTGCCTCAGTGCCATGGTGATCGTGAAATCGGTATTCCCATACCAGCCATTCCTTCCACGAACATAGACGACAGGAAATCCAGCCAAATCCTCCCCTAATCCGATTTCCGGCTTTCCTTGCATGGTGGTCAGTGCCTGTAAATAATACCGGCATGTTTCATCCTCAATCCTATCCAATTCAAGACGGGAAATCGTGCTGCTTTGAACCGATTCTCTTTTCCTCAGCCCATCAGTCAAACACTCCCGAAGACCGCGGCCGACGCATTCTGCAAACGTCGCTCCTGTGCAGGTGGCCATATATTCACCCGTCTCTCGAGGAACGATCAAACTGGCCAATCTTGAAGCGTATCTCTCTATCCCCCTTAACCCTGCTTCCCGGCGTGCTTTTTCATGGGTCAAGCCACTGCAGATCACCTCATCCAACAGTTCGGCAGGGCCCTCGGACAGGACATCGACCGGCTGGACACGGCATTGAGCCAATGGCAGCTGCTTCGTATCTCCTTCTTCCCACACATGAAAAATCCCCGTCTCTTTAGACGTCAGCAGAGTAAAGAGATACAACACTTTTTCAGGGTCAGATCTTTCTGAAACCTGTTCTATCCGTGTTTCCACATTCTGAACACCTTCAGCTCCTGAATATCCAATCTCCAAGGAATGAGGTAAAAAGGAATGCCAGCTTCCTTCAAGCGTTTCTGTATCCAGCAGAAAGATTCGATTTCGCTGATCTGATTTTGTCACTCCCGTTATCTCTTTGAATAGTTCAAAGACGACTATGTTCGCAAGCATCGCTCCAGGGATCGCCGATTCGATCGAAACCTGATCTTCTTTTCGTAAGGCTGTAGTGTGAATGCGCCTCCAAGCAGATTTCCAACCCGCCTCGGAATCAGGGTGGATGATGGGTCCTGCGATTCCTGTCTGCCTGTTGCAAATCGCCGGAATAAACAACTTCTTATCAGCCCGGCAAATGGCATGAATGAGCTCCAATTCCTCAAGGTTTTCGTTTTGACTACCATATAAAATGGAATCGAAGGGCTTCAGGGTCTCCCGCCATCCGTCTTCACTGAATCCGACTTCCTGGAGCTCTACCTCCGGATCCGTTTTACGCGCATGTTCCACGAGTTCCTGCAGCCGGCCTCTATTCGTCGGTACCTCATCGGTCAAGAGCACCTGCAGCTTAGCCAATCCCGATTCAATCAGCGATGAAACGAGTGAAGTCAGAAAAGGACCAGACCCCACTGCCAGGACATTGGCCCCGCGGTAGGTTTCAAACCTTGATGCGCCCGAACCTGCCAAACTATCGACAAATTCAATCTGTGATGCGAATTTTTCCACTGCATGTTGGGGCAGCTGGTGTGGCAGATCCTTGCTTACGTCCCGAACAAATCCATTTTTATGCAAAACCTCTGCTATTTCCATGACCCTGTTTTTATAAGGTACAGGCAGTCCGTTCGTCAAATACTCAAGGGAGTACTCCCCATTGAACATCGGAAGCAGCTTCTCAACCCATTGATCAATTCCACTTCCCTCCATGCGGAAAGAGCATTGGTTATTCCTAAAGAAAACACCGCTGTTTGGTTCAGGGAGATAAAACGTATCCCTCATTACTTTTAAACGCATAGAAGGGTCCAATTTTTCCATAGCGCTCCTCCTTACACCCGCTAATGTGACTATCATTATCATCGTATGAGTCTCACTTTGTCCCTTATGTATAAAAAAAGACCCCTGCACTGACTCGTACAGGGATCATGTTGAACACGAAATTCTAAAAGCTGATTAACGGCCGCATCGTCCACATCTGCCGCAGCCGCCACACCGGCCACCTCCGCCGCATCTTCCGCACCCGCCGCAACGGAAGCATCCACCACAGCCACCACAACCAAAACAGCTAAAGAAGCATGAGAAACCAACGCCGAAACAGCCTCCAAATCCAAGAAAGAGTCGTTCGTCATTCGGATCATACATGTTTTGATCCCATGAAACAGGCTGTGTTGCCTGGAAATCACCTACATTCAGATTTTGAAGTTCATTGTGAAAATGATTCATCAATTTCATTACCTCCCCAAAAAATTACCCAATGTCACTCTCAATAAGGAACAAAAACAATTGAGCTTTCTAAGAAAAAATTTCTGTCATTTAGGTACATTCACTAAAATGTGAACACTCCCAAACAATTTATGTGATCTTGCTGGGTATTGTTACTGATAAAAAAGCCTATTTTACAGGGGAAGAACAAAAAAACACTCCAGTCAATGGACCGGAGCTTGAACAGGTTTATACTGTACGAACCACTTACACCCCAATTAAATTTGAAGTGGGCGATTTTTAGAACATTAAATAGAGGAGCCGGCATCTGCCAGCTCCTCTTAAGACTTATCGATGATTCCTGCACACTTCTCTTAAATCTTTCATCACTTCTTCTTTTTCTTCCCATGAATAAATCGAAGCCCCTGCAGCCAATGGATGCCCGCCGCCGTTGTATTTTTTGGCGATGGTGTTGATGACCGGTCCTTTTGAACGCAGACGGACCCTGATTTGATCACTTTCTTCAATGAAGAAGACCCACGCTTTGATGCCTTTTACGTTCCCCAATGTACTGACCAGTAAAGACGCTTCTGAAGGAATGACCTGATGCTCTTCAAGAATTTCTTTCGTCATGATCATGCTTGCACAGCCATCCCCGTCCATTTCAAAGTTTTGAAGGACATATCCGTGCAGCTTGATGACATTGGCATCGATCTCGTACATTTTATTGAATAGTTCATTACGGTCAAAATCAAAGCGAATCAATTCGCCTGCAATATCAAACGTATTCTGGGTTGTACTCGGATAAAGGAATCTTCCCGTGTCCCCTACAATCCCGGCAAATAAAAGTCTTGCGCCCTCATCGGATAGCGTGAGTCCTTTATCCTTACCGAACAAGTAGAATTCATAAATCATTTCGCTTACTGAGCTTGCGGATGTATCGATCCATAAATAGTCTCCGTATGCATCTTCATTGGGGTGATGATCGATTTTCACGAGCTTATCCCCTAACTTATAACGACGGTCACAGATCCGTTCTTCATTCGCCGTATCGCAAACGATGATTAAAGCTCCTTCGAACACATGGTCTTCAATGACATCCAGGCGTTTTAAATAATGAAGACTTTCATCTTCTTGCCCGACGGCATATATCTTTTTATCCGGGAAGGACGTTTTCAGCATTTCCACCAGTCCTCCCTGGGAGCCGTATGCATCAGGATCCGGGCGAACATGTCTATGTACGATGATGGTTTCATATTGTTTGATGAGTTCCAGTATTTGTTCTTTCATGGGAATCTCCTTTGTAGTGGATTTTTTATTTGGCATTCTGTCCTGATATCTGTAAAATAGTAGCGAGAGAAGTCAACGATGGAGGACAAAACTATGTATTTTCTCGCACTACTGATTGTCGTAACATTCACGTTTTATGTCTTTTATAAAATCAGACAGGTTCGAACGAATCGACCAATGGAAAAGAAATGGTTATCGGCGAAGGCAAGCATCGCACTAGGGCTATTTGTTGCCTTGTTTGGAATCAATCAGCTGTTTTTATTCCCTGGAACGCTGACATATTTTATTGGCGGTCTTTTCATCCTGATTGGACTTGGAAGCTGCTGGGCTGGGTATAAGCTGTACAAGCATGTGCTTCCTTATGCTCAGAGGGAAGCTAAAGAACTGGATAACCAATAAGGTACGAAAGACTAGATGGATTATCTAGTCTTTTTTTGTTTGTTGGTACTTTTTAATGAGCGAGTAGTGGTTGATTTCCGCTCCAGATGCTCGCTTTCCGCGGGGCGTGAGTTGAGCCTCCTCGGGCTTTGCCCTGCGGGGTCTCAACTTTCCCGCTATTCCCGCAGGAGTCGAGCATCTTCCGCTCCAATCAACATTAGTATTATCTGTTTAACTAATACTTCCAAATACATACTAATCACTACATTTACTTGGGTTGTTAATAAAGTGAACTAATGACGATCAATTAGCTGGCAAATCATCAGGGATTTTCCGACCATTACACCTTCACAATATACTTCTACATCCACTTTACCAAATTTTCTTCCGACGTCGAGCACTTTTGGGTGAATTTCGAGCATGCTCTCCATTTGGACAGGCTTGATGAAATAGATGGTCATGTTTTCGATGACGATATCGCCTTTTTTGAAGGGCTTCAATGAACGATTGGCCGCTTCTGTCATGAGTGTCGTGAAGACGCCATACGAGATCGTACCAATTCCCGTGGTCATCTGAGGAGTCACCGCAAAAAGGTAGACTTCTTTATCGCCTTTCTTCTCAGCGGCTGCTTCTACTCCGTTACTGATCAAATCATCAATCGTTTCCCCGACCTGTGGCTGCCTTTGGATCATTTGCAGTGCCTTCAATACGTCCTGACGGCTTATGATTCCCTGGAGCCTGTTTTGTTCATTGACGACGGGGAGTAATTCGATTCCTTCCCAGATCATGATATGGGCGGCTGAGGCAACGCTTGTATTCGGGCTGACGGTGATCGGTTGTTTGGTCATGATCTTATCGATGCCCGTATATTTTTCCTGCCCCATGACGTCTTTTGATGTGACCATGCCATGCACTTTCAGATTGTTATCGACAACCGGGAAACGGCTGTGGAATGTATATTGATTTTTTTCGTACCATTCCTCCAACGTATCATTAATATGCAGGTAAGCCGTGTCATCCGCTTTTGTTAAAATATCTTCCACCAATACGATTTCCTTTTTGATCAGCTGGTCATAAATCGCCCTGTTGATCATGGTCGCCACTGTAAAGGTGTCGTAGGAAGTAGAAATGATCGGAAGTTCGAGCTCGTCTGCAAGCTTCTTGACATGATCTTCTGTATCGAATCCCCCGGTGATCAGAACGGCTGCCCCGGCTCTCAGTGCGTGCTCATGGGCCTGGGTCCGGTTCCCGATGATCAACAGGTTCCCCGCTTCCGTGTATCTCATCATGGCTTCAAGCTTCATCGCTCCAATGACGAACTTATTGAGCATTTTATGTAGTCCCGTTCTTCCACCCAAAACTTGTCCATCAATGATATTGACCACTTCTGCATAGGTGAGCTTTTCGATGTTGTCTTTCTTCTTTTGTTCGATCCGGATCGTACCAACCCGCTCGATGGTACTGACATATCCTTTGGTTTCCGCATCTTTAATCGCTCTGTACGCGGTGCCTTCACTCACGTTCAGTGCTTTTGCAATTTGGCGGACGGAGATTTTTTCACCGACTGGCAAGGTATCTATGTAGTCTAATATTTGTTCGTGTTTAGTAGCCAAGCTTTTCACCCTTCTTTATAACGTCCTGCTTCATATGTTTATTATAATGTGAAAAGCGTGGTGTTTCAATTTAATCGGGGCTTACTTTGGTGTAAGCCCCATTGATTGGGAGAACTTTGATGCTTTTGTACAGAGAGAGTGCAGGTTGATTTCCGCTCCAGGTGCTCGCTCCAATCAACTTGAGAGGTTCACCTTAAACAAACACCACTTTCTTAAAAAATTTATCCATACGACCTTGATCTCACTTTCCGCACCGGCTTCGATTTCAACTTCTTGCCCTTACTTGTTCCTTTAGGCGTGTAAAGAAGGGCTGCGAGGTTTCCGGCTACCACAAACGTGGCGAGTACGAGCCAGCCGATGGCGAAGATCCCTTCAAGACCTTCTGCAAAAATGGACATGCGGGGAGCTCCATAATAGATAAATGCTCCTGCTAAGAGTAAACATAAGATGTATCGTTGTTTCAAACGTTCTTCCTCCTCTCTAGGCTTGTATCATGTATATGCGAGAGAGTGGAGGATATTGTGTAAACATGAGAAAAAGGGTGATGCAAATGCATCACCCATACCTTTTTAATATTCGATTACATCTCCAGCCTTCATGACTTGTCCTTCAGAATCCTCGAGCATGTCGATGAATTTATGCGGATCCTGCTTGATTGGCGGGAATGTATCATAGTGGATCGGCACGACTTTCTTCGCTTTTAAGAAGCTTGCAGCCGTTGCCGCGTCCTCAGGTCCCATCGTGAAATTATCTCCGATTGGAAGGAAGGCTAGATCGATCGGATGACGCTCCCCGATCAGCTTCATATCTGAGAATAAGCCTGTGTCCCCAGCATGGAAAATTGTTTTCCCTTCGATCATCAAGAGGATTCCCGCAGGCATTCCCATATAGATAATTTCATTGCCGTCCGTAATTAGACCTGAGCCGTGGAAAGCCTGTGTGAATTTCACTTTTCCGAAGTCAAATTCATACGCTCCCCCGACATGCATCGGATGGGTCTTCACTAATTGCCAGCTTAAGTATGTTGCCAGTTCATGGTTGGCGATTACCAACGAATCATTCTTTTTCGCAAGCTCGACGGTGTCACCTACGTGATCGTTGTGACCGTGTGTAAGGATGATCACATCGGGTTTCTCGTCATCCACTTTAAGATCCGTCAGTTCGTTTCCATTGATAAAGGGATCGATTAAAATCGTTTTTCCGTTTGTTTCGATTTTCACTACTGAATGTCCATGGTATGAAATCTTCATTTTGCATCTCCTCCAAATAAACTTATCTATTTTCCTTACTCTCGTATGCTACTTTATGTTATACCCCAATTTTATAAAAATAAGCGAGTAGTGGCAATTAAGTTGTAGTCTCTACTCATATAAAAAAACAGTATTAAAAAAACCAAGGTTAACCCTTGGTAAGTGAGATTTTCTATTTTACAGCTGATTGATCATCCGTTTCCTTTTCCAATACATTCTCGACATAATCTTTGCCCCACTCATACATAGCCTCTAAAATCGGTAAAAGTCTTTCACCATGCTCGGTAAGTGAGTATTCAACTTTAGGCGGGACTACAGGATAAACTTCTCGGTGTACGATTAAATGATCTTCAAGTTCGCGTAATTGGTTTACAAGCATTCTTTGGGTAATTCCCGGCATAAGGGACTTTAATTCACCAAATCGTTTCGTTCCTTCCTTGCCTAGATGCCATAAAATTAACATTTTCCATTTACCACCGATTACTGCGAGCGTTAATTCTTTCTCACAGTTAAAATTTTTCTCTCCTAAATTTGGCATTTACGTCAACTCCCTTTATTTCATCCAATAGTATACTTTTTGTCACTATATGCGATAAAAGTGCGTACTTTAAATTTATTTACATACTGATTATACTAAACAACATGCTAGTGAGTAAATACATTCTCATGACAACACTTAGCATAACCAATTAAAATTTATTATAAGGAGCGAATATAGATGAAGTTACAATTAGCATTAGATCTTGTGGATATTCCAGGAGCCATTGCATTAGTAAAAGAGGTAGAAGAATATATTGATGTTGTAGAAATTGGTACACCCGTGGTGATCAATGAAGGCCTAAAAGCAGTGAAAGAAGTAAAAGCAGCATTCCCTGACTTAACCGTATTAGCTGACTTAAAAATTATGGATGCAGCTGGATATGAAGTAAGCCAAGCCTCTGCTGCGGGTGCTGACATCATTACGATTCTTGGAACGGCAGAAGACGAGTCAATCAAAGGCGCAGTAGAAGAAGCCCGAAAACAAGGGAAACAAATCCTTGTTGATATGATCGCCGTGAAAGACGTTGCAGCCCGTGCGAAAGAATTGGACGAACTTGGTGCCGATTATATCTGTGTACACACAGGTTATGATCTGCAAGCTGTAGGAAAAAATTCCTTTGAAGATCTACACACGATCAAAAACGTTGTAAAAAATGCCAAAACTGCCATTGCCGGTGGAATCAAATTAGAAACACTACCGGAAGTTATTAAAGAACAGCCTGACCTCATCATTGTAGGTGGCGGGATTACAAGCAAAGAAGATAAACGAGCGACTGCACGTGAAATGCAGGAATTAATTCACCAAGGGTAATGAAACGATGAAGTCTACTCAATATTTAGCCAAAGTCGTTGAAGAATTAAGACAAGCAGTGCACTTAATCTCTGATGAAGAGGCAGAGAAATTAGTAAACCTGATTCTAGAATCCAAGAAAATCTTTGTCGCTGGTGCTGGCAGATCTGGATTGATGGGGAAATCTTTTGTGATGCGTATGATGCACATGGGGATTGATGCCTATGTCGTTGGGGAAACAGTAACAGCCAACTTAGAAAAGGATGATCTATTAATCATTGGATCAGGCTCAGGAGAAACCAAAACGTTAGTGGCCATTGCTGAAAAAGCTAAAAGCTTGGGAGGTACCGTCGCAGCAATAACCATTTCTCCTGAATCAACCATTGGAGAATTAGCTGATCTGACCGTTACATTACCAGGAGTAACGAAAGACCAGTCCGAAGGTGATTACAAAACGATCCAGCCAATGGGCTCTCTATTTGAGCAAACGATGTTGTTATTTTATGATGCCATCATCCTGCGCTTCATGGAGAAAAAAGGGTTGGATTCTACTAAAATGTATGGAAAACACGCTAATCTCGAATAGAGTAAGATATACAGAAAAAGCCACATTTCAGGATGTGGCTTTTTCTGTATACCTCATTTTTTTATGTAAAGTATTGCACTCCAATCACCATAAGGACATAACACTGAGGGCTTAAAAATCTCTCCTATATTTACATAAAAAAAAGCCGACTGAACATTCCCATGCAGTCGGCTTCGTGGTGTTATTGTTGCTCTAATTGTGTTCTTGTATCTGAGTAGTCTACAGCGTGTGCTTCGGCTACAGCTTGGTATGTCACATATCCGTTCAACGTGTTGATACCTTTTAATAGCGCTTCGTTGTCTAAGCACGCTTTTTTGTAGCCTTTGTTTGCGATTTGAACCGCGTAAGGTACTGTTACGTTTGTAAGTGCGATAGTAGACGTACGAGGTACGGCACCAGGCATGTTGGCAACGGCATAATGTACAACGCCGTGCTTCACGTAAGTTGGATCGTCATGAGTCGTGATGCGGTCCGTTGTTTCGAAGATTCCACCTTGGTCGATGGCGATATCGACTACAACAGATCCTGGCGTCATCGCTTTGATCATGTCTTCTGTTACCAATTTAGGTGCTTTCGCTCCTGGAATCAGAACAGCTCCGATGACAAGGTCCGCTTCTCTTACAGCTTGTTCGATATTTAATGGGTTGGACATAAGCGTTGTTACGTCGCTACCGAAGATATCATCAAGCTGACGAAGGCGATCCGGGTTAAGGTCAAGGATCGTTACGTTGGCACCGAGACCGACAGCCATTTTCGCTGCGTTCGTACCGGCAACTCCTCCACCGATGATCGTTACTTTACTGCGGCGAACCCCAGGGACACCTGAAAGTAATACACCTTTACCACCGTGGATCTTCTCTAAGAACTGTGCACCGATTTGAGTCGCCATACGTCCAGCCACTTCACTCATTGGAGTCAATAATGGAAGGGCACGATTCAGTTCAACCGTTTCGTACGCGATTCCGATCACTTTATTATCGATTAATGCTTTCGTTAATTCAGGTTCTGGAGCAAGATGTAAATATGTAAATAAGATAAGTCCCTCTCGGAAATAAGAGTACTCACTTGGAAGTGGCTCTTTTACCTTCATGACCATGTCCATGGACCATGCTTCCGCTGCAGAATCAACGATGTGTCCACCTGCTGCTACGTAATCTTCGTCTGTGAATCCTGAGCCCAATCCAGCTCCTGATTCAATGTAAACCTCATGTCCAAAAAGAACCAGATTCACAACACCTGCGGGAGTCATAGCCACCCGATTTTCATTATTTTTAATTTCCGTTGGTACACCAATACGCATACTAAGCCAACCTCCTAAATGCACTATTGCTCCTTGGAGCATTTACTTCCTAAATATAACACTATTCATCTATAATAGCGAAGGGCAATTACTCACCCTGTAAGCACTTACATTCTAACAAATAAATAAGGAAATATCTCTATTTTTCTTTAAAAATTTTAATGATTATTTCTTCGCTTTTTTCCAAAAATTCTTTAAAATAGAAACGATGCATCTTAGTATACCCAAAGGAGATTATTCCATGAAACAACCCATGATCGAAAGACTCGGACTAGAAAAGGTCCCACCACAATTAAAATCAACTACATGGATCGAATACTTCATCATACAGCTCGCCTTCTCCGTGAACGCAGGAAACTTCCTCATCCCGGCTCTGGCCGTCCTTGAAGGGGGATTATCCTTTCAGGCAGCCTTCATCTCCACCGTACTTGGAGCAAGCGTCGCCTTCCTATTCGTATCATTCCTTTCTCTTCCGGGCTCCCGCTACGGCCTGCCCGCCCAATACGTCCTGCGATCCATCATCGGAACCCGGCTGTCGATGCTCATCGCATCCCCCATCCGGTCCCTGACGTCCCTCTACTGGTTCAGCGTCCAAACCATCGGAGGAACCTTCGTCATCATCTCCATGGTGGAAAAAGTAACACCCTATACAATTCCATTCATTCCTGTTGCCATTGGACTGGCTATCATCATGACCCTTCTAGCCCTCATCGGCTTCGAAGCCGTCAAGAAAGCTACTAAACTATTCATTCCGATACTAGTGATCGGTCAGGGAATCATCCTGTACCTATTCCTAACAAAAGGAGCCGATTCCCTCACAACACTAAGCCAAGGCCAGGAACCATTCTCCATCGGAACGTTCCTATTCTACTCAAGCCTCGTCTTCGTCCAATACATCTCAGGCGTCAGCGCATCATCCGACATCACCCGCTACAGCAAAAGCGACCGCCACGGATTCTGGGGCTTATATGCAGGAAACGTCGTCGGATTCATGATGACCGCACTGCTTGGAGGATTGAGTGCCAGCTTGTTCAAAGATTTGAATCCATTTGTGGCAGCGAGTCAACTGACCGACTCTAGTCTGCTTCTCTTGGTGATCACGGCTTGTGCGATGGTGTCTATGATATCTATTAATCTTAGTAATGCGTATACGGGCGGATACAGTTTGCTTAACGCACTTCCGTCCCTGTCGCGGATTCAAAGTGCACTGTTGTTTAGTGTCGCAGGGATTATTTTAAGTTCCTTTCCGCAGCTGGTTTATAATGCGCAGGAGTATATTTCTTATCTCGGGATCCTGATCATTCCGATATCGGCGATTGTGGTGGCTGATTATTTGGTTATTAGGAAAGGGAGGATTTCTGAGAGTGCGCTTGTGAGGCTGGCGAGTGGGGAGTCTAATTTTAATCGTGAGGCGTTGGTTGTTTTGGGGATTGGGATGGTGTTTTATTTGGTGATTCCGGATGGTTGGTCGCCGGGGTTTAGTTGTTTTATTGTTACTTGTGTGGTTTATGTGGTTGGTAAGAGACGAGGGAGAGTGGAAGGGCTGGAGGCTGTTTAGAAACTTGGTTAATGAAAATGAGTCAATCCGATATGTCATGTTCACTCTCTTTGCTGACAAAAGGGGACTTCTTAAAAGCTCATTTAACTTATGATTTCAAATGCTAATAAGTGTGAATTTCTCTGATCCAACATTAATGTATGTTGGGTTTATCACTCATAAGCAAACCCTTTTACACGGATTTATACTGGGTTTTATAGTAGAATATATTTACTGACTAACTCAATCTATTCGCTAATTGCATTAATTTTTCATTTCCAAGCATATTGGTTTGGTAGGATTTCCACTCGCCTTTTTTTAGCGTCACTTTTTCCTGAACTCCTCTAACTACAAGTAATATAACAAAATCATCATTATCCGGGTCAATATAATAGTACCATTCAGGCTTAATAATTGCTTTCCCAATAAGATTATCTCTTTCAGCTTCGTTAATCATTCTAATATATGAGTCAACTGCTCCTCTTACGGCATCTATTAATAGTGAATCTTCCCCTATCTGCATTAACATTCCCTCCTCATTTTTTTCTTAAATCAAGAACTACCCGTTTTATATCTAGGTTTGTAAAAAGGTATGAATTCTACTTATAAAATATTCGTAGAATTCATACCTCTCTAAAAACTATTTATTTAGTTCTTCTTTTACATTTATATTGGCTGCCCTCAAACCATATTTTGCAAATTTGTATCTCATGTATAGTGATATGTTGTCCTCATGAGTAGAGAGAATGATTTGTTTATCAAAAAAATCATTTCGAAGTAACTCTACAAAAGAAGCCATATTTATTTCATCCAACGTCTGAGCTGGATCATCTACTAGGATCGTGTTTAACCCGCTTTGATTATAAACTTTATTTAAAGCTAAGGTGAGAGAAAGTACGGTAGCTGATAGTTGCCCTGAACTAAAGGAATGGACTATATCATGGTCTGTTTCTTCAGGTGGTACAAAATTGATGGCTTTCACTTCAGTGTCTTCATCACTGTCGTTTTTCTCTTCTTTTATAAATACACCTATGCCCCGCTGGTGATTTTGAATAACTTTTCCGCTATAAATATAAAAAGGTATTTCTAAATCATTAATCATTTTCCCTCTATGCTGGTTTATTTTTTTTATATAAACAGCAATAATCCTATCTAAATTTATACATAATGAATTTATTTTTTCACGTGTGTCAGTAAGTTTTTGTACTTCTTTAAAAAACTGGTTAGATTGCTCATAGAAAGTATGTTCAATATAAAGCTTCTTGTGTTCTATATCTTCAACACCAATATCATTAACTAATCTAGAATTCGAATTAAAGATATTAATAAAAATTTCTTGTAATGATTTGTAATTGTCCATAGTAAATTGTTTTGTGCTTTGCTTACGGGATTCTAAGTCTGAAATAAACTTTATAGTTTTTTCCTCTAGATCGCTAACAAATTCCTTTTTCTTATTAAAATATTGATCATAATTAATACCAATATCATCTAAAAACGCTTTTGAGTTCAATACTGTCAAAAATGGTTGTTTTACCAAATCCATTTGGACCATCTAAAACCGTAATGTCTTGATTTTCAAATGAAATTACTGCTTTATCGATGGTTTTAAAATTTTCAATATAAAGTCGGTTAATATATAATTTGCTACTCACCTTTCTTCACCACCTCTAGCTTTTCTAATAATCTATCTAAATTTATTTCATCCTTTGATTCAAAAGATATAATTTTATCCCTTATATCTTGTTCGTTAGGGGCCAATTCATTTATAATTTCATTTTCTAGGTTGGATAAGTTTAAAGTGTCTACTTGCATCGTTAAAAAATGAAGTTTTATAAAACACTTTGAAATCAAGTCGTAGATTAAGCGTGCCTCATTATTATTTGAGTTCTTGAAGGCTGAAAAAATCTCCTTGTTTTGGATTACTTGTTGAAAGACATGTGTATAATTAACTTCATTTTTAATTCGGTGTTCAACCAATGCAAACTGTTCTTTTGTGTATGATAAAACATATTTTTTGAAATCGTACGGATCTTCTTCTAAGTCATACACAAAAGTGTTCAGTTTATTCTCTAATTGAACTGTGTCTTCTTGAAGGAGAATCATTAATGAGAGATTTTTATCAATGCCTTGTTCCGAATTTGTTTCAACGATGTACTCAAAATACTTATCTACAACCTTTTGCAGAATTGATTCTTCAATTTTAACCTCTTTAAATTCCATTACTAAGAAAAAGTCAAACCTGTCTTGTTTTGAAACTTTTGCAAAGAATGACCCATGATCTATTTTATCTTCAAATTCAGGCTGTATTTCTTCTATATTATAATTTGCTTCATGAAATAATTTTTTAAATATTTCTATCATCGGTTACCTCCCTGAAATCTTAGCTTTACTAACAAAATGAATTTGTTTTGGTAATGTGATTTTTTCTTTTTTTCGGTTCCCCTCTGTTATCGCACCCTCAGTTTCAATCAAATCCTCAGAACGTTTCCCCCCGTAAACCCCATCCAACAATTCTGTTAAGTAGTATTTATTATCAAATAGTAAGTCAAAAAGATTTTTATCATCTTTTAAATTTTTGATAATATCCCTTCCAACTATATCGGGATTATTGCGGTCAATAAGAGTTAATAAATAATCATCATTATCTTTAAGAGTAAAAATATTTTTTATAGTTTCCCCATGAACCATTTTGTGGGTCAAATCAAATAAGCAATAAAATAACATCCGGCGAACTCCTGACTCATTCAAAAGCTTCCTATATATATTTAAGTCAAGTGATTCAGTAGTGATATTCTTTATTTCTGGGGATAACCTGCGACATAATAAAATGAAATCAACACTAGGCAGACTCTCTAATAGCTCCCACTGTTTGAACCATATATTTTTAACAATCCCTAACCTTTCATCATTTAATTGATGGTCTTCACAATATTGTTCAAAAAGAGAATATAATTCTTTTAGTAGAAAATTACTTAAGGTCTCAGCAGTGCAACCAAATACATGTTCATCGTAAATTATTTGATAAAGATCTATTAATTTTAGAGAATATGTCTTATCTGACCCATCATGAATTTCAGAAACCTTTTTATTCATTCTTTTTAAGAGGTTTAAATAGGCATATGAATACTGTTCGTTTGTTTTATATGTATGGTTTTCGTGATGGTTAGTATAAAATTTTTTCAGTTCTAGCTGAATATTCTCTTTAACCTCTCCAAGTGGAAGTGATTTTCTTGCTGGAATATAGCCGCTTACATCATCATTGATTCTAAAAATTTTAAATTTCTCATCAAATAGTTGTTGCTCGAATAACTTTTCTTTTGTACTCTCGTAAAGTTTTTTTTTATTTTCACTGATACTTGCAGGATTATAATTTTTTAGATTACTAATTAAATCTTCTTTTTTAAATTCCTCAACTTCACACGCTGTATGTAATGAAATTTCACTAACCCAAGGGAAATCTATTGCTTTTGCAAAAAGTTGAAGAATAGCTTCGGTATAGCCTGAAATTTTTTCCTTATTTTGTAGTGACTTTACTTGATGAAGAGATTTTAATTCCCTGTCATAAAAAATTGAAAAATCCTCGTGTTTTTCTATCTCTATTTCATATCTTTTTAATTCCTCAACATTATTTCCAATTTTATTCAATAGGCATAGCGCTGAATAGATTGTTATATTCCCTTGATATGTAAATCCACTCCAAGAGGAAGTCGCATCGCCTCTTTGGATTAAATCCTGTAAGTTAGCATTAACTTGAGTCAACTTTTTTCTCTCCCTCGTTTTGTGTTTGCTAATACTAGCTTACTATTTAACAATTATTTAATCTACATATCCTTTCATATTTTTACATTTTTTTCAATTTAAAATATGGTGTCTGCAATGGTCAAATTATTAACGAACCAGAGCAGACACCATATTATGTTCTTCTTTTTTCAGAAAGCCTTTTCAAGTATTTTTACTTTGATTTGGATTTTTCTTTCACGTGTAATATTGAAGCTAAACCTCCACTCATATTTTCAGAAACTAGAAATTTGTTCGAATATTTTTTAATAGTTATATTGAAATACTTTTATAATCATCATAATTATTTAAATTCATTCTGTAAGCTATTACATCAACACTCAATCGTACCAAGACTTAAACCAATATAAGTGCTTTTTCAAATAAGTTCATTCTACCGATTTTTATTCTTGATGTAATTGTGCTTATGATTCCTGAGGTAAATAATACCATACGGGTCTTTCACTAAACTACTATTCATCCTCATCATCCAGAAAATATTCAGCGAAAATTTGAAAATCCTCAAATTTCACATCATCATCATCCATTGCCAGGTCTTCTGCCGCCTCGCGATACAACTCACCCAATTTCAAAATGGTTTGTTCAAGACCTAGAGGATTGAACTCAATTTCTAAACGTAGTTGGTCTGTTTTAGATAAAGAATCATAAATCCTTTTACCAATTTGGTGATCATCCATAGCTTTCATTTCAATCATTGATAAACCACTCATTTGTTAGTCCTCCTTAATATTAACATTTGTAATTAGGTGGTATAAATTGAGAGGTACGGTACTCTCCTTACTATCTGCTTGAATTAGGAATACATAGCCCCGAGAGTCCCACCATCTAATTCCTTTTTTTCATAAAAAAAATTATTATTTCTTTCTTATATTACTTATAACCATATTTTCACCTAGTTCTTTTCTCATTCTCTTTTCGAATAGTCCCAATTTTTTTGTCACTTCTCGTATCTCTTCCATTGGGATTTCTAATAGTTCCAGGTGGTAAACCATTTTTCTTTTCAAAGGTGCCCACTGTACAGTCACTCCTAACCCGTCTTGCCATCACAACTCCTCCTTCCATAATAGGCTCTAACAACACCAGATTGAAATATTATCCATCTAATTATATCAATGATCAATAAATTTGAGAATATTTCAAATAAATCTACTACTATTGAATAAAAATATAAGTGCATGAAGCCTAAGGTAAAGCAGGTCATGTATAAATTACTATTCAATTAAGTAACGCAATAAATGGACCGCTTGTAGGTATGAACAAATGACTCCCCTACTTGAAGAGTCATATATCCATACTCCAATATAAGTATGCTGATTTACCAAAGTGCAAAATATACTTCTTGTTAAGAAATTACTAAATTAACTTATAAAAATACTGAAAAAACCCCTTCCGCACATATACACGAAAGGGGCTCCCATCACAATTATTCTACTGATTCCTCAAACATTCTCCGGCACCAACTTCAACCGCACTGGAAACTTCTCCTTTACTTTCTTCCCTTGCAACACATCAGCCACAGCCTGTATAGCCAACTGACCAATCTTCTCAGCTGCTGAGCGACAGTCGCAGACAGATTACCATTGCGAAAGCTAGTAATCTCATCTTCATTCCCATCAAATCCAACGACTGGTATGTCACGATTCGAGTTAACCGGGGACTAAAAGGGACAAGGCGTCCGCCTTGTCCCTGTTTAACACTATTCGCAGTGAACCTAACACACTCTCTCACCTTATATGTGCCAGTTCCCCCGCTGTTCTTATCTAAGCACGCAATAATGCTCCATTCGGTTCTTTTAACTCCTGCTCCACTATTTGATTCATCTTAGAGAAGTGGTCCAGAAATTGTTGTGCCAGCTCTTGGTCCTCCGTGTCACTTTTCAATGAAACGATGTCGCGCAAAATCTGAGCCATCCACGAATTATCAAAATAACGGTACTTACCTGTATTCCAAGTCGTTTTTTGAGGGGATTTTTCATTGACATAGTACTTCCAAAAAGGCATCTGCTCCGATTCCTCGTCTGTAAGTTGGAGTCTGTAATGGGAATGGGCAGGAATGTTTCCATCTTCACAAAGTTTACCGATGAAATTATCCTTTACCATATAGACACCTAATATCCGTCTGTCTTTTTCAAGCATGCCGGGATCGACTGCTGTCAGCAGGACCGCACTGTTTTGGTGTAAGCGACTGGGTTTGTTTGGCTTACCCTTATTATTACCACTTTTTATTTCACCAGAGGAAACCGTCCAATCTGAAAAGGAGCTACTCTGTTCTTCTATATCGCACCGGTAAACCATCTGCGATTCGGGATGAAGTTTATGATTTTTCATAAGTTTTTCATGACCCACTCGAAGCTCCTGGTATTTTCTTTGCCGTTCCTTTTCCTCTTCCTTATGCAATTCTTTCTCTTTGAGTTCCATTTCCTGTTCGTGTAAAATTTTTTCAAGTGAATTGGCAGCACTTTTATCATGGAGTTTCAAGTGCTGTCCAAATACATCCGGGTAAACAAATTTTTTATTTTCCGAGGCGAAATGTATTTCAACTACCGTATCATTATGTTTAACGATACTTCCCATACCAAACCGCTCATGTGTAACTTTCTTATTGATTAAATTCAATATATTAGTCCTCCTTGTATAATAACTCGGGTACTATTGCCTAAAAAGCTCACAAAAACTGTTTGAATTTCCCTTCGAAATAAATAAGATATATAGCTAAACGTTCAATAAAAAACCACTAGGTAATAATTATAGCATTTTTTTGATAAAAATACAACTTAAGGGTTGACAACCTATTTTATTGCGAGGTAAAATGAAATTTTATTTAAATCTTGATGATTGATCCAGCACTGAGTTTTTTGGTTTTTCTTCTCAAAATCCCCATATTGACCGCCTGAAAAAATCAGTCCAGAATGACTGATCAGAAATTTTCTTTTATTCTCCAGAAATGTTCAAATGCCATTGCCTTAAGCGAGGTTCAGATCGAACCATTCGCCATACCTCAGTTTGTAATCCTGCAGCTACTGGTGCCTCGTTTCAAATAAAAATGGGGTCAGACCCCCGGTAGACAAGCATTATCTACCTCTTCACTTAAACTCTTTTTCATTCCAAACTCAGGTCCAAAATAAACTCCATCAACATGTTTAGCCCAAATGCCAGTGGGTCCTCATTTACGCTCCACTGTGCCTAGGGTCTGACCCCCATTATCCCACAGGAAAGTCAGTACAAGAAGTTTGCAGATGAGAATAAAGTGACTCATGCATGTGAACTTAACTCTCAGATCAGTGACCTGAATGGATCACCTTTGATGAAGTACTGTAACTATGGACGTGCACCATTGAGGAGGGGTTACATTTAAAAAAAGAAGCACGAGAACTCTCATCCCAATGCTTCCTAAATATATAAATAAATGAGCATAAATCCAGTATTATTCCCTATTCCCCCGGAACCCGATAGTCGATCCCCGCTTGACCAATTGGACATCCAATACCATTTTCATAAGTTCGGTCGACTTATTTTCGATTAAGTCAATCAGATTGGTGGTGGCCTTTACACCAATTTCATAAATAGGCTGCTGAATGGTGGTAATTTCCGGTTCGACCATTTGGGTTAATTGAATTCCATCAAAGCCAATGATGGCAATGTCCTCCGGAACTTTCATTTTTAAGAGTTGGAGTTGTTTCAGGGAGCCGAGGGCCATCAGATCATTCCCTAGAAATATACCATCTACATCCTGATGTTCCTTGAGAATTTGTTTGGTCACTTTCATTCCACTTTCTAAAGAAAAGTCTCCTTCGTATGTCAGGATTTCTTTATCAGGGTAATGAGGACGTATCGTATCAACAAATCCATTCATACGTTCGATGACTGGCTTGGAAATGGGTAAGCCTGATACATGAGCAATTTTTTTACATCCGATTTCAATTAAATGTTCAGTAGCAAGCTTGGCCCCCATATAGTTATCTACTTCAATAGAGTTATATGAGTCACCATCAGCAGCTCGGTCGATCTTAACGAATGGGATATTAAGTCCTTTTAATTCATCCCTCATTTTATCGCTGAATTGAAAGGAAGCAATGATAAAGCCATCCACATACCGATTCTGGAATGTTCTCCAAAAGGTATTATTCTGAAGCTCTTCATGCTCGGCGTTCACCAGGATAAGACTGTAGCCTTTTGATTTGGCCACATCTTCTATGGCGACGACCAATTCAGGGAAGAATGGGTTTTTGATATCCGGAATAATGAGGGCAATCGAGTTTGTTTTCTTCTTCGCCAGCCCTCTTGCAATTTCATTGGGTTTGTAATCCAATAATTCCATGACCTTCTTGATTTTTTCCTCACTTGCTTTACCTATGTATCCGCTATTATTCAAGTACCTTGAGACTGTGGCTACGGATACACCTGCTTCTCTTGCCACATCTCGTATTGTTACTGACTTTCTTTCCACAAGATTGTACCTCTTTCTTTATCAGCCGTTTCCTTCTAGTATATCTATTGATGGAATAAAAAGGGGAAATAAGCATCAGAACCGACATGATTCTGATGCTTATTATACAAAAACATTACTTCTCACTTACTTTGAACTCGGTAAGGGTTCCTTCCCCTTCTTCCAAGCAACCAAAACCGAACATTCCTTGTGAATACGCGTCATCTTGAACTTCCATTATCACTTCACCATTAATTGAGAACTTTAGATTCTCACCTTCACATTGGACATTAAACTGATACTTTTCTCCATGTTTCCAATCAAAGGGAACGGTTTCTAAGCGCGTATAGCCAAAGTCATTACGAATGAGCGACACTTTTCCAACACCATCAAATCCAACAAGATAATGACGCTTTATTCCGTTAGCACGGAAAATCAAGCAATGACTTTCCCCTGATTTCGGCTGTACATTCACTTCTACCTCATAATCATGTGAATAGTAATTCCCAGTGTAAGAAGAACAGTTATCAGGTGAAAGATATCTCATTTGCTTCTCTTCAAGCTTCCACTCTCCTCGATGATGGGCGAAAGGAGTAATGCTTAAGAATTCAACATACTGTTTGGAAAAGTCGATTCCATAGGAAGCCTTACCACTTACATGGAACTCCCCGATATATAAACAGCCTAAAGCCCGGTTTGTTAGCGGGGAAGTCGTCCGGATGATAAACCCTACTTCATCGATCAATGCACCTTCCGTATCAGGCACCATAAATTGAAGGTCATTCCAGCCCTGATCCTGTAAAGGAATACCGTCCTGGATAAGCTCTTCTCCCGTGTACGTATTTTTAACATATGGAGTAAGGGTGATGCCCTCTCCTTCCCACTGATCAAGGAAAATTTTCATGCTTACCTTTTGTCCACTATAAACTGTTGGAGCAAAGGTTGGTTTATACTTTTCATCGTTAAATTCATTTCTTCTGTAAAACGGTTTGTAGAAGATCTTACTCTGATCGCTTTCAATCATCCGGTCAATCACGACTTTTAAAGAGCCTCTTCCATCAAGACCGATTTCGTCGCTAGGGTAAAGAAGGGATTTAAATCCGTTATCCGTTCTGAATCCGTGCGTCGAACCAGGAAGCATGAAATCAAAATATACTTCCCCTGGCTTATAGCTCTCTGCTAACTTGGAAGGTGCCTCGAGTTCAGCCAGTTTATACCCTAATAACGCCACTTCTTTCGAAAAGGTCGGGATATCCAGTACGTTAAGGTAACCTGATACGCTGGAAGTACATATAAAGTCATTGATAGGCTTTCTATAATGAGAAGGGATTCCTTCAATGCCATGAAAGACTCCAGCTATGGTTCCAACATTCCCAGCGTTACAATCCGTATCCCATCCACACATGGTGGCAATTTCAATCGTTCTGGCAAAATCCCCTCCACCGTATAACAATGAAAGAATGCAAACACCGGCATTAGGAATGATATGACACACACCTGTATACTTATCGTAACCCCATTCTTCTTCAAGATATTGACGGCATTCCCTAAAGTCATCTGGATGGTCCTTATGAAACGCCATTACAGCGTTCACTACACTTGAGTAGGTTGAATCCTCAGGAATCACACTGAGTCCTGCATCCAGTATGTCATCCATCGAGGTTGCTTCAAATGCTTTTGCGATACATGCAGCCATAAACTTCGCTCCATATACGCCATTCCCATCATGAGATACACTTGCTGCTTTTTCTGCATAGGACGCAGCCTTGTCCATTCTTCCTGGAAACAGCAGGCCCCAGGTATCAATGAAGATCTGACCACCAATTTGTTCTGCCTCAATCAATCCGTTCATTTCAATGGATCCTGATCGAGGGGCAGGTATCCCTCTGGAGAGATTCATATACGCAGTATGCTCCGTACTGATTCCTTCTCCTCCCCACCAGAACATCCCGATCCCTTCACGGGAATAATTCAGCCAGGCTTTCCCGACATCCTCTGCTGTTAATTCTCTATTCGAGGCATCATCGTATAAAGCCCTCATGAAGAAGACAGGTCCATTGGCATCATCGTCTGCTGCAAACGTCTTGTATTCCTTCGTGTAGCCCCTTATGTCACCAAATACCTCTTTTATACGCTTATCCGTCCACACAGGGGGTTCTATGGGAGCACCCAGTCGAATCCCGACATTCATTCCTAAAAATCCTGCGTAGACTTTTTCTAAATAGTTCTCTGGAATCAAATCATCCACTCCCCATTAGCAGTATTCATTGAAGTACGACATTCTCTTTTCTTGAATCGTTAAGTCATTTTTCAATATTTGCTTCGCGGTTTCACAGAATCGATCGGAAACCTCGATTAAATTGATTTTGTTCGTTTCTTGTAGAAGTTCTATATCTTCTTTTTTCACTACTTTTTCTCCATACATTGCTCCAAGGATAACCCCGATCATCACACCGATTGAATCTGTGTCCCTTCCGGAGTTGATCCCATCATATATGGATGGATAGAAATCTCCATCATTTAACACGATAAAGGCAAGGGCCATTGGAAGTTCTTCAATGGAAAATAGTCGGCTTGGCGTATAATGATTGGAAGGGATCCCCACTTTCTCAACCTTTCTGTGAACATCGTCACCCATAGGCGAATACTTCTTCATAATGGTTTGGAAAGTATCAATGACCTGATCCATCTCTACTCCCTCATCCCGGAGACTCCGGGCTGCCGATGTAAGCTCTTCAATCGCCATTTTCGTCCCGTCTTTCGCAAGACTGATGGCGGTTTCAATGATGCCATCGACATTTACTCCATGCTCAAATGCTTTGGCTACACAGGCAGCCAATACGCCTGCAGCTTCTAACCCATAGCTGCATTGATGCCCCATTGCGAACAGAATCGCTTCATCATATGCAGCTTTGGGATCTCCTGCATTTACAATGCCGATTGGGGCAATATACATGGCAGCTCCGCAATTGACCATATTACCAATTCCACCTTCTCGCGGATCACAGTTCGCCAGCACATGACGCATAAAGATATACTTCTCAGGATAGAAAAGTCGGTCGATGATCATCGCTTCCCGACCAAATTCAGGAATGTAGGTTTTATTGTAAGCAATCTCCTTCACGAACTGATTGCCCAGGTCATATGCGTCTAAATGTCTGCCTTCTTTATTGTAGACATTGATCAAGGCAATGGTCATAAGAGTATCATCCGTTACCGTACCATATCCCCGTTGTCTACCCAGATTCACTTCGACCGGAGCATCCGCTTTATACCATTTGGTCTCTAATGATTCCACCCGTTTATATTGTTCCTTAATTTGTTCGTAGCTTAATTTCTCAATTGTCGCGCCTAATGCATCACCTAATGCGGTAGATAAGACGACGCCTCTCACTCGTTCTTGAAATGAAGTCATATTTGGAACTCCTTACTTTAATTGTTTGTTCGCATAATCGGTGATTTGCTCTCCACCGGCATTGTTCCATTCTTCTACGAACTTGTCGAAATCATCGATTGACCTTTTCCCTGTAATGACGTCTGTAGAAAACTCTTTGTATAAGTTCTCCATCGCATCCCAGCTGGAAACATACTCTTCAGGTAAGATGAAATTATTGTCTTCAGCATAATACTTGGTAGCTAAATCTTGAGAGTTCGCCGCAGGTTCACTTAATAGAGGGGTTTTAACCGGCATATCAAGTTCCATATCCGTCGGCTCCCAGAAACGTGAATACCATTCTCCATAGTATTTATCTGTCAGTTCGATTTCTCCGTCCTTCACATTGTAGTGCTCCCCTTCAAATCCAAGGCGGTCAAGCTTCTGACCTTCAGGACTTGCCAGGTAATCAAGGATGTCGAATACCAGTTCTTTGTTTTCAGATTGAGATGAGATTCCAAGCCCGCGTGTTTCTTTCGTGATATCAGTCGCACCAAACCCTTGGCTTTCGCCTTTAGCTGGTGGAAGAATAACTAGTTCTGACTCTTCCCCATTCACCTGCATCATCTTTCCGTTATAAATATCAATGACTTTTCCAGCCGTTCCAGGAATGATAGCTGCTTCCCCATCATAGAAAGCCTTTTCTTTTGTATCCCATTGTTTCGTAATATACTGAGGGTCAAGCAGCCCGTCTTTATATAATTTATGATAGAACGCCAGTTTTTCTTTTTCTTTCGATGATACTTTAGCGTATTCATAAGTGCCGTCGCTCTTCTTCAACCATGTTTTATCTAATCCGAAAGCCATATCAAAGGTGTAATTGATTTCAGCCATATCCCCTGCCGTTGTAATAGCATAGGAAGGTTTATCCCCACCCGGCTTCGATTCTACAACCTCTTTGAAAAAGGCATAATAGTTATCGATTGTTGGGTCCTCCATTAAAGCAGTGGACGTTTCCATTTTATCGAACCAGTCTTTTCTGATGACAGGCACTTTTGGAGCAAGCGGTTTGATCCATAATAGGTAAGGATAATTTTCTAACCTTTCCTTGTTATAAGGAGCTAATGCGTCCTTTAAATACTCTGATTTCTTGATATATGGACGTAAATCTTCCAACAAGTCCTGATCTGAAATCTGCTGATCCCCACCTTGGAAATAAATCAAATCCGGTATTTCCCCACTAAATAAAAGCAAGTTAAGCTTTTCCGCATAATTTCCTTGTGGTAAATCTACTAATTCAAAGTTAACATCCATATCTTTATCTTTCTTCAAAGCTTTTTCTAATTCATCGAAGTATTTAACTGACACCTGGTTTGAATTGGTTTCATCTTTATAGACCACTCGAATGGTATTCCCGTCACCGGATGATCCACTATCCGATTGGTTGCTTGAGTCCGAACTGCACGCGATCAACCCAAACATCAACATCAAACTTACCAGCAGCAATAACCCTTTTTTCATACCATTTCCCCCTAATAAATTAATGTATAAAATAGTTTGCCACTTACTTTGGAAGTTCTATCAGTCCTTCACCCCTCCTTCCAAAGCACCTTTCGCATAATACTTAAGAATCATAGGATATAAAATAAGCAATGGTACCATCGCAATGATGATGGTTCCTGCTTGTAAAGAACCGAAATCAAGAGCCGCTACTTGATCATAAGAAAGGATATTTTGTGAGCCTAGTATCGCTGTATTGTCCCTTTGTACGACAAACTGCCTTAACACGACTTGAAGTGGCCATTTGTTAGGATCTGTGAGATAAATGGTAGCCCTGAAATATTCATTCCAATGGTAGACACCATAGAATAATCCCATTGTAGCTAACCCCGGTTTGGATAAGGGAAGCATGATTTTCGTGTAAATTCGAAAATGACCAGCGCCATCGATCCGAGCAGCTTCCAATATGCTGTCAGGTACGTCTTCAAAAAATCTCATCAGAATGAATAAGTAATAAATATTAATCGCCTTATACAAAATAAGGGAAGAATACGTGTTTAATAGACCTAAGTCTTTCACTAACAGATATTCAGGTATTAAACCTGGTTCAAATACCATGATCACAATGAGAAAAAGAACCACTAATTTTTTCCCGACAAACTGGGTTTTGGCCAGCACATAAGCAGCCATGGACGTTAGAAATAGGTTAAGAAATGTACCAACAATGGTAATGAAGAATGTATTAAAGATACTCTTCATCACTAAAGGATTTGATAATAATACTTTGTAATTTATAAGTGAAAATCCCTCCGGTAATATCTCCAATCCTCCCAATTTATGTACTTTCAATGGGTCAGATAGAGACATCGCCAGCAAATTCAAGATTGGAATCAACACAGTAAGTGTCACTATAAACAATGTGACCGATATGATGATCTTTGTCAGGTTTTGCTTCTTCATCCAGATAACCTCCTTTACCAAACACCCTTGCCTGAAAACCGCTTAGCTATAAAGTGAGTACTCAAGATAAGAATCAATCCGATTACTCCTTTAAATAAGCTGGCTGCGGTAGCATAGGAATATTGACCATTTAATATACCTATTCTATATACATACGTATCTAAGATATCCACCACACTGATGACAGAGTCGTTCATCATATTGAACACCTGGTCAAATCCAGCGTTCATAAAGAAGCCCAGATTCAGAATGAAAACGGTCACCACCGTACTCAACATGGCAGGAAGCGTAATATATCTCATCTGTTGAAGGTTCGAAGCACCATCGATCTTAGCTGCCTCATACAAAGACGGGCTTATTTTCATGATGGCTGCAAGATAGATGATCGAATCCCAACCTGCACTTCTCCAGATTTCCTGAAACACCAACACCCAGCGGATATGATCTTTACTCGTCATAAAATCAAGAGACGGAATTTGGAAGAAATTTCTAACGATATTGATCCCCCCGTCGGATGGATCAAGTAAACTGATCCATATACCAGCAATGACCACCCACGATAAGAAATGAGGTAAATAGACGACTGATTGTATATACTTGCGAAATCTTCCATTTCTAAGTTCATTGATCATCAAAGATAGAATAATAGGTACCGGAAAGAAGAAAATAATCTTCATCGTGCTGAGAATAATGGTATTCCTTAGAACATCCATAAAGGCAGGAGTACTGAATAACACTTTAAAGTGCTTCCACCCCACCCACACGTTGTCACCGATGATCCGATAATCCTGGAAAGCAAGCTTCATCCCTATCAATGGAATAACATGAAAAATACTAAAATATAAAATCGCAGGGAAGAGCATGGCATAGATGACCCAATCTTTTCTAATTTGATTTAAAGAGGCCTTGACTCTCATGGCTGCTCACCCCTATATTCATGAACTCTTCAATCTCTTCCTTTGTAGGCATTCCGCTCTGGGCACCTTTTTTCAGAATGGAAAGTCCTGCAGCGATATTACCATACCGGATACTTTCCACCAGGTTCTTCCCTTCACTAATGGCCACGGCAAACGCACCTGAGAACGTGTCTCCCGCACCCGTCGTATCGACCGGTGTAACTTCCAATGATTGTACATGGACGGGATCCGCTCCATCGAAATAAGTAACTCCATCCTTCCCTCTTGTTATAATCAGTTTGTTCGGGTGGTTCTTAATGATTTCCTCATAAGGCAGATCCGTACCGAGAACGGTTTTATATTCATGTTCATTTGGAATCAAGTAACTAATCTTCTGTACCAACGCTTTGCTGAGTTTATAGGCTGGCGCCGGATTCACAATGATCGTCTTGCCTTTCTCATGAAGAATCGGAATAAGAAACTCAAGCATTTCAATAGGGGTTTCTAATTGGAATAAAAACACATCATATTGAATCAGTTCTGTTAGTACATTCCGGATATAGGTTGAATTAGTCAGCTCATTGGCTCCGGGCACGATCAATATCCGATTTTCACCTTTACACAGTTCTATGAAAGCAGCACCTGTTGCCACCCCCTCAACGTGATTCACACCGGTTAAATTGATATTCTCCTTAGCCATCTTCCTAAGTAGAATCGAGCCATTTTCATCTTTCCCAACCGAGCAGTAAAGAGCCACATCTGCGCCTAACCGGGAAGCGGCCACAGCCTGGTTGGCCCCTTTACCTCCTGGCGAAAGAAAGTAATTTTTTCCCGAAACCGTTTCTCCCATAATAGGGAGTACATCGGTTTCAACGACATAATCTATATTGATGCTTCCAATAACGGCAATCCTCGTCACTTCTTTCACCATCCTATTCAATCATAATCTTCATTAAAGGAGCATGCTGCTGCGCCCCGTATACATCACGGTCACCAACGGTACCTGACGATATATCCCTCGCAATCGTCACCTTAAACCCTAATGCCTGATCAAAAAATACCAGGTGATGAATCTTATCTTCACCTATTCGATAAAGCTTGCTGATCGTTTCCTTGGTTATAGTTCCGGAATGCTTCACTCTTTTGTAGTTTTCAACTGAATCAAAAAGGACATCCAGTGTTATCTCGAACGGACCTGAATTCTTACTGCGTAAAACTTTAGCTAATTCAAATAAAGGTTCCATACTGCCTCCTATACATATTCAACCTGAAAAGGATTTTCTTCTATTTCCATAAGATGATAAACGGAAAACTCATATACAGGTCCAAATTCGACATCACTTGGCGCAAACGGGAAGGCAAGGTTTCCTGCTGTAGATTTGCGTCCTTCGTAGCCGTAATGCAATAGCGTCGACCTGACAGTCGAACAGATGCTGCTTGCAATCTCCTGAGTTTCTGCCACAACCTCATACAGCACACCGATTTCGTGATGATGAAACGGTTCTACTTCTTTGCTTCCTAGAACAGCGTTTTTGCCATAGTTATAGAAGTTAATCTGATAATCATCGGGGGGAATTTCGTTATAATAGGACTCCGCCTGTCCCCTCACTTTCTCCTGGACCTCTTCCAATTTATTTAGTAAAAGAGGATCTCTTACACCCGCTATTCCAAACGTTCTATAAGCTACTAATCTCGCACCCTCTAATTTGACAAAGTGAGATTTATCGGGGATATATTTACTGCCGGAAACTCTAACAATGCCCCGTTCCTCTTCCTTAAACTCGCATTCACTTAAATCAAGACTGAAACCTGGACCATGAAGAAGATAAGGATGTTCTTTTTCATAGAAAGTATGGGCAGCCACACTTATGGGATTGCACAGCCTCAATGGATTTAAAGATTGAACTGTAAAAGATTCATCACTAATCGTTCCGAGTATCGAATCCTTAGTGGTTCCCGGTTCTGCGCATAATGCTCCACACTCCAAAATCTTACCGAGATGATACGAAAGACCGGCATCTTTGCCATGATATATGCCAATTGCTGCAAATGGGGATGGATCGTACGCTCTACCGCAAATAATAATATCTGTCCCATTCTCCAATGCTTCCACTATCGGTTCATGCCCCATCTGAGCTACAATCGATGTACTCTTTCTGATGGTCTCTTCCGTCAATTCCGGAATGTTCTCTCCCATTGGTTTGATTTTATCTGTGTGAAGTGCCTCAATGACTTCCTCAGCGGTAAAGTCTGCCCAGATGATCGCTTTCTTGGCATTCAACTGATTTTCTTCGAGAATTTCATTGATAATACTCATTGTCCATTCGATATGTACTCTAGCCCCGGCTCCTCCAGCAGACCCAATGATGATCGGAATCTTACGAGAAATCCCGTTTCGAAGAATAATGTCTAAATCCTTCTTGGCAGCCCTTCTACTTACAATTGAGACTCCAGCGCCCAGTTTATGAGGACCGGCATCTGTAGATCCTGCATCCACTACGATCCCGTGGACCTCCTCTTTCAATCCATTTAGAAACGACTCCTCTGGAAACCCATACCCCAGCATCCCGCAAGGAGACAGTATTCGAATATTTTTATTCATTGTAAAACCTCTTTTATTTGTATTTTCCATACCGATTTATGTAACCGGTTACACATTGATTCAAAAAAATATATGTAACCGGTTACACATTTATAATTAAAGAATAATAGAATTTTTTTCAGAAGTCAATACACTTTTTAACTAATTTGAATTTTAAGAATTATTTAACTTCCCCCTCCCGATTTTATCGATAGCTTACTATAAACTTTTACTTGGT
This sequence comes from Rossellomorea yichunensis, assembly GCF_032337515.1. Lineage (NCBI taxonomy): Bacteria > Bacillati > Bacillota > Bacilli > Caryophanales > Bacillaceae > Rossellomorea > Rossellomorea yichunensis. The sequence continues at coordinate 209,465 of NZ_JAVYAD010000003.1, read as the reverse complement.
CTTTTAAAAGTAGACTTATAAGGAGGTAACCTCTACATGGAAATAAAGCCAAAAGTAGACGTTATAAACCTAGCCTATCAAAGTACTAAAGGAAGGTTGTTGGCTGGAACTGCCGCATATCTTTCACACAAAAAAAGACAGCCCTGATTTGACTGTCTTTTCATCCTTATTCACTTGTACCAAACTCTTTCCATATTCCCTCTAAAAGCTGCTTATCTGTCAGCAGTTCATACCCCGTCAGCGCAAGTGCCTTTGCCCCGATCACAAGGGCACGGTCACCCTCGGTGGATTTGGCCGCTTCCCTGAATTCGTTCGTGTGGACGACGAGGGATTCGGGGCCTATTTTGATGTAGGGGTGGATGGTCGGGACCACCCGGCTTACGTTTCCGGCATCGGAGGAGCCGAGTCCCTTTCGTTCCGTATCGTCGAAGTATTCCCCTAGTGACTCGATGGAACGCTGGAATACTTTATCGAAACGGCGGTTGAGCTGAAAGTGATCGACTTCATTTTGGATTTTGATGACATTCAGTTTCGTCCCCGTGGCAAGTGCCGATCCCTCAGCGATCGCTTTCACTTTCTTCGTGACTTCATTGCATGCTTCCCTGGTTGCAGCACGTATATAGAAGCGGGCTTTTGCATAGTCAGGGACGATGTTGGGCGCGTCCCCGCCGTGGGTGATGATGCCGTGGATCCGTACATCATCGGTCACGTGCTGACGAAGGGCGTTAATGCCGTTGAACAGCTGGATCACTCCGTCGAGGGCATTGATGCCGTCTTCAGGGGAAGCTGCCGCATGGGCAGACCTTCCCTTAAATTCGAAATCAAGGGGGTCCACTGCAAGGGTTTTCCCTGTCTGCGTTGTCCTGTTGAACGGATGAACCATCATGCATGCATCCACTCCTTCGAACAAGCCTGCCTTTACAAAACTGCCCTTCGCACTTCCGTTCGGACCGCCTTCCTCGGCAGGAGTACCGAACACCACTACTTCCCCTCCTGTTTCATCAAGTACGGACGACAGGGCGATGGCCGCCCCGCAGCTTGCCGTCCCGATGATATTGTGACCGCAGGCGTGACCGAGTCCAGGCAGTGCGTCATATTCCGCCAGGTAGCCGATGACCGGCCCTTCTTTCCCTGAATGTTTGCGTGCCACAAAGGAAGTCTCATGACCCGCCACTCCCCTTTCAATGGAGAACCCATTGGCTGCAAGGAGGGTGGTCAAGGTCTCTGAAGCAAAGAACTCTTCGTTCCCGATTTCAGGTTTGTCGTGGATCTGATGGCTGGCCGACACGAGTTTCACAGCCAGTTGGTCCACTGCCGAGACGATGTTGTTTTTACGATCGGCAATCGCTGCTGGTTGACTCATCTCTTTTCCCTCCTAATGCAATTCACTGACCGGCACGAATGTCGGGATCAGGGAATCTTTGTATGTTTTCTTGATATGTTCCGCTACGTCATCTTCCTGATAGAGCTCCACAATCTTTTTATAGGTTTTATTGTCTTTCTCTTTTTCCTGCGCCGCGATGATATTGATGAATGGCTTGGATTCCGCACCTTCGATATAGATGCTGTCGTCAACCGGTACGAACCCAGCTTCAACAGCCACACCATTATTGATGATCGATGCTGCAACATCCGGCAGTACCCTCGGTGTCTGGGCAGCGACGACCGGTGTGAATTCAAGGTTTTTCGGGTTTTCTTTTATGGCTTCGAGACCCTGTGACTGATCAAATCCTTCTTTCAGTTCGATCAAGCCTGCTTCCTCCAGTAGGAGAAGGGCACGGCCAAGGTTCGTCGCCTCTTGAGGAACGGCTACTTTACTGCCTTTCGGTAAGTCTTCTACCGATTTATATGTTTCCGAATAGATTCCCATCGGCGCGATGATCGTCGAGCCGATCGGTACAAGGTCCAGATTATGTTCTTCAACGAAAGAATCAAAATACGAAATCGTCTGGAAGGCGTTCAGGTCGATATCCCCATCGGCCAGCGCCTGGTTCGGTCTCACGTAATCGGCAAACTCCACAATCTCGATTTCAATCCCTTCCTTCGCAGCTTTCTCCTTCATATACTCCCAAATCGGCACCCCAGATCCATTCACTCCGACTTTAACGACTTCTTTTTCACCTGAACCGGATGCGCTGTCTCCCGAGCAGCCGCTCAATATAAGGGTGATTAATAGAATGGCGATACTCGCCAGGCTGATTGATTTTTTCATATTCCTCTCTCCTAACGTCTCCTGATGATTTTTGATAAGGTATTCCCTGCTGTCTGCAGTCCCTGCACCATCACGATTAAAATGATGACGGTGACGATCATGACGGATGTTTCAAATCTCTGATATCCGTAAGCGATGGCCAGATCCCCGAGGCCACCGCCTCCGACTGCCCCGGCCATGGCCGATGCACCGACAAGGCCGATGGTCGCGATCGTGATATTCAGGACCAATGTACTCAATGCTTCCGGAATGAGTATCCCGAAGATGATCTGCCACGGCCCGGCCCCCATGGACTCCGCCGCTTCAATGACACCCGGTTCCACTTCAAGGAGCGAGCTCTCTATCAGTCTTGCAATATACGGTGCCGCAAATACGACAAGCGGCACGACGGCTGCCGCCGTTCCGATCGATGTGCCCACTACCAATCTTGTAAAGGGGATGATGGCCACCATCAAGATGATGAACGGGACCGAACGGAACACGTTAATGATGCTGCTCAATACGGAAAAGACGACTTTATTTTCAAGTAAGTGCCCCTTCCGCGTGACCACGACTATGATGCCGAGGGGAAGCCCAATCAACGTTGCAAACAGGAGGGAGAATGACACCATCGCCACGGTATCCCATGTCGCTTCTATAATTTTCGGCCAAAATAATTCCCAGTTAACTTGCACGCTTCTCCACCTCGCTTACGAATAATCGGTTCTTCCAATAATCCAGGATCTCTTCCGTTTCTTTCTTGCTGCCAATGATCTGTACGATGAGATTCCCGAACGGCTTACCCTGGAGTTCCGTGATCTGGCCGAATAACACATTGATGTGGGCATCGAATTTCTTTGCCGTTTCGGAAAGGATCGGCGTGCCCGTCGAATCCCCTTTGAAAATGAGGCGGCAGATGCGCCCTTCTTTGCTGTCATTCAATTTGTCGAGAACCGATGCCGGCAGCTGATCATTCATGACACTCTTCACAAAATTTTTCGTCGTCCGGGTCTGCGGGTTGGAGAAGATATCGAAGACGCTTCCTTCTTCAACGATTTCTCCATTTTCCATGACAGCGACCTTATCACAGATTTCCCGGATGACCCCCATTTCGTGGGTGATCATCACAATCGTAATGCCATACTCCGCGTTGACTCTCTTTAATAAGTTCAGAATCGAATCCGTCGTCTGGGGATCAAGTGCGGATGTTGCTTCATCGCAGAGCAGAATCGAAGGCGATGTCGCCAGGGCTCTTGCTATCCCCACCCTTTGCTTCTGCCCTCCTGACAGTTGATCAGGATAATGCTTCGCTTTATCTTCAAGTCCGACAAACACGAGCAGCTCCTTTACTCTCTCGCTGATCTTTTCTTTTGGCCATTTTGCAAGTTTCAGAGGATAGGCGATATTCCCTGCCACCGTCCGGGATTGAAACAGATTGAAATGCTGAAAAATCATCCCGATGCGGTGCCGCTCTTTCCTCAGATCGATTGCCGACTGATCTTTCAGGCTGCGCCCCTCTATGAAAATATCACCCGATGATGGTTTCTCTAAAAAATTGAGACAGCGGACAAGCGTGCTTTTTCCCGCTCCGCTGAATCCGATCACTCCATAAATCTCTCCCCTCTTCACTTCGAAGGAAACATTCTTCAAAGCGGTGAATGGTCCATCCTTCGCCTCGAATACTTTCGTAACATTCTGAACTCTGATCATACAGGACTTGCTCCTTTCGCTATGTATTCTTCTTGAAGCCTGTGTTTGAAGGACATGGCTGAAAATAAAAAGTGCCCCCCTTCATAAGAAGAGAGGCACAAATATGTATATGTCCACTCTTCTCATCTTTCAAGTCATATGACTTGATGGAATTGGCACGGTATTCATAAGAACCCGTTGCCGAGGTATCGCAGGGCCAGTCCCTCCACCTCTCTGGATAAGAAGATATTGCTTTATTAAGTTAAAGTTATGATACGTTTAAGCATTAGGGTCATGGTAAAGGATTTCAATTGGTTTGTCAATCCTGTTTTTGAATTAATTGTATTACGGAGGACTAATCAAATGGGGCATTTTAACCAGTTTTCAACTAGTTGTTGAACTTTTTTACCTTTTTACTGGGAAGTATATTGATGATTGACACAAAAGACCATGTAAACGTTGTCCGGCTCTCCATTAATGTCCCTTTTTATTGAAGATGGATATAACTTTATTCATTCAGTTTTATGAGGGCATAGTATGTATCGTGTAAGAACTCATTATTTTCATCATTAAGTAACTAACTTTCACCGTCTTTTTCGAAGTGGAGTCCACCCATGGTTTGTTTCCAGACCTTTATATTCCACTCATATTCCTCCTTTTCACACGAATAACATAGGCTAAAACAACCATATAATAAATTTCACCCTACTCGTCGCAAGATATTAATGTTGAAAAAATTAAAGGTTTTCCCCTAAATAATCTTCATTTTTCTTATTTTAGTTTCAGGCATAATACCATTCTATTCTATTGATTCTACATAGCCTAAACGTTCATTAGCTGCAGGAAAATGTAAGAAAAAATACTTGTTTTAAAGCACTTAAAAAGTTTTTGACGCTTCTCTCAACCAGTCTTGTAAATTACATTTTCACACAAAATGTTACAAATTCTGATAATATGTAGGTAAAAGGAGGTGTGAAATATACAAGAGTTTACTTTGGGAAGTCGAATTAAATTCGAGAGAAAAAAGCAAGAGATCCCTCAATCCGCTCTGGCCTATGGGGTATGTTCAATATCTTATCTTAGTAAAATTGAAAACGATAAGATAAATCCGAATCCTGAAATCGTTTCTCTTATTTGCGATAAGCTAAATATACAGAACATCCAATCAGATGATCCTAGAAAGCTAATTCCAAGATTTAGAGATGATATCGAGAGGTTATATACTGCAATAAAATATTCTGGAGAAGAAGAAGTCGTATCCTTATTCAACAGGATTGAGAAAGATTATGAATCACTTACTCTCCCTTCATTCTATCTTGTGAAGAAACTATTTTCATTAAGAATCGACTTGCTAAGGGGTCTAGTTGAAAGGTCTGAACAAACCTATTCAGAAATCCTGAATTTAACTGAATATCTCGACCCATTTTCATTTGATTTTTATCATAGGTTCTGTGGATTATATAACTACATGCTCGGAGACCTAAAACTTTCTCTCCATCACTACAAAGAAGCAGAACTATCATTGGAGAGACAGGACATCGAAGAGGTATATTACCAGATGGGCCTGGTATATACTAAACTTGAAAATATATCTTTATCGACCTATTACACAACCATGGCTCTCTCTCGATATGAGAATATATTAAATTACAGATTATGTAAAAATTGCAATCTTCTCCTGGCAGTAAACTATCGCAAAATGGGGGAAAACGATAAAGCTTTAGCTATGTACCAGGCCATCTTAAATGGATTAGACAATAATTCAGATGAAAAATTAAAAGCCAAAGTATTTCACAATATGGGTCTCATACATAACCAAATGGAGAAGTATATAGAAGCGGTAAAATATTATAAGAAATCTATTTCTTATAAAGGGGAGAGCGGGGACCCAAGTAATACCTTGTACCTTTTAGCTAAAACCCATTTACATCTGGAAGAATACAGAGAGGCTCAGGAAATCGCTTTAGAAGGACGTAGATATTCTTCTAATAAAGAAAACACCGAATATCTTATCAAATTTCAAGTTCTTCAATTTTTCATAGAAAAAACTGAGAAGTCCGCCGCTTTTGAGGAATACATGCAATCAACCGCTTTACCACACTTTAAAGCAAAAAAAGATCGGGCAACCGTAGTTGAGTTCACTCAATTATTAGCTGATTATTACGAGAACAACCACAAGTACAAAAGTGCTTACCTATTACTTAAAAACCTATCAAAGGAGAAATGAAAATGAAACTCAAATTAAAGTCTTTATTTATTACTACACTCTTATTACTAGTCGGCACTACTGTTGCAACATCCACATTTGCTGACGATGAACTACCAGATCCTCGAGTGGGCGATATTAATACAATGACGGTCAACACATCTTCTTCAAAGTAATCTATCGTCATAAATGTTCTGTTATGTATTAAGCAACCTCCCCTAAGCCATATTAATGAGGAGGTTGCTTTTGTTCAATTCAGCCTTTATATGGAATCAAATAATTAAACCCCTTTGATTATTAGTGGTAAGAAGTTCGTTCGAGAGCGAAAAAAAGCCTATTTGCAGTTGATTTTTCGATGCCCAATAAACATTGTTTTGAGCTGTAAGCCCTAATACAATTAAAGTGCTTATTCCTGTTCCCCTGAGTTACTATCATTATCTTTTTTTGTTATATACAATTGCAGTAATTACATTAAGTCCTATAGTTCCTATAGCTAGTAGGGATGAAAGACGGACCACACCTTTAGAAGTGTCCATAAGCGCTGACCAATCCTCTATTCTGACTAAGTAATCATTGTATAAAATTTGAAAAATCAGGGCTACTACACAGGCACTAATACTTACTATAGAAAATATAACCCAAGTATTGTTATTTTCTTTATTGCGCTTTGCCAGACTTGCAATAGGCAATATCCATGCAATCAAACCTAACAAAAGACTACCGATATTTAAGAAACCATACATTGTCATGTCTCCTTTCTAAATTTTAATTTTCTTCAATTATTTTCTTAAGTTTGATAAAGCCCGATAAATACTTCGTTGAGTAAAGAGTTAGCATTAATCCTCCAAGCGATACCAGCGATACAATGAAAATGATTCCTAATGGGAAAAATCTATAATGAAACATATTTAATGCTAATACACACGAAACTAAAACGGAAATGACCGATAGCGGTATAAGTTGAACTAACTTACGTTTGATAATCTTTCTGCACATAGCGATTTTCGTTTCTCGATCACTGAATATTTTCTCTTCGCTACACTGTAGAGCAGGTGTTGAAAAATAAAAGCTACCGTCTTTTTCAGTGATGAAGTCCCATCCAAAATCAGCAAATAATTGTACATATTCACTTTTACGCTGTTCTTTAGGATTAAAGTCAATCTGATAGGTAACAGCTTCTTTATTGCATTCTTCAAAAAAGTATCTCTTACCTTTTATATCAGTCAATCTCCATCCTGCATCGTGTTGGGATGATAAATATTCTTGCTCCTCCTCAAAATCTGAAATATAGAAATTCTTTCTGATTGATTTCTTCTTAAGCATAATAATATCCCCCTATGCTCTAGTGTTTTTGTATAATCTCTCAATACGCATGATTTCTATGTCTAAGATTTCACGTCCTAAATCAGTGATTTTATAAAACTTTCGCTTGCTCTCTGTTTTCACAAAAACAATTAGTCCATCTTTTTCCATTTTGGACAAACTAGTATAAACCGTCCCTGCACCTAAAGCTATTTCACCATCTGTAAGATCTTTCACATATTTCATGATACTATAACCATGCATTTCATTTTGCAAAGCAAACAGAATATAAAAGCTAGTTTCTGTCATTGGCATATAAAATCTACGTATTCTTTTGTCCAATTAAACACCACCTTTTTATATCGTAGTATGATATAAAAATTATATCGTACTACGATATAATTGTCAAAACCTCATTTGCGACGAAAGCTTGCTGCAAGCACTCCCACCCCAAGGTAGTAACGGACACGTTTTTTTGCTATTACTGAAGCAGGGGAACAGCAAAAAAGTACCCACCCTAAGTTGATGTGGTGCTAATAGATTGAGTGGTCGGTATTACCAAAAAAGTGCTCCTATAAATAGGAACACTTTTCTTATAGCTTTGTATAAGCCATCTACCGGGCTACCTTTCTTAAGTGAAAAAGTTGTTTTTACCAAAAACGTATTTATTACATTTAATTACTCTGGATTGCAACGTGATGTAAACATTTTCGTTCCAGAAACAATCGGTCTACCCACCTCTAAATCCCAGCTTCCTGCTACTGCACCAAAAACATCATAATCCCAGTGGCATTTATATTGGTTCCATAGGCTTCCGTTGTCGTTGCGGATACCATAATAATTTCTTCCTAATTCATCCCAAGCAGCCTCCATTGTTGGTCCCCAAAGTCTGACGGACCACTTTGGTTCCATTGAATATGTCCAATAATCACCACGTTTATGATACCATACGTCATTAAAGTATTCGTCAAGATTTCCGCTAAGACTTGCGATTTGCACCATAGAGTTATCGCTAAGACTTGCATTTTTCACCATAGTGTTATCGCTTAAAAGACGCTTAACTACATCATTTTGCTCCTCTTCTGGAAAGGTTTCTAAATAAGCTTCCAGTCTCTCTCCAATTTCATCAATCCATTCACGGTTATCTTCTTCGTATTGAGTTCTTTCCTCAGAAGGTACAGCGTCAATTGTTGCGATTGCGTCCTTTAAGTACTCAAATTCATTCGTTTCAGTTGCTGCGGAAGCGGGAGTGAAATTGCCCAACACCATCAGTGTAGTTAATGCGATGAAAACCATTTTTTTAAATTTGTTTTTCATTATTGTTTCTCCTCTCATAAAAAATAATTTGTAGTTTTTAATTCAGTTTTTTAAGAAACGTTTCAATACTTTATTGCCCGTCGGTTCTTCAAAATGTTGCCTCTCTCAACCGACTCTCGCATTTAGTGGGTAAAGGGGGTTATTTTTTTTATTATGGATTACACAAAGCAGCAATTGTCTTAATTAAACCTACATCTGGTCGCCCTTGTTCAATATCCCAATCTGATTCAATGAACGCTTCAAAATGGCACCAATATTGATCTTCCAAACTATTTGTATCAATGTTTGAATAATAGTTTGTCAGTTCAGTCCATCCAGCACTAGCATAAGATCTCAACAATCTAGTAGATGTTTTTGGCCACATACTATAAGTCCACATACCATTTCTTTTGTGAAAATAATGATCGTTGAAATATTTGGAAGAGACAGCCATTGTACTAAATTGATTATCTCCATCACGTAAATTTAACAATTCAGCTTCTTTTTCATCTTCAGGAACACTAGCCATATGAGCATCAAGTCTGTCGTTTACGTCAGCAATCCACTCTTTATTTTCTTCGTAAAAACTCTCTAGTTCATCAGGGCTTACACTTTCAATTTTTGCAATATCCTTTTCCAGTTTATCAATTTCCGTTTTCTCTTGTTTCAGTTGATCAACATTCATATTTCCTTTAGTGTTCTCAGCGGCGAAAGCAGCAGACGTACTTAGACTCATAATTGCTACAAAGAACAAAACAATTAACTTCTTCATCCAATTTCCCCTCTCTGTTTTTAGTTATGTACAGAATGTCGAATTTCTAAGTCCCTACATTTTTCTCACCCCTTTCAAATTCACCTAAGCGGTTTGATTGATAGCAGAATGGCTATTGTCATAAACGCAATCATTGCTAAGAGCGGTATTGTAATAAAACCCCACATGTTTATGTATTCCATATTGCAAGGAACCCCATAATTGCAAGACTCTACCTTTAATCCTGGAACCTTCTGATGGAGATAATGATAGAGTGATAGGAGACTCCCTATTATAGCTATAGGCAAAACATATCTTTTAACCGCAGAATCTTTAAAAAATGTACCTATACCCAGAATCACTATTAAAGGGTACATGAGAATACGTTGGTACCAACACAAATCACATGGGACAAACCCTCTAATTTCACTAAAATAGAGACTTCCAAGGGTCCCGGCTATGGATACTAACCATGCAAGGTAGAGCAACCAATTCGACGATGCTTTATCCTCTATTTCTTTCATGTCCCTTCTCCGTGCCCATTGATCGCTTTTTCAATCTCTTCATAGTCAAATGGGTTTTCTAAAAGTGTTCCATTAATCATTAGAGATGGTGTTGGAGATACTCCATGCTCTTTAATTAGCTTCTTATCCAACTCCAACTCTCTTGCGAATTCAGGCTTTTTCATATCTTCATTTAGATCCTCTATTGCAATGTCTGTGTGTTTTTTTATAAGTTCTTCTATTCCTTCTTGGTCTATTTCTCTTTCTTTTTTAATATGACGGAACAAGTTGTCATGAAACTTCCAATAGGAGCTGGGATCTCTCTTGTGTACTACCTCTGCAGCTAAAGAAGCTAGTTCCGAATCATCATGATAGAGCACATTTACGAAAGAAAATTTTGCTTTCCCTGATTTTATATAGTCTTCTTCAATCATTGGAAAGACCGTTTCATTCCACGTCTGACAAGCCGGGCAAATAAAATCTCCAAACTCTACTATCTGAACACTTACCTCCTCATCTCCAAGAGTAGGCTGGTCTTTAATTGAGTTTTCATTGAGTTCAACCTCTACCACATCTGTACTATCCTTATCTTCATTCGTGGTTGCTGTACTCGGTGTACTATTAAAATTAAAAATAACAATGCCACAAAGGACAATTAAAAATGTTGTAATGATAACTATGAATTTATACCCTTTAATAATTATTCCCCCTATATGAACAGAACCGAGTAGAGTTTATGTTCAATTGTTTATGATTTCCAGTATTTCTTATACATTAAAACTAACAAGTAGAATAAGGAATGTATATGTATTATTGTTGAGAAAATCGAAGGTGAATTTATAACAGAAAATTAAAAATGCCTAATGTTTTTTCAATATATATTTAGAGCAAAATGAATCACTATTATGTACAATATTAAGTCTATGGATATTTTTCATTAAGATAAGAAACACAAAAAAACTTGTAGAGGTAGTCCCCCTACAAGTTTCTAAATCTTAATTGCCTTTTACCGATGTATTAACTTCTTTACAGTAAATATTAGAATTAGAAGAACTAAGCCTACATTTACCCAACGCATATACAGCCAGAACCATCCACCAGAAGCCTGAATTACGTTTCCACCATAGTCATCTGCATACACACCCAGATTAAAGAATAGTTTCAAAGAAATTATTATAGAAAACAAACTTGCTATTAAAACCGTAATAAAAAACGATTTATTATTCATATTGCCCCTCACTCCTTCATTTTTAGTTCTAATCACGAAAAACACCAACGCAATACCCAATACAACTAGCGATAGCATTAGGTTAAAGAATACTAAGGAACCAATGAAAACACCAACTAGCAAAGACAACAATATAAGGTTGTTCATTCTTCGTTTAACACCGTTCAGTAGCTGCTGATCGGATTTATCGTCAATTGAACCTGTTGATTCGTCTGTTGGCAGAACCTTTTCAATACCCTCCAAGTAATCCTGACATTCTTTACATGACTCCACATGATCCTCAATAAATTGGTTTGTTTCTTCACTTGTAAGATCCTCTTTATACATCGGAAGTAAATCTTTAACTACACTACATTTCTTACTCAAGTTTCTACACCTCCATCAAGAATATTTGACAACTTACCCTTAGCCCTATAGAAGTTAACCCTTGCCCATAAATCAGTTTTATCAAAAATGACACCGATTTCCTTAAAACTCAATTCATTATAAAAACGTAAAATCATGATTTCTTGTTGCGGTTGTTTCAGCTTTTTTATTGCATTCATTAAGCGGATAGATTCTTCTTTTTTTTCATATATTTCCTCAGGTGTTTGCTGGATAGCCAAACTCTCTTGGATAGTAGCGGGATCTATATTTCTATCGATCTTCTTATTCTTCCTCATATAAGTATAATATGTATTCTTGGCAATCTGGAATAACCAAGTAGACACTTTGCTTTCGCCTTTAAAACGATGTATTGACTTAAATGCTTGAAAAAATGTCTCTTGGGTCAACTCTTCAGCGAGATGTTTGTTTCCAACTAAATAAAATAAGTATTTATAAATCTGTTTTTCATGTTTATCGTATAATTGTTTAAATTCATCCAATAATGTGCCTCCTTTCAGTGCTGTCATATGTTTAGTAACTTCATAAAGAGAAACGTTACACATTTATGAAAATTATTAAAAACCCAAAGAATTTGCAATTCCGTTTAAGGAGAGAATACCTTATCATACCCAAATTAGCATCAGGAATAGCAGTGTGAATAACACTGTATTTAACAGTAATAACCCAGGCCAATATGACTCTGGGTTTTTACGTTTTTATTAACTTCTTATTCTGTTAAAGTCCCCTTTAGTTGAAGATTGACTCTATGTGTAAGCATCACTTACCTATAAACGCATAGACTTGAAAACTAGAATTAGTAATAAAACCTACTTTTTCGTAAATATGTTTGCCAGCTTCAGTTGCGTGTAAAATACAATCTGAAGCACCTTGTTGGGAAGCGATTTGCAATATACTTTTTAGATAATTCGTTGCCAGTCCCTTTCTCCGCATATTATGGGCAGTGGTTATACAATACAAACCTGCAATCCCATCATTCATAAACAAAGATCCTACCACTGCTGGTTTGTTATTAAAGTAACCTATATATAAGTGATAATGATCCTGGTCACTGTTCATAATTTGCTTATACCGATTATAAAGTGCACTTTTATAAGCAATTGGTTTTTGGTACCCTTCTACATAAACATCAATCCACTCTTTTAATTCAGTTTCAGAATTAACTCGTTTGATATCAAAACCTAAACGTTTTTCGTTTTTTGACTTAGTGCGATTTACACTTAAACCCATCCCAGTCCATTCTTGGTAAAGGTTAAAATTCTCCTCTAAGAAAGATTTATCTGTGTCTGAGAGTTTAGTAGAAGGACCTATAATCCACAATAGAGGTTCACCTTCGTTGTGTAGTAGCTTTTTCAATTCACTTTCTTCTATTTCAAGTTGATTTGCGTATAACACACGATTATAGGGGTTCGCTGAAACATGTTTAAAATAGTCAGAATCAATACTTTTACTCCCTTGAGTGCTTTTAAAAAACATCCAATGCTTAATTAAATGCTCTTCAGTAAATTTTGCTATGTATTCTTCTTGAGATTTAACAGTCATTTATATCCCTCCATATTGAAGAAGTTACCTGATACTCATAATTCCAACAAGCAAAGTTTGTTGCTTTGCCTGACGCATTCCATTATAGAAAAAGCATATCACCTCTAAGTTTGAAAATATAATGAACTTGATTGTTGAGTTCTTCAATTAAACTGCCCGTTAATTTAATACCAATTATTTCAAAATATTTTAAATTAAACAATCTCCTTATTCAAATAACTGTCCCTTTAACGGAATAATCATCAAATAAATAACACCGCCTCCGTCCATTCTCTAAGAAGCCGTGACATTTTATTCCGTTAACACCCCATCAAATCACCGGCCCCTCATACGGAGCTTTCGGTATCCGGTGAAAATTGTATGTCGCCAGTTCCGCTGTCCACATACTTGCCTTCGTAATCGCGGATACCCAACACTACATCCGAACGCCTTAAATGCCTCAGGTCATTGCGGAATACTTTCCGCCTTCATTCTTTGATCCAAATTCAAGATGTCCGAATTGATGAAATCGTGCGGAGAAGATTTCTGACACATACGGATTCGTATGAGGGATTGTTCAAGTCTTTGTACCCGATCAACTTGTTCCTCACTGAAGAAGGAACTTGCAATGAATACTCTCATGTTTCTGATGCCTTTTTAAATAGTAATGCTGAGTTAAGCGGAATTTTTCCGTGTATCTGTCAGCTCTGGTAAGTAAGCGCCACGGGGACAGGCACCACAGCTCCTATTCAAAGAGCCAATGGACCTGTCCCCGCGTCTGAAGGAATAGTAATGCCAAAGAATGCAGTTACTATTCCTCTTGGAAAATCACTTAAAAGAATTCAGTACAACCTTGGCCGCCTTTGCTATAAGTTCATTATGATAGGTGGCGTTCTCAGTATCACGGCTGGATAGAATCGTGATGATGATGGGATCTCTATTCGGCGGCCAGACGATAGCGATATCGTTTCGCGTTCCGTAGCCTCCCGCTCCGGTTTTATCGCCTGCCTCCCATCCTTTAGGTACAGACGCACGGATCAGTTCATCTCCAGTAGTATTCCCCTTCATCCAATCTGTCAGGATTGTACGCTTATCAATCGGGAGCACGTCGTCGACCGTGAAAGCCTTCAGGTTAATGGCTAGTGCTCTTGCTGTACTGGTATCACGGATGTCTCCTGGGATGGCACTGTTCAAATCCGTCTCAAAGCGATCAGCCTCGGTGACATGATCGCCGATTTGCCTCAGTGCATTTTCGAAGCCGTCAGGTCCGCCGATTTCCTCTAATAGAAGGTTCCCTGCGGTATTATCGCTGTACCGGATAGCCGCATCGCAAATTTCTCTAAGGGTCATCCCGGTATCCACGTGTTGCTCAGTAATTGGGGAATACGTGACGAGGTCATCTTTGGTGTAGGTGATGACCTCGTCAAGTTCTTCAATTGAGTTTTGCTGTAGTACTGCCCCTGCAGCCAAAGCCTTAAAGGTGGATGAGTACGCGAACCGTTCATCAGGTCGATAGACCACCGTGCGATTTGTACCGGTGTCAATAGCATAGACGCCGAGCCGGGCATCAAACTTTTTCTCGAGTTGCATGAACTTATGAGCAGTCCCATGACTTGTACCTTGTGATTGTTCTCCTTTTTCTTTTGCCTCCGTCTGCTTTAATCCGTTTCCAAAGAGGCTTAGACTGATAAGACTTAGAACGAATAGACCAACACACATCCGAATTATTAACATTCTGACACTTTTCAACATCATCAGTCCCCTCATAGTATATTGACAATAGTCTAATTAGACTCTATACTAGCTTAGTCTAATTAGACTATTGTGTAAAGGAATGAAACTGTAATGATAAAATCTTTTTTAATGGTAGGACAATCGAATATGGCCGGTCGTGGATTCTTGCATGAGGTAGAACCGATCTATAATGAAAAAATAAAGATGCTTCGGAACGGACAGTGGCAAATGATGACTGAGCCAATTAATTATGACCGTCCTGTGGCTGGTGTTAGTCTGGCAGCCTCTTTTGCCGACCTGTGTTCGAAAGCCAACCCGGATGATGAAATTGGATTGATTCCTTGTGCGGAAGGTGGCAGTTCTTTGAATGATTGGCACCCGCAAGATACTCTTTTTCAACATGCTTTGTCAGAAGGCCGCTTTGCTCTTGAAACCAGTGAAATTTGTGGCATCCTTTGGCATCAAGGTGAGAGTGACAGCCATCAATCTCTACATGAGACGTATTATGAAAAGTTATCTCTTATCATTGAAACGTTACGTAACGAATTAAACCTTCAAGATGTCCCACTAATCATTGGTGAGCTTGGTCATTTCTTAGGGAAAGAAGGTTTCGGAAAGTACTCATCAGAGTTTCAAAAAATCAACGAAGAATTACGTCGGTTTGCACATGAGCAGCCAAATTGTTATTTTGTATCGGCAGAAGGTCTAACTGCCAATCAGGATGGTATTCATTTGAATGCCGTTTCCCAACGCAAATTCGGTTTTCGCTACTTCGAGGCATTTTCGAAAAAGTGTCATATCTCAGGGCCTCTTGCAGATGAAAATCAATCACTAAAGACAAACCATACCTATTCAAAAAATGAACAAATCTATATTCACAGTATGAATTTGGCTCTGGGCAAAATCACATACTCTGAATTTGAAGCACAGATGGCGAAGGTAATGCACCCTTGATTCCCTTACTTATCCTTGGCTTACTTATTCAAAACCCCGGCGCTCATGGATACGAACTATTAAGTTTAATGGAAAAACGCCATTACAAATATATCGTAAACTATACAAAAGGATCATTTTATTACAATTTGCAACAACTTGAAGAGAAAGGGTTCATTGAAGAAACACATCAAGTACGTCCAAACAACAATCGTGATATTCATACCTTTAAGATCACGTCTTTAGGAAAAGAAGAATTTGATAAATTAATGGCCAAATACGGAACGAAATCCGAGTATGTAAACTTACCAGTATATGGGGCAATACTCTTTGCAGATGTATTCGATCAAAACAAATTAGTAGCATTAATCCAATCCCAAATTGATCAAACTGAAGCAAGAATTGCTCTCCTCGATGATTATTTAGCTACCATTGAGGAATTACCTGGTGAAATTGATTATTTTCGTCGCATGAACGAAAATTCCCGTTCTCACCATTTAGTGAACTTAAAATGGTTTAAAGAATTGAAGGCAGATATAGAAGAAAGTACTGATTAAATAAAACTAAAATCACCTGTCCAAAAATCGACAGGTGATCTTAATAACCAGCGGGAACCGAATCGTCCCTCTGCATTATTTTATTAAATAGGCGATTGCTTAATATGATCAGCATGACATTCGTTTTAGCCCTTAAAAAGTTGCTCATTCATTACGCTAATTGAATAGATGTTTTCTTCTAATAAGTTATTAATTATTTGTTTTAGTACATGCGGTTCTCGTAAATCCTCTTTTTCAAATGCTAAAAGGTCATTCGTTTTTATCCATCTGCTGTCTGTAATTACATCTTCTTCAAGATGTAAGATACCTCCAGTAACCTCACCAATAAAATGACTTGATTGTTCGTATTACTAATAAAATTATATACCCCTGTCGTGCCAATCAGTTTTACATCTAAACCCGTTTCCTCTTTGGCTTCCCTCCTAGCTGAATAAAAAATATCCTCTCCATACTCTATATGCCCACTCGGAAAGTTCCACTTATGGATGGCATTGGGTTCATTTTCTTTTAACATTAAGACTTTATCATGATTAAAAATTGATATACTTGCCAGTATAACGGAATACTCAAATTTGAGATATTCAATATAAACTTACTGTGGATTCGTTAGTAAATCCGAGTATTTGGTATGAACCTTTGGGTACTTGATGACCTATCTCTGTCTTTGTAGCCGGTAAATCCTTAACCAACCACAAGAATCCATTTTGAAGTAAGTCTTTATGAATAGTCAATGGACTTTGAAGAGAAGTTGCCATATCTATGATTTCTCTAGGAACAATTTGCTTTTCGTTTATTTTTCCTTTATTCAAATGGAGATAACCCCAGTATGCTAACTCTCTGGTTGATAAATACATATTCATTTTGTCACCTTCAATGCTATCACTAGTCCTCCAATCTTCATCCCATTCATATAAGTTTCTTTGTTAAATCGACCTTAGTAAAATGGCTCTTCACACCTGTTGGTTTAAATAAGGTATATCCTACATTTACATCTTTCTTCCCAATACATACCCCATTGAAATAATTTTTTACCAGGCTATGATGGTCAAATCCCCTTCAAAGCATCCTTATACCGCTGATAATACGCTTCCACATTATTCAACAACAACAACTCCGTATACAAATATACCTTCATATTAAAGTCATTAAAATCAATCGTAGTCAGTTCCTGTATCTTTTTGATCCGATAATTCAACGTGTTCGGATGGATGAACAGTTCATTAGCGGTCTGTTTACCCTTTCCGTCATTTGCCAGGTACACCTCAAGTGTCTTAAGAAGGTCTGTCTGTTTCTTCACATCATTCTTAATCAATACCAACAAGTCATCACTGTAATAGTCCTTTGATGTGTTTTTCTCATAGAGCGTTGGCAAGTATCGATAAATGCCCAATTGAGCAAATTCCCGCGGCATCGATTCAGGACGCGGACTTATGAAGTTGGCCGTTTCAATGACTTCTGACGCTTCCAAGAAGCTCTTTCTCATTTGATATAACGTGGTGTATTCCTTCCCGATCCCAATCAGGAAGTGGTAGAATTCTTCTTCCCCTGTTTTTTCTTTCACCTTTTCGACTAGATCTCTGGCTAGTTCCAGGGAGGAAGATGGTGTGTCTGCTTTGCCGTAGAGAACGAGGATCACCTGGTATTCCGTTCGTAGTGAATAAATCTTTGTGTTGAAGCTGGATTCCTGGACCAGCTTCTCCAATTGGTCGAGCATAGGCTTATAGTCCGACGATGCGATCGAGTACACCGCTACCGTGAACCGTTCAGGCAGGGTCAACTTAACGAGTGATGCATCATGGCGGAGCTGGCTTTCACTTCCGTACTCGTGCTGTAGGAGATGCCACAGTACTTCTTCTTTTCTGTCCTTTTTGATATTGACCTTTGCGAACATATCATTGATCAGGTTTCCAAGATGAGCGGAGATTTCTTCAAGGAAAGCGAGCTCTTCATTTTCGAGAAGACGGTTGGATTCCTGAACCCAAATATACCCCATCGTGTTTCCCAAGTACTTGGCGGCAATGACGACGCGCTGGTGAAATCCTAACTCTTCCATCGCCTGTACCCGGATCGGATCCGTATGTTTCTCGAGCTGGTGGACGATGCCCTCTTTTTTCAGTCGATCGATGATGAAGACCGGACATTTTTTCGTGAGGATTGTCTTTAACTGTGTTTGATCGAACTTATTAGAAGAGGAACTGTATGAAATCAGTTCAAAATTTTTGTTTTCAATGATAACGGGATTGCCCAATTTTGAGCTGATCAATTCCGTTGCTTTATGAATATCTTCTGTTTGGAGGATGATATCAAGTGCTTCCATAGGAATCTTACCTTTCCACGAGTGTTTGTGATTCCTATTATAGCGTTAAATCCCTCAATAAAAAATGAAAAGCTCCCCCGTGTCGGGAGAGCTTTTCGTGTTCGATTTATTCCTCATCCATAAATGGATAGGTAATGTCTGTTGTTGGAGCAAAGTTTTCTTTGATGATACGAGGACTGGTCCAGCGAATCATATTGAAAATAGAGCCTGCTTTATCGTTTGTACCAGAACCGCGTGAACCGCCGAATGGTTGTTGGTTGATCACGGCACCTGTTGGTTTATCGTTGATGTAGAAGTTACCAGCTGCACCGGATAGGCGGCGTTCCAAGTGCATGATCGCTTCACGGTCTTGTGCAAAGATCGCACCCGTTAAGGCATACATGGAAGCAGTATCCACTGAAGTCAGTGTTTCTTCTAATTGTTCGTTTTCATATACATAGATCGTCAATACCGGTCCGAAAATTTCTTCGGTCATCGTTTTGAAGTTTGGATTTGTTGTCACGATGACAGTCGGTTGAACGAAGTATCCAACAGAATCATCATACGTACCGCCTGCAATGATTTCAGCTTCTTCAGAATCAGCCGCATAGTCGATGTAGCTTGTGATGGAATCAAAGGCAGGTTTATCAATGACCGCACCCATGAAGTTCCTGAAGTCTCTGACATCCCCTACTTTAAGCTTCGCCGTTTCTTCCACGACACCATTCTTCACTTCTTCCCACATGCTTGCAGGGATGTAAGCACGGGAAGCTGCTGAACATTTTTGACCTTGGTATTCGAATGCACCACGAACAAGTGCAGCGACTACTTTGTCTGCTTGAGCTGTTTCGTGAGCGAAGACAAAGTCTTTACCGCCTGTTTCCCCAACTAAACGAGGATATGATTTGTAGTTTGTGATGTTTTCCCCTACTGTCTTCCAAATCGTCTGGAACACGCTTGTGGATCCAGTGAAGTGGAATCCGGACATGCGTGGGTCTGTTAAAACGACCTCTGAGACTTGTGAACCGCGGGATGGGACGAAGTTGATAACGCCTTTAGGCAGTCCAGCTTCTTCCAGGATACGCATAAAGTAGTAGTTTGATAGTAGAGCCGTTGTAGCCGGTTTCCACACAACTACGTTCCCCATGATGGCAGGAGCTGACGGCAAGTTTCCACCGATGGCCGTGAAGTTGAATGGAGAAATCGCTAGTACGAAACCATCTAAAGCACGGTACTCCAGGCGATTCCAGATGTTCTTCATGCTGTCCGGCTGCATTTGATAGATTTGGTTTGCATAATCCACCCCAAAGCGTAAGAAATCAGCTAATTCTTGTGCCGCATCGATTTCCGTTTGGTAGGCTGTTTTGGATTGGCCTAACATTGTAGCCGCATTGATGACATCACGGTATGGACCAGAAATTAAGTCAGCCGCTTTCAAGAAGATGGATGCTCTGTGCTGCCATGGCATATTGGACCAAGAATCCTTCGCAGCCATTGCTGCTTCCACTGCATCTCGAAGCTCTTTTTCTCCAGCTTGTGAATAGGTCGCCAACACATGTTTGTGATCATGTGGCATCACTACTTGCTTCACTGTATCTGTCTTGACTTTCTCGCCATTGATGATGACCGGGATCTCAACCTCGATACCAGATTGGCGTTCTAATTCAGCTTTTAACGTTTCTCTTTCTTTCGTACCTGGGGCATATGTATTGCCAGGCTCATTTGTAGGTGTTGGGATGTTGTAAATTCCGTTACTCATTCTCTTCACATTCCTTTCTGATTACATTCTGTCTGGATGTTACTTGCTGAAGATTCCTTTTAATGCGAATGCGATGTTTGCCGGCCGTTCCGCCAGACGTCGCATGAAATACCCGAACCAGTCCTCGCCATATGGCAGGTAAATGCGGACGGTGTATCCTTTTTCCAACAATTCGGACTGCAGTTGGTTCCGCATTCCGTAAAGCATTTGAAACTCGAAGCGGTCATTCGGGATATTGTGTTCTTTCACTAATCCGATGGTGTAATCGATGATCGCTTCGTCATGGCTTGCAATCGCTGTATAATGGCCGTTCAAGAGCTGCTTCTTGATGAGATGCTTCAGATTCTCATCCACCTTTTTCTTCTCCTGGAACGCCACTTTACCCGATTCATTATATGCACCCTTCACAAGCCTCAAATAAGGGGAGAACTGATTGAGATCATCCACATCCTTGTCTGATACATAGAGATAGGATTGGATCACCGTCCCCACATTGTCGTACTTTTGACGGAGCTTCTTGTAAACGTCAAGGATGGCATGGCACCTCGAGGAATCCTCCATATCGAGAGTGACCGTGATTCCGCTTTCATTTGCCTTCTCTAGAATCAACTCCATGCTTTCCATGACAAGATCTTGACTGATATCCAACCCCAGGGAAGTCAGTTTGACAGAGATTTCAGTCTCCAGCCCATGATAAGCAATGGCACTGATACTCTGGATACATCCTTGGACATTCTCCCGCACCACCTCTGTGGAATCGACGAACTCACCAAGATGATCGACCGTAACCTGGAATCCCTCCTCGTTCAATTGAGTAATCAATGGAATCGCTTGGACAAAGGTCTCTCCACCCACAAGCTTGTTAGCCCCAAATCTTGACCCCCACCGTTTGGCCATCTTATCCAATGCCTTGTTGTGGGAAAGAAACAAGAAAAAACGCTTACTGATTGCTTCCATGATTACAACACCTCCTTATAGTGACTGTTACCTCAAGACCGGGGTGATTAAACGAAGAATTTAAATCTTAAGACAATTATATCGATAAGCATCGACACGAAACAACGTGCTCCAGCCACAATAATTTCGGTAATGATTTATGGTGTAAACACAAAAGGAGAGATGTTGAATATGTAATCAAATGAAAAAACAACTAGCTTGACATGGAAACTGCATTCGAAATACAGAGGAAGAATCCCTGTAAAATTTCTCATATCCCCATCAAGTAGTTGTTGATCTCTAACACCTATCCATTTCAACCCTACATTTATTCCTCATTCTCATCATTTTTCTTCCGCAGTTTCGGCAGACTCATCGCCTTGATTTCCCGTTCTTCAAAGAAGTTTCCGATCCTCGTCATGATGAACGTGACGAGAGTGGCGAAGATGACAATCGAGTAAAACCCTGCGCCAATTCCGATTCCTACACCCCCCACGTAGAAAATCATCGCCGCAGAAGTGAGGCCCTTCACCCGCAGACCGTCTTTCAGGATCACGCCTGCACCTAAGAATCCGAGCCCTGATACAATCTGGGCAGCCAGACGGAAAGGATCCATCATTTTTCCGCTATCCGGCTGACTGAGCATCTCTGCGCCTTCGATCGATACGATTGTGATCAACGTACATGCCACTGACACATACGTATAGGTTTTTAATCCAGCGGGCTTGTTCTTCGCGGATCGGTCCCATCCGATGATGAATCCCAAGACCGCGCTCACCACAATCCGGAAAAAGATGTCATGCTGCCAGAAGAAATTCGTTGCTTCATTTATATAATCTGTCATCCCGCCATCCTCCTTATATGAAAAAGAGACCCCTCCACGAAACGAATGCAGATTTTCTCCTCCTACTATGAAAAAATCATACAGTTCGCTTCATAAGTGTCTCTACTATACCTTCTATCAGGATTCGTTTCTAAGAATATTCTTTTTATCGTACACTCATTTTTCACTCTTTTCAATGAATAAAGTAAAATTTCTGTAAAATGCCGGTTTTCGCAGAACTAGCCTCATTTCTTTATTGCCGTGCTAACATTCATCCCAATTTAGCGAATCTATGAGAAGAGAAAAATAATAAACATCCAGCATCCCAATAAAAAGACTGGATAAAATGACCGTGATCTATTATTGTGCCCTGGCCCTCGGTACATTAATTCTCCACCGTGCCGAGGGTCAATACTTGCACATTGCTACAATCAATCACCATCTTCAGTATAAGAATGCTTGCTATTAGTAAGCTTCTGTAAATCTTCTCGATAAAACGTATCCTTCAATTCCTGCATCTTAAAAGGAATGATAGGTGAAAGATAAGGAACACAGACCGATTTCAGACTCACCATATACAAAATTAGAATGGTTGTCCCAATGATGATTCCATTAAATCCAAAAAAATTAGCCGTTATCAAAAAAAGTATCCTTAAGGTGGAATCAGGTTCCACCAGTCCTCTGTTAGCTCCCAAGAAACTGGAAAGAGCGGTTATCCCTATGACGATCAGACTGACTGGGTGGATCAATTTGGCGGTGACCGCCGTTTCGCCAATGACGATCGTCCCGATTAATGACACCAATATGACCGCGCTTTGCGGAAGACGAAACGAAACATCTACTAATATTCTTACCAAGAATAAAAGAATGGCGATTTCCCAAAAGGTTGGCAATAGTTCATCGTCAGAAATGATTGCTTTCGAAATCTTGTTTGGTAAGTCATCTTTATGAAAATTTGCTAACGCTATGTAAACCGCTGGCAGGTACACTCCTAATAGAAAGGCGATAAAACGGATGATTCGGCTCGTAAATTTGCCCATTGATATGTGATAATCATCAGGTGCTTGAATAAAATCGATAAATAAAGCAGGAGCTATAATGGCGAAAGGGTACCCGTCCACAATCACTACCACTCTTCCTTCAAATAAGGAAGAGACTGCCCCGTCAATTCGTTCTGAATGTCTTAGCCGGGAAAAAATAGACCTTGGCTTTCCTTCTAATACATCCTCCAATACTCTTTCACTAAGGACATACTTTAAGTTGAGACTATTTAACCTCTTTTTGACTTCTTTTAATATCCCTTTATCGACAGTGCCTTCTATATATAAGATGGAAACAGATGTTGGTGAAGTGGTGCCAATTTCTACTGTTTCCACACACAAATCCGGCGTTTTTAATGAACCTCTTATCAAATTGATATTTGTTTTCATCTTTTCTGTTAATCCAATTTGCGGACCTCTTACTGAACGTTCTCCAATTGACGCTTCGACACTTCTTTCTGCCCACTTGGGAGATGGTATAAGGATGCCTTCTCGAAACCCGTTAACCAGTAATACGGTACTTCCTTGTACAATCGCATCGATCAATTCTTGATACTGAGAAGTGGTTTTCACATCTGCAGATTCAACTATTCTTCCAATGATTTGATCGATGAGTGTTTCATTAAAATCTTCTGCCTTGAATGATTCTAATAACGGTCCTACCACATAATCCTGAATAAGATTTGTATCGATAATTCCGTCTAAGTAGACAATATTCATTTCTAGGGAACCTTCGCAGCCAGACTTTATATTTCTTACGATAAGGTCAGATGTATCGTGAAAGGTGTTCTTTATGTTTTCGATGTTTTCTTTTAGGTACATTTCTATTTTAGGCATCCTTCATCCTCCCTAAAGTTAGTATGAGGAGTTGACAAGATACTATACTTTGTGGAGGAAACCTAATATAACAAACGTTAATACAATATAAGTGTACCTTTCAGCATACAGTAAAATGGTACACTTATCTGTGTGCATTCTTGACCTGTTGGTTTAATTTTTCCTTTATGCTCTTTTTCCGAGAAAATCACTTTCACAACTTATGTTCGTCATTCAACATCTGCCTGAAACAATAATCAATGATTTCTCTTCTTCTGATGATCCCTATAAAGTGATCCTGATCATCGACTACCGGAACAAAATTCTGTTCCATAGATTTGGAAATGATATCTTCCATCTCAGCATCTATATGAATAGGTTGTTGCTGCCTGTGCAAAGGAATGTCAGAGAGCATTACCTTACTGGTATTTTGAAACGTGAGTCCGGGGGTGTTTTTTATTTTCCATAGGAGATCCCCTTCTGTCAGGGTCCCTGCATATTTCCCATCCTCACTGATCAGCGGGACTGATGTGTAACGATGATACTCCATCTTCTCGAGTGCCTGCCTCATAGTCGATTCATATTTAATATAGGCAACGTCCCTTTTGGGAACTAAGAAAAAAGCGATATTCAAATTCCGACCTCCTCTTTATCTTCCATCTGCAACGATGTGTATATCGATATTCGTTGTTTCCCTCATGATCATGTTGACGATAGATCCTTTTCTTATTTCCTCCCATCTGGTTCTGGCAGACTGCCCTAGTAAGATTTGGGTGACGTTATATTTTTTGGCGACTTCGATGATGACAGCAGCAGGCTTCCTGTTTTGTTGTTCTTCGAATATCAATGTGGCATTAAACTGTTCGGCAAGCATTTTCCATTCTTTTATTTTTTGCTCTCTAACATGATCTGCATGGGATAATCTCTCTGAAGTAATGTTCAAAATATATAATTCTGCCTTCAGGCGATGTGCCATCCTCCAGCCTCTTCTTATCAGCTTTTCCGCCGTGGGTCCGTAATGGATACAAACCAGTATTTTCTCGTTCACTCCGATGGGTCCATGCTGGAGATCACCGCTTATTTGTTCAATTCTCTCATCAACATCATTTGCAATCTCCCTTAATGCCAGTTCACGAAGTGCTGATAAATTTGTTGTGGTGAAGAAATGGGTTAAACTTTGTTCAATCTTCACGGGAGCATAAATTTTGCCTTCCCTCAGCCTCTTTCTTAAGGCTTCAGGTGTCACATCTATCAGTTGGATTTCAGCGGCCTTTTGGACAAAGGTATCCGGCACTCTTTCTCTTACTTTCACACCTGTTATGTGCTGGACGATATCGTTCACGCTTTCCAGGTGTTGAATATTCACAGCTGACAGGACATCGATTCCGGCCTCGAGGATCAAAGCTACATCTTCATATCTCTTTGAATTGATGGAACCTGTTATATTCGTATGGGCAAGTTCGTCAACAAGGACAATATCCGGTTTTCTCTCAATGATTCCTTCAACATTCAGTTCGTAAAATTTCTTTCCTTTATAATTCATGATCTTTAACGGTACCTGCTCAAGATCTTTCAGTTGAGCTTCCGTTTCTGCACGTCCGTGGGTCTCGATGAATCCAATCACCACGTCTTTTCCTTCCTTTTTTAAATCAGCAGCGTCCTGAAGCATTTTATAAGACTTTCCCACTCCAGGTGCAGCACCGATATATAATTTCAATTGCCCTCGTGTGGATTCTGTGATTGTCTGGAGAATTTCTTCAGGGGTCCTTCTCCTGAAATAAGGATGATCCGTTTCCACTCCTGTTCACCTCCAAGCAGGATGAGACCCCGACCAACAAAATTGTCAGGGCTCTTCCGTTTATAAAATCTCCTGCAGGTCGAGATTAAGCATGAGCACATTGACACGCTCTTCTCCGAAAATCCCCCATTCCTTCCCTTTGGTGTTCTTTTCAATCAATTCCTTCAGTTTCTCCTTCGAAACACCAGTCATCTCTGATATTCTGTTCACCTGCGCTAGTGCACCTTGAACCGAAATATGAGGATCAAGACCTGAGCCTGAATCTGTCACGAGATCGACCGGAACTTCACTGATCGGTGTGTCCGGATTAGCTTTTTTCCACACTTCCAATGATTCCTCTGTTCGGTTGATCATATCCTCATTGGATGGGGCATAGTTATTGGATCCAGAACCTGAAGCATCGTATTCGATGGCGGACACCCTTCCATGAAAGAAGGTTGGATCACTAACGTTTTGCCCGATCAATTCCGATCCCACCACTTCATTTCGATCATTATAAACTAAACTCCCATCCGCCTTATCCGGCATGATGGCCTGTGCTATCCCTGTTGATGCCAGTGGGTACACCAGTCCCGCGAGCACCATGATGGTAAAGCTTGATCTGATAATCGGACCGGCAAGTTGGCTATGCTTCATTTTAATCTCCCTTTCTCACATTTATATAAATAATGAAATCGTCATATCGATCAGTTTAATTCCTATGAAAGGCACCAGGACCCCGCCAAGACCATAGATCGTCAAGTTCCTTCCTAATAATGCATTGGAACTCATCGGCTTATATGCGACTCCTTTCATGGCAAGTGGAATCAACAATGGAATGATGATGGCATTAAAGATCAGTGCTGAAAGGATAGCCGATATCGGCGTTGACAGCCCCATTACATTCAATGCTGTCATCTCTGGGATGGCGAGCATGAACATGGCAGGGATGATCGCAAAGTATTTCGCGATATCGTTGGCGATACTGAACGTAGTAAGCGCCCCCCTGGTCATAAGCAATTGCTTCCCGATTGAAACCACTTCGATGATCTTTGTCGGATCCGAGTCCAAATCAACCATATTCGCCGCTTCTTTTGCGGCTGTGGTCCCGCTGTTCATAGCAAGCCCCACATCTGCCTGGGCGAGTGCAGGGGCATCATTCGTACCGTCACCTGTCATCGCCACCAATTTCCCTTGTGACTGTTCATATTTGATCACTTCAATTTTGTCTTCTGGTTTACATTCAGCGATAAATTCATCAACCCCTGCTTCCCGTGCAATCGTCGCAGCCGTCAATGGGTTATCCCCTGTTGCCATGATGGTTTTGATCCCCATTTGACGGAGTTTAGCAAACCGTTCTTTCATTCCCGGTTTCACGGTATCTTTCAGGTAGATCAATCCATAGATTCGCCCTTCCACCGCTACGGCCAATGGGGTACCGCCTTCACGTGCGATTTCTCTCGCCCCTTCATCCAGACTTGCCGGGATTGTACCACCTTGCGCTTTCACCCACGCCTTTACGGAATCGACAGCCCCTTTACGCACCTGGCGACCGTCTGTCAGATCCATTCCGCTCATCCTCGTCTCTGCTTTAAATTCGATGAACTGAGCGTCTACTGCAACAGAAGCATCGAACTTGCTTCCTTTCTCTTTCAGCAGTTCGATGATGGAACGTCCTTCTGGTGTTTCATCTTGTAACGAACTGATTCCCGTCCAGTAGAAGAGCTCTTCTTTTGATGCATCCCCAACCGGTATAAATTCACTCGCCATACGGTTACCGAATGTGATGGTACCGGTCTTATCCAGAATGATGGTGTTGATATCCCCCGCGGCTTCCACTGCCTTCCCTGACATGGCGAGTACATTGAACTGAGTCACACGGTCCATGCCCGCAATCCCGATTGCTGA
This sequence comes from Rossellomorea yichunensis, assembly GCF_032337515.1. Classification (NCBI taxonomy): domain Bacteria; kingdom Bacillati; phylum Bacillota; class Bacilli; order Caryophanales; family Bacillaceae; genus Rossellomorea; species Rossellomorea yichunensis. The sequence continues at coordinate 181,815 of NZ_JAVYAD010000003.1, read as the reverse complement.
CAACAGTCCCCCGATGGTTGTCGGAATCAAACAGACAAGCAGCGAAATCAACACAGGAATCTCCAGGGAGAACCCCAAATAGTCCGTAAAGAATGGAAGAGTGACGACAACAATCATGAAAATCAGGGTCAAGCTTGTCAAAACCGTATTCAAGGCTATTTCGTTCGGGGTCTTTTGACGCTCTGCCCCTTCCACCAATGAAATCATACGGTCTAAGAACGACTCACCCGGATTGCTGGTGATTCGGACTTTAATCTGGTCACTGACGACTCTTGTTCCACCGGTGACGGAATTGAAATCGCCGCCGGCTTCCTTGATAACAGGAGCAGATTCCCCCGTGATGGCGGACTCATCCACCGAGGCAAGCCCTTCAATGACTTCACCGTCACCGGGAATCATTTCACCTTGGTAGACAACGACTACGTCCCCTTTTTTAAGAGAGGTAGAAGCCACGCTTTCTGTTTTCCCATTCCCTTTAAGAAGATTGGCCGACATTTCCTGTTTTGACTTTTTCAATGAATCGGCCTGTGCTTTCCCTCGCCCTTCTGCCAATGCTTCAGCAAAATTTGCAAACAGCACTGTAAATAAAAGAATCAGGCTGACTGTTATATTGAACCATGGTGCCACATCACTGTTGCCGAATGCATCAGGTACAAAACACAGGATCAATGTAATGATGAATCCAATCTCCACTACAAACATGATCGGGTTCTTCACCATGATTCTAGGGTCGAGCTTGATGAATGAATCTTTCAGGGCCTTCATGACCATTTCTTTATCCATCATGTTGTTTCCGTCCTTCTGTTCATTTTGATTGGAATGCTGAGGAGGAAGACCTTTTCGCTCTTTACCTGGAAACTCAGCAACCTTATGTGTCTCTTTCAGTAATGGATTTGCCATTTCTTCCACTCCCATCTACAATGTCAGATATTCTGCTACCGGGCCCAATACAAGTGTCGGGAAGAACGTTAGCGCTCCGACTATAAAGAACGTTCCAATAAGGATCACACCGAATAACGACGTATCCGTTCGGAAGGTTCCTATGGTCTCGGGTACCATTTTCTTGGATGCAAGCGACCCGGCAACAGCAAGCATCGTGACTAGTCCAAAGAATCTTCCAATATACATGACGATTCCTGTCGAGATGTTCCAGAATGGAGTGGCATCTCCAAGTCCTTCAAAGCCCGAACCATTATTGGCAGCGGATGACGTATACTCATAAACCACTTGGGAAATCCCATGAAAACCGTTGTTAGAAATGCCTTCCACCCCAAGAGGAGTGTAAAGGGCAAGAGCAGATGCCCCTAATATTAAGAGAGGATGCATGAGCATCGTAATGGCAATCAGCTTCATTTCTCTGCCTTCGATTTTTTTGCCTAAGAATTCCGGTGTCCGGCCAACCATCAATCCTGAAAGGAACACAGCGATCATGGCGTACATGACCACATTGATGAAGCCGGCCCCCACCCCTCCGAATACTGTGTTCAACAACATATTGGAAAGGGCAAGCATCCCTCCGATAGGGGTTAATGTATCATGCATCGTATTCACTGCACCTGTTTCCGTTGCTGTCGTGACCATGGCATAAAGGATCGATTGACCGGTACCGAACCGCACTTCCTTCCCTTCCATACTGCCTTGATCGGTCTGGATCCCCATGGCATTCAGTGCCGGGTTTCCTTGAGATTCATAGAATAGGGCCGTTGAAAGGAACACAACGAAAACCATAACCATCGATACAAACAGGACACGTCCTTGCTTTGGATTCCCGACCATCTTTCCATACGTAAAAGGCAGGGCGGATGGAAGCAGGAACATTAACAGAATCTGAATAAAGTTGCTGATGGCATTCGGATTCTCAAAGGGATGGGCGGAATTGACGCCGAAGAATCCTCCACCATTATTCCCAAGTTCTTTAATGGACAAGAACGTTCCGACAGGACCACGGGCGATTTCCTGGCTACCACCTTCAATCGTGTTCACTGTAACCGATGGCTCCAACGTTTGTGGGGTCCCTAACGCTATGAAAATAAAGCCAGTGACAAAGGCGATCGGCATGAGAACACGAGTAATGGCCCTGAATAAATCGACAAAGAAGTTACCGATTTCAGCACCTGTCAGCCCTCTTACAAAGGCGATGGCTACCGCCAAAGCCGTTCCCGGTGCGGCGAACATCATGAAGAGAATACCGATCATCTGTCCAAGGTAGGAAAGACCTGATTCCCCGCTGTAATGCTGAAGATTTGTATTGGTCATAAAACTGATCGCTGTATTAAAGGCAAGGGTGGGATCCATTCCAGGATTGCCACTGGGATTCAATGGCAGGACCCCTTGCATTCTGAAAACAAGATAAACAATGAAAATCATGAAACCGTTCGTGAAGACAAGCTCCAATGCGTATTGCTTCCAGGTTTGATTTACTTTTTTTATTCCACTGACCTTGAAAAGTAAATGTTCAAATGGACCAAAAATTTGGTCTAAAGGCGTATGATTATAGTCGAACGCCTTTGCCAAATAGACTCCGGCCGGCTTTGCAATCAGAATCATTGCCGCCAATGTAATGATGATGGATAGAATGGTCGTCATCACCTGTGATACCCCCAACTAATTAGAATTTTTCAGGATTGAATAATACATAAAATAAATAAAGTGTAATAACTGCCGTTACACCAAGTAAGAGCATCATGAGTCCTTACCTCCTCGATCCACCACAGTGGAGGACCAATTGGCAACCCCCGACATTAAAACCGGGAGAAGGAAGAAAAAACCGATCATTATGAAATCCAACATGTGTAAAACCTCCTGATATTATCTTAGAAAACACGAAACATTCCTGCTTTTTGTATACACGACATATCTTGCACCGATTGACTGATAAAGGCGCACTGGATAACCATGGACACCCGTGACCACTATGATTGGTGCGGACGTACTGTTTTGAATGATTTTCATCATCGATAACGTATCTGAAAAGTGACTTTCAAATACGATGACCTTATTGAAATGATTTCGATGATCGAGAAATTCTTCATATTGACCTAGCCCCATGACATCTTGAAACCCTCGCCCCTTCAGAACTTCGACAACTTGTGGAATGGATGAAACAAAACAGCAAGCATGGGATCTATCTAAGCAATCCTCTATTTCCTGCAGCATTTCCCAAGTGGGGATATAAACAAGCGTTGTACCCTTTTGCCGTTCTTGAATGAACACATTAATCCTCCTTCCAAATGCAGTCATCACACCTCTACCATTCCTTACTACAGAGATCATTGAGGCACACCCTAGAAAAAGACATGGACGGTCATCCAAAAGATCCCCTTACAGGAAGAAAGATCCACCTTCAGAAAACAAAAATAGACCAATGCTCACTTTTCCCCCAGTATGACAGGCAAGAGCAAAGATGAATCAGCATCCTGAAAGAATGCGATCCTCTGACATCTCTTGTTCATCTGAAGAAAAAGTACACATTGGTCTACTTAACGCCTAGCCGGCTGTTATAGCCTTCTATGCATTCTGTCTTCCATGTTCACTTCTTCAAAATAGGCATAATAAAAAGACCTACTTATTAGTCAAGCTGCCCCTTTTGCCATTATGAAAACAACAAAAAAAGCCCCCTGAAAAAGGTGGTCTTTATGACCTCCTTCGCTTTAGCCGACGAAGTTAGCTGACGGGTAGGATGGCGAAAGAGTTTTAATCTCATCCCTTCTACATACGTAGAATTAACCCCACTTGATTGGGTCCTCCGTTCTCGTTTCCGAGACTAGGCCGAAATATTGAGCTGTGCTTTACAAGGAATATATTACTCCCGGCTTATTGAATTTGTAAATTATTAAAAATCTCTAAATCTAGCTAAATAGGTTTATTTTTCTAACGAAAATCATCAAATACTCTAAATCTCTAACTGATTCGAATTATTTCAGCTATTTTATTCTATGAAAATTAATGATTGACAACTTTTAACACGTCTGAGTAAGATAATCCTTGAAATTGATCTGATAGTGGCAAGGGGGAGAAAACGTGAAAATCTCTAAACGACGATTAGAAGCTGAATTAAGCGAAGCCTTCATAAAAATGCAAAGAGAACTGATCGGCCGCGGTCCACAGGAAACCCGAACATACATCTTAGAGGACATGGTCATTGCAAGGTTCAAGGGCGTGTTAACGGTTGAAGAAAAACACCTTGTCGAGCACGATAAAGGTAGAGTCCTCGTGAAACAAATGCGTCAGGTATTGCGGGAAATGTACAGCCAAAACATCGAAGAGATAGTAGAACAGCATACAAAATGCAAAGTCCTGTCGAGCCATAGTGACATCAGTACGAAAATGGGAGAGCGTATGGAGGTATTCGTACTCGATAAGAATCTTGAAAAGCAGTTAGAAAATTAAACAACTGAATGTATATTTATAAGTAAATTCGAAAGTTTCTATTATCTCTTTATAAATATAGGAAGCCCTGAATCTATCGAGCCGCATCCTCAAAGATTCAGGGCATTAAAGATTGTTACCCTTACACCGGTGACTGAAGAAGCTAGGGAACTCCAACCCCTTACTGTTGAATCTAATTCCACTATCCCTACATGCCACCTTCGCTCAGAGGGTCTGACCTCAATTTCAGCTTGTGATTTCCACAAATGATTCTCCATTCTTTAATAAGAATTGAATGGTATACTCGTCATTACGAATTTGCTCTTTCGTTTCTGGTAAAGCTAAATATTCTTGTACTGCTTTTTCAATTTCTTCAATATGTTCTTGAGAAAGTGGTTCATCCAAATCCGTTTTTATCCATACATAAGAGTGTCCTTTCTTCACATTGTACGATAGTCCTGCCAATTGATAAGTCGATTTCCCTGCCATTGCGTCATATATATCAGATGAAATAAAGGACCAACGATTATCTTGCTGACGATGTTCTAAGTTGAAAGTATCCACCTCAATACCTTTCACATCTAAATTTTGTAATTCTATTTCTTTTTCAATATCTGCAATAATTTCCTTTGACTCTTCAATATGGTCGGGCATATCAATTGTGACGATTGTTGTAGCGTCAGTTCCCTTAATTCCCGCTAACTCATACTCTGCCTCTTCGGCATATCCATAGGATGCGAATACTTCCTTCACAATCTCCCGTACCTGGTCATAAAGTTTTTTAGAATCTTCGCCTCGCTCATTATTGGGAACTTCAGGTGCTTCGATAATCTTTAATTCGTACTCGTCATACCCATTTTCATATAGATAATTTGTGATCTTAGATTCAAGGTCTTCTTTTGCTTGCTTTAATGTAGATTCTTTCAAAACGAGTGAAATTTCAATGGTGAATGGAGATGGTGTTGTCCCTACGGAATTAACAGTGTATCCTTCCTTTTCGACTAATTTAAAGAGCTTAGATGTTAAATCAGGATTCTGTTGTCCATCTGACACATTAGGAGTGATAGAAATTGGTAACACTTTCTCTACAATACTTGCCATCGTCGTTGAGTAGAACGGAGATATGACAATAAAGAGCATACACGCTGCTGCAATCCAACCATATTTTTTAAAATGGCTCTTTTTATTTTTATATGTACTCTTCATTATTTTACTTCTAAGTTGTTCTTTCGATTTGTCTGCTATCTTAAATTGGTCTTCTAATTCTTTAAATTGATCATTAGAGTATTTCATCGATTATCCCTCCTTTACTCAATACCTTCTTCAATTCAACTAGCGCCCTTTTTAACGTCATTTTCACTTTACTTTCTGACCAGTTTAAAACAATAGCTGTTTCTGCTGTTGAAAATTCTTTTAACTTCCTTAAAATGATGACATGCCTATAAGAAGTTTTTAATTGTTGAATGGCTCTATATAATTGTTCAGATTCGAAATTCATTTCTACGATTTGTTCAGGTAGCGGCTTGCAGTCTTTCTCTTCCATTGTTAAGCCCAGATAGTGTTTTAACGGATTTTTCTTTCTAAAATAGTCCTTTGTTACATTATGAGCAATAGCAAATAGCCACGTTTTCACAGATGATTTCCCTTCAAATTGCTGTTGACGCCTATATGCTTTAAGAAAGGTCTCCTGTGTTAAATCCTCTGCTTGTTGATAGTCTCGTACCATTAAAAGTATGTAAGTCAGGATTGACTCTCCATATTGATTAAACCATTCATTTAATTCTTGTTGCTCCAAAACTGTTCCCCCTTTTCTTATACACTTAGACGCAAATGAAAATAAATCGGTCACGTTTTAAATAAATTTATAAAAAGAAATAGAATCCATTAGGAATATCACTTCATAAAAAAAGCATTTATCCCAAGTTGGAACAATGCTAGTTCATCTTAAATAAATCATTAAAATCCAAATCTAAAATTGGGTCAGTCACCAACCCTTTAATCCATCACCGTGCAGACAGAGTGGGGACGGTTCCGTCTTAACCTTTCCCTTACGACCGTCCCCGGTTTGCATGGGTTGCATTTAAAGAGCCTATTTAACCATAGTTGTTCAGAACACGCTCTTTATATTCTCCTAATATGTAACACAGCACCCGCTACCTACACTTACTCTTTATTTGTAGTAAGGTTTTCTAACTTGTTAATGGTTTGATCAATTTCATTTTTAGATTCTGTAACAATTCTTTGTAAGTCTTCTGAAATTTGATTAACTTTTATTAGTTCATTTGTAATATTTTCAATGTTAGCATTAACCTCTTTAATGGCATTATCAGCATTCACAGAGAGCTTCCTCACTTCCTGGGCTACTACATTAAATCCTCTTCCGTGTTCACCCGCTCTGGCTGCTTCAATCGCCGCATTTAAAGAAAGCAAGTTTGTTTGAGAAGAAATATTTTTTATCGATTTCGACGTTTCATCAATTAATTTAATTTGTTCCCTTAAAGACTCTAACGCTTCTACTTTTTCATTAGAATTGTCCATAACTGAGTTAACTAGATTATTCGGCATGCTCTTTAATTTGGAAATGATCTCTATCGTTGTAGTTTCCCTTTTTGTAATGTCTGTGGCAATTTTCAGGACTGCATGGACAGAACCCTTTCCATCTAAAATAGGAATATATGTTGCTTCCAGCCAAAGTTTGTTTCCCTGTCTATCAACTCTTTCAATTTTTTCTTGAGATTTTTTCCCTTGCCGGAGGTTGTCCCACAACTCTGTATATTCTTTGCTTTGGCTATATTCCATCGTGCAGAACTGTTTGTGATCCATCCCTTGCATTTCCTGTACCCGGTAATTCATTGCATCGGCGAAGTTATCATTTACCCAAATTACCTTTCTGTCTAAGGAGAACTCTATCATAGCCAAATTTGTTTCAAGAGCTAATAGAACATCCTTTATATCTAAAACTTGGGTGCTTGCCTAACTAGTTAATTGGTTCATATACGTATCCCCTTCTTTTGAACATTTGCTTATGTACTTCATTATTCATTCATCTTTAGGTTTCTGGGCATAGAAAGTAACGTTCAATAATAAAAAAAAGCTAATCAAACAGTAAAGTTCAATTAGCCGGTTGCGCTAGTTGCTCCCCGATTATCCAAGCGCCCACATACAGATAACCATTCATCGCATCTAAATTAATATATTTAATATATCGACACATTCAAAAATATATTTAGACTACAAATAGGTGAAGAAATAGATGATGGTAATTATGGATACAGTGGGGACGGTTCCGTCTCTACTAGATTCCCGAAAAGTGGAGTAAGAACCGTCCCGGTTTGCGCAGACACTCTAAGATGTCATTCCAAACGTGCCTCTTTTCCGGACAGTCTTGAATCCTATACGTTCATAAAGCTTTATGGCTCCGGGATTGTTTTGATTCACGTGGAGGACGACGGATTGCATACCATCTTGTCGGAGGTCTTCTAAGCATTTACAAGTCAATACAACAGCGATCCCTTTTCCCCTCCACTCCGGAATCACACCCACTTGAATGATATACCCGATTGTATCAGTCTCCTGATCGGTTGCAATGAAACCTACCGCCTGGTCATTGACAGTTACGATATAGGACCGTTCCGGTAGAAAATCAGAACCGGACGATATCCACTCCACCCACTTCTCCCTGGGCCACCCTGGAAAACCGGGACGGTCCTTGAATGAAGCCTCGTAAACTTCATAAAATGGCTCTTTCAATGATGGTGACCAACTTTTGAAAATAAATGGAAATGGTGTTTCGATTTTAGGGATGTCCGTTAAGGAGTGTTCCATCACATATTCTTGGAATACCAACTCATAGCCCTTTTGTTGGTATTCCTGAATGATATCATCTGTTATGTTTTCACATTTAATGTTCGTCACGTCGTTCATCCATTTCGGCCTCCGTTCCATTACATACCTTGATAATCTGAAGATACCACGCCCGTTGCATCTGGTCCAGACTGTGATTGGATTTTTGGGTAAGTCTGCTGATCGATCTATTTGGTGACTTTTAAATGGAGGAACATTAACACCCCATTTGACAAATAACAAACAATTTTATATTATGTTTATAAATTGACAAACATATTTTAAATACGTTTATATAGTAACAATTAATTCGTTAAAGATAAAAAGAATAGGATGTGTTAAGGAATGGAGCTTTCCAACTTGTTTTGGAGTGCCTCTTTGGAAGAAATGAAAAGGGGGTTTATCGAAGAAGAAGATTCCTTTATTTGTCTTATGTGCGGAGAGATCATTGAAAAAGGCATGGTCTATCCTTACGAAGATAAATTTTACCTCGCTGAAAAATATATGGGTGTTCACATTGAACGTACGCACCTGTCTGTATTTGATTATTTAATTGGAATGGATAAAAAGCTCACGGGTCTGACCGAGCACCAAAAACGTTTATTGACCCTCTTTTATCAAGGGAAAAATGATAAAGAAATCAAAGAAGAACTGGATATCGGAAGTGCGTCCACTATCCGGCATCACCGGTTTGCTTTAAAAGAAAAGGAGCGTCAAGCCAAGACCTTCCTGACCATGATGGAATTGCTGAAAGAAAAAGATGAAAATGCCCCGACGTTTGTCCATGTTCATAAGACAGCCACCATGGTGGACGAACGGTACAATATTACACAGACCGAACAGGATCAAATCGTGAAGAAGTACTTCTCTGACGGTGCATTGACGAAATTCCCCCCAAAGGAAAAGCAAAGGCTGGTCATTCTTCGTGAGATTTCGAAACAGTTAAAGAAAGACGAAGTGTACGAGGAAAAAGAAATAAATCAAATATTAAAAGGCATTTATGACGATTATGTGCTCATCAGAAGATATCTCATTGAATATGGGTTTATAGACCGTAAATCAGACGGAAGCAAGTACTGGTTAAAGAAGTAAAGAACTAACAGGAGGTCTAAACATGGATCGAAAAAGAGAGTTAAAACAACAGTATAAAGAAACACCGGTTGAAGCAGGTGTCTTTCAAATCTTGAATCAGCAAAACAATAAAATCTATATCGGAAGGACGAAAAACCTGAAGACCCTGAACGGGATCAAGTTCATGCTCGAAAACAATGGATTCACCACCAGCAAAGCGTTACAAACCGAATGGAACCAGTACGGGAAAGACGCTTTTACATTCGAGCTGTTGGAAAAACTGAAAAAGAATGATGATCCATTTGTCACTGAAAAAGAAGCTCTGGATGAGTTGGAAGAAAAGTGGTTGGAGAAACTGCAGCCGTATGGAGAACGAGGGTATAATCAGAAGTAGGTACGATGATCACAATATAATCAGCCATGAAAAAGCTCAGAATATTTGATCTCTGAGCACTCCATATTCTCAAGACAAAATAAGGGCTTACCCAAACTCGGATAAGCCCTAAAATGGTTATGTTGATCACACTTCTACAAATATCCTTACGCAGTCACCATCAATCTCGACTGTCTTCATGCTTTCTCTTTTCTCAAACACCATGCTCTTAATTAAGAGGCTGCTTTGCAGTAAATCTTCGAATTGCTCCAGAACATCTTTCATTGATATATCAACATCCAGGACAAGATTCACACGCTCTTCCACAGCAAGATTCAATTCTTTTCTGTATTGCTGGACGGCGCGAACAAGCTCCCGGGCCTTCCCTTCTTTACGCAAATCCTCTGTGATAGTTGTATCCAGGAAAACACTGAAGGTTGTGTTTGAAGCCATTTCCAACCCTTTATGTGTTTTTTTATGAACGATGAGATCATCTTTCTCGACTGATACCTTTTCCCCGGTTGGAGACTCAAAGTCAAGATGCCCTTGTTCTACAACCTTGCTTGCTTCTTCATGATCTAACGATTGTAAATGTTTCTGCACAAGGCCCACGAGCTTACCGAGTTTCGGACCGGCAGTCGGGAAGTTCAGCTTTAATTCATATTGCACGGAATCTCCTGCTTGGTCCTGCAATTGTACATTCTTTACATTGATTTCATCTTGAATGATGTATTCATACTTCCTAAGTAATTCCGTATCTTCCATCTCTCCCACTACCGTTAGCCTGGATAGAGGCTGCTTTGTTTTGATATTCGTCGTATTACGGGCAGATCGGGCAAGTTCGACTACTTGTAAGACGCGATCCATTTCCGTTTCCAATGCTGGATTGATGTCTTCTTGATTTTCTTTAGGAAAATCAGCCAGATGGGCGCTTTCATTGGTCAAGTTTTTGTGGATATCCTCTGCAATGAACGGAGTGAATGGTGCCAGCAACCGGCCTACACTGACTAATACTCGATTTAATGTGTGGTATGCTGCCAATTTATCTTCATTCAACCCTTCGCTCCAGAAGCGTTCACGTGATCTGCGGATATACCAATTACTCACCTGATCAACCAGGATGGATAATTCTCTTGCTCCTGCGGTAAAGTCATATTGATCTAAATGGTCCGTTACGTTTTTGATAACCGAATTCAGTCGTGATAACATCCACTGATCGAGTAGAGACGGGGTTCCAGCCTCGTGTTTATGAGGATCGAACCCATCGATCACTGCATACAGGGTGTAAAAGGAATGAACGTTATTCAGCGTGTCCACCAGTTTCGATTTTGCCTGGCTGACGACGTTTTCTGAGAAGCGTTTGTTATTCCAAGGGGCACTATCTGCAAGCAATGCCCATCTGAGAGCATCTGCCCCAAACTTCTCAACGAGATCCATTGGATTGATGACATTCCCTTTACTTTTAGACATTTTACGTCCGTCTTCATCCAGTATGTGCCCGAGTGATAGAACACGCTTATATGGAGCTTTCCCTGTGAAGAGGGAGGAAACCGTCAACAGACTGTAGAACCAGCCCCTCGTTTGGTCCACTCCTTCGGCAATCACATCTGCCGGGAATTGTTGATCAAATAACTCTTTGTTTTCAAATGGATAATGATACTGTGCAAACGGCATCGAACCACTGTCAAACCAGACATCGATGACTTCTTTCGTCCTGTTCATTTCATGGGAACAGGACGGACATTCCACGATGACTTCATCGACATATGGTTTATGAAGTTCAAGATTGTCCTGCCAACCCCTGATCGCATGTTCTTTTAGATCCTGAATGCTTCCCGGGACATACTGATGATCACATTCCCCGCAAACCCAAACGTTTAGTGGTGTTCCCCAATAACGATTCCTTCCCAGGTTCCAATCCACCATATTTTCAAGGAATTTCCCAAATCTTCCTTCTTTCATATGTTCCGGATACCACTCGACGGATTGATTGTTCTTTAAGATGGTCTCTTTTATGGCCGTTGTCTTGATGAACCAGCCTTCCATTGCGTAATAGAGGAGGGGTGAGTCACAGCGCCAGCAGTGTGGATAGCTGTGTTCATACTTCTCCTTGGAAAAGAGAAGATTGCTATCCGAGAGCATCTTGATGATCTTCACGTCGCTGTCCTTTGTGAATTCTCCTGCAAGAGGCGCGAATTCGTTGGTATAACAGCCTTTTTCATCGACAATATTGACAAAATCCAATCCGCTTTCTCTGATGGCATTATAATCATCTTCACCGTGAGCGGGAGCCAGATGAACAATCCCGGTTCCGCTGTCATCGGTCACAAACGATGCCGAAATCACTTCATGCCCGCGGTCAAGCGTGAGATTGTTGAACGGCGGCTGATACGAAACCCCTACAAATTCGTGCCCTTTATGCTCACTGACCATTTCGAAGTCGTCTCCCAACACATCGTTCACAAGGTTCTTTGCCAGGATATACGTCTCTTCACCCCGTTTGGCTTTCACGTAATCCACGTCTTCATGGACGGCGAGCGCAACATTGGCAGGAAGCGTCCAAGGTGTTGTCGTCCAGCCCAGAAAGTATTCATGCTCTTTTCCTTCCACCTTGAATTTAGCTGTCGCGGATAAATCTTTTACATCCTTATATCCTTGAGCTACCTCATGGGAACTGAGGGAGGTTTGGCAGCTCGGGCAATAAGGAGCGACCCGATGCCCTTGATAGAGCAACCCTTTCTCATGGATTTTTGAAAGAATGTGCCAGACACTTTCGATATAATCATTCTGAAGGGTTACATAGGGATCATCCATATCAACCCAGTATCCAATTGCCTCCGTAAAGGTGCGCCACTGCCTCTCATAATCGAACACACTCTTTTTACATTCTTCAATGAATTTCTCAACACCGTATTCCTCGATTTCTTGTTTACCGGACACGCCGATTTTCTTTTCGACGCCCAATTCCACAGGGAGACCGTGTGTGTCCCAGCCTGCCTTACGTTTGACTTGATATCCACGCATAGTCTGATACCTTGCGACAAAATCTTTGATCACACGCCCCAGAACGTGACCGGCATGTGGTAGCCCATTGGCAGTCGGAGGTCCTTCATAGAAGACGAACGACTTTTGCCCTTCACGGTTTGCCACTGACTTTTCAAAAATATGATTCGAATTCCAGAAATCCTGGATCCGCTGCTCTCTTTCGACCGACTTTTCGTTTACATTCACCTTTTTCATGTCATCACACCTCTATTTTTTTGTAAATAAAAAAACTCGTCCCTAACCAATGTTAGGGACGAGTTTCAACCCGCGATACCACCCTGATTCTATCCATAAACTCGATTTCAAGTTTATTTGACAGCGCTCATTCAACGTACAATCATACGCGTTCCTTTTAACGGCGGAAACCCGTCAAAGCTTAAAGTACCTTCAGCTTTGCTTCTCGGAGAGGATATTCAATATGATCTGAACGTTGACTTCCACCAAATCGTCAACTCTCTGTAGAACAGATTCCATACCTACTCGTTCTCGTCATGGAATGTAAGTGATCCAATATATGTTAGAACAAATGTAAATGATACAAGTTAAATTTGTCAATATTTTTATTTTTTTATTATAGACGGTGCTGCATCCATTTATTCACTATTCTTTACTAACGTATTAACTTATGTATATAATAAAAATAGTTAAGTACACTAAAAAAGGAGCCTGACGGCAATCAGGACTCCTCCACAACATAAACTGCATCGAAAGTGCAGCGGCTCACTTTAGAGTCAATCGAAACGAAGTAATCATCAATGATCCTCATGAGCGGTGGGGACGATGGTTACTTCTTTTTTTGTGTAACCGCGACAATTGCTACAATCAATGTTCCAAAGGCAATCATGATTTGTAATACATCTCCTACAGCAATCATTAGCGTATCACCTCCCTTCACTCGGGAGTGTGAGCCGCTACCCCATCTTCCGTATTATGTTGTGTACTCTCATTATATCATAGGCATTCGATTGATTACGCCCTTCCGAATGGACCAGTCCGGAAATTCGTAAGGGGGGCCATGCTCGTCCTCTATTCTGTTTATAAAGGTAATAGGACAGAACGACAAAGAAATCGGTAGATCGGAATGAGTGGAGAAGCTGCAACAAGATATATGATCCAACCTCATCATAAACGGCCGGGTCTGCCCCACAGCATTCCGCCAATGGGCTGTGTGGCAGACCCGTAACCATTTCCTCCCGGGATTTTAGCTTTCCCACTGTATCGGCAACACCGTAGAATCCTTGATCTCCCTTAACGCAAGGCTCGTCTGAATCTTCGTGATCCCCATTTCATTCAGCCTTCTGATAAAGAGCTCCAGCCCCTTGCGATCCTTACAGGCCACCTTTAAGAGATAATCATATTCCCCGGTCAAACAATGACATTCCAGGACTTCTTCCATGGATTCCAATGTCTCTTCCACTGCTTCCAACTTTTCTGTTCGATGTTCATTCGTGCTCATAAATACGAAGCATAATAAGTCAAATCCCAGTTTTTCATGGTTTAGAATGGCTACCTGCTTTTTGATATATCCTTCCATTTCCAACCGTTTGATTCTTGCGTGTACGGCTGGCGCTGATAAATTGACCCGCTTCGAAAGTTCCAGATTACTGAGTTGCCCATCCTTTTGAAGCAAATCCAATAGCTTGAGATCCATTTGGTCCAAAACCCTGCTTACAACCGTCTCCATGCTCCATCCACCCTTTTCAATTGTTCCAAAAACCACTGATAAAACGATGTATAAATGAATTTTCATAATCTAAATAGCTATTAAACTTTCAATTTATTCGATTAATACTAATTATACAATATGTTCTTTTGTATTTTCAGTAAAATGTTAAAATTATTCTTATAGACAATGTCATTGTGCACAATGGCTCTTCGAAAAGGGGCTAAATGATGTGAAATATTATTATCTGTTGTTACTGACAAGTCTTCTCTGGGGAGGCAATTTCATTGTGGGGAAAACCCTTGTGGAACATGCATCCCCGGGAACGTTGACCATATTAAGATGGGCCATCGCCGTCGTCTGCCTGTTCCCGATTGTCTGGTGGAAAGAAAAAAAACTGGTTCCACCCATTCAATCGATCCTGCCGTTATTTTTCATGGGCCTGACAGGGGTAGCCCTTTTTCAGGCACTTCAATTCATGGCGTTGGAAAAGACATCTGCCACCAATGTGGGCCTGATCTCAACGTTAAATATGTTCTCCATTGCCGGGATCTCTTTTATTTTTCTGAAGGAAAAGATGAACGCATTTCAACTGTCATCCATGTTCATCTCGCTCTTTGGCGTGTTGCTTGTCCTGTCCAAAGGGAACGTGGAGATGGTCTATTCCTTGCAATTTAATGAAGGGGATCTCTATATGCTGGCTGCGGTTGTGATGTGGGGGATCTATTCCGTTTGCAGTAAGTGGGCAATGAAGACCGTCACTCCCATGATGTCCATTTTATACTCCGGACTATTTGGCCTGCTCATCCTTCTTCCTTTTAATCTTTCTACTTTCCGGGTGACCAGTATAGACGCCTCTTTCGTGCAGTCAATCTTATATACCGGCGTGATTTCCACGGTTGTCTGCATGGTCTTATGGAATATCGGGGTGAATAACCTGGGGCCGAGTACTTCAGGATTGTTCTTGAACTTCAACCCTGTATTCACAGCCTTATTGGCCTTCGTCTTTTTGGGAGAAAAGATGAATGGTCTTCAAGCTGCCGGCAGTGTCATTGTCATAGCAGGGTGTGTCTTGTTCTCTCTTTTCAAGTCCAAGCCTGGCATCATCATCAAAGAAACAGGGATCGGAGTCCCTTCAAAAATTGTATCAAGTGAATCTGTCAAGACTTCATAGAAAGAAGCGGTATGGGGGTCCTTTTTGAGGTACTAAAGCCAACCTTCAAGGCTTTAATGATATACTGACAGCAAATATAAGCAAAGAAGACTCGTCAATTGACGAGTCTTCTTTGCTTAAAGGGAAGAAAGCTTGCATACCGCCTTCCGCTTGAAGACACTGTAGGGGAAGGCGAAAATCCCCCCTACATTCCGTAGGAGCGATGAGATGCATTACTTTTCAGCTGAGATGATCAAGAACATAGGTCTGCGGAGTTCATCTTTCATTTCAGGTGCACTTTCTAACATTTCATCAGAGGGAATCGGTTCTTTCAATTTCCTTATATTAAAGCCTTCATTTAGTAAGTCATTGACATAAGTAGAAAATGTACGGTGATATTTTACAACATTTTCGGTCAGGAACGTTGTTTCACGTAGACCTTCTAATTGGTAATGGTCAACGGGCCAATGTAACCGATTCCCTTGGTCATCACTATACCAATCTTGTTCCTGTCGGGAAGTGAACATTGGATGTTCAACTGAAAAGATAAAAGAACCTCCCGGCTGTAAACTATCATAGATCTTTTTACAGATTGCTCCAAAGGACTCAATATAGTGAAAAGCCAGTGAACTGATCACAACATCAAATTGTGAATTAGAAAAATCAATGTCTTCAATTGGCATCTTAATGTAAGAAATGAAAGGATCATCGGTCATTTCACGGGCTTGTTGAAGCATGTTTTCAGATATATCTACTCCGATAACAGACTTTGCTTGCTGTTCCCGAGCATATCGACAATGCCAGCCAAAACCGCACCCCAAATCAAGTACACTCTTATTTCGAAGTTCGGGTAAAAGCTCTTTTAATACGTGCCATTCTCCCGCACTTTCAAGACCTTTAACGGAACGTTCCATATTTTTATATTCAGAAAAAAAGTTCTCATCATCATACTTATTTTGCTTCATAATATTTCCAACCCCTACTTAATTAGTTAGCCTCCAAAATTTAATACAAATCAAATTGAGGAGGCAATCTATATTCTTCTAACCATCTCTTCCACCTCGTTTAGTAGTACTTCAACTAAAATGACAACCGGTATATTTAAACACCTCAGAGAGACGCAGCACCATCTATCATCCTCTATATATGAGTGTATAATGACTATTGCCACCTGTACAATTTATGATTGTTTATCATCATAGGTTTTATATACACCATTTAATGCAGTGAGCTGCAATTCATATTCTATAGCATTAAATAATCCTGTACTGATTTTGTATTCCTCAAGAATTCCATAGCCGCCGTTCGAACCTTTATATGAAACAATCGGAATACCCGCCAGGTTAATTGAATCGATATCTCTTTGAATCGTCCGTACAGAGACCTCGAACTCTTGGGCTAGCTTTTTTGCCGTTATTCTATTGGTATTTAATAACTTGATGATAATCGCCAGTAATCGTTCCACTTTCATGTTTCATTGTTCCATTTATTTATGATTTGATTAGGTTTAAAAGTATATATTCTATTCTTAGGTTACTTATTTCCCGATAAATCTTGCTATATTAATAATTTACCACATATACCCTGGCCCTTATCGTCCTAATCCGTCAGTTGTCTTTCATTCATTCACGGAACCTCGTATATCTAGACACCGACTATGCACTATACACCTTTCGATTTCAAAATCATATAAAGAATAAAATAATGTTTCACTATATGCCCCTGCTTAAATATTTCTTAATCTGCCAAGCAAAAATCAGATTGACTGTTAAGACGCAACAATAGAAAACATAAGAATAGGATGTCTTCCACGTTTTAAATTGAAAAACGTCAAAGTATTCTGCTGAAATCCATTCGAGCCCAACAAGAAAGAAGCCATACAATAAAATATAAACAACCTTGTTTGGCTTCCATTTTCGATAGAAGTGAATGAAAAGGATGATCGGGATGGGGTATACGACTATTTGCAGAATGGAGTCAAAAAATTCCCCATGCCCATAATCGAGTGTGTCGTATAAATCCAGTGGTGGTTCTGCCAGGATTCGATCTCCTATTGTTCCAAGTAAAATGTTAAAAACAAACAAAGCTATGATTTCTGTTTGCAGTAGGTGTGGCTCCAGATGATGGACCAATACCAAAATACACACGCATAGGACAACAATAGAAAGGACAAAAATCTCATTTTCATCGAATGTTTTAGGTGTCAGAGGCTCTAGAATCTTTGGTGTGTTAGTCAACAAAAACGAGCTCCTTTTTTAAAATAAAGACAAAACGAACCATGAAAATATACGAAAATAGAAGAATTCCAGCCGTGATACACACATCTACTATTGGATACCATCCAGCAGTCTCAGATTTCAACATCCCTATTTGTAATAAAAAAGATTTTGATCCAACATCAATCCCCATCCAGACCATGGCAATCATAAGTTTAAAAACCGTTTGTATCTTTGAACGAAAGAAATACAATACCCACATTAATAAGAGCGGCAGTAATAATCCATAATGAAGATAACTTACTACTCTGGGAATGATCTCTTCTTTAACGGAAAGTCGATCATATGCAGAAAAGATTTTGAAATTGATGTGTTGGCATAAAAAGGAATTGAATAAACTGAGGATCATTACCTCGATCGCCCTGAATCTTTTTAATAATCCCTTCAGAGAGTACAACAATACGAGTGAAAATAATGCCGTGAATAAGATCAGTATCATTTTCCTGATCACCCCTTCTCGTATTAGACTTCCCGCTTTTTGACTTTTTATTGTTGTGAATGTGATTCTCTATCAACTAAAAAAAGAGGGAGAATAACGGAAGAGATCACCTCTGATCTTTTCCGTTATTTCCCCTCCTGCATAAGACTTCTTCATGATGAACCAACTACATTGGCTATCATTTCACTATTCGTCTTCAACAAACTCTCCGGAAGATCGTTTCGAATGCTCTTCAATCCAAAATAATATGTATCCGGTGTATCTTGAAGCAAACGATAATGAAATTTTATTTCTTTGTCCGTAAGAGTGCTGACTAATTCTTCAATAAAACGATTTTGAGACATCATATCGACTGCACCAAAGTGAAAAACTCCTGAAAGTTTATGGAGGATGATGTATTTCAGCTGTTTTGCAAGGAATTCATCCGTTAGATGATTACACTCCAGATTACTGTATACATCGATTGAGTTATTCTCAATTCCACTTCTGATTTGATCCAATCTCGGAGACTTCTTCCCCCAAATTTGCGGAATCCGTATCATGACCGCACGTTCCTTTAAAACTTCCTGCAGCATATTTTCACACTCAATTTTGAACTGTCCATAAGGTGATGCAGCGTTAGGAATGTCTTCTTCTGAATGATGCTTCGTGAAATCCGCATCAAACACATTTGCCGTTGAAAAATAATAGAGTACGCTTTCTGTGTTTTCGATTTCCAATGCCAGCTCCCTATGAAATTCAAGCTGTTGGTCAAAATCACCTCTTAGACATGAAATGATGCTATCGGGTTTGATGGAATGAACGATTTCTTTCATCTTATCCATATCGCTGATTTCTAATTGAAATTGTTTTTCTTCAGGGAGATCTACTGGTCTGGTTGCATATGTACCATATACATCAAAGGAACCTTTGGACTCTTCCACCAACGCTTTCCCGACTAATCCACTTGCGCCGAACACGAGCAGTTTTCTCAAGTAACATCCCTCCATTCACAGAAATTGTATCCTCACTTTTCATATTCTACTAAACTCCTGTGAAAATCCTTTAAATGTCCATAAAAAAACGCAATCTCCTTCATTGCGTTTTCCTTGAGGAACGTCACCTTTTCAAATATAGGAACATAATCAGGAAGATGATTAGTCCAATAAATAAAAGATATCCCAACCCCATGCTATACACGAAGTAAACTTTAACGTGAAGGATGATCCGGATGATATGAAAGATAAGGATGCAAAAGAGCAATACAATGACGATATTCACAAGTCTATCTCTATTTCGATACATAGAATCAGCCCCAATCCAGAGCTCAGTACAAAATGGAACTTGTACCAACAGTCTTTCTATATACCTATTTTGCCTTCGTCCTTATTATTCATGGGATCTTCTTTTTCACTTGTTTTGTTCGTTAGCCTTCTCATTATTTCCTACAATCCAAGCCAATGCGAGAACGGCACCTGTTATGATTATCGGTGTTAATAGAGTCATTTAGTCTCCTCTTTTTTAATCATTCAATCCCTTACCCTCAAGAATATGCTCCATATATTTTTCAATCCTGGATTCGCGGGTTTTGGACTGTTTTGCTTTAGAGAAATAAAGAATGTAGGCTCGTTGCCTTCCAGGCGTCAATTCTTCAAAAGCCGTCTTCAAGGCAGGGACTTCGTCGAATTTAGTTTGAAGTTCTTCAGGAATGGTGTATTCTTCCGTCTTTTTTAATTCCACTTGCAAACCGGCCTTTTCCACTTCAATGGCTTCCTGGATATACGCTTTCAAGATTGGCTTCATTTCTATGATTTCTTGAACATTCGTGAACCGGATCTGGCGCGCTGCCTGCACATTCTCCGTTTGTTGGATGAGAATCCCGTCGGGGTCCTTTAATAAGGCGCCTTTGTGAAACAGAAGAGCACAATAGTCTTTGAATCCATGCATTAATACAATGTTTTTACCCTCTAGCGTGTAACAAGGATGCATCCACTTGATTTCTTCGTCCAACTCCTCAAAGCCAAGAAGGATGCTTCTCAACCTCTCAAATTCTTCCTTCCACGTCTTGGTTTTTTTTATAAATCCATCAACCTTACGATTCGGCTTTATCATCATGGAACACTCCTTCTTATATGGACTCTAAGTGTTATCTACTTCCGCCAAAAGGCTGTGTATTCTGCTTTATCCTGAATATTATATGTAATCATATCCTCAAGCAATTTGTAATCCACCGGGTCTTTCCACTTAATTCGAAACAAGCCCTTAGTGGCACTGTAGCCGGCTTGTTCAATCCTTTCGGCAAACTCCGTCATGGTTACCGCCTCAGGTGCTACGCTTACATGATGCTTCGCTGCGTCAATACCGAGGATAAATGTGCCGTGATCGGTAAACATAGGGGTATTCCATTTCATCACTGGTTCCATTTGCGGGAATTTCTCCATAACCCACGTCAGGATTTCTTCCAATCGATTGCGGTGATCGGGATTATCGATACCTGCTAAATATGGTGCAAAAACATCCATCTTGTTCCCTCCTATTTTAAAATGATGCCGTTCAAGATAAACCTTATCTGATTACAACTATATATTTTCAAGCCTGGATAGTCAAAAACTCCCCTAACCACAGCGTTGACTTCGTAAAATCGTGATAAATCCGTCCAGGATATCATGAGAAATTGAGAACCCTTTACGCTGATAGAATTCCAATGCCTCTTGATTCCCATTCGATGTAAAGACAAAATAATCCTCGACATCCTCGAATGTTTTCAACCAATCCATAGACATGTTAAAGAGCCTGGATCCCACACCAAATTGTCGATACCCCTCTTTAATATAAAATTGAGATAGACAACCTACGTTCCCTCTCTTAACCGATGAAAGATCGAAAAATGTGGCAAAATCATTCGAATACGATTCCTTAGGTGAAATGTTGGTATACACATAGGCGACAACTTCGTCATGTTTATGAGGATCCTTCACCACCACTATGTAATTGTGTAAAGCACTTTGGATCGATGGCAGCATCCTGGTATCAAAATTCATGCTGTCAAACCGTTCAGGTGTAATGGATGCCTTTGACTGTTGAAAGTCCATCAATTCATTGCACAGATCCCGGCAGTATTCTGCCTGTTCTTCCGGAATCACTTCATATATAAGATTCATCAATACGTCCCCCATTAAATCAATGACTGTCCCGCTGACTCTTGAAACAATTAATACTACTCTATTACATTTTAGCTTGAACTTAGATTGTAAGGAAAGCTATTACAAAATAAAAAACTTTTAAATTGACACACAAAAAATGACACAAAAGTAAGATTGGTTACTAAAACCAACCACCTTTGTGTCATTCATCAAATACTTTCAGGTTACTTAAACAAATCCATCAGCAGATCCCAAAATCCTTTTTCTTTCTTCGGCTCTGCTTTCTTCGTTTCTTGTTCTTCTTTTTCGATGCTTTCTGTCTTGATCACAAATTGCACGGAAGATACTTTTTCGTTTTTGGAGGAAACGAAGGATACCGGCTTGAAATCCGATTTATCGTATTCAGCCATCATCTTATTGATTTCCTCTTGCATTTTGTCAGGAAGGTTTTTCGTTTCCTTATGCAATTCGCTCGTTCCACTGTGAAGGTCTGCGACTCCACCTTCTAATTCGTTTGTTCCTCCAGCCAGTTCAGCAATGCCGGAATGAAGCTTCCCGTAAGAAGTGGATAACTGACCTACGCCTTCTGTATAGCGGACCAATCCGGAGTGGAAGTCGCCGTAGTTGGCGGACAATTCACCCAGTCCTTTTTGCAGCTGAGCAAACCCGCTCATATCCGTTTCTTTCAATGATGCAGACAGATTATTCGAGATGGAAGTCAGCTGTCCGCTCATCTCGTTCACGGAACCACTCACCTGATTCAAGGTCGGTTCCACGGCCGCGAAGGCTTCCTTGACGCTTGCATAGGTCCCCTTCACTTTTTGCGCAGCTTGATGGGACTCCACCAGTTTATCCACTACCTGGGGATCCGCTCCGCTTTCATATAATGCGGCAATTTCTTCTTCCGAAAGCTCGGAAGAAGGGATTCCCGCCATAGCAGCGTCCAATGTTGCGTAGGCTGAAGAATAGTTTTTCTGCAGGGTCGATAACCCATTCGCGGCTTGTGTCAGGCCATCTGCCAATTGCGTTAAACCAGCCGGCAGCTCATTCAAAGCTGATAAATCCATTTCAGCAGGATTCGCAGCCAGTGACTGATTGATGGTTCGCAGTGCATCGACGATAGAATTCGAGGCTCCGACAATTTGAGACGAAGAACCGTTCAATTCATTGATGCCATTTTTATATTGAGCCGAACCGTCACGCAGGCTCGATGCCCCATCGTTCAATTGGGACACACCATTTTTCAGGTCGTCCACCCCGGTATTTAACTTCCCGATGGCATCTGATAGTTCCGACATATCATCCGTCATACCTTCTGTTCCCGTCGTATCGATTGGGAGTGTGGAAGGGACCGCCGCGATTTGAACACCCTCGAACTCAAAGTCCGATACATCCGCTTCCACGCTTAGCTTTTTCTCTTTTCCAGGCATGACGGTAAAGGTGATTTGCTTATTCTTCCCAGCATTCGCCACCATTCCGTCTGTCGCTTCGATGTTCTCATACGTATTCGGCAGGTTCAGGGAAACCTGCAATAAATAGTTCTCATAGAAGACAGTACCTGCATTCTTATTTTCAGCAGTATCGATGTTGATTTCGAGGTGTCCACTTTTACCTGCAAGTTGTGATGGATCGATTTTCTTCCCATCCAAGCTATACGATACCGTCACATCCCATGGTAACTTTGTATCTTCTTTCATGTTTCCTTGATACGTGAACTTTCCTTCTGGGGCATCCATTTCAATCTTCTGCCCCTCCAGCTCAAGCTTCTTCAGATTCGTCAGATTCTTGACGCTGCTGAATTCCCCGTAATCGAGGATCTTTCCGGCACGAGCTACCTCGAAGGTATTCACGACATAGATAGAATCCAGGTCTCCAGCTGCGTCCAATGTCACGTACACGACTTCATCCTTTGAAGTGACCTTTCCTTCCGATGCCGCTTGGGCTGGTACACTAAGAAATGAAGGCAAGAATAGCATCAACGCGAGTGCAGAATAACGTAATTGTTTTTTTCTCATCATCATTTCTCCTCATAATAATTTGCTTTATAGGTTGTCTTCTTAATGACTTTATCGAATACCAGGAGCATCGCCGGCAGGACCAAGAGGACCATGATAAAAGCTAGCAGCGCCCCCCTGCCCATCAATAGACCGATGGATCCAACGATTGGATTGGAAGAGGTGATCCACAGAATAAAGCCGACACTCGAAAGGATCGCTGCCGAAATCGAAATCGAGAATGTCTTCTCATCCAGGGTTCTCACCATTGCTTCTTTAGCAGGCATTTCCTTGCGATAATGGGTATAGGCCTCAGTGAATAAAATCCCATAATCGACCGTCGCGGCAAGCTGTACCGTACTGATGATCAAGTAGCCTACAAATACGAGTGGTGTATTCGTGAAATATGGAATCGATAAATTGATCCATACGGCTGCTTCAATCGTGATGAGCAGCACCACCGGAATCGTAATCGATTTAAAGCTGAACAGAAGCACAAGGGCAATCGTCACGACCGTCAGCACATTCACGACCACATTATCCTTATTGACGGTATTCTTGATGTCATAAAGCGTCACGCTCTCCCCCAGCGCCAGAGCTTCATCCCCGTAATAATCCGCCGCCGCTTCTTCCACCTTCTCTACGATGGCAAAAGGAACCGCTCCTTCTGTACCCTGATTCGTATTAATGACGATCCGGCTGTAATTTTCAGAGTAGAATTCATCCGTGATCGATTTATCCAGGTATTCAGGGGGGATCTCAGAGCCAACCTGATTCACATACGCCATGACTCCAGTCACATAATCAAGGGATTCGATGTCCTCCACGAGCTCCTTTTCTTTGGCCGTATCTCCTTTTGGAACTAAAAGAACGATGGGTGTCGTTTCACCAAATGCCTCTTCCACCTTCTTGAAGTCACTCCCGACACGGGTGTTTTCCGGCTGCTCACCTGACCCGTAAATGAATGACGTATTCGTTTGCCCCAGGAAGGCAGGGACCAGAATCGCAAATACAAAGATCAGGCTCGGAACCTTCCATTTCAATACCTTGTTCCCGATACCCGTGAAGCTCGGAACAAAGCTCTTATGTTTCGTCTTATCCATCCATTTATAGAAAACAAGCGTCAATGCAGGCAGGAACACCATCACACTGATGAAACTCAGGACGATCCCCTTCACAAGGTTCAACCCGAGATCCGACCCGATCTGAAACTCCATGAACGTAAGGGCGATAAACCCGAAGAACGTTGTTGCCGCACTTGCCGTGATCGCAGGAAAACTCTTCTTCATCGCCAGCTTCATCGCTTCTTCGGGATCATCCGTCACTTTCCGGTAATCGGAAAAGCTATGAAGCAGGAACACCGCGTAATCCAGAGACACCGCCAGCTGCAGGATCGGCGCAACCGACTGGGTGACGAAGGAAACCTCCCCTAGGAAGATATTCGTTCCCAGGTTGATGAGAACCGACACCCCGATCGCCGTCAGGAAGAACAGCGGTTCGATCCACGAAGTCGTTGAGACGACCAGAATCAAAATTATGAGGGGTACCAGTAACATCCCTGCATACATCGATTCACTTCCGGCCATTTTCTGAGAACTTGCCGTATTGGCCGCTTCACCGGCAATCGCACCATCACTACCGATCAGCTCATAGATTTCATCGGTGATCCGGACCTCGTCGCCGGTAGCGACACTGATGGAATACAGCGCATTCTGATCACTATAGTAATTCTCGACTGTCTCCTTGTCCGCCACTTCCAAAGGCGTTTTCAGGTCGACCATATCATCCAGCCACATCACATCCGATACTCCGTCAATGGCTTCCAGCTTTTCTTTAAATTCGAGTGCCTCCTGTAACGTCACACCCGTCACCATGACCCGCGTATCAGGAACGTCACCCGTGAACTCCTTTTCCATGATGTCCATGGCCTGTGTCGACTGGGCATCATCAGGCAAATAATCGACCATATTATAATTGACCTTCACAAAAAACTGCGCCGCCGTTGACAGCACCGTCACCAGTATAAACGCAATCAGAACAGCTTTCTTATGCTTTATGATCCAAGATGCAATATTTATCATCTTTCATCCTCTCTTGTCTCTTTCACATTTTCACATTATCATTATAATAAACACCGTGTTGGATATTCAACGGACAGTTGCATAAGGAATGTTCAATACTCAACACATCTTTCGCGTATGTTGGATAACTCAGAAAAAGCAGGAAAGGAACGCTGATCTTTGAACTCAAAAATGGACCGACGAAAAAAATATACACGCATGGTTTTAAAAGAAAGCCTCTTGAAACTACTGCAGGATAAATCAATCTCAAGCATCACAATCAAAGAAATCTGCGAAACTGCAGACATCAACCGCTCCACCTATTATGCCCACTACTCAAACCAATACGAACTGCTCGAAGCAATCGAAGAAGAATTCATCGAGGACCTGACCGTCACACTGGGTAAGTATAACTTCTCAAAAGAAGAAGAAGCCCTGCAAATGACCGAAAAACTATTCGAATACATCGCCGACAAAAGCGATATCTGCGAGGCCCTTCTCAGCGAGAACACCGATATGTACTTTCTAAAAAAAGGCATGCTCATCACCCACGAATTCATCTTCAAAAACTGGATCACCGAAAGCCGGATCGATCAAGAAACCTATGAATACATCAATATGTTCATGGTGAGCGGAAGTATTCATGTCATCAAAAATTGGGTCGAGAATGGAATGGATAAGACGCCTGAAGAGATGGCGGCGATATTGAACCGGTTTATTAATCGGGGGTTGTCAGGAGTGAGGTAGGATATTGTTCACAAAAAAAGC
The DNA here is from genome assembly GCF_032337515.1 of Rossellomorea yichunensis. Lineage (NCBI taxonomy): Bacteria > Bacillati > Bacillota > Bacilli > Caryophanales > Bacillaceae > Rossellomorea > Rossellomorea yichunensis. The sequence goes on along the minus strand of NZ_JAVYAD010000003.1, from coordinate 155,640 downwards.
CCTCCCGAAGACGTTATAAGATTACGCTTTTGGGTAGGGTCTTTTATCTTTATATTAATGTGGATGCTCATATTCAATCCTGCGTTCATAGAATCATGTACCCTTTCATTCAACTACCGCTTCGGCTATTTCAAGGGCAACGGTGTTCTCTTAATCTGAGAAATCGTTCTCAGAAAAGATTTATACCTTAATCAACACTTTCCCCTCATAATCACGACTCTCTATCAATTCATGCGCTTTTGCTGCATCTCTCAATTCAAAGATCTGTGCGACGGGCAGGATGACTTTCTTGGAGGCAAATAACTTTATAACCTGATCAGCAACAGGGGCTAAAAGTTCCGGTCGATGTTTCCTGGTCGTTCCCAAGCTGAAACCTTTTACATTCCTGCAGGAACTATGAACATCGCTTGTTTTAAAGGTACCAGCTTTTCCACTGCTGTTGCCAAATTGAACAAGGGTCCCATATAGTCCCAAACATTCCAGACTCCTGGAAGTGACTTCACCTGCTACTGAATCGAAAATTACATTTGCTCCTTGATCATATGTGTTCGTAAGGACTTCCTCTTTAAACGAGTCATATGTACAAACGAGATCTGCCCCTAAGTTCTTCACATAGTTTTCTTTCCGAATGTTCCCCACTGTTGCAATGATCGTTTCTACCCCAGCAAGTTTGGCTAGTTGTACAAGCATAGAACCAACACCACCGGCAGCACTATGGATAACGATCGTATCGCCTTTTTTCACTTGACCGACTTCATGTAAGAGAAGATAAGACAAGATTGATACGGTCGGCATGGCAGCAGCCTGTTCAAAAGGAAGACTGTCTGGGATCTTGAATACCAATTGTTTATTTGCCTTCACATATTCTGCGTATGAGCCACCAATGGGAAAGGCGATGACACGGTCTCCGACGGAAAATGCAGACGATTTCCCAACTTTCTCAATGGTTCCCGAAACATCCAGCCCAAGGATAAAGGGGAAGTTCCCCTTCACTTTAGTACCTTTACGTGACTTGATATCTGCATAGTTCACACTGGTAAATGCGGTTTTTATCAACACTTCATCTTCATTTATTTCCGGGCATTTCACATCCGTGAATACAAGTACATCTGAATTTCCGAACTCATTTTGAATAACGGCTTTCATTTTTGTAGCTCCCCCATACAACAAAGTAGAATTTCCTGTATAACATATTTTCCCATCATTTACTCTTCATTCTACTGTAAAAAGGGGCATTCGAATAATATGAAAACTGAAAGGACATTCATAACATTCTCTTATTGATATAAGAAAAATCAATCAATGTCAGCCAATAAAAAAGCAAGCAGGAAAATATCCTGCTTGCTTTCGACTGCCTTTATTCAGCTTCAGCTTCATATATATTACCCTAAGCATGGAAGCTTGTAGAAAATAGATATCTTTACAGCCTACTTCTCATACTCTTCATTCTCATACGTGCCATATTGACCATTCTCCGTATCAATGACTCCGCTCGTATAAGAATCCATGATCTGCTGGCTCACCTGTTCATTTGCCTGCTCATCATACGAAAACTGCTCTTTCGGATCCTTCTTCTTCATGTCGATTCCCCCTTATACTAAGTAATCTATTCCCTTATATTGTTCGAAAATTGGCTACAGATATGAGTGGAAAAATATAGTATGATAATGGTAAGGAGGGGATAACAATGAGTTTAAAATATCAGAACATATTAGTAGCTGTAGATGGATCCAAAGAAGCGGAATGGGCATTCAAAAAAGGGATCGCCATCGCTAAACGGAATGATGCTATTCTTTCATTGATACACGTGATTGATACCCGTTCCTTCGCGGCAATCGAATCCTATGATCGGACGGTAGGAGAAAGAGCTATCAAGTATGCTGAAGAATTGTTAGAAGAGTACAAAGCAGAAGCTGCAGAAGCAGGGTTAACAAAAGTGAAAACCTATGTCGAGTACGGCTCCCCGAAAGTGATCATCCCAAGAGAAGCAACAAAGAACGTAGGAGCAGACCTTGTCATATGCGGCGCAACCGGACTCAACGCCGTCGAACGATTCCTCATCGGAAGTGTGTCAGAGCATATCACACGTGCTGCCCATTGTGATGTTCTTGTTGTAAGAACAGAAGAAGTGGAAGAGTAATTTCATAAAAATAAGAGAGCCGTTGAATTTAGATTATCACTACGTTCAACGGCTCTCTTTTTCTACACTGATTGAGCTGTAAGGTATTTCAAATGAGCTTTCCCCTTCTCAATCTGAACCTTCACTTGTTCAAACCCGGTACCACCATACGACTTTCTTCTTTCAACCGCCGAATACGGAGTCAAAATCGAATAAATATCTTCTTCAATCAAGGAAGAAAATTCACCGTACTCCTCCAAAGAAACATCCTTCAGATAGCAGCCTTTTTCAATACAATAGAGAACCAGCTTCCCGACGATTTCATGGGCTTGTCTGAACGGAATCCCTTTTGTCGCCAAATAGTCTGCAAGCTCTGTCGCGTTGGAAAAGTCGTTACCAACCGCTTTCTCCATTTGTTTCGTGTTCACTTTCATCGTAGAGATCATTCCCGTGAAAATCTTCAGGGATCCCACCACCGTTTTAACGGTATCAAACATACCTTCCTTGTCTTCCTGCATATCCTTGTTGTACGCAAGAGGCAAGCCCTTTAAAACGGTAAGTAGAGAAATGAGATTTCCATTCACTCTTCCTGTCTTCCCTCTGACAAGCTCCGCCATATCCGGGTTTTTCTTTTGCGGCATGATGCTGCTGCCTGTCGTGAAGCTGTCATCAAGCTCGATGAATCGAAACTCTTCCGTGGACCACAGAATCATTTCTTCCGCTAAACGGGAAAGATGCGTCATCATAATCGAACTGTTGCTCAGGAATTCCAGGATAAAATCACGATCACTTACGGCATCGAGACTGTTTTCATAGCATGAACCGAAGCCGAGAAGATCAGCTGAATATTCCCTGTCGATCGGGAATGTCGTCCCAGCCAGTGCACCTGCGCCTAATGGAGATATGTCGATTCTTTTAAGAGAGTCAACGAGACGCTCCTTATCCCGATTGATCATCCAGAAATAACACATCAGATGATGAGCGAAAGAGATCGGCTGGGCACGTTGAAGATGAGTATATCCGGGAATGATCGTTTCTACATTTTTTTCCGCCTGAAAGATGATCGCCTCCTGAAGGTCCTCAACGAGTTTCACGATCTCCTCCACGCGTCTCTTTAGAAACAGATGCATGTCGGTCGCAATCTGGTCATTTCGGCTTCTGCCTGTATGAAGTTTACCGCCGACCTCGCCGATTAAATCAATCAGCTGCTTCTCCAAATTCAGGTGAATATCTTCATACTCGACAGAAAACTGAAGTTCATTCTTTTCGGCTTTTCCGTACAGCACATGAAGTCCGTCAAGGATTTGATCCGCTTCACTGACAGTCAAGATCCCGCATTTCTTTAACATTTTCACATGGGCGATGCTGCCTTCAATATCTTCTAGAACGAGCTCCTGATCGAAAGAGATGGATGCGTTGAATTCATCCACCCATTCTTCAGGCTTCTTTGTGAAACGTCCTCCCCAGAGTTTGCTCATAGAGTCACTTTCTCCTTCTTTTCAGCGTTGATCATTGCTGAAACCTTTGTCGGCAGACCCCATAACTGAATGAATCCAACGGCTGCATCATGATCGAATTCATCGGCTTTTGTATAGGTCGCAAGTTTTTCATCATATAAGGAATTCGGTGATTTTCTTCCTTCCACGATTGCATGACCCTTGAATAACTTCACGCGTACGACACCATTTACATACACTTGAGTTTGATCAAGGAATGCTTTCAGTGCTTTATTCAGTGGCGAAAACCATAATCCTTCATAAATCAATTCCGTCATTTTCTTCTCGATCACAGGTTTGTAATGAGCAAGTTCTTTCACAAGCGTGAGGTCTTCAAGCTCCTTATGTGCCTTTAACAGCGTGACGGCAGCTGGACACTCATACACTTCGCGTGACTTGATCCCGACCAGGCGGTTCTCCACATGATCGATACGTCCGACCCCATGCTTACCAGCGATGACATTCAGTTTGGAAATGATCTCATGCAGCGGATATGCGACATGATTCAATTCAACAGGAACACCATTAGAGAATGTAATCTCTACCACATCAGCTTCGTTTGGTGACTCTTCAATACTGGACGTTAAATCATATGCATCCTCAGGTGGAGCGGCCCATGGATCTTCAAGAACACCACATTCATTGCTTCTACCCCATAAGTTCTGATCGATGCTATAAGGAGAATCAAGATTGATCGGAATAGGAATGCCCTTGTCCTTCGCATATTCAATCTCTTCCTCACGTGACCATTTCCATTCGCGAACCGGTGCAATCACTTCTAAATTAGGATTCAATGCAGCGATGGATACTTCAAATCTCACCTGGTCATTCCCTTTCCCTGTACATCCATGTGCGACCGCAGTAGCATTTTCCTGCTCAGCGATTTCCACAAGTTTTTGGGCAATCAAAGGTCTTGATAAAGCAGATACCAGTGGATACTTTCCTTCGTACAGGGCGTGACTTTGTAATGCAAGAAGGGCATATTCATTCGCAAATTCTTCCTTGGCATCAATCACAAAGCTTTTTGAAGCTCCTACTTTCAGCGCCTTCGCTTGAACAAAATCTAAATCTTTTCCTTCCCCGACATCCAGGCAACATGCAATCACTTCATATCCTTTTTCCTTTAACCATTGAACCGCGACTGACGTATCTAAACCACCTGAATAGGCTAATACCACTTTTTTATTCATCCGTATCTCCTCCTGTTGATTTTATATAAAATGAATATTTATTCTTTAAGATGAATTTATATTAGCAGTTAATGAGAGATACATCAATACTTATTCATAAATTTGTATAAATATTTTATCGATGGAATGTGAGATTCCCTTTGTACTGGGCTTGTCGGTTCATTTATTGTAGGATGAAAGAAGAATGAAAAGTAAGGAGCATCCATATAGATGAAAAACGAATTTTTTTCATATAATTCAAGACTTGGAATTCATCTTCCCCGGGTCTCGAAGGATTGGCCCTCTTACTCTCCTGAGGAACAGGAAATCATTCTTCTTGAATGGGAGCGCGTGCGGGGAATGATTCCTGACCGGATCCAGGAAATAGAAGAGGAGATTGAAAGACTGCAGGCGAAGTTAGCCCAGGAAGACAATTTCGACAGATCCTGCATGATCAACGGAGAGATTTCCGAGAGAGCTTCAGAGATCAATGATTTATGGATCTGGTATCGGACCACTCCGGATAAAACACAAAGGGGAATGATGTGATCACATCATTCCCCGTCGTTTATTGGTCATTTTTCTTTTCGCGTAAATAGCGGTACTGATAATATTTTTCCGCAAAATCGGTAATTTTTCTGGAAAGCTGATAATTCGAACCCGCTCCGATGGCGATGCTTACAAGGGGCAGACCGGACCACTTCTTCCCTTTGAACATAGTGATGGCCATGGCTTTAAGCGCCTGTTTCATGGATCCTTCCAGCCACGTGTAGTCCGTCAGCTGCTCCGATCCATCATAGAAGTAATTGGAATCCTTCTTATTTAAATCCTCCATCAAATCTTCCCACGCAAGGGCACGGAGCCTTGCAGGAAGGGTCGCTGCATGAAACACTTTCAGTGACGTCATCATTTCAAATGGGGTCTGCACATCAAATCCATAGGTGATGGCAATGAGCTGCACCGAACGAAGATTGATGACGAGCATGGCAGGCAGATCAGAACCGATCGCTACTAGGCCGCCGGTCCCCGTCACCCCTCCTTGTAACAGGGAGTAGATGCGATGTCGTCCCGCATGCTGTTCCGCTATGTAATGAAGCTGATCAATCGTTAAATAATGAAGATCCTCGACCGTCTGAATGTCTTGATTAAAGGCTCGTGCCGTCACAAGGATGCGCTCACGGGCGTCATTTTGCATCTGTGAACCTTGAATAAGAGAGTGCATGTGGAACAACCAGCCATCCAGCCGCTGGAAAAATTGAGCCTGAACATCTTCAGGGATGGATTCAAATGCGTAATCCAACCATTTCACATATGTATGCTCCAAATCATTCGCTTCGTATTCAAATAATTCTTCTCTCCACGCTTTAATCGACTGCCATACCTGATTATCTCGTTCTGACCAATTCACTTCTCCCACTCCTTTTACATTCGTTAAATTACGTATAGTATACCATATCTAGGGAGGACAATCCTTTTGTTATGAGTAAGCGTTTGGAATAGTCAGTAAAGTTAGTCACTTAGTGAAATGCTTGTGGGACGGCACATAGACATTTCGACAATGTGGCACGATTTTTTAAAATCCCGCACGATAATCGCTAATCCGGAATGATTCCCATCATATCTCGCATGATTTTTCGTGGAAGGTGATCCTTACTAAAGAATCCTCTAGCTTGTACAGCATAATGCCCCTATCACCAGAAACAAACCTACATGAAATAGTGAAAATTCCATTACAAATTGGACTATAACAGGGTGATCAAGGTCATTAAAAGCCTTCACACATTTAACCAGCATGATCCAATCCACTATATGACCCTCTGTTTAGATATATGAACCGGTTTTGACAATTTTCGAACCGGAAATCTGATATATGAACCGGTTTCGACAACTTATGATCCAAGATTCTCATATATGATCCGCTTTTCAATTTTATGATCCTTTTGTCGAAAATTATCGTTTTCTACGACTAGAAAGTAAAAAAACAGGATCCCCCCGAAAGGCGATCCTGTGTAAGTTTATTAGATATTTCCTTTTTCCACTACATCACGTGCAATCATGACTTCTTCGTTTGTCGGAATGATCATGACTTTTACAGGTGAATGCGGGTAGTTAACGAATGCTTCTTTACCGCGGACCTGATTACGTGCCGGATCCCAGTATACGCCCATGAATTCCAAGCCTTGAAGGACTCTTTCACGGATTAGCGTACTGTTTTCACCGATACCTGCTGTGAAGACAATTGCGTCTACACCGTACATGCGGGATGCATAAGAACCGATGTATTTATGGATACGGTTGGCGAACACTTCAAGAGCCAGTTCCGCACGCTCGTTACCTTCAGAAGCCTGTTGCTCGATATCACGAAGGTCACTTGAGAACCCGGATACACCAAGCATACCGGATTTCTTGTTCAGGATGTTCAATACTTCATCAGCCGTTGATCCCGTTTTCTCCATAATGAACGGGATAAGGGCAGGGTCGATATTACCTGAACGAGTTCCCATGGCAACACCAGCAAGTGGAGTGAAGCCCATGGATGTATCGATTGATTTACCGCCTTCGATCGCTGCGATACTTGCCCCATTCCCAAGGTGACAAGAAATCAAGCGGACTTGCTCTTTCGGACGGCCAAGCATTTCCGCAGCACGCTCGGATACATACTTATGGGAAGTACCGTGGAAGCCGTACTTACGGATTCCGTAATCTTCATAGTACTCATAAGGAAGGCTGTATAAGAACGAGCTTTCCGGCATGGATTGGTGGAACGCTGTATCAAAGACAGCAACCGCAGGTACATTCGGCAATACATTATGGAATGCCTTGATACCCGTCAGGTTTGCCGGGTTATGAAGTGGAGCCAGATCAGAAAGTTCTTCAATCTTGGATACTACTTCGTCCGTGATCAGAACGGATTCATTAAAGACCTCGCCACCATGTACGACACGATGTCCGATCCCGTCGATTTCATCAAGTGAATCGATGATGCCAAAGCCTGTCAGCTTTTCAAGCAGCATTTTAACCGCTACCTCATGGTTCGGAATATCTGTCACTTCTTCACGTTTCTCATCATTAACCGTTATATTAAATACCGCATCATTCAGTCCGATACGTTCAATAAGACCTTTTGTAATAACCGTTTCTTCAGGCATATCAAAAAGCTGAAACTTTAAAGAAGAGCTTCCAGCATTAATTGCAATCACTTTTTTTGCCACGTTGTATCGCTCCTTTTGTTTTCGATCTCTTGACTCTTATTTATTCTGTTCATTGAATCATTTTTTATCTCTCAATTCCCCATTAAATCACTGACTCCCCCCTATTTCAAGAAAAAGCTTGAAATGACATCGTTTTCATGTTAAATTAAATATTTTCGCAAAAAACAGAATTCGTGGTGATAAAAAGATAGTAGCGTGGAAGCGGGAGCTTGGAGGTCCGCAATTTTTGTCGGATTGTGTAGAACGGTCGATATATCTGGATAACGGTCGATATATCCGATTAAAGGTTGATAAGTCGCAAAAACGGTCGATATCCCAAAATCGAATGCCTCGTTTCCTTCATACCCGTAACAGATGGAGAGTAAAACACAAAAAAAGACCGCCAAAAGGCAGTCCAGTAAAATTTTATTGTTTATTCTGTGCAAGCCACTGATCGATCTTAGACATGATGTCCTGCAGGGCTCTTTGATTCGATAAGCTTGGCAGCTGGGCAAGCAATACTTCTTTAGGTGGCTTCAGGCCATCTTTTTTCTTTTGAAGGATCAGAATGCTTTTCGCTGAGTTTTTGTTTTTGAACAGGGAAAGAGGCAGCTGTAAGAAGCCTTGGATGTCTGCCTTTTCTTTCAAATACGTTTGCAGCTGTGCACTGTATGGGGATTCGAAAAGTCCATTTGGCACGATGAAGAAAAGGTATCCTCCGTCTTTCGTGTGCTTCAGGCTTTGTTCCATAAACAGATGGTGGGCATATGAATGGCCTTCTTCTGCTTTCAGCTCATAGTCCTGTGCACGTAAATCGTTCGGGTAATAGCCGATTGGCAGATCACATAACACAAGGTCTACAGGGTCGATGAACAGTGGTTCGATTGAATCCTGATTAAAGAGCTGTAGTGGATGTTTTTGAAGATCGGCTCCTACGTATGCAAGTTTGATCAATACTTCATCAATTTCGACCCCGATGGATTGTGTTTCTTTTCCTGGCATTTGATTCAATACCGTCGTCAGGAGGTTTCCTGTTCCGATCGCCGGATCCAGGATGGTGAGCTTGTCCGTGCCCCGGGTGAATTTATTGACTAAGTAGCTGATAAATAAACCAAGTGAGTCCGGAGTCATTTGATGATTCGGCTGTACGTTTTCTTTCATTCCTTTTAGTATCGCAAATTGAAAGGCTTTACGGATATTTTCATTCTCCAGCTGAGAAAGTGTCACTTCATCGTACTTTTTGTTCAAACGTTTCTTGGTCAGCTCACTTACTTCCTCTTGCAGGACGTCACCCTGAAATAGGTTTTCACCTGTTTCGGCAACAGCTTCTAAATAGCTGCATGCTAATTCCTCTTGCAGCAGTGTAGCAGTTTCATCGATTATTCCAAATAATGATTCGACTGGCGAATTAATCATCGGCACTCATTCCTTTATCACAATTTCATTCATCTATTTTACCTCTGTCCATAACGTTTGTAAAAAAAACAATGCTGACCATGGGAAAGTCAGGTCAGCATGTCTAAGCATTGTTCAGTTGGGACGGAATTATTTAGCGTTCTTCACTGCTTCAACGGCAGCGTCATAATCCGGGTGGTTCGTTGCTTCGCTTACATATTCAACATATGTCACTTCATCGTTGCTGTTTACTACGAACACAGCACGTGCAAGCAGACGAAGCTCTTGGATGTGTACGCCGAATGCTTCACCGAAAGAAAGATCGCGGTGATCGGAAAGCGTTTGAACGTTTTCGATACCGTTTGCCCCGCACCAGCGCTTTTGAGCGAATGGAAGATCCACGGAAATCGTCAATACTTCTACATTATCAAACTTGGTTGCTTCTTCATTGAATTTTCTTGTTTGTGCATCACAAACACCTGTATCGATGGAAGGAACGACACTGATCAAACGCACCTTGCCTTTGGAATCATTCAGTGTGACTTCCGATAAATCATTAGCTAATACTGTGAAGTTAGGAGCTTTGTCCCCTACTTTTACCTCATTACCTAATAGAGTGACAGGGTTATTCTTAAATGTAATGTTTGCCATTATTTGTTCCTCCTCCATAATAATATGTACATGTTTATAGTACAGAAAAACGATACGGTAAAGCAAATAATAGGGGTTCTTTTCAAAAAAAAGATGAGCTCACTCATACTCGAGTAAGCTCTCTATCTTTTACAGGTCAAGTTTTTGATTGTGATTACCCTGACTGTTATTGTCCTGCTTGTTATCGTCCTTTTTCATCATGCCCTGAATCTTTTCGATGGCACCGGGAGCTAAGTCCAGCAGGCGATCGATCAGATGAGTGCTTTCATCTAAATGAAGCATCTTGATTCCTTTTGAACTGACGATCAAGAAAGCGATCGGGGTGATGGAGACACCGCCCCCGCTCCCTCCACCGAATGGCTGCTGCTTCTGGGATGATTGATTGCTTCCGCTATCTCCGCCTTTTCCGCCACCATCATCTTTTCCTTTACCACCATCAAGGATGAATTCACTTCCGCCTGCAGCAAATCCAAAGCCAACCTTTGATACTGTCAGGATGACACTTCCATCGGGTGTTTCAACGGGATCACCGATAATCGTATTCACATCGATCATTTCTTTTAAATTTTCCATTGCCGTGGTCATTAGACCTTCAATAGGATGTTCTGACATGTAAAGACCTCCTTATTAAACTGAATGTTTTTCTCCAGAAAGTGTGGAAAGGGGCTTTGTCTTGAACTTAGCCATGCCGCCTCTCCAGTACCGAAGTATCTTGAAACCTACTAGGATAGCATTCCCTATGCGAAACTGGATAATACATGAAAATTGCGTTTGGATCACAGCATGCTGGAACGTCGGAGTCACCTCTATGACGGGCATGGATTGAAGGCGCATATAACCGCTCAGAATCCCGATGATACTTCCTTTCATCCCCCAGATTGTCCCAGTCAACGTCCCTGTTGAAGCTGCATCGCCAGTGCCGAATAACGTTTTCCATTGCACATGATCCAGTTTGACTTTCTTGAGAAACGACCTGATGATTCTGTGAAGTGACTGGACATGTATGATGAGTTGCTTCGTATCATTCAAACTATCTATAAAATCATTTGGAGTGATTTTCTTTTTAGAAACTTTTTTATTTGATGGATTGCTTTCATTGCCTTTTTTCTTTTCTTCCTCATACACGATATTCGGACCATCATCATCGAGTTTGACTAACGGGATATCGATTGTATATTTTAGCAAGCCAAACCATGCCCTCAGCTTCACCTTGAAATGGTCATTATCATTTCCGTGGTACAACGTGAGAGTAACAGTAAGCTTCGTAATAATCAGAAGAAATAAGATCAACAAGATAAGTGCCATAACGATTAGTATAGTCCAAATCCACCAACTCATATTTTCACACCCTTCAACCTCTTATTATGGCCTTTGCCTGGGAAATTAAACTAGGGAGGAGAGATTTTGTATGGGGACCGGGCTTGTTTTATGGGGAAAAGAGAAATATTTGATGAATATTGCGGCACTTGAGGGGAATCTGAACGTCTGCTTTTTAATAATTACGTCGTTTCCCGTTGGAATTGCGTCGTATTTTCATTTATTGCGTCTTTTTTCAATTATTTGCGTCATTTTTAACGGTTTTTGCGTCGTTTTACATTTAATGTAAAACCGAAATACTTCTCTCAATTTTAAAAAACCAAACCCATATAAACAGGTTTGGTTTCAAAACAACAATTATTTAAAGAGCAGGCTTAAACTCCAGCTGCTTCTTTTCCTGAACAACCGTAGTATCAGCGAACAAATCATGTATTCCTTGTTTTTTATTCGTAAAGGCTACAACCACGTAGAGAATAAAGATCGTAGTAGAGATAAATCGGCCGATCAACTCTCTAAATATAATCGTTCCCCACGAAGGCTTCCTTCCTTTTAAATCGATGACCCTAATGCCGAACACCATTTTCCCGATCGTTTGGCTGAAGTATTTCGTCATCAAAATAAAGTAGCCATAGAAGACGATACTCGTTAATATTGAAATCGGTGCAAACATGGAGCCTTCAGAAAGTGAAATATCCAATAGTTTAAAGACGGGATTCACCACTAATCGTGTAATGCTGCCAATCACGATTAGGTCCAGTAAGTACGCCCAGAACCTTATCCAAAATCCTGCTAAGTAATATCCATCGTGATTCACGGGCCTTGATTGATCAGGAGAAGGGGAATCGATTTCGATCCGCTCCCGCTCTTCATCATGTAGTACAGAACGATCTTGTGTGTCACTCACTTCTTTCACCTTCCTTATTCAGAGTATAGATACATTAATCGTGGAGAATTCGGCTTAGATAGCAGCTTCATTAATGCCGCTGCTTCCATGTCCTGCCCTATCATTTTCTTTGCACCCATACTGAAGAATTCGGAGAAAGGATCGCCTGCAGTATATTCAAATACTTGAGCACCTTTTAACTTATAATCTTTCTTCATGGCTTCAATGGTATCCTCTACATAGCCGAATTCGTCAATCAGATTGACTTCTTTGGCCTGGATTCCATCATATACTCTTCCGTCTGCGATTTTCTTGACCTCTGCTTCTGACATATCACGGCCACTTGCGATGACATCGACGAAGCCTTCATAGGAATTATCGATCATGGATTGAAGAATCTTTCTCTCTTCTTCCGTCATTTCACGTGTCGGGCTCATGATGTCTTTGTACGGTCCGCTCTTGATGGTCACGAAATCGACTCCATATTTCTCTGCGAGCTCCGAATAGTTGATGCTTTGCATGATTACACCGAGTGAACCGGTCAGTGTTTCTTTGCTGGCGAATATTTTCGTAGCCGGTGCAGATATGTAGTAACCTCCGGAGGCTGCCGTGCCCCCCATTGATACATAAATCGGCTTTTTCGCTTTATCCATGATTTCTACAAGCTTCGAATGGATCTGAGCACTCTCCACTACGCCGCCACCAGGGGAATTCACTTTTAAAATAATCCCTTTGACAGATTTATCTTTTTGAACCGCATCCAGCTTATCCATAAAGAGTTCATGGTTGTATCCCGGGCTTTCAAATAGAGAATTAGCGCCACCCGTATCCTGAATGACACCCTCTACTTCTAAAACAGCGATTCGTTTCTGGGCATCCCCCTCATCAATCACTTCTTCTGAAAAAGGGTTGTCTGTTGCGCCAAGCATGTCTTCAAATGCTTTATTAAAATCACCGGTCGCCGCAGATGTAGCGAAATTGACTACGACAGAAACAAAGAATAACCCAACAGCAATACCTAATGCCGTCCATCTTTTTGCATTCATCTTGTATATTCCTCCCTTGTTTACCCTATCTTATGTAAGGATATAAATATCATTCTCATGTGAAAACATGATAGAATATTCACTAAGTTAGATTCTAGCAAAATTTCATGGAAATGGGAAAAATTATCTTATTTTTTATTTCAGGGAGGTACTACATACGATGAATAACCGTCGAAATATTTATTTCTATGCCTTAAATGAAAAAGGGATGCAAGCAAAGCTGGACCGATTATATGAGCTTGCCAACCGTTATGATTTCAACATTGTCGATTCTCCAAAGACAGCCAATATCATCGTCAGTATCGGAGGGGATGGTACGTTTCTTCAAGCCGTCCGCCAAACCGGATTCAGACAGGATTGCTTGTATGCAGGTATTTCTACAGGTGGCACCCTGAGTATGTATTGCGACTTCCATATTGATGACACATCCAAAATGATTGAAGCGATGACAACCGAGCAAATCGAGGTACGTAAATATCCGACCATTGAAATTACCGTCGATAACCAGACCTCCTTCCATTGCCTGAATGAATTCAGCATCCGCTCCGGCATCATCAAAACCTTCGTCATGGACGTTTTCATCGATGATAACCATTTCGAAACGTTCAGGGGAGATGGGATGATCATAGCGACTCCGACGGGAAGTACCGCTTATAATAAATCGGTCAGCGGAGCAGTCGTGGATCCGATGCTGCCTTGCATTCAAGTGAGTGAGATGGCGTCCTTGAATAATAACCGCTACCGTACGCTAGGGTCTTCCTTCATTCTTAGCGATAAGCGCCGCCTGGTTCTTAAGATCGTTCAGGACGGTAATGACTATCCTGCAATGGGAATGGACAATGAGGCTCTTAGCATTCAACACGTAGAAAAAGTCGAAGCGAAGTTAAGCGATAAAATCATTAAAACCGTGAAATTGAAGGATAATTCGTTCTGGGAGAAAGTGAAGCGTTCGTTCTTATAAAAAAATAGGGTTCTGAATGGGAATCAGAACCCCATTTTCCTCTCTGTTGTGCCAAAACCAGGCTAACTTGTGCCACTTTCGACCAAACTTGTGCAACTTCCGGATAAACTTGTGCCACTTTCCCCGTTTGTTGTTCCAAATTGTGAACAAAACCAAGGTCCGTCCCTATACAAAAAGCTCCAGCACATGCTGGAGCTTTTCGCATTTTATCAAGCGGATAATCTCGCTTCCCGTCTTCGCTTTCTGGCGTATTGCACTCTTGAAGCTGTGAAGATGGTTAAGGCGAGCCATATGAACATAAACGAAATGAGATGGGTGAATGAGAAAGTTTCGTTATAGACCCATATGCCGAGAATCAATGTGAGGGTCGGTGCAATGTATTGCAGGAATCCGACCATATAAAGCGGGATTTGTTGAGCACCCTTTGAAAAGAACAATAAAGGGATGGCGGTTACCGCCCCCGCACCCATCAATAAGAGGTCCGTCCCTAACGATACATGGAAAAGGGACATGGAACCTTCATTGTACATATAGCCCAGGTAGAGTAGGGACACTGGAGCGATGGTCAGGGTTTCCAGGGTCAGGCCGATGGATGATTCGACCTGGATGAGCTTTTTGGCTAATCCGTATAACCCGAAAGAGAATGCAAGACCGATAGCGATCCATGGGAAATCACCGTAGGAAATCGTGAGAATCAGAACCCCGATCGCGGCCAAACCAAATGAGACCATTTGAGCTTTTGACAAGCTTTCCTTCAGGATAAATACCCCTAACAATACGCTCACCAGGGGATTAATATAATACCCCAGGCTCGCTTCCACCATTTGATTTGTATTCACGGCCCAAATATAAATGAACCAGTTCGTACTGATCAATAAAGAAGCGAGTAGTAATGCAAACAGCTGCTTCTTTTTCGTAAGAGATGTTTTTAAATATAAGGAAAAGTCCTTCCAGCGTTTACTTACGAATAAAAATAGTAGCATAAACCAAAAGGACCAAAAAATGCGGTTAGCGAGAATTTCATAGGCGGAAACATGATTCAACCATTTCCAATAGATCGGGAGAATTCCCCATAAAAAATATGAAAAAGCTGTGTAGATGATTCCAGCTTGATCGTTTTGCTTCATAAAAACACCCCCAAAACTATTTCTATTTCCGAAATATCTCCATTATATCCATGAAAAGTTTTGGGGGCAATGATTATTTATTTTTTTTATAAACGATGGTCTCGTCTACCACCGTCATAGCTACTACTTTGTTTAACAATTGATCGGCATCCACTTTGAACGGATCGATGTCTAAAACGGTAAAGTCCGCCGTAAATCCTTCACGTATCTGCCCTCTGTCACTTTCATGGTGACAGGCATAGGCACTTCCCTTTGTAAACAGGGAGAGGGCTTCATACATCGTAAGCTTTTCTTCAGGGCGATACTCTGTTTTGTCAGGATCCAATGGATTCGTTCTCGTAACCGCCGCATGAATTCCCCAAAGCGGATTAATCGGCTCGATTGGCGCATCAGATCCACCGGCACATGGGATGCCTTCCTCAAGAAGTGTTTTCCACGCATAGTTATACTCCATGTTTTCCTCTCCAAGTCTCTCGACTACCCAAGGGAAATCCGACGCAACAAACCTTGGTTGAATATCAAGAATTAACGGAAGATCCTTTATCTTCTCGATCAGCTCTTTACGGAGGATTTGGGCATGAATGAGTCGATCCCGTCTTCCAAAGTGAGATGGCACTTTCATGATGCTATCGAGTACATTTTCAAAAGCCTGATCTCCAATCGTATGAACGGCAATCGGAAGATCATACTTTCTAGCCTTCTTCACAAGTTCAAGGAGTTTTTCGTTTGTATGGATGCTGACTCCGCTTGTGCTTGGGTCATCGGCATATGGATAGCTTAATAGGGCAGTCCGGCCGCCTAAAGCCCCATCAGCAAAGATCTTCATGGCACCGAATTCAATAAATTGATTGCCGCTGAGGAAATGGTGACCATCTTCCTTCCAATCTTCAATCACTTCATGATGAACCAATAGATGAGCCCTGAATTTCTTCTTGCCCTCGGTGATTGTTTGTACAAATGCATCATACGTTTTCTTAAAGTTTCCATAGTAGCTTAAATCTTCTGTATGTCCACCTACCAGTCCGTGCTCCCAGCAGCTTTCGATTCCTTTCGTCAGGGCACCTACAAGATACTCAGAGGAGATGGCCGGTAATGCATCGATCATCAGATCCTGAGCCTTATCCTTTAACAATCCGTTTAATTCACCAGCTTCATCCCTCTCAATCAATCCACCGGAAGGATCGGGAGTCCCCTCATCGATACCTGCATTTTTTAAAGCGGGTGAATTCACCACCATGGCATGACGGCAAATGCGTTTCAGGAGTACAGGATGATCCGGTACGACTTCATCAATTTCCTGCTTGGTTAAAACCGCCGCATCACTCCAGAGGTTTTCGTTCCAGCCTTCGCCAATGACCCATTCACCTTTCATGAGCCCATTTGCTTTTTCTTTTATTGCCTCTAATACTTCCTGCTTACTATTCATACTGGAAAGATCCAGCCTCATTAACGTTTCGCCATGCCCAATCAAGTGCATGTGACTATCGACAAACCCGGGAAACATCACTTTTTTCCCAAGATCTACTTCGGACTCAATAGTGAATTGTTCACTCTTCGCCAAGTCTTCGGATGAGCCCACTCCTTTGATGACCCCATCTTCCGTGTAGACCGCTTCAACGTGATGCCCTTCCTCTTGCATTGTATAAATGATTCCGTTTTTCCATAAAGTGCCCATGATGTTTACCCCTTCTTTATAAAAAAATTCTGTTTTTCAAATGTACCATATTATAGGAGGAATCTGAAAGAGAAAGGTTTTTTATAAGGTTCTTTTCATAGAGATTGTTGTATTCTAAAATAGTATCTGTGAGGGCTCTGTCAACCAGTTTATGCTGGATGGTGAGGGGAACTGCTCCGCTTTCCGCGGACGTTCGGCCGAGCCTCCTCAGCTTCGCTTCCGGGGTCTCGGCACGTCCGTACTTCCGCAGGAGTCTACGCAGTTCCCCTCACCATCTTTAACAGAATTTTCTTGACAGAGCTTCAAGGTGTGCAAGAAAACAAAGTAACTAAAAAAATTATTCTTCCTTAAAAGGTAAATCAATCTCTACATACACTTAAATGAGATTGTTTACTAAAATTCTTGTTTTAATTGTTTTCCATTAAGGATTCATGCTCAGAAAGTTGACTGGAGCGGAAGGATGATCGACTCCTGCGGGAATAGCTGGACAGTACGAAAAGCGGAGGGGCTTTGCCTTGGGGCGACAAGCATAAGTCGAGTCTGCCGGAAAGGCGCTCTTTGCCTTTTTGGCAGACTTGGCTTATGACCTCGAGCCCCTAAGCCCCGTAGCTGGACAGTTGAGACCCCGCAGGCGCAGCCGAGGAGGCTCACCGCCAGCTCCGCGGAAAGCGAGCATCCTGTAGCGGAAATCAACTATTACTTTCTCCATCTACAATAAGCAACAAACTTTACAAAAAAAAGCCTTTTCATAAAAATAGAGAGCCCTAAAGGCTCCCTATCCCTGATTAGTTTTTAACTGAACTCATTTCTTTTTGTCTCAGTTCGATTCTTCTAATCTTTCCTGAAGTTGTTTTCGGCAATTCTCTCACAAATTCAATTTTACGGGGGTATTTGTACGGTGCTGTTAAGTCTTTTACATGCTGCTGTAGAGCAGGAATCAATTCGGGATCCTCTTGATTCACATCATTTCGCAGTACGACAAAGGCTTTCACGATCAGTCCCCTTACTTCATCGGGACTTCCTACAACGGCACACTCCTGAACCGATGGGTGCTTGACTAAGGCATCTTCCACTTCGAATGGTCCAATGGTATATCCGGAGCTGATGATGATATCGTCTCCTCTTCCTTCGAACCAGAAGTAGCCATCTTCATCCTTTTTCGCTTTATCACCTGTAATGTAATAATCCCCTCTGAATTGCATCGCAGTCCGCTCGGGATCTTTATAATAATTTTTGAATAGAGCAGGTGTTTCTACATGAACCGCGATATCCCCGACTTCTCCGACTTCACATGGATACCCTTCCTCGTTAATGATTTCCACTCTGTTTCCTGGAGTTGGTTTCCCCATTGAGCCCGGTTTCAGCTCCATGCCTTTCATGATACCGACGAGGAGCGTATTTTCGGTTTGGCCATAACCATCACGGACTTCTATATTAAAATGTCTCTTAAAGGCATCGATAACTTCCCTGTTTAATGGTTCACCAGCCGATACTGCACTATGTAATTGATTTAGTTTATAAGAACCTAGATTATCCACTTTGGCCATCAGGCGATACTCTGTTGGTGTACAGCACAGAACATTGACTCCATTGTCCTGAAGCAATTGAAGATATTTATTAGGTTCGAATTTACCTTGATATACAAGTCCAGTGGCTCCGGATCCCAGTACAGACAGGAACGGACTCCATATCCACTTCTGCCACCCCGGACCTGCAGTAGCCCAAACCGTGTCTCCCTCATCAATGGATAGCCATTCACGGGCTGCCGTCTTCAAGTGAGCGTATGCCCAGCCATGAGTATGGACAACTCCTTTAGGGTTTCCAGTCGTACCTGACGTATAAGAAAGGAACGCCATATCATCACGCTTTGTATCAGCGAAGGATAATTCTTCAGAAGCTGTTTTCATTTCATCCTCTAATGCAATCCATCCTTCTTGTTTGTCCCCCACAACGAACTTTTGGAGATTTTCCATTCCTCTTACGTTTTCAAACTGCTCAACAAATGGAGAGTAAGCTACAATTCCTTTCACGTCACCGTGGTCGATTCTGTATTCAAGATCCTTTGTTCTAAGCATTTCTGAACTTGGGATCACCACGAGCCCGGATTTAAGAGCAGCAAGGTACACAGCGTACGCTTCGATTAAACGGGGAACCATCACAAGGATGACATCGCCTTTTACCAGGTTCGAACCCAAGAAAACGTTTCCAATTTTATTTACATTGTTCAATAATTCCCGGTAGCTGATTTCGGCTTTCGTTCCCTCTTCGTTTTCCCATTTAATTGCAAGCTTCTGTTGATCACCTGCGTACTTCTCTACTTCCTCTACTAAATTGTACTTTTCTGGTGCAATAAGTTCTTCTCTCTTCATTCTGGCTCCCCCTTGTTTGTCGATTCTTCTCTATTATACAAAATAATTCAAATTTTTTAAATTATTCGTTTATATTTTTCCTATATACAAATTATGAGGATTTTCGACAAAAGGGTCATAAATCAGGGGTGATTTACAAAATCCGATCAAAAAATAACATCAACTTTCAAAGAAAAAGGCTCTTGTCTTAAAGTTTCTAGCTATCTTAAAGAAGAAAGTAATAGTTGATTTCCGCTACAGGATGCTCGCTTTTCACGGGGCTGGCGGTGAACCTTGTATCTTTTGAATGAGTTGTAGTGTGTAACCTTGGACCGTTCCTTTCCGCTCCACTCTGTGCTTCTTATTCCGGCTACCTAATTACGTTTTGAAAAACACCAGAAAGCTCCTATTGTAGATATTTTTACGATTTTTCCCAGAAACAAACTTAACGGCATTTAATCGATAAAACCAACCTTTATAATATTGAATATGAATGGTAATTCTACACCCGTTATCAATTACATAGTGATTCACGGAAAATCATCAGAGAACAATAAAAGTATTAAAAATTATTTCATTATTGAAGAAGTTAGTTGAATAACACCCTAAAGAGGCTGGGACTAAAGTGTTTTAGTCTAAGAAAAACACGAACAGATCTGCTGGCTATTAGGCATATTTATTCGGTCTATTATTTATTTTCGTACATTTAATTTTAGCTATTTCCAGCGGTTTATTGGAGTGCAGGACGAAGACTCCCTCGGGAAAAGTAACTTATGTGAGACTTGTCCAGCTATAGGGCTTAGAGGCAAATGTCATAAGGCCTCTGAGCGAAGCCCCTCCGCATTTCTCCACCCGCAGGCTTGCCGTGGAGGCTCACGAGCTACCCGCGGAAAGCGTAGTCTTGCACGGAAATCATTAGCGGTATTAAGAACCTACCTATTGTTCGTCTTTATATCGTGGTTTTTTAGTTTTGTTCCAGCCTCTTTCATCATAGTAAAAAACAACATTAGACTTTAATAGAGCCAAAAAGAAAAAATTAAAAAGGAGCGAGAGAATCTCGCTCCTTGTAGCCATTGTATTTAATTATTTTGCGTATCCGCCACCGATTTGTTGTTCAGCCATTTGAACTAAACGTTTAGTGATTTCACCACCTACAGAACCGTTAGCGCGTGCTGTTGCATCTGCACCAAGTTGAACTCCGAATTCTGAAGCGATTTCGTATTTCATTTGGTCGATTGCTTGTTGAGCTCCTGGAGCTACTAATTGATTTGAACTTCTGTTTGCCATGTGTTTTCACCTCCTTGTGAGTATAGATTGTGTAAAAACACATGGCTTCATGCAAAGAAAATTGTTGGTAAATAATCCTAAATTTTTAGAGTAGTTCGTCAAAGGTTTTTTCTACATTTGAACCTGTTGATCCATCAATGGTGATGGTTTCCGTACCTTCGACGGCTTCTTTAATAAGAGTATCAAAATCAACAAAGCTTTCATAATACGTCACTTTATCTTTTTTAGGTCTTGTTTTTGGTGCAGGTGGCGTGAAGATGGTACAGCAGTCTTCATATGGGAGAATCGAGATATCATGTGTATCGATCTTTTGAGCGATATCAATGATTTCAAGCTTGTCCATGGCGATGAGCGGTCTGAGTACCGGTGTATTTGTCACATCATTAATGGCCTGCATGCTTTCTAACGTCTGACTCGCTACCTGTCCAAGACTTTCCCCGGTCACCAGGGCCAATCCTTCATTCTTTTCACGAATCTCATCAGCAATACGGAGCATCATACGTCTCGTTGAAGTCATCGTGTAATTTTCAGGAACCTGATCATGAATGGTTTGCTGAATTTTCGTGAACGGTACGATATGCAACTTCACCTTTCCACTGAATGCAGACAGTTTCTTGGAAAGATCGATCACCTTTTGCTTTGCCCGCTCACTTGTAAAAGGTGGGCTGTGGAAATGGACCGCCTCTATTTCAACGCCTCGTTTCATCGTTAAATACCCGGCAACCGGACTATCGATGCCTCCTGATAGCATGAGCATCGCTTTTCCGCTTGCGCCAACCGGCATCCCCGTTGAGCCTTGATAAATTTCCGAGGAGAGATAGACACCCTCTTTTCTAACTTCTACATTAAGGTTGATATCTGGATTTTTCACATCCACTTTTAATCCATCCATATTTCGGAGGATATAGGATCCAACCTCGTAATTCAATTCGTTTGTATCCATTGAGAACTTTTTATCCGCTCTCCGGGCAGACACCTTGAATGTTTTCCCCGGTGTGAAACTCTTTTGAACGAGGGCCAATCCTGCTTGGTTGATCTCCTCGATATCCTGAGCCACTTTTACAACCGGACTGAAGGATTGGATTCCAAAGATTTTCTCCAATCTTGGAATGATTTCTTCCCCGTTCTCTTCCCCTAATTGGATATGCAATCGATCCCGGCTTGCTGAAACTGAAATCGTTGGAAAATCTTTCAATGCCTGCAAAATATTTTCCCGTAGCTTGGCCGTGAACATCTTTCGGTTTCTGCCTTTTGTTGAAATTTCACCGTATCTGACTAATATGCGATTATAATTCATCGTGATCTCCTCATTGTCTTTTGTAATTGTTCTATTTCTTTTTTTAATAACTGTATGAACTGACGGCACTCTTCCATCGTATTGTGAAAAGACAGACTGATACGAATGGAGCTGTTCGCCTGGCTCTTTGATACACCCATCGATAGAAGGGTTCGACTTGGCTTACTTTGCTTTGATGAACATGCACTTGTTGTGGACACGAACACATCATGCAGGTCCAATGCGTGAACGACGACCTCACCTTTGAAATCTTCTATAGAAAAGTTAAGGATGTGAGGAGCATGGTGCTCCACTGGTGTATGAACGGTCACACCTTCCATTCTTTCCAGTTCTTTTCTTAAATATCGCTGGTTTTCCTCCATCATAGGAAGCTGTTGTTTACTTTCCGTAAGGTGCATCCTTAATGCCTTTGCAAATGACACAATTCCACCTGTGTTTTCCGTACCGCTTCTGAGATTCCCTTCTTGCTCCCCACCTGAAATGATAGGGGATAGCTCAAGTCCGTCCCTCACATAGAGCATTCCAGTTCCTTTAATGCCATGTATTTTATGAGCGGAAATGCTGCATAAATCAATATGCCTTTCGTGGAGAATAAGGGGGACCTTCCCGCATGCCTGAACAGCATCAACGTGAAAAAGGATCTTTGGATAGTCAGAAAGCAGCATCCCTATTTCCCTGATCGGCTGAACACTCCCGATTTCGTTGTTCACCTGCATGACAGAGACGAGAATGGTGTCTTCCTGGATCGCGTCTTTTACTTGTTCAGGTTGAATCCTTCCTTGCGCATCGACATCGAGGTATGTCACTGAATACCCGAATAACTCTAATTGTTTAACGGCACTCCGGACGGAAGGGTGCTCTATATTCGTGGTAATAATATGTTTCCCTCTGTGCCCGTATTGTAAAGCCGTCCCCTTTATCGCCAGGTTATTCGATTCTGTTCCACCAGAGGTAAAGAATACCTCTTTCTGCTTTATACCTAATAATGAGGCCACTTGTTCCCTGGACTGTTGAATTAATTTTTCAATACGCCCTCCAAAGGAATGAATCGATGAAGGATTAGCATAAAAGTGTTCATTCACTTTAAGAAATGTATCCAATACTTCCTTATATGGCTTGGTTGTTGCACTATTATCTAAATAAATCAAGATTTCACCTTCTTTTACTTATGGTGACCTGCGGATTTCACAGTAATATATACAATCATTAATCTTACCATAAATCATCCTGAACCCAAATCTTATTCAACATGCATGGCAGGATATTATTGTAGCAATACTAATTTTCTAAGATCATTCGAGAATTTTTAGCAATTTCCAAAAATAATCATTGAAAAATGACAGAATTTTTGCGAGAATCATAAAGGAAATAATCGCAAAAGTTATTTAAATATACTAAATTGTAAGACTATTTAGTTTTTCGACATTTTTCTACAATCTTATGATAAGATAATTTTGCTTATGATAACGATTACAAACGGAGGGTTATATATGAATGAGAAAGCGCTGTCATTCAGCCAAATCTTTACTATAGGATTAATGCTCTTTGCTCTTTTCCTCGGAGCAGGCAATATGATTTTCCCGCCCTTTTTAGGTCAGCAGGCCGGGGAACATGTGTGGACCGGTATTTTCGGATTTCTCATTACAGGAGTAGGACTTCCTTTATTGGGTGTTATCGCCATCGCCAAATCTGGAGGAGATCTTCAGACACTTGCAAATCGAGTTCATCCTTTATATGGACTAGTCTTCACCATTGTGATGTATTTGGCCATCGGGCCATTTTTCGGGATTCCGAGAACCGGTACAGTTGCCTATGAAATCGGAGTGATCCCATTTTTACCTGAAGATGTTGCAAAATACGGAACTCCTTTATTCATTTATACGATCATCTTTTTTGGATTAACCGCATGGCTTGCGATGAATCCTTCAAAGCTCGTAGACAGAATCGGAAAGATTTTAACACCTTCCCTGATCGTGATCCTTACGATCTTAGTGGTCAAGAGTATCGTAACTCCTATGGGAGATTTCGGAGCACCGAACCCCGCTTATCAGGATGGAGCGCTGTTCAAGGGATTCATTGAGGGGTATCTGACGATGGATACCATCGCAGCACTAGTATTCGGGATTGTGGTCATTAATTCAATTAAAGACCGTGGTGTGACGAGTAAAGCAAACCTGACTCGGATAACGATCATTGCAGGGGTCATCGCTGCCATCGGTTTAGCACTTGTTTATTTATCTTTAAGTTACATTGGAGCTACAAGTACAGATTCCATCGGTACTCAAGCTAACGGTGGTGCCATTCTATCAGCGGCAGCGAGTCATTTATTCGGTTCTTTAGGAACAATCATCCTGGGACTGGCGATCACGTTTGCATGTATTACTACGTCAGTCGGACTAGTTTCTGCATGTTCACAATATTTCGCAAAGATTCTTCCTGTATCTTATCCGAAGCTAGTGATCATCATGTCTGTATTTAGTATGATTATTGCCAATATTGGGTTGACTCAGCTGATTGCTGTATCATTACCGGTACTCATTTTCATCTATCCATTGGCCATCGTATTGATTTTACTGTCGTTCATGCACAATGGATTTAACGGATATTCCCTCGTATACGTGGGAGCTTTAATTCCAACAGGCTTGATCAGTTTAATTGATGGGATTAAAACCGCCGGGATTGACGTGACTGCCATCAGTCAATCACTTGAATTCCTTCCATTCTATACACAAGGGATCGGCTGGTTAGTGCCTGCTATGATCGGTGCAATCATTGGGTTCGTCATTGCCGCACTTGCAGGACAGACAAAGCGTACGATTGAAGCCAGTTGATTACATGAAAAAAGGACTGATTTAGAAGTTCATTCTAAATCAGTCCTTTTTATTTATGATGATTATTATTTTTCCTCAATATCCATCATTTTCTCGATTTTCTTAAGAGCACCCGGCTCTACTTTTTCAATCGTTGTTGCCGCTTCTTCCAATGCTTTGCGGTAATCGTATTGACGGAAGGATTCTTCAGCAGACTGAAGACCATCCCTGACTGAACTATACTTACTGCGGTAGCGATTTCCATATTGAATGATTTTCTCTGATAGAAGTACGTTTTCGATCAGATCTCCCGTCTTCGTGTAAAAATGATCGACAGTGTCTTCTGCTCCAAGTAGTGTTTCTTGAACAAACTTCATGTTTAAAGGCTTTTCGGTTAAGCTGGCATTCACTTGCTCAATCTTCCGATGGACCTCATCGAGAAGATCTTTGTAATCAGCAGGTAAGCCGGGTACATTACTCTTTGAAATCATGCGGCTCGCTTCAGCCACCTTTTTCTTAAGCTCCTGGATTTTTTCGCGGGTTGCCAGTTCATCCTTACGCAAGTTTTGTAAGTAGATGGAGAACTCACTCTGTTCACGATCCAATTCTTCCAGGCCGTTTCGGATTTCTTTCAGCTCATCACTTAGTGAGGAGTACGCAGTTCCATTCGATTCTTCTTTATTCATCAACATTTCGTGACGCTTTGAAAGCTGAATGATCTTCGTCTCAATTTCGTACGGTGTATCAAGGTCCGCATCTTGAAGATGGTAGCCTTGTTTCACAAGCGTTACTTCAGATTGAATATCTTCATTATCTTCCTTTGCCTTGATCAATCCTTCAGTCGTCTGATCTTTATACTGTTGGACAAAATGTTTGGCATGTACTTCTTTTTCCAGTAAATCATAAAGGTTCTCGACCTTTACTTTAATTTCCTGAATTCCTTCTTCTACCTCTTCTACCTTCAGCTCTTCAAGATTTTTATTAAAGTGGAGCAAGGTATCCTTCAGGGATGCAACCTCATTCTCTACATCAATATGATCAAGCTTGTATCCTTGACCTTTCATCTCCACGTATCCCGCTTCAAGCTCGGACAACTGTGTAGGCAGAAGGTTTTCGCAATCGGTGATCAGTTTCGGTACCGTCTCCATTTTGTAGGAAACATCCTTCATTTCCTGTGCCAGACTAAGGACTATTTCTCTTGCATCCAGATAATTCCCCTGCTCTGTTAAGTCATTGAATTGATCCATCTGTTCAGAGAGCTTATCTAAAATGTTCTCTATGTACTTAGCGGTTTGACCATATGTATGACGATACGCAAGTAACTGCTTTTTACTATTTCGATAGTCTTCTTGAAGAGATTGAATTTCTTCACGGTTCTTCTCTTCGCTGCCGATCAGTTCATTTAACTCTGTCAGAATTTGCTCGATTTTCTGTTCGGTCTCAGTCAAGACCTTGTCAATTCGGGATAGGATCTCTTTCGTTTTGGTAAATCGAAATTTATCGGTGTACTCTTCTGCATCGAATAGCAGTTCTTCAACATCAGGAAGCTGCACCGCAACAATCTCATCCCATCCTTGTCTCCAACCGTCAAACAATTCTTCTGTTTGCCCCGTCATATTCAGTTGCTTCACTTTGGAGAGTTCATCTGAAACCGGCTTGTTCATAATATCTATTTTCCAAGCTTCATAGCGATCAATTTCAGCGTAATATTTTTTTCTAGAGATAAATCCGATAAGGAATATGATTAAGATAAGTATTATTCCAGCGATGACGTATTGCATCTTAAGCCCCCTGTTCAACTATTCAGTAGACATCTATATCAATTTGAATGTTTCATTAATAAATTCTCATTGCTATAATGATACCATGTTAACGACAATTTTTGACTATTAATTTCTAATTTTTCAGTGATAAAAAGTCATTTTCAGCAAATTCAAGGAAAAATAGACTTTTTTTATGTATTTTTAATATTACTTTTTATTTTTCAGGCTGTTTTCGTTAAAAATTGTGTTATTTTTTTGAAATGAGTGGTGTATGAAAAATGGGACCGTTCCTTTCCGCTACAGGCACTTGCTTTCCGCGGGGAGGAAGTCAAGTGCCTTCCGCTCCAATCCACTCTGTGATTCTATATTCTTACTGCCTAATTAAACCAAAAAGGAGCGGAAATAACAGTAGATTTGGGTCGCCCTTATCGTTAAGAAAAAATGAAACAGTAAAGAGAACGATAAAATAAACCAAATGACAAAAAATGGTTTTAATTACCATCGAGCACACACTGGTTAACAGATCATTTGCAGGTCCTATGTTATAATTCACACTGTTTAAGAAAAAAGCCTTTTTTTAGAATTAATCACTATTTACAAGGAAGTGAAGACCTTTGGTGAAAGTGGACGGACATATTCATACCCCTTTTTGTCCTCATGGAAGTGCCGATACATTTGAAATGTATATTGAAAGAGCGCTCTCTTTAAACTTTTCTGTTATAACATTTACGGAGCATGCGCCACTTCCCCAGGGCTTTGAAGATACAACCCCGGACAAGGATAGCGGAATGGATCCATCACATCTTTTGGAATACTTTCAAATCCTGGATATCCTAAAGGAGAAATACAAAGGTGAAATCACGATTCGTACAGGGTTAGAGGTCGATTACATTGCAGGCTTTGAAGAAGAAACCGCTGAATTTTTAAATATTTACGGACCCCGATTGGATGATAGTATTCTTTCCGTCCATTTTTTAAAGCACGGAGGAAAATGGAATTGCCTGGACTACAGTCCTGATGTATTCCATTCTATGATTGATTATTACGGATCCGTCGATGCGATTTACGAACACTATTATGATACGGTAATAAAGTCGATCAAAGCTGACTTGGGACCCTATAAGCCCAAGCGGATCGGCCATATGACCCTCGTAAAGAAATTTCAAAGGCTTTATCCGGCTTCCCATGCTTTTTCAGATAAAACTTCTTTGATATTAAAAGAAATGGCATCGAGAAATTTGGAACTGGATTATAATGGGGCAGGCCTGGTGAAGCCCTATTGTGGTGAGCCCTATCCCCCAACAGAGATCATCCAACAAGCTCTTACTTTAGGAATCAAAACCGTTTATGGCTCCGATGCCCATACAGCTGCAGGTGTCGGTCAAGCTAGAGCAGAGATGCTGTGATAAAAACAAAGAACTCTTCTATTAACTTCGAAGAGTTCTTTTGTTGCTTTTCACTGCTTAGATAATGAGTTCTTTCTTCATGATTTCCTTCGCTTCGGAAACGAGAAGTAAATCAATCCACTGATCGATATTTTTATAGTATTGATCGATAAAATAATATTCCTGAGGGAACATTTGCCACACTTCCCTTAGTTGCTGACTATTAAGGAACGGCATCGTCAGCATGGATTTGAGCTGAATCACCAAAAAGCTGACAGGTTGTTTCTTCAGGGCATGATCTTTCATCCCTTGTTCAAACAATCGCTTCATATAGTGTCTTTCTTTCATTAAATACGAAGAAATGATTTCACGCACAACCTGCGAATCAATCGAAACTTCCCTCCAGATGAACCTGGATAATTGATGATGTTCACTTTGGAATTTCAAGATTTTATACACTGCCCGCTTTAAGCATAAATCCGCACTTACATAGTTCAAGGCTTCCACTTCTTCCTGAAGAAAACGCAGATACTGTTCAAAGAAATGAGTGAAGCAAGCTTCCAGCACACCCTGCTTTCCTTTAAAATAATAGGAGATGGTAGCGGGGTTAACATTCGCTCTTTTTGCTATATCCCGGACAGAGGTCCCATCAAAGCCATGATCATAAAACAAATAAACGGCTGCTTGAAAAATGGCATCTTTCGTCGGTATGGAGGTATCTAGTTTTTTCATATTTCCCCTTCTTTCAAATATGATAGGCGTATGAAAAAAACAGTGACAAGAATTCAATCTATTAAAAATCTTTTGATGAAAAAATCTAAATCATTGAAGGTTTCGATGAATTATGCTAAAAATGGTTCAATAGATGTTTCTATTATAGTTTGTTTACTCAAAGAATTCGTGTTTTCATGTGGATTTCCTTTAAGTATTTCTCGACAGGATTTGTTGTACAGAGGGCTTTGGGAAACAAACGGACATGAAATAACGCACATTATGTAGAATTGGGGGAGTTGTTGGTGTTTAAAGCAGAAAAATATCAAGGTACAAAGGAACAGGGCTTTGGTCTTGTGACGAAACAACTGAAAGCTTTATTAGAAGGCGAACCAAATCAAATCGCGAATCTAAGTAATGCTTCTGCCCTCTTAAATCAATTTATGGACCGTATTAACTGGGTAGGATTCTATTTATATGAAGAAGAAAGCAATCAACTGGTGTTAGGGCCATTCCAGGGACTTCCTGCATGCGTAAGGATCCCACTTGGCAGAGGCGTTTGCGGTACATCTGCAAGCGAACAAAAAACACTTTTAATCGATGATGTTCATCAATTCCCCGGACATATCGCATGTGATGCAGCCTCTCAATCAGAAATCGTCGTCCCACTTGTGAAAGATGGAAAACTGATCGGTGTTCTGGATATTGACAGTCCGGAAAAAGCCAGATTTGACGAAGAGGATCAGAAGTACTTGGAGATTTTTGTGGAAGAACTAATGCGCCACCTTTAAACTCCATTCTGACAGACCCTGCCGATAGGGTCTGTCTTATTATTTTTTTGCATGGGATTGGTCCAATTGGAGGGGTTGTTGTGCCACTTTGGCAGGTTGTTGTTCCACTTTCAACGTTTGTTGTGCCACTTCCAGCATTTGTTGCGCCAAATTGTGAACACCAGCAGCTCACTAATCACGATTACAACACATCACTAAAAAGGAAGGAACCGACCAGCCCGGTTCCTTCCTTTTTTACTTATGCCTTATTCAACGCCTGCGACAAATCATCCCAAATATCCTCCGGCGCTTCCAATCCTACGGAAAGCCTTAGGAGAGTATCACTGATTCCCATGCTTTTTCTTGACTCTTCGGGTACGACTGCATGAGTCATGGTAGCCGGATGCTGGATCAATGTTTCTGCATCCCCCAGACTCACGGCGATCTTGATCATTTCAAGATCATCCATCAGCTTCTGTGCCTCTTCCTTCGAACCCTTAATCGTAAAGGAAATCATTCCTCCGGCTTTCTTCATTTGTTTCTTCATGACCTCATGTTGAGGATGATTGGAATGGCCCGGGTAGATGACAGATTCTACTGCCGGATGTTCGGCTAATAGGCCTGCAATCTTCTCTGCACTTTCACAGTGACGGTCCATTCGCACAGCCAACGTTTTTAACCCCCGCAATAATAACCATGCGTCAAAAGGAGAAATGATTCCTCCAATATCCTTCTGAGTCGTCATGCGAATTTCTGCCATCTTCTCCTGTGATCCCACAACGAGCCCCGCGACCACGTCTCCATGACCACCGATATACTTCGTCGCGCTGTGGATGACAATATCGCATCCAAGTTCCAACGGTCGTTGTAAATAAGGAGAACAGAATGTATTATCTACCACTACAGGAATTCCCTTTTCACGGGCGACCTTCACGACAAGCTCAAGATCGATTAACTGCATAGTCGGATTGATGGGTGTTTCTACATAAATACAGCTCGTATGTTCAGTGATTTTCTCCCGGATTTCCTCTTCTGTACTCATGGAAGAGAAATCATGTTGAATGGAGAATTTCTCTTGAAGCAGCTGAAGTAAACCGAACGTACAGCCATAGACGCCTTGAGAGCATAGGATATGATCTCCTGATTTAGTCAAGGAGAATAATACGGCGGATACAGCTGCCATGCCGGAACCGAAGGCAAGGGCAGACCCGCCCCCTTCCAATGATGCCATCCTGTCTTCCAGAATCGATACTGTCGGGTTACCCAGTCTTGAATATATATATCCTTCCTCTTCACCGGCAAAGCGATTTTCCCCTTGTTTCGCATTTGCAAAGGTATAAGTAGAAGTTTGATATAAAGGCGGCGCTAAACTATCAAAGTGCTGAGATGATGCATACCCCTCATGAATCACCCTTGTTTCAAAACGCTTCTCTTCTTTCATATAGTATTCCTCCCAGTATTCCCTTTAAGTCTAAGTAACTACTATTCTAGAATATGATAACCACAACAAAAAAGAAAGCGGTTACACTAAAGTGATAAAGGAAAATGTCCAACAAAGAAGAACCCGGAAAAGCCATGGCAGCTCATTCACGGGTTCAGGAACTCTCTTATTCCAGGATGATTCCATCACAATCTTTCACAACCTGGTTCTTACCGTTATTCTTCGCATGATAGAGTGCTTCATCTGCTTTCTTTACTAATTCCTTTACAGACTTTGGACACTGTTCGTCCCTTACTCTCCATGTGGATAAGCCACAGGACAAAGTCACTGAAGGATCTGTATTCACAGGAATCTCCTCGACAATGCGTTGAGCAATGTCAGAACCGGCCTCATGGTCAAGAGAAGGCAGATAGACCGCTAATTCTTCTCCTCCCCATCTGGCAACAAATCCATCTTTACCTACGATATCTTTAATCAGGTTCGCTACTCCGATAATGACTTCATCACCAATTTGATGGCCGTAATTATCATTTATCGACTTGAAATCGTCAATATCGATCAATAGTAAGGTTCCCACTGAATCCTTGTTCATCGAAGATTCCATTTCATCATCTAGATAATTTCGTGCGAATAATTTAGTCATATGATCGGTAATGACCATTTGCTCCAGTTTCTCACGTAGGGTTGCATTGGTGATTGCCAGGGTCGAATGATGGATAAACGACTGAAGCAGCTTGTACATATCAAATGAAAACATGTACGGTTCTTTATGTAAGACCATGCAAAACCCCAGCAGGGCTTCATTTTGAATCATTGGTACGGCCATAACCGAAGGAAAGACCGCTCCCTCCTCGAATCGATCACTTACATCACCTAAAAAGATGGCGTCCCGTTCCTTCTCGATTCTCCCCATAACATAGGAGATATACTTATCACCTTCTTCTTCAAAAAAAACAGAAGAGCTTTCTTCCAGGATTTTATACTCCCCTTTTTGAAGGAGAACAAATCCGATGGCTGATGCCTGAAAGGATCGTTTAATCTGTTTCTTTAAAAACAAGACCGTATCCGTTAATCGTAAATTCAAATTTAACTGATGGGAGGTTTCATTTATAAGCTGCAAATCGGTAATGAGCCTTTTAGACTGTTCATAAAGTTTGGCATTTTCAAGGGCATTCCCTGCCGTATAGGCAAGTAAGCGAATGAACTCGATCTTCTGTTCCGTAAAGGTGAAATGGGCCTTTGACTTCACTTCGAGCACGCCATAGATCCCCTGTTTTCCTTTTAATGGTGCATACAGGACATCCTGTTCCCTCACTTCGATACTCCCGTTGACAAATGCCTGCATGGCAGACTCATTGGCACGATCAAAGTCAAAATTTTTAATGGGGAGTGTCCCGAATTCATACCTGTCGTTAGACAATAACAAGTGAAATTCATCGATCGGAAATACCTGCTTCAACGTTTCAATGATCTGCACGAGAAGCGTATGGACATCTCTTGTTGAGTGAAAGATCTCCGTTACTTTAAATAGTTCCCTGTACCGTTTTTCATCTTCGAGTACGGTCTGGATTCCACCTGTATGCTGTAAAAACTGATTGCTGGCTTCCCAAAAGGAATCGAGCCAGCCATCGTCTTCCACTTCTTTACATACATTCCTTTTTACTAAAAGCATCGCCAGAGGACTGCCATCTTTATTCGTAAAGTGAAAGCGGATGGTGCAATCATCCTCTTCCTCAACCATTACAGGTCGAAAAATGTATTTCTCCTTTGTTTCAGCAAGTGTGAGGGGAACTTCCTCATTGTCACTGGGGTGATATAAGAAATAAGCAGACTCGCTATAAAAATATAAAAATGCCCGATCAATATCAAGGCAGTCTTTAACAATTGTCAGCCACTTTTGCAAATGAGCAGAATGCCCCAATTCAACTGACATTTCTTCATAGATTAAATCAAACAGCTTTGACTTATATTCAAGCAATGAATTATGAACAACGTACATTTTTCTCACCCACACCTAAAAGGTTTGTGAAACTATTAACATCAATGACCTTGAGCCAGCACCAGATCTTCTTGTAATACCACGAGCCATAAAGGCTGATCCACCGATAAGGAATGGACTTCCACGGGTTCAGCTTTATGATCTGACAAATCCAGTTGTATCGGGTCTTTGTTCTCTATAAGGGAAATGTCTATCAACTGATGATGCTCATCATATTTAAAGGGTTTTTTACTTGAGAACACTGAAGATGGAGCCTCCTTCTTCTCTTGTAAAACCTCTAATGATTTTGAAAATAACACCCATTGCTTCTTATCTAATTGGACCCAAATCCCCTCTTTACCTTTGGTGAGCCCTATCTTTTTCACTCTTTTCTGTAACGACACACTATGTAATACCTTGAAATAATACTGATTACTTCTATCAAGTTCATATATAATAAGGACAGGCTGATCTTGAGCCATCTTTGCTACGGCGATGACGGGGTTCTGCTCTCGACTTCCTGCAGTTAATACCTCCGCATGAATCGATTGCCCGGACTCATCTACTCTTTCCGAGGAATCGGTAGAATAAACAAACCCTCCGAAAACAACCAGGACGCACAGACCGATCAATCCAAATCGAAGGGACTTTTCTCTTTTTGATTCTTTCAACGACATTCACCTATTCAACATATTTTCCACTATTTATTATATCACAAGAAATGACTTTTGGACTATTTTGTTTAGAGAACAATACTCGCAAGAATCTATGAAACCTATTCATCTTAAAATACTTCCTTGACTTCTATTCTCTCCCGTCATATAATATTCTTTGTGTAAAATAATGCAGCTTCAGTGAAGTCCTTTATGATCGTATTTTGTTCCTCTACACTTTGAGGTGTATCTTGTAACCCTCTGCTGCTAGGGCGAAGGTACATGAAAACAAAATACACATAATTGTTTATTCACAGGTGTTTTTATTTTACAACAAAATAAAAACAATAAAGGAGGAGTCATTCATGGCTCGATATACTGGCCCAAGCTGGAAATTATCTCGTCGTCTTGGAATCTCTCTAAGCGGTACGGGTAAAGAATTAGAAAAGCGTCCTTACGCTCCTGGACAACATGGTCCTAACCAACGTAAAAAAATCTCTGAGTACGGTTTACAACTTCAAGAGAAGCAAAAACTTCGTCACATGTACGGAGTAACTGAGCGTCAATTCCGTAACCTATTTGACCAAGCTGGCAAATTACAAGGTAAACACGGTGAAAACTTCATGGCGCTACTTGAGTGCCGCCTGGATAACGTTGTTTATCGTTTAGGTTTAGCTCGTACTCGTCGTCAAGCACGTCAACTTGTTAACCACGGTCACGTAACAGTGAACGGATCTCGCGTAGACATCCCTTCATTCCGCGTACTTCCTGGTCAAACAATCTCAGTTCGTGAAAAATCACGTAACCTTGACATCATCAAAGAAGCGATGGAAGTGAACAGCTTTGTTCCTGAATTCCTAACTTTCGATGCTGACAAATTAGAAGGTACATTCACACGCGTTCCTGAACGTTCTGAATTACCAGCTGAAATCAATGAAGCTCTTATCGTTGAGTTCTACTCTCGTTAATCTTTGTAAGAAAGACACTGTCCATTTTATGGGCAGTGTTTTTTTGTGCCTTAAAAACCTTTTCTTTATTAGGCAGAGTCAGCATTTGGATATTTAATATAAAATACATACGAATTCATTACGATTCAGGTCGGTTTTCGGTACCGGACTTATTCATCAGAAGCATTTCTTTTCAACTTTTCAGATATACTTTCAACTTTGGAACTTTTATTTTCAACTCCCTCTTCCACACAAAAAAAGCACGGTACCCGCTCCACAAAAGAGAAACGGATACCGCACTGTCAGATTCAATAATAATATTATACGTACTGAATTCTAAAATATTTCTTCTTTCCGCGGCGAATGATGGTAAATTGTCCTTCGATCATGTCTTTTTCACCCATCACATGCTGAAGGTCTGTTACACGTTCACCGTTAAGGTATACTGCACCATTTCCGACATCTTCACGCGCTTGTCGCTTAGATGGTGAAATTTTCGCATTCACGAGAAGGTCGATCAATCCGATCTCTTCTCCTTTAGACTGCTCGAATGAAGGAACATCTTTGAATCCTTCTAGGATTTCAGAAGCTGATAGAGATTTAATCTCACCACTGAATAATGCTTGTGTGATGCGGATCGCTTGATCCAGTGCTTCTTCGCCATGAATCAGTTTTGTCATTTCTTCAGCAAGTGCCTTTTGCGCCTTGCGAAGGTGAGGTTCCGTTTCAACTGACTGTGCCAAAGCATCGATCTCTTCGTGTGAAAGGAATGTAAAGTATTTCAAGTATTTCACGACATCTGCATCAGCTGCATTGATCCAGAACTGGTAGAACTCGTAAGGAGATGTCTTCTTCGGATCCAACCAAATCGCGCCACTTTCGGTTTTACCGAATTTACTTCCATCCGCTTTCGTGACGAGTGGAATCGTGAAACCAAATGCCTTCGTTTCTTCTTCATGGGTACGTCTGATCAGTTCAAGGCCAGTCGTGATATTCCCCCACTGATCGCTCCCACCGATTTGAAGCTTACAATTGTAGTTGTCGTATAGATGATTGAAGTCCAGGGCTTGCAAAATGGTGTACGTAAATTCAGTGAACGAAATACCAGATTCCAGGCGAGACGCGATCGTATCTTTTGCCAGCATGTAATTTACACCCACATGCTTACCGAAATCACGAAGGAAAGTGACAACATCCATCGCTCCGATCCAGTCATAGTTATTCACCATCACTGCGCCATTTTCCCCTTCGAAATCAAAGATGCTTTCCAGCTGCACTTTAATGCTCGCTACATTCCCCTGAATCGCTTCAATTGTCTGCAGTTTACGCTCTTCATTTTTACCACTCGGGTCACCAATCAAGCCGGTTGCCCCTCCCACTAGCACAAGGGGACGATGCCCTTGATTCTGGAAGCGTCTCAATGTTAAAAATGGGAGCAGATGCCCGATATGCATACTGTCTGCTGTCGGATCGATCCCGCAGTAGATGGAGATGCTTTCTTTATTCAACAGGTCCTTCAACCCTTCAGCATCCGTTTGTTGATACGTGATTCCACGCCATTCCAAGTCCTTTATCAAATCCATGTTCTTTTCCTCCTTTTTTGTAAAACAAGACAACAAAAAAGTCCCTGCATAAATGCAGGGACGCTGTCGCGCGGTACCACCCAAATTAAGGAATTACATCCTTCACTCATTAAAGATAACGGCTTTAACCGTTTGCTGCTACTAGGGTTCACAGCAAAAGCTCCAGGATGTAATTCATCGGCCATTTGTGTCAGTTCACAGCAACCACTGACTCTCTTTATAACAGGGAAGGCAGACTACTTATTCCTCTCATTGCGATCACACGTTCATTTTTTTGTAAGTAAATCCGACTGTGTGCCGGATCGTCATTCATTTCGCTATATAAGGTTTTTACCATATTCTAAAATATTAGTCAACTAAACGCATGATAAAAGACCATTTTATTTGACTTTTTACGACAGCATTCCTGTAATTATGCTATAATGGGAATGTTCTGGGGGGAATGATATATGAAGGAAAAATGGAACAAATTACTCGAAAAACTAGATCCTGCAATCAGGTTCTTTTCAAATACTGGAGTTCAAAAACGAGCAAGAATTACATACGGAGTATTCTGGAATCTGTCGTTGATCCTGGTCGTGATCTTTGTACTGGGATTCGCATTTGCAGGAGGAGTCGGAGCGGGATATTTCGCTTCTCTCGTCAAGGAAGAACCGATCCGTCCTTATGACCAAATGAAAAAGGACATTTACAACTACGAAGAAACATCGCAGCTATACTTTGCCAATGATGTATATCTGGGTAAACTCCGAACAGACTTGGAGCGGGAAGAAGTAAAGCTCAAAGATGTTTCTGAAGATCTGCGAAATGCTGTTATTGCCACGGAAGATGAATACTTCAAAGAACATAACGGTGTTGTACCGAAAGCGATCATGCGTGCCGTACTACAGGAATTCACCAATTCCTCCACTCAATCAGGTGGAAGTACACTCACACAACAGCTAATCAAAAACCAAATATTGACGAATGAAGTGTCATTTGAAAGAAAAGCAAAGGAAATACTCCTCGCCCTTCGCTTGGAACGTTTCTTTGAAAAGGACGAAATTCTGGAAGCGTACCTGAATGTAGCGACACTTGGACGTAATTCATCCGGTCGAAATATCGCCGGGGTCCAATCTGCTGCCCAAGGGATATTCGGAGTCGACGCCAAGGACTTAACCTTGCCTCAATCTGCGTTCATTGCAGGACTTCCACAAGCCCCATTCTCTTATACTCCATTTACCAATAGCGGAGAAATGAAAGAGAATCTGGAAGCTGGAATGAGCCGAAAAAACACTGTACTCTACAGAATGCACCGAGAAGGTTATATTACGAAAAAAGAGTACGATGATGCTGTTGCCTATGACCTGTCGAAAGATTTCATCAAGCCTAAGGCATCACCGAGTGAACAATATCCTTGGCTGACTGCCGAACTTGAAAGCAGAGCAGTGGACATCATGACGGATGTACTTGCCGAAAAAGACGGCTATTCAAAACAGGATCTTGAAAATAATGATGAACTTGAAGAAAAATACCGAACGCTCGCGGACCGCAATGTTCGTAAAAGCGGTTATCAGATTCACTCAACCATCGATAAAAAAATCTATGACCAAATGCAAAAGACGAAAGATGCCTACGAAATGTATGGACCTCCGAAATATGTAGCGGGAACGGACCCTGAGACAGGAGAAGAAGTTGAGGTGCAGGAGCCGGTTCAGGTCGGAGCGATCATGATTGAAAATAAAACAGGGCGCATCATCAGTTTCATTGGCGGCCGTGACTTTAAAACGGAACAAATCAACCACGCCACCCAGTCACTGAGATCGAACGGGTCTACCATGAAGCCTTTACTTGCTTATGCCCCGGCACTGGAATACGGATACATTTCACCTGGATCCCCTATTCCTGACGTTGGTGTCAATATCAATGGCTGGACGCCTGAAAACTACTCGCTTAATGAACGTGGACTTTTCCCTGCAAGATATGCACTTGCAGAATCATTGAACTTACCTGCTGTAAGAACATATGCCAATATCTATAACCGAAATCCATTTAAAGAATTCCTTCTGAAAATGGGCTTTTCATCACTAAACAGCAGATATGATAACAACCTGTCACTTGCACTGGGAGCCACCACAAGTGGTGTAACAGTCGAAGAAAATGTAAATGCCTATACTACTTTTGCAAATGGCGGTAAATTCATAGATGCCTACATGATCGATAAAATTGTCGATCAAGATGGCAATGTGGTGTTCGAACATAAAGTAGAACCGGTGGATGTATTCAGTCCACAAACGGCTTACCTTGCCATCGATATGATGAGGGATACCCTGGATCATTCACTTGGGACAGGTCGCTATGCGAAGAAATTCCTGAACTTTGGTTCTGACTGGGCCGGGAAATCCGGAACGAGTCAGGAATACAAGGATCACTGGTTTGTCGCATCCAATCCGAGCATTACATTCGGAACCTGGTTCGGATATGATACACCGTCATCATTAAATACAGCAGCATCGAGAGCACAATATGGACATTATGGATTGCGAAATATCCGCCTATGGTCATACCTATTGAATGATACGAGAGACCTGGCTCCTGAACTGATTGATCCCGAAGGTTCGTTCACAGCACCGGAAGGCATTGTAAGAAGATCCTTCTGCTCCATTTCCGGATTGCTTCCATCAGAAGCATGCAGTCAGGCCGGGTTAGTGAAAAGTGACTTATTCAACGCTAAATATGTACCGACCAAAACAGATGACAGCTTACTCATGAGCCGTTATGTCATGGTAAACGGAAAGAAATATTTAGCACTGCCTAATACGCCGGAAGAATTTTCACAACCGGGAGTGATCTTGAATCCTGACTTTGTGAAGAATGTATTTGGTTCTGTACCTGGAGATCCAAATAAACTCATTCCAGAAGGTGACAATCGATTCAAAAATGTTCTGATTGCAGAAAACAAAATTTCTGACGACGGAGTTGCTCCAGGGACGGTTAAAGCGAGTGCTAATGGTAATACCATCACTTGGACCCCTTCTGTAAGCGGAGATGTCGTCGGATATCGTGTATATAGTAAATCTGGCGGCAAGGTCGGCAGTGTGAAGTCTGGCGGGAATTATTCAGTTTCCGTTGGAAATGGTGATTTCTATGTGGTTGCCGTTGATGTAGCTGGAAAACAATCTGCAGCTTCCAACACTGTACAAATCGGAAAACCAGAGCCAAAACCGGAACCGAAGCCTGAGAAGCCGGCAACGGATCCGAAACCGCCTGGTGATAAACCGGCTGATCCTCCCCCTAAACCAGACAAGCCTGAGCCACCACCTCCTGCTGATGATGGAGGCGGTGACGGCGGCGGTGGCGATGGAGGAACCGAGCCACCAACTGAACCTGAACCACCTGCTGAGCAGAATTAGATCGCAATATAAAAAACGAGCAAAAGTATTTCCTTTTTGCTCGTTTTTTTATATTGGATGAGGATGTAGTGCTGGATTTTGACTGTCCCTATAATCTTTCATGCCATTCTGGAGATTTATCTGCCGTATTTTTATTTTATCTGCCGGTTTTTCAGTTTATCTGCCATATTCTATTTTTATCTGCCATTTTTTTAGTTTACCTGCCACTTCTCATAAATCGACAATTTCCACCACCCTCGCCTCCCACACCCCAGACCACAAAAAAACCCCTACTCACCAAGAGCAGAGGTTCTTTCATCTATTAATCTTCCATTGTACTTAAATCACCGGTAGGAAGGTCTAATTCCCATGCCTTCAACACTCGACGCATGATTTTCCCGCTTCGTGTTTTTGGCAGCTTGTCCCTGAATTCGATTTCTCTTGGAGCCGCATGGGCAGCTAATCCTTTTTTCACGAATTGGCGAATCTCTTCTTTCAGCTCATCTGTCACTTCGTATCCGTCGCGAAGAGCGATGAACGCTTTGATGACTTCGCCGCGAACCGGATCAGGCTTTCCAATAACGCCTGCTTCGGCAACTGCCGGATGTTCTACGAGCTTGCTTTCTACTTCAAATGGACCTACTCGTTCTCCAGACGTCATGATGACATCATCAATCCGGCCCTGGAACCAGAAAAATCCGTCTTCATCCATATAAGCTGAATCTCCCGAAACATACCAATCACCAGGCATGAAGTATGAGTCATACTTCTGTGGATTATTCCAGATCTGGTTCATCATGGACGGCCAGCCTTTTTTGATCGCTAGGTTCCCCATGCGGTATGGAGGCACTTCATTTCCTTGATCATCCACAATTGCCGCTTTCACTCCAGGAAATGGTTTCCCCATGGATCCCGGCTTGATTTCCATGCTCGGATAGTTACAGATCAATTGACCGCCTGTTTCCGTCATCCACCAAGTATCATGGATGCGCAGATTGAATACTTTCATTCCCCAGCGGACAACTTCCGGATTCAGCGGTTCTCCTACGCTCAGGATATGGCGAAGCGAGCTTAAGTCGAATTGTTTCACGACTTCATCCCCTGCACCCATCAACATCCTGAAGGCGGTTGGAGCACTGTACCAAACCGTTACTCCATAATCCTCGATCGTTTTATACCAGTTCTCCGGCTTGAAGCGTCCCCCTACAATGACGTTCGAGGCACCTGTCAGCCACGGACCGAAGATTCCATATGAAGTCCCTGTGACCCAGCCCGGATCAGCTGTGCACCAATACACATCCTCTTCCTGAAGGTCGAGTACCCATTTGGAAGTTTGATAATGTTGGATCATAGCGTTATGGACATGAAGGACTCCTTTTGGTTTTCCTGTGGACCCTGACGTATAGTGAAGGATCAACCCATCGTTCCGGTCTACCCATTCCACTGCCAGTTTATCGCTAGCTTCAGCAAATTTGGACATAAAGTCAACATGGACATCGTCCTCCTGTACCTCATCCCCAATTAAGAAAACATGCTTTAGGTTTGGAAGTTCACTTACCGGGACCCTCTTCAAAAGCTCAGGGGTCGTGATCAGTACCTTAGCTTCACTATCCTCCAGACGATCACGAACGGCTCCCTCCATGAAAGCTTCAAACAGAGGACCTACGATGGCACCCAGCTTGATCGCACCCAATACGGAGAAATACAATTCCGGTGATCTCGGCATGAAGATGAAGACACGGTCACCTTTTTCAACATCCCCAAAACGTTTCAATACATTTCCTGCTTTGTTCGACATCTTCTTCATATCAGAGTACGTATATTTTTCATCACGTTCTGCATCTCGGTAATAAAGAGCGACTTTATTTTTCCTGAAAGATACTGCATGTCGGTCGATTGCTTCATGAGCCAGATTGACACGTCCTGTTTCCGACCATGAAAATTCTTTTTCGACATCTTTCCAATCAAATGATTCATACGTATTTTCATAGCTTTCAAGATTATAGTTTCCCTTCGTTACTGGTAACGCTTCCACTTTCATATACCGCATCCCCCTTATGTAAGAAATTACAATCTTATTATAGTATAAATTTAATATTTTCTCAATTTTTTAAAAAATCTGCCACTATAACCTCTTAGCTGTAATCAGAATAAAAACACTTCAAACCCCTGTCCCAGATAGGTATTGCAGAATAATATCACCGCTTCAAACGCCTGAAAATTTTGTGAAAGCGCTATACATTTTTTAATTTCATGTATAATGGACTTGAGGAATATCTTTAGGTGGTGTCCAGATGAAATTGAAAAAAACCTATAATGCAACAGAATTGAAAACAACAAAGGGAAATATCATTATTGAAGGTCCGATTTCCGCTGAAGAATTATCAAGGCTTGACTTTCACGAGGACTTGGTCGCTTTCAGACCCCCTGCCCAGCAGCATAAAGCCCTTGTAGAGATTGCCAGTTTACCAGAAGGACGAATCCTGATCGCGAGAGATCATCATACGATTGTCGGATATGTTACATATTTATATCCTG
Organism: Rossellomorea yichunensis; assembly: GCF_032337515.1. Classification (NCBI taxonomy): domain Bacteria; kingdom Bacillati; phylum Bacillota; class Bacilli; order Caryophanales; family Bacillaceae; genus Rossellomorea; species Rossellomorea yichunensis. The sequence goes on along the minus strand of NZ_JAVYAD010000003.1, from coordinate 113,728 downwards.
ATCCCCTTGAACGCTGGTCTCAGGGGAAAATGGATAATCTGATTGAGCTTGGAGCAATAGAAGTCATTCCTAAATTCCGCGGGGCTTCAGTCGGAAAAAATCTATTAAAGGTTTCCATGATGGATGATCATATGGAAGACTACATCATCATTACGACTGAATATTATTGGCACTGGGATTTAAAAGGGACCGGCCTGAACGTGTGGGAATATCGGAAAGTAATGGAAAAAATGATGAACGCCGGCGGGTTGGAATATTACGCAACGGATGACCCTGAAATCAGTTCCCATCCAGCTAATTGTTTAATGGCGAGAATCGGTACAAGAGTGGACCCGGATTCCATCCAACGATTTGATCAACTGAGGTTTATGAATCGTTTTATGTATTAATGGAATTCTGACAAGTTTTCTAAAGGGGTGGAGAACGTGATTGTAGAAGAAATTATGAAAACGAAAGTCGAAACTTTAAAGGCAGACGATACAATTGAAACAGCCATAAAATTAATGCGGGAGAAGAAGATCAAGCATATCCCGATTACCAATCATGATATGGAAGTGATCGGGATCGTGAGTGACCGTGATGTAAAAGACGGCACCCCATCTATTTTTCATGATGAGTCCCCTGGCAATGAATTGCAGAATCCGCTTGAATTGATCATGAAGAAAGATGTGATCACGGGTCATCCTCTCGATTTTGTTGAAGAGGTTGCGGCTCTCTTTTATGAGCACCGGATCAGCTGCCTCCCAATCTTGAAGGAAAAGAAGCTGGTCGGAATCATTACTGAAACCGATCTGCTGTACACGCTCATTCAACTGACGGGAGCCCATCAGCCCGGCTCTCAAATCGAAGTGAAAGTCCCACATAAAGCGGGCATTCTTTACGAGGTAGCAGGTATCATCAGAAGGAATAACTCCAATATTCAAAGTGTACTTGTCTATCCGGATAAAAAGGACGAGCAGTTCAAAATCCTTGTGTTCAGAGTAAGAACGATGAATCCGATGAATGTGATCAATGATCTAAAGAAAGAAGGATATGACGTGTTATGGCCAAACATGCCAGGAATCTCCTCATGACAAAAGATGCTATTTTCATCTATTCAGACGAACTCCTCGGGTATCGGTTCTCTGATGAGCATCCCTTCAATCAAACCCGATTGACCCTGACGATGGATTTACTCAAAGAAGCAAATGCTCTTCAATCAGATGAAATCGTTCCACCACGAATGGCTACCGATGAAGAGTTATTTCTTAATCATGATCCCAATTATGTAAACGCCGTCAAAAGAGCGAGTGTCGGCCAACTCTCTCAAGATCAGGCAGAAGGGTTTGGAATTGGTACTGAAGATACCCCGATGTTTCAAGGAATGCATGAAGCGAGTGCTTATTTGGTAGGCGGTACGTTAACGGCCGTTGATCTTGTCATGACGGGAAAAGCGAAGCATGCCCTTCATCTCGGTGGTGGTCTGCATCATGGTTTCAAAGGGAAAGCATCAGGCTTCTGTATTTATAACGACAGTTCGGTGGCGATCCGCTACATGCAGGAAAAGTACGGGGCCCGGGTCCTATACGTGGATACAGATGCCCATCACGGAGATGGCGTTCAGTGGTCCTTTTACGATGACCCGGACGTGTGTACCCTTTCCATCCATGAGACGGGCCGCTACCTCTTCCCGGGGACAGGCAATATCAATGAGCGCGGTCACGGAAAAGGATATGGGTATTCGTTCAATATCCCCCTCGATGCCTTTACAGAGGATGAGTCGTGGCTCGAAGCTTACGAAACGTCCTTTCGTGAAGTCATTGAATTCTTCAAACCCGACGTCATTTTGACTCAAAACGGGGCAGATGCCCATTATTATGACCCACTCACCCACCTTTCGGCTACCATGAATATATACCGGGAAATCCCTCGTATCGCCCATGAGCTTGCTCATGAGTATTGCGATGGTAAATGGATTGCCGTTGGTGGTGGCGGTTATGACATTTGGAGAGTCGTCCCAAGGGCCTGGAGCATGATTTGGATGCAGATGACCGGTCGAATGGACCTTGCCTCTTCCTTCCCTGGGAAATGGACAGAACGCTGGCAAAGTAAAGCAGGGGTCACCTTGCCAAATGAATGGTGGGATAGACCTGACATTTATAAGCCGATTCCGAGAAAAGGCGAAATCACCGAGAAGAATAAACAAACCGTAGAGAAAGCCCTTTATTCCATTCGGCAACAGCTGAGGCAAAAACCGGGGAGCTAAACAGAAAAGCGGAGGCGGCTCGTTCAGGCCCGACAAGCATAAGGCGAGAACATCGGAAAGGCGTCCTTTGCCTTTTTGGTGTTCTTGACTTATGACCTCGAGGGCCTAGCCGCCGGAGCTGGACAACCGAAAAGCGGAGGCGGCTCGCTCAGGCCCGACAAGCATAAGGCGAGAATACGAAAAAAACCAAGTCCCTCTCATCCCATTGAGAAGTCCTTGGTTTTTATTGTTCCTCATATGCAGGATCTGTTATGATCACTTCCACACGCCTGTTTTTTTGAAGATTTTCACTTGTGTCATTGGGTGCAATGGGTCGTGTGTCCCCATACCCGACGGCAATGAAGCGCTTCGGATCTAAGTTTTCGGTTTGAACCAGATACCGGATCACACTGCTTGCCCTTGCAGAGGACAGCTCCCAGTTTGATGGGAAACGATATGTACCGATGGGACGATTATCTGTATGTCCCTCCACTTTCACGAAGTTTGGGATCCTCGATAAAAGATCGCCCACCTTATTCAAGAACGGATAAGCGTCCTCAAGGACCGTTGCTTCACCTGAAGCGAACAGTGCTTGCTCCTGAAGGACAAGCACGACTCCACGCTCGGTTCTTGTGGCCACTACAACGTCACTAAGTTTATTTTCATTCAAGTAGCTCTGAATATCGGCTAAAAGCTGATTCAACTCTTTGTCGGTTTCCTCACTGCTTTGAGGCTGGGTTTTCTCCTTCTCCATTTCAGGTTCAGCTGAAGGATTCTCAAATGGAATGACAGAAGGGTAAAACTCCAGTATTTGACGCTGCTGAAAGGAATCAGCGATGGTCCTGAATTTCACGATATCGATTTGAGACATGGAAAATAGTAAAATAAAGAATACGAGAATAAGAGTGATGAGATCAGAAAAGGTTACCATCCATTTTGGTGCCCCCGTAGGCTGAGACGGTTGTCTTCGTCTACGCATCATGGAATGTTGCCTCCTCTTGCTTCCTGCCAGCAGAGTACATCTCCAGTTCCTCATTGGATAAGAACACTCTCAGTTTCTCTTCCAATATTTTCGGATTTTGACCGGATTGTACCCCAACGACACCTTCAATCACGATTTGTTTCATAAACACTTCTTTTTCTGTTTTCATCGCTAATTTGGATGCCATAGGTAAGAAGACAAGATTTGCAAGGATCGATCCATATAGAGTCGTTAATAAGGCGATGGCCATATTAGGCCCTAATGACGATGGATCATTTAAATTCTTTAACATCAGTACGAGACCGATCAAGGTCCCGATCATCCCCCAGGCAGGTGCATACTCCCCCGCCTTGTCCAGTAAACTTTTATTTTTACGATGCCGCTCTTCTAAAGCGATGATCTCGGCATTCATGATATCCACAATCACGTCCTGCTCAATTCCATCGACGGCTAACAGGACCCCTTTTCGAATGAAAGGATCCTCGACCTCTTCCACTTCCGCCTCTAGTGAGAGAAGGCCTTCACGCCTCGCTTTTTCTGATAGTGTCACAAACGTGCGAATGAGGCCCTGAAGATCGTATTCCTCGTCACGAAAGGATTCTCTCATCACTTTCCCCAATTGCTTCAATTCCTTAATAGAGAAGCTGACAAGCATGGCAGCGACCAAACCGCCTATGACAACAAACATGGACGGCAGATCTATAAAGGAACTGAAGCCTGTAATACCAGCGTTCGTAATGATGGCAAAAGCGACGAATAGAAACCCTACTACAACCCCGATCGGTGTAAGAACATCAAGCTTTTTCATTTTGACTCTCCCTACAAAATTAAGTTCTGTTTGTCTTTATCTTTTATATCGACAAACTTCTTATTTTGTTGAGTTCCGATGTTCGATTCGATGAGGAAGAACTACTGTGGATTCTTCGACCGTTTCTTTGTTCATATATTTCGTTAATAATCTCATCGCCACAGCCCCGATATCATATAAAGGCTGAACAACGGAAGTTAACTGTGGTCTGACCATAAGCGCCAGTCTTGTGTTATCAAAACTGATTACTTCAACTTCATCGGGGATGGACACGTTTTGATCCTGGGCACCGTGAACGACTCCAAGGGCCGTCTCGTCATTTCCGACGAATATAGCGGTCGGCTTGTCCTCAAGCTCAGAAAACTTCTGCCATGCTTCAAGTCCTGAATCATACGTGTATTCACCTTCAACAACCAGGTCGTCACTATATTCAACTCCGGCTTTGGCAAGGGCTTCACGATACCCTTCTAATTTAAACTTCATGTTGATTGTATCGTGGAAAGGACCACTTACAAATCCGATACGCTTATGCCCTTTTTCCAACAATTCCGTAACAGCATCGTAGGAAGCCGCTTTGTAGTCGATATTAACGGAAGGAACCTTGTTTGTTTCTTCCACTGCTCCAGCTAATACGATTGGAACAGGGGAACGTTCGAATTCCTGAACATGTTCCTCTGAAATGTGCCCGCCAAGGAACAGAATTCCGTCCACTTGTTTACCAAGCATCGTGTTGAGGAGATGAAGCTCCTTCTCCGCATTTTGATCAGAGTTACTTAAGATAATATTGTATTTGTACATCGTTGCGATATCTTCAATACCACGTGCCAATTCAGCATAGAAAATATTAGAGATATCCGGAATGATGACTCCGACCGTTGTTGTCTTCTTACTTGCAAGTCCCCTTGCTACTGCGTTCGGACGGTATCCAAGGCGGTCAATGACCTCCAGTACTTTCTTTCTTGTTGCCGGCTTTACATTGGGATTCCCGTTGACAACACGTGAAACGGTTGCCATGGAAACATTTGCTTCTCTTGCTACATCATATATTGTAACGTTCATAGCTAACTCTCCTTTACTCTTCTACTCATTTATTTATCTTATTTTACACTAAATAAACCTAAAGAAAAAAGCGATTACAATAGTTTGTTAAAAAATGCACATATTTATATTCACGTTAGTGTTTTTTCAATGTATATAGGTTATTTATCTGCAATTACCATGATAATCATACGATAGTCTCTATATTCGTGCAACGACTCCGCCTTATCTTGATAAAAAGTTGATTATAGCATGCAGAAAGAGCGACTACCAGAATACAGGCTTACTGTAGAAGAGGATGCGTTTCGCCGATATATATGGTATTTCGCCGTTAAATTTGTGATTTCGCTGATAAAATAAGAATTTCGCCGATAAAATGAAAATTCCGCTGATATCCTCAATCAAGTTCGGATGATTCACCTGAAATTCATTCATTATTTGGTCCTTATGCTGCTCATAAGTAATAAAAAAGGCTTTTCTTATAAAAAACCCCCACAATGACAGCAGAAATTCAAAAATAAAGGGCTGAACCCCATATATAGGATCCAACCCTTCTCTTTTATATATTATACTTCGATCGTTCTTCCTTTTAACAGCTCCTGATAGAAATGATCAAATTGATCTAAGTCCATTTGTTGGGCAGAATCGGATAAGGCAACGGCAGGATCAGGATGAACCTCAGCCATTACACCATCTGCACCGATGGCAAGTGCTGCTTTCGCCGTTGGAAGCAACAGATCTCGGCGTCCGGTTGAGTGTGTTACATCTACGAATACTGGCAGATGCGTTTCTTGCTTAAGAATTGGGACAGCCGAAATGTCCAATGTGTTTCTTGTCGCTTTTTCGTACGTGCGAATTCCACGCTCACAAAGGATGATGTCTCCATTTCCTTGTGAAATGATATATTCAGCAGCGTTGATGAACTCATCGATCGTTGCAGCTAAACCGCGTTTAAGTAATACGGGCTTCTTCACTGCTCCTGCTGCTTTTAACAGCTCGAAGTTTTGCATGTTTCTCGCACCGATTTGAATCACATCAATGTATTCCAATGCGGGTTCGATATCGGCTGGGTTTACGATTTCACTTACGACAGCCAAATCATATTCATCCGCCACTTTTTTAAGAATTTTTAATCCTTCGATCCCAAGGCCCTGGAAGTCATAAGGTGACGTTCTCGGTTTGAACGCTCCGCCTCGAAGCAATTTAAGTCCTTTTGCTTTGACGGCTTTTGCCACTTCTGCTACTTGCTCGTAAGATTCAACCGCACATGGACCGAAAATGAAGTGAGGCTTTCCGTCTCCAATTGAATCTCCGTTGATCGTTACGATCGTATCATCCGGTTTCTTTTTACGGGAAACAAGCAGTGCTTTACGGTGATCGTCTTTTTGAAGCTCCAAACCGGCTTTAAAGATTTCTTTAAAAATATGTTCAACGGTCGAATGTTCAAATGGACCATTATTATTTTCTTTGATCAGATCAAGCATTCCTCTTTCACGAACAGGATCATAGCGGTATACTCCTTGAGTCTCCTTGACACGCCCGATTTCCTGAACTAGTTTAGCACGTTCATTAATGGTGTCTAATAGTTTTAAGTTCATCTCGTCTACTTGTTTTCGTAATTGATCGAGCTCTTGATTACTCACAATACAGCACCCTTTCTTTTTTTATCCTGTTCATACGTAAAAACTGTTATAGTTTTAAGAAAGTATGATACATTTTTGATATTGAAACTTATTATAATAGAACATATCGAAAATGTCACGATAAAATTCTTTATTAATTAGACGCTTTTAAGCGCTAAAGTATTTTAGTATTGTATGAGAATAGGTTAAAGTGGGTGAACACTAATTGAAAAATACGCAAAAAATATTTGCATTGGACATCGGAACCCGATCGGTCGTAGGGATCATTTTAGAAGAAATAAACGGAATATTTCAAGTTTCAGATATTTTAGTAGAAGAACATAAAAAGAGAGCCATGCTGGATGGTCAGATTCATGACGTTCCAGCAGTCGCCGAAGTCATTAGCTCCATTAAAGAGAAATTGGAGAAGAAACACGGCCCTCTTCATAAAGTGTGTGTCGCAGCTGCCGGAAGAGCCCTGAAAACAGCAACCGCATCTTCCACATTAACTATAACAGGAAAGCCTCTTCTTCAAAAAAACGATATCCTCCATCTCGAGTTAAGCGCTGTCCAGCAGGCTCAAGCATTGGCTGCTGAAAATGAAAATGATACGAAGGGCTATCACTATTACTGTGTTGGTTATTCTGTCCTTTTTTACCGTTTGGATGGTGAGGAAATCGGAAGTCTCATCGATCAGCAGGGGGAAGATGCCACCGTCGAGATTATCGCAACCTTTCTTCCACGTGTAGTAGTTGAATCCTTAATTGCGGCACTGAATCGCGCTGGTCTTGAAATGGATGCCTTAACCTTGGAGCCTATCGCTGCGATTAATGTACTGATTCCAGAATCCATGAGACGACTCAATGTAGCCCTCGTTGATATCGGAGCAGGAACATCCGATATCGCAATTACAAATCTGGGCACTGTCATTGCCTATGGAATGGTTCCGACAGCCGGCGATGAAATAACAGAAGCCATCAGCAATGAACTATTGTTGGACTTTCCTCTAGCCGAGCAGGCAAAGAGAGAGCTTCAGTCCAGAAAGGAGATTACTGTTACCGATATTCTTGGCTTTGAAACGAGTTTCCCAGCACTGGAGGTTGTTGAAAGAATTGCTCCAGCAGTAGATCGTTTAGCCGGGGAGATTTCCAAGGAGATTCTCCGGTTGAACAATGGAAAGCCTCCACAAGCCGTCATGCTTGTAGGAGGAGGCAGCTTAACACCTGAGCTGCCGGGCAAATTAGCCTCATCCTTACAACTTCCACACAACCGGGTCGCAGTAAGAGGCGTGGAAGCGATTCAGAATATAACCATATTGGATGAAGTAACGACAGGACCAGAGCTCGTTACGCCTATCGGAATCGCCATTGCAGCTAAACAGACACCGGTCCAATACGTCTCAGCCCACGTGAACAATCAGCCGGTCCGATTATTTGAAGTAAAGGACTTAACAGTCGGGGACTGTATTTTGGCCGCAGGCTTAAAACTAAGTAAATGGCACGGGGGTCCGGGTAATGGTTTCTTTGTAACAGTCAATGGTCAAGATATAACCATACCAGGAGGTCATGGTCAGGCGCCTCTTATTGAAAAAAATGGTCAGCCCAGTGCACTGGATGAAAAAATTAACAATAACGATATTATCATTGTTCACAAAGGAGAGAACGGGTCTTCACCAAGTGTAACGATTGGAGATTTATTAGACTCCTCTACTTCAAAACAGATTGTGATAGATGAGAACCCATTCTTACTAGCTCCACTCGTTTACAGAAACAATCAACCTGCATCCCTTGATGATACCATTCAGGACCGTGATTGTATCCGGATCGAATTGATGGAATCACTCTTTGATGTGTTGAAGCATTCAGGGTATGAAGAGTGGTTAGAAAGCACTAAGCCCTATCGTATTTCCATCAATGGAAAAGACACCTTCTTCCCTGTTTATAGTGGAAAGCTGTTCATCAACGGTATTGAAGCGAAGCTATCATCAAAGATTCAACAGGGCGATATCATTTCATATAAACCAGGCTTTACTCCAACGGTAAAGGAGATTCTTGCCAAGAAACAGCTCACTGCAGGGGCTTCTATCGTCATTACTTTTAACGGAAAGAAAGTAGAGCTTATGAAAGAGAGCAGCCGTGTTTATCGAAATGGCAGCGGGCTTGAAATGGACGATCGGTTAATTGCCGGGGATTCGATTGAAATTGAAGAACAACAAGTAAGCTCTTTTATCTTCCAGGACTTATTTAATACTGTTGAAATCACCATGCCTTCTCATGCGAATGGGAGCTTCTTACTCTTGAAAAACGGAGAGGAAACCACCTTTTATGAAGAAATTCAACAGGGGGACGAACTCGAAATCGTCTGGCCTCAGTCCTCACGCTGAATGAAAGAATAGCAGACAACAAAAAAACTGGCATTTACGCCAGTTTTTTTGTATTATGATCCAACTTGTCCAGGTACGCTGCTCGCACGATTAGTTGGATGGATATTGTTATCACTTGTAGAAGTAGAGCTTGTTGAAGATTGTGTACCGTTTACTGAAGAGGTTGATTCCCCTGTCACTTCCTCACCTGCTTCTTTCACTTTACCGCCTATATCCTTCAATTCCTCTGCCGCTTCCTTCGTTGTAGCGATAATTTCTGAAGAATCTTCCTTTACTTGATTCACTTGATCGATCACATCATCATTCACCTTTTCATAAAGGCTCTGTGCGTCGTTGATCGCATCCTTCAATACAGTGGAAGCCGTTTTAAGGCGATCCTGCCAGTCGTTCATAACTCCCGATGGATTCTCCCTTACCTTTGCCACCATCCCCATTGTGGAGTCTTTCACATTGGATGTTCTGGATGATACTCTTTTTCTCGTTGTTTTATCAAGCATAGCCAGTGCGCCGCCTACTACAGCTCCCACTACCATGCCTTTTAATAACTTACCATTCTTCTCACTGGAAGTGCCGTTCATCGCAGTCGTATTAGTCGTATTGCTCGTTTGAGTATTATAAGGTACAGTCTGAGTCATGAATCGTTCCTCCTAATTTACTATCAATAAATTTTATTCTTATAGAGTAAATTCCCTGTATTATGGAAAGTAAACACGTGTGAGGGAATTACCAAAAATTATTAGTAATCCCAAAAGAAATCATTAATCCGGACAAATAAAAAGGCTCTTTTCGCAAAGTTAGTGGTTATCTTAATGAAGAATGTAGTAGTTGATTTCCGCTCCAGAATGCTCGCTTTCCGCGGGGCTGGCGGTGAGCCTCCGGGGTCTCCACCTGTCCAGCTACGGGGCTTAGGGGCTCGAGGTCATAAGCCAAGTCTGCCAAAAAGGCAAAGAACGCCTTTCCGGCAGACTCGTCTTATGCTTGTCGCCCCTGGGCAAAGCCCCTCCGCTTTTCGTACTGTCCAGCCATTCCCGCAGGAGTCGATCATCCTGCAGCGAGAATCAACTTTCTGAGTATGTATCCTTAAGGGAAATCAATAAAAACAAGAATTTTTGCAAACAACCTTACTTAAGATTAGAGATTAATTTCCCTTTTATAAAAGAAGAATTATTCCTTCTATTTACATGGTTTTATTACGTATGTTGAAGCTCTGCACACAATAAATCTATTAAAGATGGTGATTGGCAGAGCTCAAGCAGATCCTTATGTTAAAAACAACAATCTTTACGAAAAGAGCCAATAAAAAAGACCCTGTCAAAACAGAGTCCTTTCCCTACAACTTATTCAATTCATTCTCGGTAATATTCCAATGTGAAGCATTCCAGCCCGGTTTTCCTTCAATAAACAGGAAGGCTTGGGGTGATTCATGCTTGATGCCGTATTTTTCGGCAATATGATTGGATAGTTCCCTTGACTCTTGAACGGCTAAATAGTAGCCGTCTTCCTCTTCATGCTTATTCAGGAAGGCTTGGTATTCACTGAAAGCATTTGAGCTCACAGGGCATGTTAAGCTGTGCTTCATAAAAAAGAAGCGGGAATTCTTTTCGGAAAGCTGTTCAAACTCTTGAACGGTTTCAATCTTCTGCATATCATTCATACTCCCTTACAATAAAATGTGCATTATTAAATTGCCGGAGACAGACGTGCCTCAATGCATTTTTATTTCAACAAAAAAAACGGTGAAGTAATCATATCACTTCACCGCCCTTGGAATCAATTATTATTGATTGTATGTTTTTTCAGTTTCGTCAAATGCCTTTTTTGTTTCTTCGAGCTTTTGATTTACATCTTCTGTCTCTTCAACAGGTGTTGTTTCACCTACAGCAACAGCTTGAAGTTCATCGTTTGTTTCTTGAAGCTCGTTATTATTAGAGCGGTATGTTTTCAGCTTTCCAACCACATTGTTGGATTGCTCCTGTACTGATTTTGAAAGTGCAGATGATTTTTCTTTTGCTACTGCAGCAAGCTCATTGCTCTTTTCTACAGCCGTGTCTTTCCACTGACCTGTCTTTTCTTTCAGTACGCCAGCCTGCTCGTTGATATCATGACGAAGGTCTTTACCTGATTTAGGAGCCAGTAGAAGAGCTGTTGCCGCCCCAACGATTCCTCCGATCAGTGTTCCGATCATGAAGTCTTTTGAGTTGATGTTGTTGCTGTCGTTTGTTTGGTTTTGGTTCTGGTTTTGATTGTACTGTTGTGTCATTTAAAATTCCCCTCTCTAATTGTTATAAGATCTTGCTCTTTTAATCAATTTTTCTCGAGATCGAACTTCTTTAGATGCTTGGTTTTGAACAGCTGCATCAGGTTGACTTGGCTGTTTTTCCTGTTTTTGTTTCCATTTGTCCTTTAACTCGATAAAGGCATTCCCCCACTGAACAACCTGTGAGATTTTCCCTTGATTACGTTCAAGTTCAGTTGAAATGGAAGTACTAACTTTCTTAACCGAGTTATTAAGGTTCTGGATGGAATGCCCTACATCTCTTACTGCATAAACAACAGTGTTCAGATCCTCAGATTTCTTCTGGATATCCTCAGCTAATAGATTTGTTTTATGTAGTAATTCAGTAGACTCTTTTGTTACTCCCTGAAGCTGGCTCTCAAGACCCGTCAATGTAGTCGAAACACTGTCGAGGGTAGATCCTAAAGACTTCAAGGTCTTCATTACACTCATAACTAAAATAAAAAATGCAACTGCTATTACAGCCACGCTTAGATAAAGAATGATTTCCATATGCCACACCTCCATGTATAGAAATTCTTTACCCTTATGATAAACAAATAAACATTATACTAGTATTTCTTCCTTTCGCATGATTTCTCCTGCATGAAAAAATAAAAAATATTTCTTGATTTATCATTTCACATTTTGTTTCTCTCATCCATTTTTGTTTTAGGGTACAATAATAGAGACCACATAAAAGGGGGAAGATCCAATGAAAGATCCACGCATTGAAAAACTCGCAAAAAATTTAATTCAATACTCCGTGCAGTTACAGCCTGGAGAGAAAGTATTGATCGAAAACTTCGGTTTACAACGTGAGCTTGTAACAGCACTCGTTAAGGAAGCATATGCAGCAGGGGGATATCCTTTCGTATCCATCAAAGATCACGCAGTCGACCGCGCATTATTGATGGGCGCCCAAGAAGAACAATACAACATGATTGCAAGCTTTGAAGCGAATGTCATGGAACAGATGGATGCGTATATCGGTTTGCGCTCAGGTGATAATATCAGTGAACAATCGGATGTACCTGATGAAAAGATGAAGATCCATGGAAATACAATTGGTAAAAAAGTACATAGAGAAATTCGCGTCCCTAAGAAAAAGTGGGTCGTACTCCGCTATCCTACTTCATCCATGGCACAGCTTGCCAACATGAGCACAGAAGGATTCGAAGACTTCTACTTCGATGTCTGCAACCTGGACTACAGCAAGATGGACAAAGCCATGGATAACCTGGTTGAGCTCATGAACAATACGGATAAAGTCCGCCTTGTCGGAGAAGGGACGGACCTTACATTCTCAATCAAGGACATTCCTGCAGTGAAATGTGCGGGACGCCTGAACATTCCCGATGGAGAAGTATATAGTGCACCTGTAAAGGATTCAGTTAATGGAATCATTTCCTACAATACACCGTCACCTTATAATGGGTTTACCTTTGAAAACGTAAAATTGACATTCAAAGAAGGTAAGATTGTAGAAGCTACTGCAAACGATACAGACCGAATAAACAAAATCTTTGATACGGATGAAGGGGCAAGATACGTAGGTGAATTCGCCATTGGTGTGAATCCGTACATCCAGCATCCGATGCAGGACATTTTATTTGACGAAAAGATTGATGGCAGCTTCCACTTTACGCCAGGCGAATGCTACGAAGAAGCCTACAATGGAAACCACTCGAACATTCACTGGGATATGGTGATGATACAGCGCCCTGAGTACGGCGGCGGTGAAATCTACTTCGATGATGTATTGATTCGAAAAGACGGACGATTTGTCATTGAAGAACTTGAAGTGCTGAATCCTGAGAATTTGAAGTAAGACTGAAGAGTCACCGTCATGATTCATGACGGTGACTTTTTTGTCTGAGGATGAAAGAAAGAAAAAACCGGCTCCCTTAAGAACCGGTTTTTCCATATTAATTTTCTGCTACCTGTTCCTCCAGCGTTTTTTCATACGCCTGTTGGAACTTTTGTACATCTCCTGCTCCCATGAAAATAAGCACGCTGTTGTCGTGTTTTAATAGGGCAGTCGTATCTTGTTCGTCTATAATTTCGCATCCTTCGATCTTGCTTCCAAGATCGTTGATCGAAAGTTTCCCATGATTTTCCCTTGCGGAACCGAATATTTCACATAAATACACTTTGTCAGCAAGACTCAAGCTTTCGGCAAACTCAGAAAGGAAGGTTTGCGTACGTGTGAAAGTGTGAGGCTGGAAGACAGCGATAATTTCTTTTTCAGGATATTTCTGTCTTGCCGAATCTACGGTTGCTTTAATTTCAGTCGGATGATGAGCGTAGTCATCGATCAGGATCTGGTTGCCCACTTCTTTTTCAGAGAAACGGCGTTTAACCCCTTTGAATGAGCTTAATCTTTCCTGGACGATAGATGTATCAAGCTCTTCGTAATGACAGATGGCAATGACGGATAAAGCATTCATGATGTTATGGTCACCGAATGTCGGGATTTTGAATGCCGCATAAAATTCATTACGGACAAACACATCGAATGAAGTGCCGGATCTGTCCCTTGATACGTTTCTCGCCTGGAAGTCATTCTCCTCGGCGAAGCCATAAAATACGACTGGCACTTGAGCCTGGATTTTCTGTAACTGTTCGTCATCTCCACATGCGATGATTCCCTTTTTCACTTGCATCGCCATCTCCTGGAAGGCAGAGAAAACGTCATCCACATTGGCAAAATAATCGGGATGATCGAAGTCAATATTTGTCATGATGGCGTAGTCAGGAAAATAAGACAGGAAGTGGCGGCGATATTCGCACGCTTCAAAGACAAAGTATTGAGCATCCGCTTCCCCTTTCCCCGTTCCATCCCCGATCAGGAAGGATGTTGGCTTTGCACCACTGATGACATGTGCCAACAATCCGGTTGTAGACGTTTTTCCGTGTGCTCCGGTTACCGCTACACTTGTAAATTTCTGCATGAAGTCTCCAAGAAATTTATGATATCTAGTGAGGGGTAGACCTTGCTCTACAGCTGCCTGAATTTCTTCATGTGTATCAGGAAATGCATTTCCTGCGATCACATGCATATCCCCTCCAATGTTTTCTTTTTGGAAAGGGAGAATTTTTATATTTGATTCATCCAGAGCTTTCTGAGTAAAGAAATATTTATCTACATCAGATCCTTGGACCTCGTAGCCCATATCGTGGAGTATTTGGGCTAATGCACTCATGCCCGACCCCTTAATTCCTACGAAATGATTTATAGTCATAATAGAACCTCCAACAATCGTCTATCTAAAAGCATTATATGAAATGAATATTATTTTGCTATCGGTCTTAAGCTTTTGATATTTAGTATAGAAAAAAGCGAACTTTCTTCAACTTGAAACATTATATCATTTTTTAAAATCCCTGACCATGCACAAGCTATGAAAGACTGCGGATAATGAAGTTTGGTGCTTCTTCTTTTAAATATGTTCTCCATAATACACCAGTTTTTTGATTCATTTGACCATAATGATTTTTCACGTCTGATAAAATCCCCTCTGATTTGACGGGGAAAACGGGACCTAAGATCCACTGATGAGTTACTAACGGGACTTTCCTCACGAAATAGACCCCGCCCTCACGAATTCCCTTTTTCTTGCAATCAAGGTTTGTTTTAACAGAAACTTCTTCATCCTGAATGACATTCTGACATGTAAATGCAGCTTCTTCGTTCAGAGTATCGATTTTTCTAATGATGATGGGTTCCCAAGCTGCAGTCAGCACGATGGCACCGAGCAGTTTGACTGATTCATGCAGAAAATGGGACTGAAGAAATTGAAAGAACAGTGTTTGACCTTTAATGGTCTTATAATCAAACAAAAACCATTCCTGAAACAGCTGTTCGACTTCCTCATCCATGTGGATGTCATCTTGTGTAAGGAAACGCTTTGAGAAAATCATCTTGGCCCGTACCTTTTCTCTGATGTTCGTTTCCTTCAAAGCGTACTCATACGCTTTTCTATAGAGGTCTTTTATATGGTCCTCTGCCATTCTCTGCTTTTTTTGTCTATATTTCTCTAGATTTAAAAGGCTATCTGGTTCTTGCATCCTCTCACCTATTCGAATTCTACTTTTTCCAGACGGGGGTTTGGACGGAGTTTTCTTCCTGCCTTTGCTTCAGGGGAACCGTCAATCACGACATTATCTCCCGTAAACCCGACATGGATTTTCAGAAGACTGCTTCCCACTCCATACATATCGACTGGAACTTTATTTTCCTCAAACTGACGAATACGATCCTCATTAAATCCACCTGACACGACAATCTTGACGTGGTGGAATCCTTCTTCATCCAAGGCATGTCTTAATGCGTTAATCAGCTGCATGTTTACTCCCCTTGGATCAAATGTTCCAAGCACATGTTGATTACGAAGGAAGTATTTATCGATCATCATTCTTGATGTATCTACCCTTACCCCTTTTAATTCAGGGCCAAACTCCCGTGCTACCTTTAATGAGTCTGTAATGGCATCATTATTGTAGTCTACCAGGGCAATGAGCTCGTCTTCAGGAAATGTTTCCTGATAAGCTTTGGTGGCTTCTACGATATCCCCATTGAATAATTGGATCAGGGCGTGGGGCATTGTCCCCATCCCTTTCTTTCCCCACCATTCGTTCATGGCATGGGTAGCCTGAGCTGTGGATCCACCAATAAATGCTGCATATCCATCCCCGGCCTGCTGAGTAAAGTGATCATCCCGATCACCCATGAAGATGACAGGTTTTTGTTTCCCTGAAATAGAGGCAGCTTTCATTACGTTGTAAACACTCGTCGCCACCGATGTTCTTCTTGCCAGGATACCATCAATGATTCCTTCTAAATAGCCAAAGTCCTGATAACGGCCCTTGATGGTCAGAACGGTTTCAAATGGTGAGATTTGATCTCCATCTTTTAAGGAATGGATTTCAAGATTTTCCGGGTTATCAGCGAAACTATGCAGAAGTGCAATCACTTCATCCGTTCCACAAATAACGGCATGATTCTTTTGAAAGAATTGCATGGTGACAACGGCATCCGGTTTATACTTTTTGGCAATTTCCTTCGTTTTCAAGAAATAAACCGCTGAAAACCAGCCATCCTTGATTCTTTCGTCAAACTTAAATGTATGATTGGTCAATCTGTTGAGTTTTCCTTGAAGTTTCAATTCTATTTCTTTCATCACTAAAGCTCCTTATGGCTCTTCCTACACAAAAATAGGTATTCTGTTTACTGAATCCGAAAAGGACACATATAAACAGAATACCATGTATTAAATGATTCTACTAGTCTATGCCAGAGTCTCCAATTCACTTTCGGAAATCAGGACATCCCTTGGTTTACTGCCTCTGGACTCTGAAATAATTCCATTACTCTCCATCATTTCCATCAATCTTGCCGCACGGTTATAACCGATTCTGAATCTGCGCTGCAAGCCCGATGCAGAGGCACCCCCCTGGTCGACGACAAATTCACAGGCTTCTAAAAATAATTCATCTTCTTCCTCGGTAACCTGTGCTTTCTTGATCAATTCATCCTGTTGGAAGAGATAATCCGGTTCTCTTTGCTCTCTTACATGATTGATGATGTCATCAATTTCGTCATCTGACACGAAGGTTCCCTGCAGGCGGACCGGCTTCGATGAACCATTTTCCAGAAAGAGCATATCTCCCTTCCCAAGAAGCCTTTCAGCCCCGCTTCCATCGATGATCGTTCTTGAATCCACGCTTGATGATACGGAAAACGCCACTCGTGTCGGTACATTCGCTTTGATCAAGCCTGTAATGACATCGACTGATGGACGTTGGGTCGCAATGATTAAATGAATCCCACATGCACGTGCCTTCTGGGCGATCCGGCAAATCGCTTCTTCAACATCTGCAGGCGACATCATCATCAGGTCAGCTAACTCATCAATGACGATGACTAAATACGGGAGCATATCACTGTATTGTTTATTCCGTTTAGCCAGTTCATTGAAGCGTTTAATATCCCTTACACCTGTATGAGCGAATAACTCGTATCTTCTTTCCATTTCCTCAACAGCCCATTTAAGAGCTGCAGTTGCTGCCTTCACATCTGTTATGACCGGACTGACGAGATGTGGGATCCGGTTATAGGGAGCAAGCTCTACCATCTTCGGATCAATGAGAAGCATCTTCAATTCATCCGGTGATGCTTTGTACAAGAGACTCACGAGTATCGAGTTGATACATACACTTTTACCCGATCCGGTAGCACCGGCGATGAGTCCATGTGGCATTTTGCTTAAATCAGTCACGATCGGCTGTCCGGAAATATCGAGACCAAGAGCGGCGGTCAGAGGGGAAGACGGCTCTTGAAACTCAGGACTTGCAATCACTTCACTAATGCAGACAGGACGGCTCTCCCGGTTAGGCACTTCAATACCAATCGTATGCTTACCGGGAATAGGGGCTTCCATTCGGATATCCCTTGCAGCCAGGCTCAGCTTAATATCATCTGATAGATTGGTAATTTTATTCACCTTCACGCCAGGTTCAGGCTGAACCTCGAACCTCGTGACTGATGGGCCTTGTGTGACATTCACCACTTTTGCCCTCACGTTAAAGTTATGAAGGGTTTCGTCCAGTAATATTCTTTGTGAATCGAGCCACTCTTCGCTCATTTCCTTTGATACGGGAGGCATCAGATAATCCATTTCAGGAAAGACATAGTCTCTTGTCCTTTTAGAAGATGAGCTTAACTCGCTATAACTCTTTACCGCCTCTTCTCCCTGAACAGAACTTTGTTGAGATGCTTTCTGTTCAGGATGATGTATGGATGCCGATTCTCCCACTTTTTCCTGCTTTACTTCCAGGACAGGTTGTTCCCTCATCTCCGGTTCTGCTTCAGTCTTATTTAATGTTTTGCTCTCACTTTCCTTGCGGATGGGAGTCGATTCATTACGTGCTGATCGGTTTCGCGTATCTAACTGTCGCTTATCCTGTTTCAGCATCAATACGTTAAAAGGAAGATGAGACCTCTTACGTCTCTGCGGTTCTTTCTCCCTCGGCGCTTGTTGGGAACGTGCAGGTTCTGATACTTCCTCTACTCGTTTCTCCTCAATCGTAGATCCACTTTGTGCAACTGGTTCTTGAACCGGTTTTTCTTGAACAGGATGAACGGGTTCCTGGACATCTTCTTCATTTCCTTCATCTTCACGTGCAGCATGGACAGGTTGCTGTGGTGGATCTTCCTGCACAGAGTCATTAAGCTCTTTCTCTTTATGTGATGAATACTCCAACTCCTGGGTTGGTTGTTCCATTTCAGAGATAAGTGAAACACGTTCATTTGATTTCTGGGAAACTTCTTCAGTAAGCTCCACTTTTAGATCAGAATTTTCAACTGGAATTGGTTCATTGTTATCTTCAGCTTCAACCAATAGAGTATCTTCAACCTGGGATTCATCACGTTGTTCTTCAGGGAAATTCATCATCATCGCAACAGGTTCATCGCTAATAGTTTTTTCGGATTCAGCTGGTTCAACTTCGACAATGGATTCTGATTCTTGTTCCACGGGAATTGAACTCTCTACTACAGATAGAGTCTCATGATCAATCACAGCCTCTTTGTTGTCTTCTTCATTATGTAAAAATTTCTTAAGCTCGAACTCTACCTGGTTTTCCTTTTTTACCGGTCGTCCTCTAAAACCATAAATGGGTGAAGGGATTTCTGTAGGGGTGAACGGCCTGCTGTTTCCCTTTTCCACTTTAGGAGATTTCTTCGGTTGGACTTTAGCCGATGGTTTTTCTTCTTTCCACTTTCTATTTTTAGAAGCGTGGTCCTGACTCTTTTCCTTTTGTTCCTTAGGCGGCTCTTCCTTCTCCTGACTTCTTCGATTTCTATTCGTTCGTGGACGCTCTATATTTTCTCCATCCGATATGAGGGGAAAGCGAAAAGTCCCTTTAGGATATTGATACGTCATCCTTGCTTCTACATCACGTGAATGGTTGGGCCCTACTATATTTTTACGTTCAGCCTTTTTACGTTCAACATGCTGAACTTCATCATTGTTTTCATCATAAAATTCTTCAAATTGATCATCATTATCTGATAATTTACCAAACATTTTTTTAATCCAGCTCACAAACATCACTCTTTCTTTCATACTTATTTATATTTTATCAGTTAAAGAGAAAAATTCGAGTCATTTCGATAGAATAAGAGAATTGTTAAAGAATTGTGTCGAAACAAACATAGGTGTAAAGAGAATGTAATACGAATTTTGCAAGGCTAATTTCAGAGCTGTGTTACTAAGCCAGTAGTTGTTGCTTTCCGCTTCAGGTGCTCGCTTTCCGCGGGGCGTGAGTTGAGCCTCCTCGGGCTTTGCCCTGCGGGGTCTCAACTTTCACGCTATTCCCGCAGGAGTCGAGCACCTTCCGCTCCAATCAACTTATGATTGATCCCGTCAAGTCCCAGTACTCAGTAAGAAAACCTTAATGAAAAACTACTATGAACAAGTTTCCATTAGTTTTCAATCATACGACTTCTAACATAAATAAAAACAAAAATACCTGAGCCCATACTCCGGACCCAGGTATATATTTTTAAGCTGTGAATGGTTGACCAACTTGGTAAGTATCTTCAAGAACGAGGATCCCTTTTTCTTGGGGGGCATCTGGAAGTGCCAGTTCTTTGGCAGAACAAATCATGCCTGATGATGCCACTCCGCGAAGTTCTGCATCCTTGATGACCATTCCGCTTGGCATGACAGCGCCAACTTTCGCAACAACGACTTTTTGTCCTTTGTCAACGTTAGGAGCACCACACACGATCTGCAAGGTTTCATCCCCAACATCCACTGTACAGATGTTCAATTTATCTGCATTTGGATGCTTCTCTTTTTCAGACACATACCCTACCACGAATTTTGGTGAAAAGTCTGCTTCCAATACTTCATCGAAACCGTTCTTCTTGATGGCTTCGTTGATCGATTGGAGCTTCTCTTCATTCATTTCGACAGGTCCCACTTCACTTAAATCCATATACTTTGATGCATGGAATAGGTTATACCCAAGTGTTTTCCCTGTTTTCTCATCAAACAAACGTGCAGCATCTTCTTTTCTTTCATGTAGAACTTCTCCCTCAAACCCTGGATGCATTGTAACGATAAGGGTATCACCAATACCTTCTATGTTATAAAATACGTTCATTATTTCTTCTCCCTTTCCTTTTTGCGATTTTTTGCCAGAATGAAGATCGGCTCCAGTTCTCCTTCTTCGTACACAAAGGACAGTGCCGTAATCGGAACATTCCCTGTCGTAAAGAAGCTCATCGTCAGTTGAGCAAGAACATCATAGCCCGTTTCATTGCGAATATCCCCGATGACCAAAACATCCTGATGAGGTACGGATACAGTCATTTCACCTTGAACATCCTTGCTTACCTGCTTTAAGAAAGCATCATTCAAAATACGACTTGCATCATATCCATCATTATTATTTAGAAAATAGAAGATATTTCCTGCAACTTCATCTTTCTTCATTTCAGTTGGTAAGCTTCTGACATTGAATAAGGCGGTCTCCTTCATTTGCTCGTGAGACCATCCTTCAGCCTTTAGCATATTTTCATCTAATAGGCGGTAGGTTTTCCCAAGGTCAACAGCATAATAGATACGTGTTTCAGCTGTATGATCATCTGTAACCAGGGCAACCCCTTCATTGGATTCTGTGGCAAAAGAAGTGGAACGGATCACTGGAAACACTTTTTTCTCTTTATTCCCAAGGTCTGCTCGAGTACCCATTACGTTTAAAGCTTCTTCCACGTAATACACCACTTCATCGATAATGGATTTATTGTTTTCTTTCCACTTGGATACAATCGGTGGCAGGGCGACGTTGATGCCCTTTTTCGTATCAGTGTTCTCAATTCTAAGTGAATCCTTATCTCGATCATATGTAAACGTACGATTCGGTTTCTCTAATCGTTCCTGGAGTATACCTTTTAGCTTTTTTATGTCCAAATCTGATCCTCCTTTGGTGGTACTATTATAATAGAAAGTATCGATCAATTGCTGATGCATTCACTTATAACATTTTACATCAAAATGCTTAGAATACAAAAGGAACCTGTTTCATTTCAGGCAAAAAGAAAAGAGATCCCAAAATAAGGTGATCCCTTTTCATCCTATTATGAAGATAATGTATTCATGAAGTTCTCGATTTGTTCTTTTGTTTTACGGTCCTTATTAACAAATCGTCCAAGTTCACGGCCGTCTCCGTATGCCAGAAAGCTTGGAATTCCGAAGATATCCAATTCAATGCACAGATCAATGAATTGATCTCGATCTACGTATAGGAATGTGTACTCTGAGTATTGGCTCTCGATTTCCGGGAGGATCGGCTCGATGATCCTGCAATCCGGACACCAGTCCGCTGAAAACATAAATACATGCTTGCCGCTTTCTTTCAACTGGTGAAACTCTTCCACTGATTCAAGTTTACGCATTTTATTTGCCCCCTGTTTCAATCGTCATTTGATTAGGTTTGATCCAACCTAGTTTACGCATATATTCAGATATTAACAGGCTTATGAATGCAGGTCCAACAAAATGCAACAGAAGGATTCTCAATGTTACATCCCAGGTGAATCCCATCGTTTTAAATGTCATGATTTGACCGACAAATCCACTTGTTCCCATTCCGGCTCCGGCAGCATTGTTTTCCATCAACCATATCGTGGTTCCAATGGGCGCCAATATCATTCCGGCAACTGTGGGAGGAATGAGTATGCGGGGATTTCGGACGATATTAGGCACTTGAAGCATGGAAGTACCTATTCCCTGAGCCAATAATCCACCCACCTTATTCTCCCGGTAACTGATGACAGCAAATCCTACCATTTGAGCAGCACATCCAATCGTTGCGGCTCCCGCAGCGACTCCATTCAATTCAAGCATAAGGGCGATGGCCGCACTCGAAATCGGGGCTGTCAAAGCAAGACCCATGAGGGCAGCAACCAGAATCCCCATAGTTATAGGACGTTGCTCAGTCGCCCAGCTGATCCAGCTGCCAAACATGCTCATAAAGTCGGCAATTCCCGGTCCGATAAAGTAAGCTATCGTAAACCCTGAAAAGATGGTGACGAATGGAGTGACAATGATATCGACTTTCGTAGTTTTACTGACTAACTTACCTATTTCCGTTGATATGACAGCTGCTACATAAGCTCCCGCCGGTCCACCTAAGCTCGCGCCTGCTGCTCCCGTAACAACCGCAGCAAACAAGACAAGCGGTGGTGCCCCAAGACCAAAGGCGATGGCTACCCCGATCGCAGGACCCATCAAGCTGATCGCCAGACCGCCCATCTCTATGAAAAATTCACTCAAACCAGGGGGAATTGGAAGCTGTTCCCCGATCGTCTTAATGATTAATCCGATGATCAGTGAACTGAACAACCCTAACGCCATATAACTTAACGCATCTATGAAATACACCTTTGCAGATAATGTAATGCCTTTACTCTTTAAGAATTCTCTCACTTGATTTCTCCCCTCTGTGTTAACCTTCTTCCTTTTACTAGTGTAAAGACACTTGTTTGTTTTGTCTATATATTTTCCTTTACCCAGCATTCAATTTCCTTCTATTCTCCTTTTAATCAAGCGTACCTATTCACGTATAATAAAATTGGCTCTTTTCGCAAAGATTGTGGTTATCTTAGAGTAGAAAGTAGTAGTTGATTTCCGCTACAGGATGCTCGCTTTCCGCGGGGCTGGCGGTGAGCCTCCTCGGCTGCGCCTCCGGGGTCTCACCTGTCCAGCTATTCCCGCAGGAGTCGAGCATCCTGCAGCGAGAATCAACTTTCTGAGCATGATTCTTTATAAGAAATCAATAATACAAAAACTTTTAGCAAACAACCTTCTTAAGTTGAGTAGAGGTTTAGTCTTATTAAAGAAGAATAATTCAACTTTCTAAATAGATTATTTTTTGACACCTTGTAGCTCTGTCACTAAAAATCTCTTAAAGATGGTGAGGGGAACTGCGTAGACTCCTGCGGAAGTACGGGCGTGCCGAGACCCCGTTCGGCTAAGCTGAGGAGGCTCGGCCGAGCGTCCACGGAAAGCGGAGCGGTTCCCCTCACCATCAAGCGCATACTGATTGAAAGAGTCCTGGCAGATCCTAAGTGATTGAACAACAATCTTTGAAAAAGAGCCTAAAAAAACCGATTTTCCGCCTAAGCGGAAAATCGGTCTTAACGTTATGATTTATGTTTAACTGAAGCTGCCATTTTCATCATCATCTCTGCATGATCTGCCAGATCATCTAATTCCGCTTGTGTCGTTACCTTTGTTCCACCCACTCCAACAATAAGTTCGTATTCTTCTGTATCGGGCAGTTCCTTAATGACATAGTATCCTAAGCGATTGTCCTCTTTAAAAGTCCCATGTTTCAAGAGATTTTCATTGTCACTAATGGCCATTTTATATAGAAGTTCACTATCCTTATTTTCTTGAGGGTTTGTGAAAAGTATAAAAGTATCAGAGCTTTTTGAAATAATGATATTATTGGGCGATTCTTTTTCTATTTTGGCTCCAAATGGAAGATAAAAGGTAATGTTTCCAGCCTCTTCTTTAGCTGCTTCATTTGAACTTAATGTGTTTTCCACCACTTTGGCTGTCTCTTCTTTTTCTTGATCGATCGTCGTGTTGCATCCGGCTAAAATAAGCACAAGAATAAAGAAAATGACTGTCTGTTTGATTTTCATCCTATACTTATCCTCCCTTTCATGCTTAGGACCTACGCTTATGATACCCTCACAAAGTCCCATTGACAACCCTTCCAATAAGAAATCCTGCCTTTTTAATGGGAAATCAGGTTATTTTTAACTTACATCGGGTATTTATGATAAAATGACTAAAAACAGGAAGGTGAAATACATGGAATTCACAGTGTATCTGGCAGGGGAAATACATAGTTCTTGGAGAAACGAGCTTAAAGAGAAAGCAGAAGAGCTTCGTCTCCCTCTATCTTTCGTCGGTCCGATGGAAAATCACGAACGTTCCGATGCAATCGGGGAAGAAATTCTTGGTGAACAACCCAATAAAATACTTCGAGATGAGGCAGCTTCGAGTATTAACAATCTTCGAACAGAGTTACTGATGAAAAAGTCCGATGTGGTGATTGCCCTGTTTGGAGAAAAATATAAACAGTGGAATACTGCTATGGATGCGAGCACCGCCATCACACTTGGAAAGCCGCTGATTCTTATTCGTCCTGAAGAACTTCATCATCCCTTAAAAGAACTTTCAAACAAGTCAAATGTCACCGTGACAAACATTGATCAGGCAATCAAGGCGTTATCATACGTTTTTGAAACAGAATAAAATCATGAAAATACGCATGCCGTCCTATTTGGACGGCATGCGTATTTTTTATATTCATTACAAAACTCCCAGGAACTTTTTTACTATTTCAAAATAATTTAATATTGGAAATTTAAAGACATTTTATGTTATTATTAACAATTTATAAACTTTTTTTGACTTTATGAAAATATTAAAATATTATAGTAAAAGAATAAGGGAGGTAGTAACATGTCATCAATGAATAAACAGAAAATTGTGGATAGTGTCCCTCAAAAAGGTTTCTTTGGACATCCGAAGGGATTATTCACTTTATTCTTCACAGAATTTTGGGAGCGCTTTTCCTATTACGGAATGCGTGCCATCCTCGTATTCTACATGTACTATGAGGTTTCAAAAGGCGGTCTGGGCCTAGAGCAAAACACAGCTTTAGCAATCATGTCGATTTATGGTTCACTTGTATATATGTCCGGGGTAATCGGAGGCTGGTTGGCAGATAGAATATTCGGAACTTCGAAAGCCGTCTTCTACGGTGGAATATTCATCATGTTTGGTCATATTGCTTTATCATTTCCAGGAAGCTTAGCCATGTTCTTTGTTTCGATGGTATTGATCGTTGTCGGAACAGGTTTATTAAAGCCGAATGTTTCAACAGTTGTCGGTGAAATGTACAGCGAAAGTGACACTCGCCGCGATGCAGCTTTCAGTATTTTCTATATGGGTATCAACCTGGGTGCCTTCATTGCTCCACTGATTGTCGGTAAGCTTATGGAAACAAAAGGATTCCATTGGGGATTTGCGGTTGCAGCCATCGGAATGTTCTTAGGTCTTGTCGTATTTATGGCAACAAAGAAAAAGAATCTTGGTCTTGCCGGTACCTATGTTCCAAACCCGCTTGCACCATCTGAGAAGAAGAAATATGGTTTAATTGCAGGATTAGTTGTTGTTGGTCTTGCCATCATATTAGGTATTACAATTCCTGCAGGCCTATTTACATTAAACGTATTTATTAATTTGGTAGGTATCTTCGGTATCGTCGTTCCAACTATTTACTTTATCGTGATGTACTATAGTCCGAAAACAACACAAACTGAACGCTCAAGAGTCATCGCTTATATTCCATTATTTATCGCAGCGGTTATGTTCTGGGCGATTCAAGAACAGGGATCAACCATCCTTGCAGTATACGCAGATAAGCGAACTGAGCTTGAATTCATGGGAATCAGCATATCTCCAGCCTGGTTCCAATCGTTAAACCCGTTATTCATCATTCTATTAGCTCCAGTATTTGCCTGGATGTGGGTTAAACTTGGTGATCGTCAACCATCGATTCCGAAGAAGTTTTCATTCGGTCTATTGTTTGCCGGTTTATCATTCTTAGTAATTCTATTACCTGCATACTTCGGAGGAGAAGATTCACTAGTAAGTCCTTTATGGCTAGTGCTTAGCTATTTGATTGTTGTACTTGGTGAGCTATGCTTATCACCAGTCGGTCTTTCTGCCACAACCAAATTAGCTCCAGAAGCCTTCTCTGCTCAAACGATGAGTCTTTGGTTCTTAGCTTCAGCTGCTGCACAGGCGTTGAATGCACAACTTGTCCGTTTCTACACACCAGAAACAGAAACGCTGTACTTCGGGGCAATCGGAGGTATGGCAATCATATTGAGTATTGCTCTATTCCTGCTTTCACCTAAGATTCAGGAATATATGAAAGGTGTAAAATAATTGATAAAACCCCCTGAATGGTTTCAGGGGGTTTTATTTACCTTTAAGGATTTTCTTCCTCAATGTCTGTTAAGAAAAAAAGAACTCCGCTTCAAAACGGAGTTCCATTCTAACTCTTAGTAAGAGCCACAGCCACATTTTCTATTTCGTCTTCTTCTACGATTATCTTCCGTCCCAAAGATATCATTTCTTCTATGACAACCACATCTTCTATTGTCATCATCATCTCTTCTTCTGCGGCATCTTCTACGATCATCATCATCATCTCTGCGGTCACATCTTCTTCTGTCACCAAAAAGCAACTTATTCCAGTCACAGCATCTTCTGTCATCCCGACGGTCATCACGACGACCCCCAACTCGGTCATTACAATAATGGCATCCCATAAATTCTTACCTCCTTAGAAAGAATTTATCAGATAAAATAAAGTCTGATATACTCCATCCTATGAATAACAGGTAAATTTGGTATGGGCCAAGTACCCTCTAAGGGCAAAAGTCTATCGATTATTTGTCCTGCTCTTTGTTTCTCAACTGCCACTGACCTATTAATAGCTGAACCACGTGGAGAAACATAGCCTCTCTCGTAATGAGTCCATTCGTAAACACACCGACTGCGCCCTCTTTCTTTCTTATCCCGGAGGTTTGAGTGTACTCATCCATCAAGGGTCCCAGCTCTTCCCCTCCCTTTAACCGACTGCTGATTTCTTTAGGAAGGAGGATTCTGGCACCTCCACCAATGATTTCGTTGCCGCTCCGATCCACGAGTGCCCCCCAGTTACAGACAAACATTCCGTAAAGTGATTCCGTCACTCCTCCTTCAAGACCGATCCCAATATCGCCCTCTGTTGCCCTCAATATGTTCTTGGCACGATTTAACGCACCTTCAATGGTCTCTTGATCAGAGATTGGCTGCTCACCTACATTCGATTCAGTTTTGAAACACTCGAACTCTACGTCCTCATAGTGTTCCTTAAAAGCCTTTTGAATGGCTTGTACCTTTGCTGGATTTGTCGTTCCAATTCCTATTTTCAACAAATTGATACCTCATTTCTATGGGAGATTCAGTCCCTTTTTGTCTCTATAAAACGCTCTTTTCTCAAAGATTGTTGATTTTTAACATAAGCTCTGCAAGACTCTGTCCATTATCGTGAGCTAGATGGTGAGGGGAACTGCTCCGCTTGCAGCTAGCGTTCGGCCGAGCCTCCTCAGCTTAGCCGAACGGGGTCTCGGCACGTCCGTACTTCCGCAAGAGTCTGCGCAGTTCCCCTCACCATCCTTAAGAGAATTTTTGTGACAGAGCTTTAAGGTGAGCAAGAAAACAATGTAACTAGAAAAAATAATTCTTCTTTAATAAAAGGGAAATCAATCTCTACTCACCTTAAATAAGGTTGTTTGCTAAAATTCTTGTTTTTATTGATTTCAATTAAGGATACATGCTCAGAAAGTTGATCCTCGCTGCAGGATGCTCGACTCCTGCGGGAATAGCTGGACAGGTGAGACCCCGGAGGCGCAGCCGAGGAGGCTCACCGCCAGCCCCGCGGAAAGCGAGCATCCTGTAGCGGAAATCAACTATTACTTTCTCCTCTACAATAGCAAGAAAACTTTACGAAAAGAGCCCTATAAAAAGACTGTCTCAAGAAGTTCATAAATGAGACAGTCTTTTTAATATATTTTTTTAGAAACGTGAATTAGCCGTTTGATTTAATGGATTCAATTGTGGAACGGTCACATTGCTTCACTAATTTGACAATCAGTTCCTTCGCAGCCGCATAATCATCTACATGGATTATGGATGCATGTGTGTGAATATATCTTGAACAGATACCAACAACTGCACTTGGGACCCCTTCATTTGACATATGTACTCTTCCGGCATCGGTTCCGCCTTGAGAAACAAAATATTGATAAGGAATGTCATTTGATTCAGCTGTATCAAGAACGAATTCCCTGATGCCTCTGTGAGTAACCATTGAACGATCAAGAATGCGAAGGAGAGCACCTTTCCCTAATTGGCCAAATTCATTTTTGTCCCCTGACATATCATTTGCCGGACTCGCATCAAGGGCAAAGAAAATATCAGGATTAATCATATTGGCTGCTGTCTGGGCACCGCGTAATCCCACTTCCTCCTGAACCGTGGCTCCGGAATATAGGGTGTTGGGAAGTGTCACACCTTGCAGCTCTTTTAACAGCTCAATGGACAATCCGCATCCATAGCGGTTATCCCAAGCTTTCGCAAGTATTTTTTTCTCATTCGCCATTGGAGTAAACGGACAAATCGGTACGATCTGCTGTCCTGGTTTAATCCCGATTTCCATTGCATTGTCCCGGTCATCAGCACCGATATCAATAAGCATATTCTTGATTTCCATCGGCTTTCTACGCTGTTCTTCTCCGAGCAGATGAGGAGGGATGCTTCCGATCACACCCGTAATCGGGCCATTATCCGTGATGATTTGAACACGCTGAGCAAGCATCACCTGGCTCCACCAGCCTCCAAGGGTTTGAAAACGAATCATTCCATTATCCGTAACAGACGTGACCATGAACCCTACCTCATCCATATGCCCTGCAACCATCACAACAGGATCCTGATCATTGCCTTTTTTCACTCCAAACACCCCACCCAGGCGATCCTGGACAATGTCATCTGAGTATTGAGACAATTGTTCTTTCATAAATTTACGGACCGCATGCTCATTACCGGGTGCTCCCGGCAATTCAGTCAATGTTTTAAAAAGTTCCAACGTATCTTGTTTCATGTCATATGCCCCTTTTATATAAAATCTACTTTATGTATAATCTTATTTTACAGAACTTTCGAACGTCTTACCACCAATTGAGAAGAAAAGGAGTTCTCTTTTTTATTATTTCTTTGATAGAATGTACCTATAGATGGAAAATAATCGAGAATCACCAGGGAGATAGTGGATAGTATGTTATCTCTAAACATCAAATACTCATTGCCTGTGGAGGGAATAAAAATGAACTGGAAATCTTTCATGATCGGAATCGGAATCGGAGCAGTAGGCGGATATTTTCTTAAAGAAAAACTGGATGATTCAAACATGGTTTCTGCCGAAAAAGTATTAAGGGACGTAAAGCTTTCATTCAAAAAAGAGGGGAACATCGATGGATCCTGGATCGGAATGAAGCCCGAAGACTATCAGAAGCACTCGGTCATAACGAAGGTCTATAAAGGTGGGGTATCCAGAAGAAGAGACGGTGAGCTGGAGCAATATGAGTTTTTAGCAGATGCGTATACGGGCACTGTTGTGGATGTGTATCCTTTATCTTAAAAAAAAATAACAGCATTATTAAAAAGGATGATCCCAAAATGCCTTGGGACCATCCTTTTTCTATACATTATTTTTCCCTCAGTACGTGATCAACGATTTCTCCATCTCGATTCCACTTGATCCCTCTATATACCGCATCATGATAGAATAGGAACCAGTACTCTCCTTCAATCGCTTGATTGATCCACTTGTCTTTGGCATCGATGGACGTCATTGGATAGTCGTCGTAAGCCAGTACCCATAGTGGATTTTTGTGCGCGTGAGTAGGCATGATATCCGCCATATGAATGAACTTCTCCCCTTTATGCTCTAAAAGGATAATCGAATGCCCGTCACTGTGACCTCCCGTATGCACCATTGTGATTCCAGGAAGTATTTCCTTTTCTCCTTCGAACGTTTCCACTTGGGATTGAATACTCTCCCAATTTTCTTTCCAGTATGTATTACGGGAGCGCACATTCGGATTTCTCATTTCATCCCATTCCACTTGGGAGGTGTAAATGGTTGCATTCGGGAATACTGGTACAAGAGTATCACCTTCATATTTTGTTAAACCGCAAGCATGATCGAAATGCATGTGAGTCATCAATACCACATCAATATCATCTGGCTTCAAGCCCAGTGCTCCCAGGGATGCCTCGATATCCGATTCTTCATGCACATCATAGTTACGTTTTTGTTTCTCATTCAGCTTCCCTTTACCAATACCTGATTCAATTAATACATTCTTACCTTCCCATTTAAAAAAGAGCGGATCTGTTCGTAACTCGATTTGATTCAAGTCATTCACGGCATATTTTTTTGACCAAAGAGGCTTTGGGACCACTCCGAACATAGCTCCCCCATCCATGTGAGTGACGCCTCCATTCAGCCAGTGCACCGTTAGATCTCCAACTTTCAACGTTTCCATTTTGACTCCTCCTTTGTTCATGCCCTTTTATTTTATCAGAATTTATGGACAACTTATAGGTGGATGCTCGCTTTCCATGGGGCGGGCGGTGGCAGTGTAAAAACATGGTCCGTTCCTTTCCGCTCCAGGCACTTTCTTTCCGCGGGGAGGAAGTCGAGCCTCCTCGGGCTTTGCCCTGCGGGGTCTCGACCTTTCCTCTATTTCCCGCAGGAGTAAAGTGCCTTCCGCTGCAATCCACTCTGTGGTTCTATATTCTCACTGCATAATGACGGACAGAATGACAAAAAAAGTCTATTGTAGACAGTTTGTTCCCTAAAGCAAACTGTCTACAAGGGAGCACAAAATTAACCTCATTATGATAGGTCAAAAAACAGTTGTTAGTCATATGTTTATCGTGATTACTCACAGAGGATTTAGCCTGTCTTTCCTCATTTTACTTACTTTTCAAAGAAAGTAGTGGTCGATTTGTGATTGTATATGATTGAACAGAACCTGTAAAAAACTTTACCAAAAGAGCTAAAAAAATTAGCCCCGCAAAATTGCAGGGCCATTAAATAATACTTATTGATTTTGATATTGGGCTTCGACCCGGTAGATTCTTTGACCTTTGGCTGAGAATTTCTCTTCATATTCAGTCATGATATTTCCTTCAAAATCGCTTTCATGAAGATCAAGACTCAGGAAATTCAGATGCAGACCATACCATGAGAAGCTCTTTAATGAGTACTCAAATAAGCCTTGATTGTCTGTCTTAAAGTGGATTTCTCCGTCTTTGATCAGTACATCTTCATACAGCTTCAGAAAATCTTTATACGTCAGTCGACGTTTTTCATGTCTGTTTTTCGGCCATGGATCAGAGAAGTTCAAGTACACTCGACTTACTTCTTCTGATGCGAAGTATTCAGTCAGGTTCTTTGCATCGACATTTAACAGCTTGACGTTGGGAAGTCCGGCTTCAATCAAACGATCAAGAGCTGTTACAATGACGCTTTCATATAACTCGATTCCAATATAATTAACGTCCGGATTGGCTCTGGCCATTTCCGTGACAAATTGACCTTTTCCAGTTCCTACTTCGATGTGAATAGGATTGTCATTGCCAAATTCTTTATTCCATTGACCTTTTATCTCCTGGGGTTCTGCCACAACATACTGTGGATTGTCACTGATTTTCTCAGAAGCCCACGGTTTATTACGTAAACGCATGTAGACACCTCTTTTTTTATTATCGAAAAAAACATACCACGACTATCCGTCCTGTGCAAGAGCCAAAATAGAGCCAATCCCGCTTCAGATCTTCTGGCTGATATACCCACTCCAGGTCCGTCCCTCAAAAAGCGCGCATAATTGAAAAAGGAATTCACACACTATTAGTGAATTCCTTTTTCGGGTCTGGTCATTTTGGAGGGCTGAAAAAGTACGTGTTTCTTTAAATCTTTGCAGACGAAAATGAAAGGGTGTACTCTATGCCTTTAAATTCACAGAATCAAATGCAGTTATTATCAGATATTTTAAGCAATCACAGTGCGGATTGCTGCGGTTCGGTTTCTGAATGTGAGCAAGTTGAACGATTGGTGAAGTCATTAATGGTTAATGCTGATATTCACGAAAACGTAAAGCCTGTCCTGCAGGAAATTTATCAGTATAGTCAAAGCGGGATATCCTCAGCTGACTTATCCAACCATATTACGTCCAATCAAGAAAACTTGTCCCAATGGGTTACGGATATGAACAACTACTCTTAAAAAATCAAATGACTTTGTGCAGATATTCAATCCAGTGATTCATTTCGTGGAAACGGGCTTTTCCTTTATGCCACTGAATGGATAATATCGTTTGGGCGATCACATACCATTTCATTCTCAGCTTTAAGTTATCGGTTAACTCAACACCATATTGAGTCAGCCAGCTCTCCCATTGGTCTTCAGGGATATACCAGTATAATAATAGACCTATGTCAAAGGCCGGGTCGGCGATCATCGCCCCGTCCCAATCGATTAAATACAACTGGTTGTAATCAGACAGCAGCCAGTTGTTATGATTGACATCACCGTGACAGACTACATATTCTTCCTGATGAACTTCCAAGAGCTCTTTTTGAAGAAATAATAGCGCCTCTCTAATAACAGGCAATGAAAGAAGATCGAATTCTAAGCCTGTCTCCACTTCCGTGAGCATATGCTCCGGCTGAAACGGCTCTTTTCCCAACCGCTCAAGCATGGTTGAAAGCGGCTTTGATGAATGAATCTTGTTAAGCAGCCTTGCCACCCGTTCATCCTTCATCTCTTCCGGCTTTAATTCTCTCCCATTTAACCAGTGTTGTGCCGTTATGACATCCCCGTTTTCTAGTCTTTTTGTCCAAACTAGCTTGGGTACGATTCCTTCTGCAGACAATACAGCCACAAAAGGAGAGGAATTGCGTTTCAGAAATAACCTTTGCTCTTGGTACTGAGCAAAGAACGCTTCTCCAGTAGCACCGCCTGCGGGGACTATTTCCCAATCTTGGTCAAATAAGTGTTCCAATATATTCACCTTCTATTGGTCCTTTGTCATGTTTATATGTTCAGTTACGTTAAAGTTTGGATTCATTCACTGCATCAAAAAAGTCTTATAAAATAAAAAAGACAGCTATTGGGCAATACAATCAATAGCCATCTGTTTAAGATTTTATCGTCATCTTGCGTTTTCGTCAAGCACTGGAATGAACTGCTACCTTACAAACACATAGGAAGAGACAGGTTCAAGGGTTATAGTTCGCTCTTCTACCCCATAAAGACCGCTTACATTTGCCCTATTTCCGTCTGACAAACAAATCCAATCTTTTCCTTCCGGGAGGGAATACTGACACTTCTTCAAATCTGAATGGAAGACCATGAAGATATCGTTCCACGGGCCATACGGGTGGACATTCTGATAGCGGACCACAACAAGATTTTCGATGCTATGAGAGACTTCCACATGTTCCCGGATCAGTCCGCTGTTTTGAAATCGGAAGGCACCGTGACTTTTACGGATTTGAATCAGTGCTTTCACGTATTGAACGACATCATCGAATTCTTCTCTTCTCGTCCAGTCTAATTGATTAATTTCAACAGGAGAATTGTAGCTGTTTTCAATTCCCTTTTTCGTCCTGTAAAATTCCTGTCCTGCATGAATAAAAGGGATCCCTTGAGATAGCAGTACCATCGTGGTTGCTAATTTATGGCGATTCATAAGGGTTTCTTCATCTTCATTTAAACAAGCTTTCATTTTATCCCAAAGGGTGTGATTATCATGGGATTCCACATAGTTAACGGATTGGGTCGGCTCTTTAAAGAGCCCTCTTTCCCCATTTTTCATCCCGACACTTCCAGTCAGGACGAGTTCCACCTTTTGTTCCAAGTGTCCGTGACCGAGAGCAAACCCTTTATCATATAAGTTAAACGTACTTCCTTTAATGGTGTCCCGGAACCAGTCATTGAATTGACCGATCCCTTGAAGCTGATGGGCGTTACGCAGGTTGGCCTTTTGATGCGGGGGCAGGGGGGTGTTCAGGTCCCAGCCTTCTCCTATGATGATCGCTCCAGGCAAAACCTTATCCACTTCTTCTCGGATTGTCGTCATGGTCTTAGTATCAAGAATTCCCATCAGGTCAAAACGGAAGCCGTCGACACCGTACTCTTTTATCCAATAAAGAATCGAATCAACGATGAATTTCCTGGCCATCAGGCGTTCGGAAGCAAAATCATTTCCCACTCCCGTCCCATTTGAAGGTAAACCATTTTCGTCGTGACGGAAGAAATACCCGGGAACAAGCTTTTCAAAAGATGAATCCTCCCGAATGAACACGTGGTTGTATACCACATCCAATATAACCCTGATATTTTCTTCATGAAGGCTATTAATCACGCTTTTCAGTTCATTGATCCGCTCATAGGGATCTTCAGGCTTTAAGCTGTAGCTCCCTTCCGGCGCATTAAAAAACAAAGGGTTATATCCCCAATTGTAGCTTTTATCGGAAGGGTGATCCGTCACCCCATCGAAATCATTGACAGGAAGCAGTTCAACATGGGTGATGCCCAGCTCCTTTAAATACTGAATTCCACTACTGAATCCTTTCGGGGTAGAAGTCCCTTTTTCTGTAAAGGCACGATATTTCCCTGCGAATTTCATGCCGCTTTCTTTTTGTGCTGAGAAATCACGGACATTCAATTCATAAATGACAGCATCTGTAGGTGAAGGTAACGGTGCCAAGGAAGAAGGTCCCTCAATTCGTCCAAGGTTCACAACACATCCCCACTCACTGTCGTATGAAATCGATTTAGCATATGGATCAATCAGTTCATCCCAAACCAGATTGATACACGTTAGAATTGTATAATAATAGCGATCTACATCGGTATTCACCTTACATTCCCATACGCCTTTCTCAACTCTCTCGAATGGGTACTGGATTTCTTCATCATCAGGGGATTTCAGCTTAAGTCTTACCTCTGTTGCCGTCGGAGACCATACTTTAAACACGGTGCACCCCTCTTGGTATGTAACACCAAGGTCATCCCCGTCGTAATAAAAACGTTGATCAAACTCTTCGGTCCTTATGACCGCTCCGATTTGGAGGTCTGTCTTTGTGTTATGCTCATCGACAACTTCATAGACTTCACCCAGGACAACCTTCTCACTCTGAATCGTCGTGACATATTTCATCGCATCATTGAGGGGAATCTTTTCTTCAATATGAAGAGCTATTTTTTCACTGCCTTTAATGAGAGAGAAGTGACTGGAATTCCCATCATGATAATCGTATGGAAGAATCAATGTAACCGTATTGAACGTATCTAAGAACGCATCGTAATGTCTGCTAATGACTAACACTTCTGCCACCCACTTCTATTTAACATTTTCCAACTTAATGGAAGAACGTGCACCTTCAATTCATTCCCCTTCTTCAGTTCTTCAATTGTGTCTCCATCTGCGTGCACAGGTACATCCTGACCCGATCGGATGTTCATCGTTGTTCCCGTACACGTGCTGACTTCGTTAAAAGCCGTATGTTTTCCGAAGAAGACAGATAGAAAGACCAGGAGTAATTTCCACCTCGATAACCCATGGACAAGGGTCATATCGATAGATCCATCATCAGGACAAGCCTGTGGGGCGATCTTCATTCCTCCACCAAAAAAAGGCTGATTCGAAACTGTCACAAACCATACTTTGTGAAATACCTGCTCTTTTCCATCCACATCTATCGAAAGGGAAAAAGGTTTATACGTAAACGCTTCCTTACAAAGAAGGATAGGATAGATCAGTTGTCCAAGGGACCATTTGTTCAACCACCTCTTAAAGGATGAACGATTGGCCTTACGGGCAATTTCCGCGTCAAATCCTATCCCTATATTATTCACGAAATACCCATTTGGTCCGCTGTTCATGGTAAATTGACCTGAATCCAAGGTCACGATGTCCTCTTCTTTTATACCTTCCTTTATTAAGGTATATGCTTGTTTTTTATTGTTAGGCCAATTATAGCCCCTTGCAAAATCATTACCACTTCCTGATGGAATATACCCTATAACGACCTTGTCAAAACCGATTGTTCCACTCACCACAGAGTTCATGGTCCCATCACCACCTACTCCCACTACCAGGAGCCAGTCGTCTGGAGATTGATTGACAACACTTGAAACGATCTTCTTCACGTCACCGGGTTGACCAGTCAAAAAAATCTCATGTGGAATATCGATGGTTTGACTAAATTGATTCCACGAAGATAAGGAGTGATGATTCTTTGCTGAAGGATTCACGATAAAAATCGTCCTCATTGTTGGTTCTCATCTGATTCAACAGCATGCTCTCCCCACTGAAGCCTTTTAAATGAAGTAGTTTGGCAATACTCCATGATGGCTTGTGCCGCTTTCAGCTGGACACTCTTGATCGGAGAAGAGCTTGAGCGCTGCTGCTGAAACCATTCGTTGTGGAGACG
Organism: Rossellomorea yichunensis; assembly: GCF_032337515.1. Taxonomy (NCBI): domain Bacteria; kingdom Bacillati; phylum Bacillota; class Bacilli; order Caryophanales; family Bacillaceae; genus Rossellomorea; species Rossellomorea yichunensis. The sequence continues at coordinate 77,176 of NZ_JAVYAD010000003.1, read as the reverse complement.
TTTGTCAAGAAACTGAATGCCCATCGGGGCCTGTGGGTAATCTATGTATCCATTTCTGCTTATCACGCCTTTATGAATCGGAAGGTCAACACCTGCATATTGAATGATTTGATGGAGTATTCCCTCCATCCTTCTCAGTCCGATTAGAGGGTTTAATACCTTCGTCTCTAGATCTCCCCATTTTTTCAACCAGAAACGTTCTCCTGAACCGATGTAGGCAGTTCCCTCTTCAAATTCGAGAAAGGTTAAGCACCAGATCCCTGTTGGGGTGATCAATATGGTTTCGAGTTCTACAGGGGCATGTTTAATTTTCAATACCGGGTTGTACAACACGAATATGTTATCTGGAAAACGCTGAAGCAGGTAGCGTAATCGTTCGTCATAATGATAGCTGTTATCTACATAGGATTTCTCCATGATCGTGGAGCTTGCCCACCTCAACTGAAAATCAAATACAAGGTCCAGGAAGGAAACCTTCAATTCTTCCTCCGTAGAGATATCGTGATGTGATTCCATTTCAAATGCGATTTCTTCATCATTTGCCTGAATGGAGCTTGAGAGCTCCTCTTCTTCCTCTTTCTTTTTGAACAGTGAAAAGAGCTTCTCCTTCATGGAGTTCCTTTCCTGTTCCTGTTCTTCCTCCTTAACGATCGGGGAAGCTGGAGGGAGTTCACCGTTTTCCCAATGTTGTTTCATTTTTTCCCATTGCTGCTTTTTTAATCGGACAAATTGGGAAGGATATCTATATAAATCCGTTTCGTACCTGGAAACGTAATCTTGAAGTTTAATCAGCTGTGCCATATGGATCGGTCCTTTCATGACGGTCAATTTGCATGTAACGGTTTGGTATAAATGGCTTCATACTTAGGCAGACGGTCTACGTGCGTTCGATATAACACGATTTCTCTTGCAGTGAATAAATGGGTGTCAGGCGGCTGAAACGAATTCAACCACTCGGAAGTAAAAGGAAAATCTCTATTCCACTTTCGCCCCACGGTGATATGTGGAGAGAAAGGTCTCTTATCTAATTGAAAGCCCGCATCTTCACACACACCATACACTCTGCCCCGAACCCGCTGTAAGATTTCAGAAGGCTGAGCGCCCAACCATAGAATTCTCGGTGAATCACTTTTTCCAAAAGTACCGTAGTGATCGAGGGTTAATGAAAATGAAGGACAATCAAGCGCGTCCACTTTATGGATCACGGGTTGAAGTTCATCCGCACTTCCCAAAAAGGCCAATGTGATGTGATAGTCCTGCGGGTGCACCCAGCTCTGAAAAGAACCCTCATCCTTCATTGGCTGCGTCCACTTTTGTATGCAGTGTTTCGTTTCTTGAGATAGAGATAGTGCAAAGAAATAGTGAACTTTCAACATATCACTCGTCCTTTCATTCGTTACTACCATTTTAGCAAAATGTGTCATGAGAGAGAATGACTAGAAGGAAATGCAATAAAAATGAAATACAAAGCTCATTTATTTGATAAGACTTATATGAATTAGTACGATAGAAGAAGAACGTTTTCTGAAAGGAAGTTGACCATGAAAGTTGTACAAAATATAGCTGAACTGATCGGGGACACCCCCCTGGTCAAATTGAATCGACTCAATCCTGCTGACGGAGCGGATGTATATGTTAAATTGGAATTCTATAACCCGAGTAAAAGCGTGAAGGACCGTGCAGCCTTTCAAATGATCGTTAAAGCAGAAAAGGAAGGCTTATTAAAAGAAGGATCGACCATCATAGAGCCCACAAGCGGAAACACGGGTATCGGCCTTGCCATGAATGCAGCAGCAAGGGGATATCGCGCAATACTGGTCATGCCCGATACGATGACTCAAGAGCGTATCAATCTGTTAAAAGCATACGGAGCTGAAGTAGTATTAACACCTGGAGATGACAAAATGCCAGGCGCTATCGAAAAAGCGAAAGAATTAACAGAGCAAATCCCAAATAGCTTCATGCCGATGCAGTTTGAAAACGATGCGAACCCGGATGCCCATCGAAAGACGACGGCCCTCGAGATTGTGGAAGCCATGAAAGAAATCGGCAAGCCCTTATCTGCATTTGTAGCGACTGCCGGAACGGGCGGAACGATTACAGGAACAGGTGAAGTGTTAAGAGAGCATTATCCGGACCTCGCCGTTCATGTCGTGGAACCGGCGGGATCCCCAGTTCTTTCTGGAGGAAAGCCCGGGAAGCATAAGTTAGTAGGGACTAGTCCAGGATTTGTTCCAGAAATACTGAATACCAGTGTCTACGATGAAATCCACAAAATCGAAGACGAGCATGCCTACGATATTGCCCGCAGAATGGCAAGTGAAGAAGGTATCCTCGTAGGGCCTTCATCAGGGGCCGCTTGTTATGCAGCCATTGAAGTGGCGAAGAAGTTATCACCTGATGATGTAGTCGTGTGCATTGCCTGCGATACAGGAGAAAGATATCTATCAAGCGACCTGTTCAGATTTTAATTACAAAAGCGGTATCGACTTGCTCCTCTAGCCGGACGATAACCAAAAGAGGCTGCGCCCATGACGGCGCAGCCTCTTTCTTATGATCATTTAACCTTATGATACTGCGTGATGAATTGTTCAGGAGATGACTTAACAACAAACGTCCACACTCCTTCAATCGTGTGAAGATACAAAAAAGTATAGAAAGCTGACAATGGTTTGCTTGTCACATCCATCACGTCCTTGATGGTGAAGCTTCTCGTAGGAGTCTCGATTCGATCACTGTATAAATAAAGATGCTCCTCTGTCTCTACCGTGAATTGCTGGTTGTCTTCTATTCTTCGTTCGGTCTTCATAAATGGTTGTGAACAAATCAATCTCATTTAAAGCCTCCAATTATTTTACCGGGCTTTGTTCCCTTTTTCTTTCACTAAACAGTGCCTGCAGCTTTTTGGTTACAGAACCGGGTTTCCCATTTCCGATCACCTGTTGATCGATCTTAATGACGGGCATGACTTCTGAAGTCGTACTTGCGATGAATACTTCATCCGCTTCGAGAAGATCAGGGACAAGAAACGTCTCTTCTTGAAAAGAGATATTATTTCTTCTGCATAAATCTTCAATGACTCTTCTCGTAATACCATTGAGTATCAAGTTTGTTACGGGATGCGTGTAGATGACTCCATCTTTCACCATGAATGCATTAGAAGAGGAGCCTTCCGTCACAGTATTCCCTCGATGCAAAATAGCTTCAAAATGACCTTCAGATGCAGCTTCTTCTTTTGCCAGCAGGTTTCCGAGAAGATTCAAGCTCTTAATATCACATCTCAGCCACCTGATATCTTCGATCAGCTTAGCTGTTACACCTTGCTCCATCTGGTGAAGAGGAACAGGAAAATCCTTCGTATAGGCAACGACGCTTCCCATTACATCTTTCGAAGGAAAATGGTGCTGACGGGAAGACACACCGCGGGTCACTTGCAAATAAACAATCCCGTCTTTCACTTGATTGGAATCGATAAGCTCCAGAAGATGTGCAGTCAGTTCTTCTTCTGAATACCGAATGGACAGCTTCATCTTTTCAGCACTTTGATAAAGTCTCTCCATATGCTCCTTCATCGTGAACGTGTTTCCGCCGTATACGCGAATCACTTCATAGATTCCATCCCCGAATTGATAACCGCGATCCTCAATATCAATCTTCGCATCGGCACGATCGATAAATTCCCCATTTACAAATACTGTGTTCATTCTGCTCTCCCCTTGTCTCTCTTAAGATTCACATGCTAATTCATAGATAGCCTGTGCGTAAATAGCCGTTGCTTTCAGGAGATCCTCTATATACATATATTCATCTTTCTGATGAGCAATATCTTCACGGCCGGGAAATAATGCCCCAAAGGCTACGCCTGCCTCTAAGCTTCTGGCGTAAGTCCCTCCACCGATGCTTAATAACTCGCCTCTCTCACCGGTTTGATCCTCATATACTTTCTTCAGTGTTTGAACAAGTTCATCCTCTTTAGACACATGATGAGGTTTACTATCTGAGAAGTTTTCAATCGAATAGCCTTCTATGTTCTTAATGATTGCCTTTCCTTTTTCCATCTCAAACGTAACCGGATAACGCATGTTTAATCCTAATCGCCCGCCATCAGCATCTGAATAGCGCAGCTTCCCTACGTTGATAGTTAAATCTCCCGTAATATCGTCACGGTAGCTTACACCGAGTTGGATCCCTCTTGAATCTTTAAAGAAATGCTTGGTCGTGAACTCAAAGAACTCTTTTCCTTGGGAAGATAGTGGCAGCTGTGATAAGAATGCGGCTAAGTAGAGACCCGCATTCTTCCCGTTGTCAGGCTCCATTCCATGTGAAGAAACACCTTCGACTTCAAAAACAAGCTCGCCGTTTTCGATGTAATAGTTGCCTTTGATGTTTTCTTCCTTTGTGAAAATTTCAAAGTTTTGAACCCATTTTGTGTGATCCTCATCGACCAATAGTACCGCTTTGGCATAGTCAGGAACCATGTTGTAGCGTCGGCCGGACTCAAAAGACAGGACCTTGATGCCTGTTTGAGACACATCCGCCGGTTTTATTTGGACTAAATCATAGTCGGCGATCCCTTTTTCTGCATGGATGATCGGGAAGTCTGCATCAGGGGCAAATCCCATTGTAGGCATTTCTTCTTTTTTGAAATAATGCTCTACACATCTCCAGTCGCTTTCTTCATCTGTTCCAATGATCATCCGGACCCGCTTATTGAAGGTGGGATCAAGATCCTTTACGATTTTCATGGCATAATAGGCAGCCATTGTAGGACCCTTGTCATCGATTGCTCCACGGGCATATATCTTACCGTCTTTTATCTCTCCGCCATAAGGATCGAAACTCCATCCATCCCCTTCAGGCACAACATCCACATGACAAAGGATACCGAGAAGGTCACTTCCATTACCAAACTCTAAATGTCCGGCAAGATGGTCCACATTCTTAGGGATGAAACCGTCTTTCTCACCAAGGGTCAATAAATAGTCCAGCGCTTCTTTCACGCCTCTCCCCAGTGGTGCATCCTCCGTCGCATTCTCTTCATCCAGCACACTTTTAATCTGCAGGAATTGCTGCAGATCCTTAAGCAAATCGTCCTTCCGCTTCTCCACTTCATTCGTCCAATTAATACTCATTCGTATCCACCTGCTTATATGTATTTACTTCTACTCTCATTTTATACTGTTTCATGGGGAAATCCAAACAGAGAGAATCCGGTGAATAACCGATGTATGCGCTCTTGCTCTGTTCAATGAGTATATTAGATGATTCGAAGGCAATTGGCTTCAACTCGGGTACTCTCTCACTCTTAACAACATCAATATTAATAAAAAGATAAAAAATACATATATTTAGCATTTTCTTCATATTCTAGGAATACAACCATCAAGTTACTACGTAAATTGTTTGTAAATTTGGACAATGTTTTTGAAATTTTGTCGGATTAGGAGTACAATGTAATTGTCTGACATCTTATGAGTAAACTTTATATGTAGAAAAGGGGTTGTCTAAAGCGCATAGTACATATGGTAGCACGTGAGGTGCACAAACGACGCATGTAGTCTTTGCCTTTGGAAAAATGATGAGGGAGTGGTTCTTTGAAACCTTCAACCAATCGTATGCTAACTAGAATCAAAGCTGTGTACATGTACATTAAACAGAAAGGTACTGTAACAACTCAAGATCTTGTAGACGAATTTGGCATTACTCCTCGCACCATACAAAGAGATCTCAACGTGTTAGCGTATAATGACTTGGTGCAAAGCCCAAGTCGGGGTCAATGGACAACAACAGAGAAGAAAGTGAAGATGACTTCTTAAACGAAAAGCGGAGGCGGCTCGTTCAGGCCCGACAAGCATAAGACGAGAACGCCGGAAAGGCGCCCTTTGCCTTTTTGGTGTTCTTGACTTATGACCTCGAGTGACTAGCCGCCGGAGCTGGACACATAGAAAAGCGGAAGGGCTAGCCCAGAGGCGCAAGCATAAGACGAACCTGCCGAAAAGGCGGGTTTTTGCCTTTTTGGCAGGTTTGGCTTATGACCTCGAGCCTCTAAGCCCTGGAGCTGGACACATAGAAAAGCGTCGACTGCCTTGTCGCTGGAGCAGATCGAATAGCGGACTAAAATGACTTTTCAAACAACGAAACGGGGCAGCACCTTTACCGAAGGGTGCTGCCCCGTTTTTTTATTCAGGCTTGTATTCTTTTAGTAGTGTTACTTCCTCTTCGGTCAGCTCACGGTACTCACCAAGCTCCAGATCTTTATCAAGCTCAAGCGGTCCCATCGTTAAACGCTTTAGATATATGACGCGCTTTCCTACGCTTTCGAACATTCTTTTCACCTGATGAAATTTCCCTTCAGTGATCGTCAATTCAATATCAGAAGTCAGGCCTGATTTTAGAATCGTCAATTCCCCCGGCTTAGTTTCATAGCCATCATCCAACGTGACTCCACTTTTAAAGGCTTCTACGTCCCCTTCTGTCACTTCACCGTCAATCACGGCAAAATACGTTTTCGGAACATGGCGCTTCGGAGAAAGGAGCTGGTGGGATAATTGACCGTCATTCGTAATGAGAAGGAATCCTTCTGTATCCTTATCGAGTCTTCCGACAGGAAATGGATTGAATATTTGATCTTCCAATTGAAGCAAATCAATGACGGTTTCATCCTGTCCATCTTCAGTTGCTGAGATGACTCCAGGCGGCTTATTCATGAGAAGGTAGATGAATTCACGATACTCAACCTGCTCTCCATACAACATCACTGTATCCTTTTCCGTATTGATATGCACCTTTCCATCTTTAATGACCTCTCCATTGACTTGAAGACCGCTATCCTTTAATAATTTCTTTACTTCTTTCCGGCTGCCGTAACCCATATTGGCAAGCATTTTATCTATTCTCACGTTAATCACGCTCCGTTTATGTTGAGTTCTTATTCTTTAATGTTGGTTTTATTAGTGATTTGACCAGTCCATAGGCACTTACCCATTCATGTTTCTATTCTTAACATAGGCTACTACAGGTAAGCAACTTTGATAAAAATAAATGAGGTGAAGCATATGTATCCATATCGACAACAAGGATCAGGTGGATTATTGATCCCTATTCCACTTCCTGGAGGCGGCGGACAGGGATATCCAGGTTTTCCTGGTCAAGGGTATGGCGGCGGCGTCAACGACCGGTTAGACCGGCTTGAGAGACAATATGAGCGTCTGGACCGCAAAGTCGACCGCTTGGAACGAAAAGTAGAGCGACTTGAAAGACAACTTGGGTATTATAATAATTAGCCCTCTCCTATTACAATGATTGATGAAAAGTGCATGACCGCTTAAATAGAAGCAGGGCTCACTGTCCATTCAATAAAAAAAGGGATGATCGGCATGTATCATCCCTTTTCCTTTTACCCTATGCGAAGTTTACTGCGAATCCTCGTGATTTTATCCCCGAATAAACGATCTGCCAATTTACTTCTTAAGCTTAAGTAGAAGTAAACAAGTGCTCCCACCCCGCCACATATAGCAACGAGAAGAATCGATTGGAATCCGGACTCAGGATTGAGGAATTGAACCAGTATACGATATAACACCAATACCACCACTGCCATGACGGCATTCAGTGCTCCTATGAACATGGTTCTTCTCATAATCAGTCTGAATTGATATCTCGCGTATTTCTTGATGACATATAAATTGATTAGAATCGCTACTGCATACCCAATCACAGTGGCGATGACAGCACCTTGAGTTTCGAACAAGCGAATCAACGGTATGTTCAGGACAAGCTTGAGTAGCAGACCGACAAGCAAGCTGAAGATAGTAAATTTCTGCTCGTCAATTCCTTGAAGAATCGCTGCCGTAACAGCAAATAATGCAAAGAGAATCGCAACAGGTGCATATGATCTTAAAATAGAAGTTCCTAATTCATCACTGTGATAGAACATCGTATACGTTGGCTCAGCTAATAGCGCAATTCCCAAAGCTGCCGGTACTGTTAAAAACAATAGAATTTGAAACGTTTGGTCGATGTTTCTACGCATCGTTTTCCGGTCGCCGCTTGTATAAGACGTCGTAATCAACGGAATCAGCGTCATAGAAAAGGCGGTTGCCAAGGACACTGGAATAATCACAAGTTTATGAGTATAGAAGTTCAATACGGCAAAGGCATGATCGGAAACTTTTGCATTACCAATCGCAGACATCGCAGTATTAAAAGTAATCTGATCAACCAGTTGAAATAACGGGTTGGCAAGTCCTACAAAAATAAACGGAATCGAATAGGCGATGATCTCTTTATACATCGATCGTAATGAAACCTCTTCCTGACCGCGATCTTCCTCTAGGAGCTCGTCTAAATGAGGCTTTCGTTTAAACCAATACCAAATCAATGCCCCGAGACTCGCCAGCCCCCCGACAAATGCTGCAAATGTCGCTACAGCAATGGCGGTTGTCACAGACCCATCTAAAATGTTTAATACTACATAAATCCCGCCCAGTAAGAAAACAATCCGGACAATTTGTTCGATTACCTGGGAAACCGCTGTCGGCCCCATGGATTGATGTCCCTGGAAAAAGCCCCTGATCAAGCTCATAAACGGAATGATGATCAGTGCAAAACTCACTGCCCGAATGACGGTCGTCACCTGTGCAACCGAAATCACCTGTTCATCACTCTTGATTGTCATTTCTGCGAATATAGGCGCAAATGCATACATAATGAGGAACGAAACAATCCCCGTCAGCGTCATCAGCACCAAACCTGACTTAAACAGCCTTCGTCCTACGGCATATTCACCTATGGCATTATATTTTGAAACGAATTTTGAAACGGCCAGGGGCACACCTGCAGTCGCTACAGTCAGAAAGATTGTATACGGTACATAACCATATTGATAAAGGGAAGCCCCCTCTTCATGACCTTTTAACAAATCATCAAACGGTATAACATAAAAAAGACCCAGAAACTTCGAAATAAAGGTCCCTAACGTTAATATAAACGTCCCTCTTATTAATTTAGATGACATAGTATCCCTCTCTATATATCTTGTTGCTCATTAAACAAACAAAATAAAATCCAACTTGAAAATTTACACACTATCAGTAGTTTACTACTGTACGAATCGAATGACAATTTTTTTCGAATGTTGTATTTAAAACCCATCCCATTTAAAATAAGGAGAAACTTCTTTTGAGAAACGAAAGAGCAAAACTAAAAGTTGGTGGAAAAATGGTAAAGAAATACGATGTGATTGTCATAGGTGGAGGACCGTCCGGATTGATGGCCAGTATCGCAGCCGGGGAAAACGGAGCGAACGTCCTTCTTGTAGATAAAGGAACGAAACTTGGAAGAAAGCTCGCGATTTCCGGAGGCGGCCGCTGCAACGTGACCAATCGACTTCCCATAGAAGAAATCATTAAGCATATTCCGGGAAATGGACGATTTTTATATAGTGCCTTTTCCGAGTTCAATAATGAAGATATCATCGCTTTCTTTGAGAAGCTGGGGATACAATTAAAAGAGGAAGATCACGGCAGGATGTTTCCTGTATCGAACCGGGCCATGGATGTTGTGGAAGCCTTATTGAAACGCATGAAGGAGTTAAAGGTGGATACCCGGACGAGCACAAGCGTGGAGGAAGTTCTGTACGAAAACGGCGAGACGGTCGGGATCCTCTTGAAAGACGGCGAAACGATCGCCGCAAAGGCTGTCGTCATCGCGGTTGGAGGCAAGTCCGTCCCTCATACCGGATCGACGGGCGATGGGTATCCATGGGCAACAAAAGCCGGGCATACGATTACCGACTTGTTCCCGACCGAGGTTCCCCTTACGTCGGACGAGCCTTTTGTTAAAAAGAAAGAGCTTCAAGGGCTTTCATTGCGCAGCGTTGAGTTGAGCGTATTAAATCCTAAGGGGAAAAAAATCATCACGCATAAAATGGATATGATCTTTACCCATTTAGGAATTTCCGGACCGGCCGTTCTCCGTTGCAGTCAATATGTGGTAAAGGCCATGAAGAAATGGAACCTGACCCATGTTGCCATGCAGATCGATTCAATGCCTGATCAAAATGAAGAACAGCTATTCCAGTCTATCCATAAACAGGTGAAAGAAGATGGAAAGAAAGCTGCGAAGAATATATTCAAAGGATTGGTTCCTGAGAGATACCTGTTATTTTTACTGGACCGTGCAGAAATCGATCACGATGAAAAAGGAGATCATATCTCCTCAGAGAAGATCCGACAGTTTACCAAGTTGTTAAAACAATTCACCTTCAATGTGAACGGAACATTGTCCATTGATAAGGCGTTTGTTACGGGCGGCGGTGTTTCCATTAAAGAAATCGAACCAAAAACGATGGCTTCGAAAAAGATGAACGGACTCTTCTTCTGTGGGGAAGTGCTTGATATCCACGGATATACCGGCGGCTATAACATTACTTCTGCCCTTGTTACCGGAAGACTTGCAGGCTTTAATGCGGCAAAAGTATAATACAAAAAGAAAGGTTGATCCCATCTGCATCTGCAGTACGATCAACCTTTTTTATTTTCTGTAAACAACCATGGCCGAGAAACAATAAATTTGATCTTCCACTTCCTCCGACAATGCTGCTACATGATATTTAATATCCACGATTTTTTTATCTTCCAGTTTACTGAGAAAATGATTCATGTCTTTCTCTAAATCTTTTTCATGCTCATAATCGAAGACTTTCACTTGAATCATGGAGCTCCCTCCCCATTTCTGATTGGTATTAGTATCGTCAGAATATTTAATTTTCAAACAATTAATGGGGGATTTTTATTGAGGATTGAATGTTTCGTTGAGTTTGGTATTTTTTTGATTTCGCTGATATATTTTGAATTTCGCTGATATATTGTCGATTTCGCTGATAAAATGAAAATTCCGCTGATATATCTCGAATTTCGCTGATAAACATCCTTACATTCCACATAGAACTCTGTAGTGAAGCCATTTTTCACTATATACATGAAAAAAGCACACCCTTTTCAAAAAAAGGATGCGCTTCTTCCCAAAAACCAATTATTTCTTCGCTGCTGTCTCCCCAGCCCAGTTCATCATGCCGCCTTCCATGTTCACCACTTTATATCCTTGTTCCTGCATGTAGTGAGCGACATTTCCGCTGCGGTTTCCTGAACGGCAGATAAAGATGTACTCTTTGTCTTTATCAAATTGATCAAGTGACTCAGGAATTTCACCCATTTTGATATGCTTGGCTCCAGGAATCACTCCCTCTGCCACTTCTTCATCTTCACGAACATCCACTAAAAGCAGATCTTCACCATTTTTCAACTTTTGCTCCAACTCATCAGTCGTAATCGTTTTAATTGTATCCATTCTTCTCAACTTCCTTTCATCATTCACTCATTATTCGTCATTCATTCAACACAATTATACCAAAGCCCGTCTCCCAAACAAAAAAATCAGATTGAAAGAGGGACGGACCTCAATAAAACGCTGATTTAAAGCGATTTGCGATCAAATTCCGGCCCATATAGAGGTCCGCCCCCCTAAATAGAAAAGAGGGACGGACCTTGGTGAAATACAGAATCCCCAATTGATAGTATTTCCTACCAATCAGATGCATTTCAAGGTCCGTCCCTCAACATACTCGACACAATATTAGTTGGCTACGATGTTCACTAGTTTGCCAGGTACGGCAATGACTTTGCGGATGGTTTTGCCTTCGATTTGGCTTTTGATTTCATCGTTTTCCATGGCGATTTTTTCTAGATCCTCTTTGTTCATATCTCGAGGGATCATGACTTTCGCCTTCACTTTACCGTTTACTTGAAGAACGATTTCGACTTCGTTGTCGACAAGCTTCGATTCATCGAATGTCGGCCATGCTTCGTAGGAAAGAGTTCCTTCATGACCTAGCTTGCTCCAAAGCTCTTCTGTCATATGCGGAGCGATCGGTGCCAGCATCTTAATGAAACCTTCCACATAATTCTTAGGAAGTGTGTCAGCTTTGTATGCATCATTGATGAATACCATCAGCTGGGAAATTCCTGTGTTGAAACGAAGCCCTTCGTAGTCTTCTGTCACTTTTTTCACGGTTTGATTATACGTTTTATCCAGGTCACTGTTCGGTGCATCTGTCACCTTCGAGGAAAGTGAACCATCCTCCTCGACAAGCAGGCGCCATACACGGTCAAGGAAGCGACGGGCTCCGTCCAGTCCGTTTGTGCTCCAGGCGATGGAAGCTTCAAGTGGACCCATGAACATTTCATAAAGACGAAGGGTATCTGCACCGTGAGATTCTACCACCTCATCCGGATTCACAACATTCCCTTTTGATTTACTCATTTTTTCATTGTTTTCACCCAGGATCATTCCTTGGTTGAATAGCTTCTGGAACGGCTCTTTCGTTGGCACTACGCCGATATCATAAAGGAACTTGTGCCAGAAACGGGCATAAAGCAAGTGAAGCACCGCATGTTCGGCTCCTCCGATATACGTATCGACCGGCAGCCAATTTTCCATTTTCTTCGCATCAGCCAGGGCTTCTTCGTTATGTGGATCGATATAACGGATATAGTACCAGCAGCTTCCTGCCCACTGAGGCATTGTGTTTGTTTCACGGCGGCCTTTTTTACCTGTTTCAGGGTCTTCAACATTCACCCATTCACTGATGTTCGCAAGTGGAGATTCACCTGTACCGGACGGTTTGATTTCAGTCGTCTTGGGAAGGACAAGTGGAAGCTCACTTTCTGGAACCGTGGTCGTTGTGCCATCTTCCCAATGGATGACTGGAATCGGCTCGCCCCAGTAACGCTGACGGCTGAATAACCAGTCACGCAGACGGTACGTCACTTTCTTCGTTCCGATATTCTTTTCTTCCAACCAGGAAATGGCTTTTGTGATTGCCTCTACCTTACCCATTCCATCAAGAAAATCAGAGTTCACATGATCTCCGTCACCTGTATAAGCTTCTTTCTCAACGTTGCCTCCAGCGACCACTTCCACGATTGGAAGATCGAATTCTTTGGCAAATTCATAATCTCTCTCGTCATGAGCAGGAACAGCCATGATTGCACCAGAACCGTAGCTCATTAGAACGTAATCGGCAATCCAGATCGGCATTTTGCTTCCGTTAGCTGGATTGATCGCATAGGCGCCCGTGAATACACCCGTTTTTTCTTTTGCAAGATCTGTACGTTCAAGATCACTTTTTGACTTGATCTTGTCGATATACTCATTCACTTTCGAGCGTTGTTCGTCCGTTGTGATTTTCGCGACGAACGGATGCTCAGGAGCAAGAACCGCGTATGTTGCACCAAAGATCGTATCCGGACGTGTTGTGAAAACATCGAAAGATTCATCATGCCCATCAATAGTAAAATTGATTTCTGCTCCTTCAGAGCGTCCGATCCAGTTGCGTTGCATATCTTTAATACTCTCAGGCCAGTCTACATCTTCAAGGTCTTCCACAAGACGGTCTGCATAAGCGGTGATCTTCAGCATCCACTGCTTCATCGGACGGCGCTCTACGGGATGCCCTCCGCGTTCGCTCTTCCCATCGATGACTTCTTCATTGGCAAGGACCGTCCCAAGTGCCGGACACCAATTCACGGCAACCTCATCCACATAAGCCAAGCCTTTTTCATAAAGTTTGGTGAAGATCCATTGCGTCCATTTGTAGTAGCCTGGATCTGTTGTATTGACTTCGCGGTCCCAATCGTAAGAAAAACCTAGAGCTTTAATTTGACGGCGGAATGTATCGATATTTTTTTGTGTGAATTCTGCCGGGTCATTCCCTGTATCAAGGGCATACTGCTCAGCCGGTAAACCGAATGCATCCCACCCCATCGGATGAAGGACATTGTACCCTTGCATACGCTTCATGCGGGAAAGGATGTCCGTTGCCGTAAACCCTTCCGGATGTCCTACGTGAAGGCCTGCGCCTGATGGATACGGGAACATATCCAGTGCGTAGAAATTGTCTTTTCCTTCATCTTCCGTCGCCTTGAACGTTTTGTTTTCTTCCCAATACTGCTGCCATTTTGTCTCAACACTTTTATGATTAAAACTCATATTGAGATCCTCCTTTAATTGTCATTCGAAAGGCAGGTGCCCCTCTTTTTTTAAAAATAAAAAAACTCTCATCCCAAATAAATATTTGGGACGAGAGTTTGTATGTACATTCTCCCGCGGTACCACCCACATTAGTGTACGCGCACTCAGCTTCATTCATCCTTAACGCGGAAAACGGCAAGTCTTACTGTTCGTTCACACTTGCAACTCAGCAGGCGAGTTCATGATGCTTCTGGTTGACTTTCACCACCCGTCAACTCTCTACGACAGAAATCCTTCATTACTACTCCTGATCAACGTTTCGATATAGGTAAACAATATATGTATTCACTATTTTAGTGAAAAATATACAGAAGCGCAAGCCTATTGTTGATTAATGGATGAGATTATTAACTTTTTATTAAATTGTATGAGATTCCAGGTGACGATCACGGGTAAATTTTGTCCTCTTTGACGAAAAACCGAGCCGATTTACGTTTTTCCCCAAAAACAGACTCACCATAAACCACCGCCATTTCAACCTCACCCAATAAATGAAACGACCTCCTAAAAGGTCGTTTCTCCTTCGCCTAGCTATTGAACCGTATACCCTCCATCCAATACAACTGCCTGCCCGGTGATTCCCTTCGCTGCATCACTGCATAGGAACATGGTATAGTCTGCAATTTCTTTTACATCCAGTAACCTTCGCTGCGGTACGAGAGGATAGATGACTTCTTCTATCACTCTTTCAAACGGTATATTGCGCGTTTTGGCAAGGTCCCCCAGCTGATTTCGAACCAGCGGAGTGTCAACATACCCCGGACAAACCGCATTTACGGTAATTCCATGTTGTGCCGCTTCCAATGCTGCTACCTTCGTCAAGCCGATGACTCCGTGTTTGGCAGAATTATAGGCTGCTTTGCCGGAGAAGCCTACTAATCCATTAATGGATGCCATGTTGATGATCCGTCCCGATCCCTGCTCCTTCATGTGAGGCAGGACATGCTTGATCGCGACAAAAGGAGCGGTCAGCATGACTTTTATGAGAAGTTCGAATTTCTCAGTCGGGAACTCTTCAATATGGGACACATGTTGAAGTCCTGCATTATTGATTAATACGTCCAGCTTCCCGTAGTGATCCACCGTTTTAGCGATTGCCTCTTTTAAATCGGGTTCCGATGTCACGTCACATCGCACTCCAAGAACTTCATATCCTTCTGCCTCAAGGGCATCCGAAGCTTTTTGAACGGAACCTTCCTGCAGATCCGTCAATACGACTTTGGCTCCCTCAGCAGCGAATTCTTTTCCGATTTCGAAGCCGATTCCCTGCGCTGCCCCTGTTATGAATACAACTTTATTTTCAACCATGATGATACTCCTTTCTTAGATCCCTACGCCAAATGAGAATAAAAGAATCGCTAATGCTAAACCGATAAGTGGGACAATGACGGTTACTGCTCCTACCGCACCATACGCTTCTCCATGTGATTCATTACAGATCGAACGGATCGTCGTTACGACATATCCATTGTGCGGTAATGAATCCAGTGCTCCTGAAGATATCGCCACTACCCGGTGAAGGGCTTCAGGATTCACACCCATATCAACATAATGTGGAGCGAGGATCGGCAATGCGATTGCTTGACCACCTGATGCCGAACCGGTCATCCCTGCTATCACACTGACTGCGATGGCCCCACCGATTAATGGGGATCCAGGAATATTCGTCATGACATCAACGGCTGTACTGAAGGCTGGAACAGCTTTGGCCACTCCTCCGAATCCAACGACCGCCGCTGTGTTACCGATGGCGATCAATGCTCCAACCGTACCTTCGGAAACAGCACCCCAGAAGCCTTTGAAATATTTGCGATTTAACACGTAAGCCGAAATCACACCACCTAATAAGGCAATGATAAGTGCTGATTGTTTTAAAGAATCGTGGAAAGTGAAAGCCAGAATAAGGACGACTAATAATGGAACCAATCCCATGAAAGGGTTAGGCAGTGGTCTTCCTTCATCAATGACCGGATCTTCTTCGCGTGAATGGAACTTCTCTCCTTTATTGACTGCTTTGGTGATCATACGCTTTAACCACCAGTAGCCAAACACTGCCATAAAGACCGCGACGATCAAGCTGACTTCCCAGCCTGCATAAGGTGTCGTACCAAGATATTCAATCGGAATCCAGTTTTGGATTTCCGGTGAACCTGCAGATGTCATCGTGAACGTGACCGACCCGAATGCTAATGCCGCAGGAATGAAACGACGCGGCAGATCCGCTTGTTTAAATAAACTAACGGCCATAGGATATACAGAGAATGCCACAACGAAGAGACTGACTCCCCCATATGTTAAAACGGCACAGGCAAGCACAATGGCAAACACGGCATACTTCATCCCTAGTTTTTCTACTACAAACCGGGAGACACTATCTGCTGCCCCGCTATCTTCCATTACTTTTCCGAACACGGCACCCAATAAGAACATCAGATACCAGGCAGCGACGAAGCTTGTAAAACCTGACATATAGTTTGAAACGAGATTCGCTTCCCCTTCACCCGCTAACTGCGGAAAGAGCGGCATCCCACTCAGCACTGCTACGAATAAAGCCGATATTGGACCAACAATCAATATGTTCATGCCCCTCATCGTTAAAAAGATTAATAAAATGAGTCCTCCAATTAGACCGATCATGCTTAACATGATATTTCCCCCTTTGTTCTCTAAAGATGATTAAATGAAATCGTTTACATTTTAATCTACTCTTCTTCTCTCCTTTCCATAAAATACTTTCAAATAGAATACATGCAATAATTGTGCCAACTTTCAGATTACTAATCATCCACTCCTTTTCTCACCCACATATTTTAAGAATTCCAGGATTCTGGACAAATCCGGTATTTTAGTCACGAAATGTACATATTTACACTAAAAATAAAACAGTCCGGAAATATGGACTTTTTTCCATATTTCCGGACTGCCAGCACAGCTATATTATAGAAGCTGATATTTATTTAACTTCTCATACATGCTTGATTTACTTATTCCCAGTGCCTCTGCAACCTTTCGTTTATCGTCCTGATGAGTTTGCAAACTTTGAGTCAATACGGATTTCTCCGTTTCTTCGAGGATTTCTTTTAATGTTTTAGAGCCGACATCATAAAAGTTTCCAACCTTCATATAAGAAGGCAGTGACTGAAGAGAGATCCAGCTTCCATTAGACAAATAGGTGGAAGCGTTAATGACATTTTCTAATTCACGCAAATTCCCGGGCCAGCTATAGGAACGAAAAATCTGCATCACTTCGTTTTCAAACCCTTGGATCCGTTTCCCTGATGATTTTGTGGATTTTCCCAAGAAAAAGGCAGCCAAATTCTCGATATCTTCCTTCCGCTCACGGAGAGGGGGAATTTGAAAGGGGACTACATTAATTCGATAGTACAGGTCGCTTCGAAATCGCTTTTCTTCCATCATTTTTTCAAGGGGACGGTTCGTGGCTGCGATGATGCGGACATCCACATGTTGAACACGGTTCGAACCGACTGCCTCGACCTCCCCTTCCTGTAAAGCCCTGAGAAGCTTAGCCTGCATATTGAGAGGCATGTCCCCGATTTCATCAAGGAAAAGTGTTCCCTTATGAGCCAGCTGAAACTTCCCTTTTTTACCTCCCTTTTTCGCTCCTGTAAAAGCTCCTTCTTCGTAACCGAACAGCTCTGATTCCAGAAGCTGCTCCGGGATCACGGCACAGTTTACTTTAATGAAAGGTTGCCCGCTTCTTTCGCTAAGCTGGTGAATACTATGGGCGAACAGCTCTTTACCCGTTCCGCTCTCACCTCTGATCAGGATTGAAATATCACTGGGGGCAATCATTTGAGCTTTGTCCTTCAATTCATTCATTCCAGGTGATTCACCGATAATATCATTCAGTGTGTATTTCACGCCTGTATTGATATCCTGGATGTAGCTTTGAATTTTAGACATCATGTTCTTTACATGAGAACTCATTTGCATCCATTCACTCGTGTCCCGGAAGATCACCGAACCAAATGCTCCTATCACTTTACCATCAACCCGAATCGGAATACGATTGGCGATCATATAGTTCCCTTTAATATATTGAAGGTCTGCCACTTCCTCTTTACCACTGTCCGCAACAATATGCATACGTGTGTTTTCGATGACGTTCGTCACATGTGAGCCAATCGCTTTATCTCGTTCAACTTCAAGAAAGCGACAGTAATTGTCATTTATATAGATAATCGTGCCTTCGTTATCAACGACGACCAACCACTCGAAAGCGTTCTCAAGAATGATTTCAATCATTTCGACGGATACCTTTTTTAATAAGCTGCTCATTTCCACTGCCTCCTCTGTTTTTGAAAGAGAACATATACATCTATAGTAGCACATACACTATCTGTCGTTCCCGAAAATGTAAGCGGCTTGCAAATCTTTCAATTACCAGTGGAGATTCGGTTTAATGTTTACGGAATTAGGGAAACTTCTTAACAATGAATGGAGGAATGAATGGATGAAAATCGCAGAACTGAAAATATTTTATTTCGAAGACGATGGAATCATCCCGAATAACCCGGACCTGCCCGTACTCATTTATCGGAATGCACTTGATCATCCTCATGACGCCGAAGAGCTCTTTAACAGAAATCAATGGCTCAATAGTTGGACCAATGGCATATATGATTACCACCATTACCATAGTAATGCACATGAAGTATTAGGAGTCATGGAAGGTGAGGCAACCGTTCAATTAGGTGGCAAAATGGGCGAAGAAGTGACGGTCCATAAAGGTGATGTGATCATCCTTCCAGCCGGGACCGGACATAAGAAATTATATTCAAGTCCCGACTTTAAAGTCGCAGGTGCCTATCCGAACGGTGACGAGTATAATTTGAAAAAAGGTTCATTGCGTGAACGGCCGAGTGTTTTAATTGAAATTAAGAACGTTCCGCGTCCATCATTGGACCCTGTGTTTGGGGAAACGGGTCCACTCATAAAATATTGGCTCAAGAAAATGGTTTAACCTAACGTTCTGCATCCAATCGTTACGTTTTTATTCGATTTTTTCCATTCCTATTTTTCTATAGTAATGCTTCTTAGAAACGACTATAAATATTTCTAAAACTTCCTATAATCTAAGCGATTAGATTATTTTTTGTAAAATAGTCTTGTTTTCTTATTAGTCCTATGCTATTCTATTATAGCGATGAGCTGAATTGTGTAAGTCGGGGATCACGTCCTTGTGACAACAAACGATGTGGCGTTTGCTGATCTCTCGCCTCAATTTTTTTGCAAGTGGGCTTCCGTAGGAAACGGGAGCCCTTTTTATATGGAATAACCCCCAATGAATCCTCATTGGGGGTTTTCTTTATTGTTGAACCGAAACGGAGACTGGGCTTTTATTTTTTTTCAACGGTCGGTCATATTGACTCGTAATGATTAATGAGACCATGAAGAAAGCGATCAACGTCATAAACAGCACCTGCATGCTGAATACGTCCACTAATACTCCTCCGATAAACGGACCGATCATTCTCCCTCCTGTTGCTGTACTATTCACGATTCCCTGATAGAATCCTTCTCTCCCTTTTGGAGCAAGTGAGTTAGCAATGGTAGGAACAGCCGGCCATATGAGCATTTCACCGATTGTCAGAATGATCATCGCAATGGCAAACCATTGAAATTGATCGGCAGTCGAAGCCACTGCGAACGAAACCATGAAAATAATCGTCCCAATCATGATTTGAAGCTTTAAATTATGTTCAAAACGCTTGATGGCTTTTGATAAAAATGGCTGTGCAAGCACAATCAGTGCTCCATTGATCGTCCACAATAAGCTGTATTGTTTCAAGGAAATATTGATTTCCTGGGTGTACGTGGCTATGGTGGACTGCCATTGTACATAGCCCATCCAGCATAATAAATAGGCCACACAAATGAAAAGCAGTGCTTTCAGTTTCGATTTATCCCTAATCACCTTAGACTCATTCAATACAGATGTTTGATGAGCGCTTACGGATATGCTTCGATAACCAAATAAGGCAATGAAGAAAAAGACGATATACATACTAAGATTCGCTAAGAATATATAGTTAAAGGAAAACGAGGCGACGAACCCACCTAATGCAGCTCCAACCGCAACTCCGATATTTTGCGCCACATAGACGGAATTGAATGCTTTTCGGCCACCTTCAGGCCACACTGACCCTGCCATGGCATACATGGAAGGAAAGACGATTCCCGATCCAAAACCAACAATGGTCAAGAAGACCACATAGTGCGGCCAGCCATGCCAAATATTCATTCCGACCAGAGCAGTCAAAGTAATGGAAATCCCTACTAATATCGAGCGGTATCCACCAAACTTATCAAAAAGTGTTCCCCCGATCAGATTTCCGATTACACTTGCTCCTGCGTTCATCATCAGCACAATTCCCGCTACAGATAGTGATTTCCCTAAATTCTCGTGTAGATAAATTGTATTAAGAGGCCATAAAAAAGAGGCACCTGTCACATTCACCATCATTCCAATGACAAGCAACCATAATGATTTGGGCATGATTCTGCCCCCTTTCCACCATTTTATTTCGAGTCCCAAAAGGATTTTACTCCTTTTTGTGAAAGGGGGCAAGAATTATTTCTTAAAATAGATGTCCTTTTTCATATATTAAAAAACCAGATGCACTTATTTACTGTGCACCTGGTTTCAGTCCATTATTTTCCGTTATGATGTTCGGATTTAACAGGCTGCCCCTTTTTTTCGTAGCGCTTTTTCGCAGCTTTGACAGGATTGTTTTCAGCCCCGAATTCTGTATCTAGATTACGGAAATCACTGCGGGTCTTTTGTTCAGGGTTTTTTTTGTCAGAACGTGTGGTCAATGTAATTTACCTCCTACTACATTAGGGTCATGATCTAACAAAATCATCTCATTTTGTAAGGCCTGAAGCTGAAGTCTCATGCGATGCAATTGTTCACGCTGTTGAGAGTTGGCACTATTGGCCAAATGAGCCACATCATTCACCGCTTCTTCAAGCTGCTGCATGGCTTGAGTGTACTCCACATCATGGTAATGCTCTTGCTGTGTCCCTGATTTATATTGTTCTTGAGCGTAACGAATGGCATCTTCACACTTTTGAATGCATTCATCAACCGAATTTCTTGTTGCCATTACGACTACCTCCTTGATGTTTGGACTAAAGAAGAGGAAGGTCCCATCCTTACTCTCCTCCATCTTAGTTTGAACCTGATTGCCCGTTTCAGAAGTGGTAATCTTCGCCTATTTCTCTATGGAGGATACATTTGACCCCGTGTTCATGATAAAATCTTTTTGAGCGTCATACATACTGTTACACATATTGAAACGTAGGAGGTGTTTGTCATCGAGACAAACCCATTTCCATATGCCACAGATTTAAAACGATATCATACGTGGAATTACCATTTACGAAATCACTTTGGACATAAAGTCTTTAAGGTTGCTTTGGATGGCGGTTTTGATTGCCCGAACCGTGACGGCACGGTCGCCCATGGCGGCTGTACCTTTTGCAGTGCTTCAGGCTCTGGGGACTTTGCGGGGAGCAGGGTCGACTCCTTAGAAAAGCAATTCAACGACATTAAAGGAAGAATGCATAAGAAGTGGAAAGATGGTAAGTATATGGCGTATTTCCAAGCCTTCACAAACACTCACGCACCTGTGGATGTGCTAAGAGAGAAGTATGAATCAGTTCTCCGGCAAGATGGTGTTGTAGGTATTTCCATCGCCACCCGCCCGGATTGTCTCCCTGACGATGTGGTCGAATACTTAGCTGAATTGAACGAAAGAACCTATTTATGGGTAGAACTGGGCCTGCAAACCGTTCATGAAAAAACCGCCGGATTGATTAATCGCGCCCACGATTATCAATGCTATGTCGAAGGAGTCAATAATTTAAGAAAACACGGTATACGGGTGTGTTCCCATATTATTAACGGACTTCCTCAAGAAGATGAAGAAATGATGATGGAAACAGCACGTGAAGTGGCCAAGCTTGACGTCCAAGGTATCAAAATCCACCTCTTGCATTTGCTGAAAGGAACTCCCATGGTCAAGCAATACGAAAAAGGACTGCTCGACTTCATGGATTTCGATCACTACGTAAAACTGGTTTGCGATCAGCTGGAAGTCATTCCACCTGAAATGATCGTTCACCGCATTACGGGGGACGGACCTATCGACCTGATGATCGGACCGATGTGGAGCGTGAACAAATGGAGTGTATTGAACGCGATAGACGATGAACTTAAACGCCGGGACAGCTGGCAGGGAAAATTTTATAAAGTGGATGTGAAAGCATGAAATTAGATCGAATCTTACCTTTTGCGAGAGAGCTTCTGGAACGGGCTGTCAAACCAGGAGACATTACAATAGACGCAACACTCGGGAATGGGCATGACACCTTATTCCTGGCTCGGTTAGTCGGAGAAAATGGCCGTGTATACGGTTTTGATATTCAAGAGGATGCCATAGAAAGCACAAAAGAACAGCTCATCACCCATGATCTTGCTCACCGGGTGACACTCTTTCACCAAGGGCACGAGACAGTAATGAACGTCATTCCTCCATTGCATCACGGGAAGGTGACAGGGGCAGTATTTAATCTTGGATACTTACCGGGCGGTGATAAGGATATCGTTACCCGTCCGAAAACGACGATACTCGCCTTGAATCAAATTCTGGAAATGATGGCACCTGAAGGGATCCTCGTCCTTGTCATTTATCACGGGCATCCTGAGGGTGCGGTAGAGAGGGATTACATCCTTCGCTATGTTGAAAGACTGGACCAAAACTATGTTCATGTCCTGAGGTACCAATTCATGAACCAGCTGAATAATCCTCCATTTATTGTGGCATTGGAGAAGAGATAAACAGAAAAGCGGAAGGGCTTGCCTAGAGGCGACAAGCATAAACCGGACTTGCCGAAAAGGCTGATTTTTGCCTTTTTGGTGAGTTCGGCTTATGACCTCGAGCCTCTAAGCCCTGCAGCTGGCCAATAAAAATAGGGACGGACCTTTCGAGGTCCGTCCCTACTTTTATAACAACTCGTTTGCGATTAATTCGAATGATTTGAGTTTGTCCTGGAAATCATAGGTGATGCTGACGAGCATGATTTCATCTGTTTGGTACTGTTCACTGAGTGAAAGTAGTTGTTCTTTCACTTTTTTAGGATTTCCAACGACCATGCGTTTGCGATTTTCCCGCACTCTCATTTCTTCAAATGGAGTGTACTGATAAGCTGCCGCTTTTTCAGGACTTGGTGTCCCGTTTGAACGCATGCCCTGTTCAATCATCAAGATCGCCAAGTCTATGCTGGATGCGACTCTTTCTGCTTCTTCATCCGTTTCAGCACAGATGGCAAACACGGCTACGATGTTCTTCGGCTCCTTCAGGTATTCGGAAGGAACAAAGTTATTTCTGTAAGCCTGCGAATATTGAGGGCCGCCTTCCCCGTTAATAAACTGGGCAAAGGTATACGGTAATCCTTTTTGTGCCGCAAGCATCGCACTGGATGGACTTGAACCGAGCATCCATACTTCCGGCATCGTTTCAATCATCGGAGCTGCCGTTAATCCTTGATAGGGATGAGTATCCGGTAATGAATCGGTTAAATACCCCAGCAGGTCATCGATTTGTTCAGGATAACGATTGACGTCCCTCGGCTTCCCGTCGTGCAGGGCCATCGTTGCCATTGGCATTCCGCCAGGCGCCCTCCCCAAACCTAAGTCAATTCGATTCGGATTTAACCCTTCAAGCAATCGGAAATTCTCCGCTACTTTGTATGAAGAGTAATGAGGAAGCATAACCCCTCCGGAACCGACACGAATCCTTGATGTATTCTGTGCCAGGTGAGCGATCAAGACCTCCGGTGAGGAACCAGCAAGTCCCGTGGAATCATGATGCTCGGATACCCAGAAACGTTCGAATCCCAACTTCTCCACATGTTGTGCTAATTGTACTGTATGATGTAAAGCCTCTTGTGGGCTCATTCCTTCTGAAATGGGTGACTGATCTAATACACTGAGCTTCAAAATGGACATCTCCTTTAATTGATGTGAGTATTATTATCAATTCAGAAGTAAAAAATGTCCAATAACATGCTTAAAGGGTGACTGCCGGGAAGGCAGTCACCCTTTACTTACTTATTTTTTGTAAATTAACACTTTACCGACTGTTCCGTCAGCACTTTCTCCAATTACACGGAATTTCAATCCATAGTTCGGTACATTACGTCCGGCGTCTACCATACCTTTGTTGCTGTAATCCGCACTGTCGTCAAATAATGGGTTACGTTTGGTGTGGTTGTCTTTCATCGTGATACCAGTAATATCAGAGTAATCCAAGAACATTTTCTCGGATTTATTCAAGCTGAATGCAGCATCGTGAACCTGGTAACGAGTCGATCCAGCTGTACCATCACTCCAATAGTTTGTCTTTTGGTCTGCGTCGACAACACCGACGAATCCATCTCCAGGATGAGCTCCTGTCCAGTTTTCGCTGAATTGTTTGTCAACGTACCATACTACCAGACCACCATCATATTTCATTATGCTTGCACCACGGCGGATGTTGGCAAGACCTTCATCGACACCGTTGTGGCTGCGCCATTCCAGTAGGTAGTAGTGGTCCGAGCGTTTGATACCGTCGTCTTTCGTGAAGCCGTCTAAATTGAATTTAGCGTCGCCTTCAGCGTCATCAAACAATACTTCTTGTCCATCCACTACTACAGAAAGATCATCTGCATATAAGCCTGGATTTGAAACGGCAGCATCTGTTACATACTCGATTGCTACTTCAACTTCTTGTCCAGCATAAGCTGAAAGGTCGAATGAAGCGTCTATCCAGCCGTTTGAAGAACCAGTGATTCCATTTCCAAGATTAGAGTCGTTAGGATTAGTATCGGTAGTAATATCACTTGCCACCGGTTCACCGTTCACTGTTACATATGCATAATCCCAATCTGTTTCAATGTCATACCAAGCTTTGAAATTGAACTTAGCAGATGTAGCATTCGTTAAATCCACAGTAGTAGTTAAATAATTGTGTAAGTCATCAGCACTTCCTGAGAAGTACTCATATTCACCGCTCGCCGGCTCATTGATGACTGTTTCTTTTTGAGGAAGGTTGACTTTCACTACGTCGTTGTTTGTACCTTTTGTGTTTGCTTCGTCAAGAAGAACCTCTTCTCCTTTTCTATCAACATCACCCATGCTCACTTCCGTACCCGTTAACCAATTACCTTCAGTACCTTCATTATCCACCACTGCAGATGACTGAAGCATTTCCTTCATATAAGGACTGAATCCAGTAGGCTGAGTCCCCGGAATATCCCCAGCCCAGCTTCCACTTGCCATGATGGACCAGTAGCTTACCGGCTCTCCTGTTCCTGTGTACTGGGTATCGTACTCATCTGGAAGACCTAAATCATGACCGAATTCATGGGCCATGACCCCGACAGCACCATCTTCAGGTTCGATAGTGTAGTCGTAAGCATACATTGTTCCTTCTCCCCAATAATCCACTTCAGGTGCCGGAGAACCTTCGATTGGGAAAATACCACCTAAATTCCAACGATGAGACCAGATTGCGTCTGACCCTAACGATCCGCCGCCTGCTTCTTCACCCACACCAGAGTGAATAACCATTAAGTGATCAACAAGTCCGTCTGGTTCAAGATAATCTCCATCACCATCTAGATCATATCGATCCCATTTGTCATAGTCAGCAAGGTTTACATCAGGATCTGCAGCTGCTGCTGCTAAAGCTTCTTTTACAAGACCTCGAGCATCAACATCACTTCCGTCAGGCTGTGGATCATTTCCACCATATGCTGCTGCAGGCTTACTCGCTGTATACCACCCTGCAACTTCACCTTCTACAGAATAGCTTCCACCTGACTGTTGTTCATAATATTGCTTCATGGAAACATAGTTTTTACCGTCTGGGCCTGTCCAACCCCCTGTACCAAACAACATATCTTGATAATGCTCACGGGAATAAGCATCATCACCTTCGTAATACATATCAGTTTCATCAGCTGTCATAGAATTATGTGGCTTATCGGGATAATCCACTAATAGAACTAATACTTCATCCGTTCTTTTCTCTCCATTATATGCTTCTTCTTCCACAGAAGCCGGTGCATTCTTCTTTGCTTTTCCAAGCTTATTTCCCTTACCTGAAGTCAAGCTGTTATTCTTCATTTCTTTTTGAAGCTTAGTCTTCACTTCTGCTTCTTCACCTTCTAGTTCGCCTTCTTCCGCTTCTTTTTCAGCAGATTCCGCTTTCGCTTTCAGGAACTTTTGCAATGCTTTTTCCGCTTCAGCGGTTGTCGCATTTTGCTTGATCTTGCCTTCTTCCTTCAGCATTTCAATCAGGCGTTCGTCATTCGCAATGCCTAAATCAAAAGGCCCTCCATGTTTATGATCATGTTTCAATGCCGGCTTCGCTAACACATTTTCAGGCACTGTGGTTGCAGCTGATCCAGGTACAGCAAATGCTCCTACACTTAATGCCGCAACCATGGCCATCGATAATACTTTACGAGATTTCAAACAGTATTCCCCCTCTTTTTATGTACTAAATTTTTACACTAATTAAAATATACTTCATTATTCTGAAAAGTAAATCTTTTCAGAATACATTAGTTATTTAGTATTACGAAATAATGGATTTTTAGATAAATAGTATGATATTCCGATAAGAATCAGATGGGTATTATGTCGTAATACGAAAGAACTCAACGAATATTATTTGTATAAATATGGTATTAAAGGTCGAATTTAGTATTTACTCATACGACTTAAGTTTGATGAAAGAGACAAAAAGAGGGACGGACCTTCGACACTGGTGTCGAAGGTCCGTCCCTCTTTTTTAGGATGTTTTTCTACGATTTCTCCATTTTCGGTAGATTTTTCCGTTGATGTAGAAGAATCTGGTGATCCAGCCGGCTTGTGCGATGAATTGTTTGGAGAAGGATTGTACTTTTTCTTGTTTATTTGCCTTGTCGTCTGACAGGTAAACGCCGATGAGTCCTTTGTTGATCAGCCGGTGAAAATGGGCATGGGGCAGTTCATGGGTGTGCTCGTCTGCTTTTTGCAGGAAATGTAACAGCCGCTCCTTTAAATGCTCATCATCCTCGTAATAGAAGCAGAAGTTCAAATCTCCCCCCTCCTGGTCCTCATCCTGGTCGATGAAGTAATCAAGAAGAATATGTAAGCCCTGAATGTATGGAAAATATCCACGTTTGATTTTTTCTGTGTGAGACGGCTGAAAATCGCTCCGGCATGCGTATGACACTAAACAGAAGATACCGAGTGTGGATCCGGAGCAGGCGGAAAACTCGTACCAATTCATTTCCGGAAGGTTCGAACGGTGAGTTTCAAACCAATTCTGCAGCCTTCCTACCCTTTCTTCTTTTTTTACATGTTTATGTATCTGCAAGTCGCAGTAGTATTCACAAAGTTGTATAAGATCCTTTTTGATGCTGTCATAGTGATGTAATGCTTCAAGAACCGACTGACAGGTAAGCACTAAATCCCTCAGATACCCCCCGTCATCCTGATCGGCCCTTAAAGCATAGTAATTGACAGGCACAGCGCCCACCGTCAGGGCGTCTTTCATGGATTGATGAAGAAGGGCAAAATCGTCGGGATCCAGGGAAACGCTTCGATCACACAGATTATCCAAATAATCGCTTATCGTTTGATAGGCGACGATGAATCGAATCGTTTCTTCTTTCTTGTCCAGTGCCAGCAGGGAAAGGATCGATCCACCTTCACAGTGAAACGTTTTATGTTCGATACTGGCAAGGGCCTGACTTCTTAATTCCTGATTGGGGATCGATTCAGCCCGCCTTTTCCACTCATCTAATTCTTTATGAACAATCGGAAAAACATTTCGGTATACTCTTGTCATTAACGAAAAGGGATCACTTGGTATGGACACCTTTACCACCTCTTTTACAAAATGTATCCTAGCGCTTTCAAACGACTTTCAATGAAAATTTTGGAGTACTCAAAGATATCTTCTCTTTCTGGTTCATTATAGATTTCATGATAGCATTTCGGCCATTCTTTGTAATGCATTTCAGATAAAGACAGTTCGTTGAACCACTTTTTCACTGCTTTTTTATCGACGATTTTGTCGTCACCAGCCTGCAACACGAGCAGAGGGACGTCAGGCATTTTTTCCAAGTTTACAAAAGCCAGTTTTATCGCTTGGGCGAGCTCCCTGTACCAGCGGACAGACACCTTGGTGATATAGAGTGAATCGTTGCTGTCAATTTCACGTACATCTGCATTTCTCGTTGCCATATCGATCGTTAATCCTGATGGGAATTTCACCATGGGAGCGATCTTATTTAAACCGTGGGACAAGAGCTCGATCGGCTTTGACGGGGTCGTGACCAAGCCTAAACAAGGTGAGGACAATATCACCCCTGCCAGGTTCACATGGGATTCCTGAAGCATACGGACCGCAACAAGCCCACCCATACTATGACCAATCAGAAATACAGGCAATTCAAATTGGTACGCCGCCTGTACCCAATCTTTCACTTCAACTATATATTCATCGAACGAATCGATATGTCCTCTTTTACTTCTTGAAGTCATCCCCTGACCTGGTAAATCCCCCATGATGACATGGAAACCTGTTGCACGCCACATTTCAATGAGCCACCCGTACCGACCATGATGCTCCATTGCTCCATGAACGATGACGATGACTGCCTTTGCTTCTTGATCTGTTTCCCATTTCCACATGGCAATTCCTCCTTAATAGTTCTCTATGTGAATGAATTCTGCTACCATTATTATAGTAAATATTCTTGAAAGGGGTAGTATAAAATGCTCTATCCATATTATGATAAAAAACCAATCATCGCTCACTCGGCATACATTGCCGATTATGTCACCATTTCCGGGGATGTGGAGATCGGTGAAGAGTCCAGCATCTGGTTTAACACCGTCATCAGAGGGGACGTCGCTCCAACGAAAATCGGTAATAAAGTAAATATACAGGATAATTCCATTCTTCATCAGAGCCCAAATAACCCTCTTATTCTTGAAGATGAAGTAACCGTAGGCCATGGAGTGATTCTACATAGCTGCAAAATCCGAAAGAAAGCATTGATCGGCATGGGGTCGATCATTCTCGATAATGCTGAAATTGGAGAAGGAGCATTTATCGGGGCAGGAAGCCTTGTTCCACAAGGCAAAGTCATTCCACCCAACACACTGGCATTCGGTCGGCCAGCAAAAGTGGTGAGAGAGTTAAATGAACATGACATTAGCGAAATGAAGCGAATTTCGAAAGAATACGCAGAAAAAGGACAATATTATAAAAGCATCAACCCATTTTAATATCCTATACTTGGGATACCCCAACCTTCCTGAGAATACTCATGGAATATTTTCTTGCAGGCGGGTCCCCGTTTCGGATTCAACTGCCATTTTCAAAATATATCTGCCATAATCTCGATATACCTGCCATTCGGCACAACAAACTTCCCCACCGTCGTACCATATCGTAAAAAAAGACCAACACCCTGATAAGTGTTGGTCTCTTCTATCTCTATCTTTCCTTATTCGCTTAACGCTTCCGCTTTTAATGCTTCCGCTTTATTCGTACGCTCCCAAGGTAGATCAATATCGTTACGGCCAAAGTGTCCGTAAGCAGCTGTCTGCTTGTAAATCGGACGACGAAGGTCCAGCATTTTGATGATTCCTGCAGGACGCAGATCAAAGTTATTGCGAACAACGTCAATTAGAACGTCTTCTGATACTTTACCTGTTCCAAATGTATCAATTGAAATGGATACCGGTTGAGCAACACCGATTGCATACGCTAATTGAACTTCACATTTTTCAGCAAGTCCTGCTGCCACAATGTTCTTCGCTACATAACGTGCTGCATAGGCTGCAGAACGGTCCACTTTCGTTGCATCTTTACCAGAGAATGCACCGCCACCGTGACGAGCGTATCCGCCGTATGTGTCAACGATGATTTTACGTCCTGTTAACCCTGCATCACCTTGTGGTCCGCCGATAACGAAACGACCAGTCGGGTTGATGAAGTATTTTGTTTGCTCATCGATCAATTCTTTCGGTACAACAGGATCGATGACATATTCTTTTAGGTTACGTTGGATTTGCTCAAGCGTCACTTCAGGATGATGCTGAGTTGAGATAACGATCGTGTCAATACGAACCGGCTTATCGTTTTCATCATATTCAACGGTTACTTGAGTTTTTCCGTCCGGACGTAAGTAAGGAAGGATTTCTTCTTTACGAACTTCAGTCAGACGACGGGAAATTTTGTGGGCGAGGGAAATCGGAAGAGGCATAAGCTCTTTCGTTTCATTACAAGCGAATCCAAACATTAACCCCTGGTCACCTGCACCGATTGCATCAATTTCTTCATCCGTCATTTGACCTTCACGAGCTTCAAGTGCCTGATCTACACCTTGAGCGATATCAGCAGATTGCTCATCGATGGATGTTAATACAGCACATGTCTCGGCATCAAAGCCATATTTCGCACGAGTATAGCCAATTTCACGGATCGTTTCACGAACGATTTTGGGAATATCGACATACGTACTCGTTGTAATTTCACCCGCAACAAGAACAAGACCCGTCGTAACAGACGTTTCACATGCTACACGAGCATTCGGATCATTTGTAAGAATTGCATCAAGAATTGAATCAGAGATTTGGTCACAAATTTTATCTGGATGTCCTTCGGTTACGGACTCAGATGTAAACAGACGACGTTTAGTTGACATCAAGGTTCCTCCTTAAGCATAATTGTTAGACTTTGATCTAACAAAACATTAAACAGATACGGTACTCATTCCCTAAGTAGTATGAAGTAAACATGGTTTTTTTATAAAAAAATCATGCATTATGTGCATTTGATCCACTATAAACAGAAAAAACCCTTCCTCATGATTAAAGCATTAGAGGAAAGGTTTCAGATCATAGCCGCGCCTTTTCTCTCTTATCGTTCAAGGTTCTTGGACCTTGCCTCAGTTTAGCACCTTCGCTTAATCGGATCGTTTCAAAAGAATAAGATCCATTAACTATTTAGCAGGTTGCTGGGTTTCATAGGGTCTGCTCCCTCCACCAGCTCAGGATAAGAGTATCCGTTCAAGGAACTATGATAACGTTTCGTACAAATGGTGTCAACTTTTTTTCTAGTGACATGTTTAACCATTCAAGCTTGGTCTTTTCATGATTCAAACCTATCTTGGCCTCTTAAAATAACCTAATTAGGCAATGAGGCTAAACATTATGATTTTTTCTTCATATATATAAGAAGGTACAAGCTATTTTCGGACAAAAAATGTGACAATATGAAGACACATTATAAAATTGAATAAATAGTATAGACTAATGATTCAATTGTGTTATACTATTTTTGTGAAGCAAACGAGATCATTAAATTTATATAAAGGAAGGGTTCTAATGAATTCAGTGAGCATGTCTAATGAATTAACAGAATTACTTAACGGTCAAAACATTCAGGAACAATTATCTGTTTCCCAACTAGTTGAAAAAGTCCTTCAACGAAATGAAGGCGCTTTAACATCATCAGGTGCAGTCAGAGCAGAAACTGGTAAATACACAGGACGCTCTCCTAAGGATAAATTCATTGTAGAAGAACCATCCACGAAGGATAAGATTGAGTGGGGTTCTGTCAATCAACCAATCTCTTCAGAATCATTCGATAAACTATATACAAAAGTATTAGATTACTTAAAAGAAAAAGAAGAAGTATTTTCTTTCAAAGGGTTCGCAGGTGCTGACCCAAAACATAGACTACCGATTCAAGTGATCAACGAATTCGCTTGGCATAATCTTTTCGCTCACCAATTATTCATTCGCCCTACAGAAGAAGAGCTAAAAGGTCATCAATCAGAATTCACCGTCGTTTCTGCCCCGAACTTCAAGGCAGATCCAGCAGAAGATGGAACTCACTCTGAAACATTTATCATTGTATCATTTGAAAGAAGAATTGTCCTAATAGGTGGAACTGAGTATGCAGGTGAAATGAAGAAATCGATCTTCTCTGTCATGAACTACGTACTTCCAGAATCCGATATCCTTTCCATGCATTGTTCTTCAAATGTCGGACGTGAAGGAGATGTGGCATTGTTCTTCGGTTTATCCGGTACAGGCAAAACGACATTGTCCGCAGATCCGAACCGTCGTTTAATCGGCGATGATGAGCACGGATGGTCTCCTAACGGTGTATTCAATATCGAAGGCGGCTGCTACGCTAAGTGTATCGGTCTGACACGTGAAAAGGAGCCACAAATCTTTGATGCGATCCGTTTCGGTTCTGTCCTTGAAAACGTGGTTCTAGATGACAATTCCCGCATCGCTGATTATGAGGATAACACGTTAACAGAAAATACTCGTGCTGCGTACCCTCTTCAAGCGATGGATAACATCGTTGAACCAAGTGTTGCAGGACATCCAAATACCATTGTATTCTTAACCGCTGATGCATTCGGGGTATTACCTCCGATCAGCAAGCTGACGAAAGAACAAGCAATGTATCACTTCTTGAGCGGATATACATCGAAGCTTGCAGGTACTGAGCGCGGGATCACTTCACCGCAAGCCACTTTCTCGACATGCTTTGGTTCACCATTCCTGCCACTCCCGGCAACTCGTTATGCTGAGATGCTTGGGAAGAAAATCGATGAGCACAATGCACAAGTATTCTTAGTGAACACTGGTTGGACCGGTGGAGAATACGGTGTTGGTAACCGCATGAAGTTATCTTACACCCGTGCTATGATTCAAGCAGCTCTTGAAGGGGAACTCACTCACGTTGAAACTGAAACGGACGACATCTTTGGTCTGAACATCCCTGTTCACGTTCCTGGTGTTCCTGACGAAGTGCTTCAACCAAAGAAAACCTGGTCCAATGAAGCAGCCTATGAAGTGAAGGCAAAAGAACTTGCCCACAAATTCAACGAAAACTTCAAGAAATTCTCAAACGTACCATCTGAAATCGAACTTAAAGGCGGCCCGGCCGTAAAATAGTCTATATAACAAAGGTCCGTCCCTCTATTTTGAGGGACGGACCTTTGTTATGGTTATAATCCTTTTTTACGCCCGGTGATTCTGTTAAATAAAAAGACAACAATGGCAATAACAAGTAAAACATGGATGATGGCTCCTCCGATTTTAAAAATCAATCCGAGTAACCAAAGGACTAAAAGAATTCCAATAATGGTCCAAAGCATGAGTTTCCCTCCTAGTAACTGTGTTTGATGCTAAGATTCCCTATTTTAATGAATTTAAAACCACGCATGGTATTTCATAAGAAAAGTGTAGCTATTCATAACTTCTGTTAGTCCAACTGAAATTATTCAATTTACATCATTTGTATCGTCTATTAATCAAATTCCCCTAAAAATAACTCTTTACTAAATATTTCTAATTTTGGTATGATAATGATTATTTACAGGGGGGAACCAAGATGATCAGACAGCTTACAGAACAAGATCATGATATTTGCCAGCAACTCATTCATAAGCAGCCGGCTGAGAATTTGTTTATTATCGGGGACATCGAAGCCTTCGGATATGAACAGGAATTCCAGAAAATCTGGGGCGACTTTGACGCGGAAGGGAATTTGAGGGGAATCCTCCTTAAGTACAGAGAAAACTTCATCCCTTTTTCCATGGGGGAATTTGATGCGGAAGGGTTTGCCGCAATCATTAATGAGACTGAAGACTACAGTATCGTTTCTGGATTAAAAAGGATCGTGACGCAGGTTGAACCCTTTTTATCCAGAGAAATTAAATCAATAAGACATATGCACTATGCGAAATGTGACAACACGGAATCAATGGATCGACAAGACCTGCCTCATGTACAACAGGCTACCCTCACTGATCTACCTAAACTTGTGGACCTATTGAACAGCATCCCTGAATTTAGTGGTGGCGATTTTTCTGTAGAAGAAAGAAAACATAGCATGGAGGCCGGTGTTTCGAGAAGCTATTATGTAGAAGAAGACGGTAAATTTGTTTCTTCTGCTTCCACAACCGCCGAAAACAGTATGTCTGCGATGATTGTCGCTGTCTGCACACATCCTGAGCATAAGAAAAAAGGGTATGCCACCGAGTGCATGACGAAGCTATGTCGTGACGTACTAGAAGAAGGAAAAGAGTTATGCCTATTCTATGATAATCCTGAAGCAGGAAAAATTTATAAGCGAATCGGATTCAAGGATATTGGCTATTGGTCTATGTATAAATTTTAGTCATAAAAAAGTTGACTCCCAACAAGGAGTCAACTTTTTTTCATTATGCTGCTGCTTTCCGATTCCCGATCAATCTCGCCTGAACCAGTCGTTGTCTTACAGTGATTCCAATCCAGCTGGCCAGGAATGCTTTGATAAGTCCAACAACGATAAATGGATATACCCCAGCTGCCATTGCCTGATTCCAGCTAAGGTCGGCTACGAATTTCAGTTGAATGGTACCCAGGATCAACGTAATGATCATTCCGACTGTATTGGCAATCATCGCCATCGGTATGGTGAATTTTGTTTTCTCAAGAATGAAGCCTGTAAAGAAAGCCGCTATGATAAAGCCGAAAATATAGCCTCCCGTAGGACCGACCAGTACCTGTGCCCCTCCACTGAAGCCTGCAAATACAGGAACACCGACTGCTCCGAGGGCTGCATAGCATACCATGGCGAACGCACCATATCGGCTTCCAAGAATCGTCGCTGTAATTCCTACTGCTAATGTTTGCCCGCTGATTGGAACGAGTGGCAGTGGAATCTCGATTTGAGCGAAAATCCCCGTAATCGCAGCAAAGATGGCACAGTGAATGATCACCCTTAGTTTTTCTCCGTTCACTTTCAAATCCCCCTTGCGTATGTAAACTATGTATAACATTAAGTTAACACAATTCAAAGGATTTTGGGAAGCTTATTTTTTTCTCCCTCTAAAATTTAACTGGGAGCATAGACATTGCATATCTTTTCTTCCGCCTGCCATGCTAAAGCGGTTTTTAATGAAACCCTCCCTTTTGGGAACTCATCGATCCCCTTATCACTCACCAAATATAGGATAGTGCGATTTGGCTGATGTTCATTAAATACTTGAATGATTCTTCCTATGGCTATGTATGGCATTTTCTTTTTATCTCCTTATGAGCAGGACGCAATTCTTTTCAACTGCGCCCTGCATTTTGAAAAGGTGGATCAAAGGAACGTAATCATCGGTACTCGATCATATTGACAATTATCCTTCCTTTTTCATGAGCATCTCTTCACGCACTTGTTCCGCCGCTTCCACCATGGTTTTAAGAGCTGATACCGTCTCATCGATCCCACGTGTTTTCAAACCACAATCCGGGTTGACCCAGAATAAATCGGCATCCAGCACTTCAAGAGCCCGGTGTATATTACGGATTAATTCTTCACGCTTCGGCACCCGGGGACTGTGTATGTCATATACCCCCAGTCCAATCCCTTTGTCATACGTATTGTCTTCAAAAACTTGGATTAATTCCCCATGACTTCTTGAGGTTTCAATCGAGATGACATCAGCATCCAGATCACTGATGGCATCTATAATATCTTCAAAATCCGAATAGCACATATGTGTATGGACCTGGGTTTGGTTCTGTACTGATGAAGTGGCCAATTTGAAAGCGTAAACGGCAGCGTTGAGATATTCCTCCCAATTTTCACTCTTTAAAGGCAGTCCTTCCCTAAGTGCCGGCTCGTCAACTTGTATCATACGAATGCCATTGGCTTCTAATTCCTCTATCTCTTTTTGAAGAGAAAAAGCGATTTGATTAGCTACTTCATAACGTGATACATCATTCCGAACAAATGACCAGTTTAGAATTGTGATCGGGCCCGTTAACATCCCTTTCACCGGTTTATCCGTTAAGGATTGAGCATATACCGTTTCTCTAACGGTCATAGGTTCTTTAAATTTCACATCACCATATATGAGTGGTGGCTTCACACATCTGGAACCGTATGATTGTACCCAGCCATACTTCGTAAATTGAAAACCTTCTAATTTCTCACCAAAGAATTCAACCATATCCGTCCGCTCGAATTCACCATGTACAAACACATCAAGGCCGATTTGTTCCTGAATTTCAATCCAACGTTTGATTTCTGCCTGAATATATTGCTGATACTCCCCTTCAGAAAGATCTCCCTTCCTCCATTTCAGCCTTTGCCTTCTCACTTCCTGGGTTTGAGGAAAACTGCCGATTGTAGTGGTAGGTAGAAAAGGTAATGAAAAGTACTTGGCCTGTTCCTGTTTACGAAAATGGAAAGGATCTTTTCTCCCGACATTGTTGGGATGCAATTCTTCAACCTCTTCCTGCACCTTCCTATTATTACGCAGCGTTGATTCGTTTAAATTCCTTATCGCCGTTTCACTTTCAGAGATATCATCTTCTATTGTCTCGGCTCCCTTACGAATCCCCTTCGTTAAAATAGTGATTTCATGTAATTTCTCATCAGCGAATGATAGAGCGTCAATGAGAGGTGTACCAATTGTTTCTTCATTCTGCACGGTTACAGGTACATGTAGTAAACTGCATGATGGTTGTATGATCAAGCGATCACCCGGAACATCCCCCGCAAGGGACGATAGAAGCGAATGGGTATCAGCAAGATTACTTCTCCAAATATTCCTGCCATCAAGAATGCCGGCAGCCAGGAATTTATCCTTAGGAAAACCAAATTTTTTCAGCGCCGCCAAATTCTCACCACGATCATGCACAAAATCTATCCCTATGCCGTCTACCGGGAGTGCTAACACCCGCTGGTACCTTTCCAAACTATCATAATAGGTTTGAAGGATGATCTTTAACCCGGGGCAGGATTCTTTAAACGTTTGATAGACTTCCTTGAATTGATCCATCTCTTCATCCCCGATGGATGTGCATAAGATCGGTTCATCCATTTGTACCCACTCTACCCCCTCTTCCTGTAATTCACGCAGTACTTCAGCATAAAGAGGGACAAATCGAGCAACAAGAGTTTTATAATCACCGGTTTCATACCCCTTAGACAATTTCACAAAAGTGAAAGGACCTAAGATAACCGGTTTCCCTTCTATACCCAGCTTTTGTTTTGCCTCTCTAAAAAAATGCAGGGGACGATTTTCCACTAACTGAGGTATGATCCCATCAAGTTCAGGCACGAGATAGTGATAGTTGGTGTTAAACCATTTTGTCATTTCTAATGCCACCGCGTCCTTCGATCCTCTGGCCATTTCAAAATACGTATCAAGAGAGACCTTACCCCCACTATAATGAAACCTCTCGGGAACCAAGCCGAACATGACGGCTGTATCAAGCACATGATCATATAAGCTGAAATCTCCAACCGGAACTAAATCAATCCCCTGATCTAATTGCTTCTTCAAATGGTTGACTCGTATTTCTTCCATTTGCTCTAAGAAGGAATCCTTTTCAATCTTCCCTGCCCAAAATTGTTCCAGTGTCTTTTTCCATTCACGCTTTTCACCGATCCTTGGATAACCTAAATTGGAACTGATCACCTTACTCATTCATTCCTCACTCCTTATACTTGATATGATTGTCATCAACAAAAAAATCTCTCTTTCAAATGAAAGAGAGATTCATACGTATCACTAACTAGAGTTGAGACCAATTTGTATTCTCAACACGTATTCCTCACCCCTCTCTATATCCACGTAGAGCATAAGCGCATACAACAGGCAGGTCTCCTGACTTAGGTTCACAGCTCCTTATCCCTTCCCATTTCAACAGAAATAGTGGTTGAATGATAAGTCGCTCCCCATCACAGTGGCGGGACCGTGCCGGATTTTCACCGGTCTTCCCTTTTAGCTGAGCATGACTCAGCACCTATTGCATTTGTTTATTTAATTTTTCTTTCATAAAAACGAAAAGCCCTCTCTTGCGATAGAGAGGGCTTCATGTTTATTAGAATCCTCTCTTATTTTCCAAAGCCATTTGCTTTGCAGGAATTAGCACCTATTCAACACATCGGTTGAATGGTTGCCGGGTTTCACAGGGCCAGTCCCTCCACCTCTCTCAATAAGAGTCACACATATATATTCATTTACTATTCCGAAATTTGTAATAATCGTAGCACGGTCCATACAAGCTGTCAAAAGAAATTTAATCTATAACTTACACGTTTCTAATAATAGGTACTTTCTACATAATGACATATGATACAAGATCTTGTTACATGCGTTTCATAGAAGACATGCCTGCAGTTTTCCTGGATGCTCTTCACTTCTTTTTCGAGTTGGATAACCCTCTGATTGAGCTTTATGATATCATTCTTCAATTTGAGTACATGACAAAGAGGCTCATCGATAGATGTTTGATCCATTTTCCACAAACTCCTTCGATTTTTCTTTCAATCCTTTTTCTATTTCCTTATGAGCGTCATCAATGCTATTCTCCTTCATTTCCCTTATATCATGTGATATTCTCATTGAACAAAATTTCGGTCCACACATTGAACAAAAATGGGCCGTTTTTGCCCCTTCTGCAGGAAGTGTTTCATCATGATACTCCCTTGCACGTTCCGGGTCCAGGGATAAATTAAATTGGTCATTCCATCTAAATTCAAATCGAGCCTTAGAAACGGCATTATCTCTTACTTGTGCCCCTGGATGCCCTTTCGCCAAATCCGCTGCGTGTGCAGCGATTTTATATGCAATGACACCCTCTCTCACATCATCTTTATTCGGTAATCCCAGATGCTCTTTCGGTGTTACATAGCACAACATGGCTGTTCCAAACCAACCGATCATGGCAGCCCCTATGGCGGAAGTAATGTGATCATACCCCGGGGCAATATCTGTCGTTAATGGGCCCAAGGTATAAAAAGGAGCTTCATGACAGATTTCCATTTGCTTATCCACATTCTCTTTAATCATATGCATCGGTACATGACCAGGGCCTTCAATCATCACCTGTACATCATGCTTCCAAGCAATTTTGGTTAGCTCGCCTAAAGTTTCAAGCTCGGCAAACTGTGCTTCATCATTCGCATCAGCAATTGATCCGGGCCTTAAACCATCTCCTAAGGAAACGGAGATATCATAGGCTTTTAAAATCTTACATATATCTTCAAAATGTGAATAAAGAAAGTTCTCTTTATGATGGGCAAGACACCATTGTGCCATGATTGAACCTCCACGGGAAACAATGCCTGTTGTACGATCAGCCGTCAGGTGAATATACCTCAATAATACACCTGCATGAATGGTGAAATAGTCAACACCCTGCTCCGCCTGTTCGATCAATGTATCCCTGTACACACCCCATGTAAGATTCTCAGCAACCCCGTTAACCTTTTCAAGTGCTTGATATATCGGTACCGTACCAACAGGGACAGGGGAGTTTCGAATGACCCACTCCCTTGTTGTATGAATGTTTTTACCTGTTGATAAGTCCATTATGGCATCGGCACCCCAACGAGTTGCCCACGTCATTTTCTCCACTTCTTCTTCAACGGAAGATGATACGGCAGAGTTTCCGATATTCGCGTTTATTTTCACATGAAAGTGACGACCGATGATCATTGGTTCACATTCAGGATGATTGATATTGGCAGGAATGATGGCCCTGCCATTTGCTACCTCTTCTACTACAAATGAAGGATCAACATTTTCCCGGATAGCGATGAACTCCATTTCCGGTGTGATAATTCCTTTTTTCGCATAATGCATTTGAGTCACATTACGACCCATTTTTGCCCGCATTGGGTTACGTTTAATAGTAGGGAACGCCTCTACGTTTGCACGAGGATCGTCTCCTTTATAGCCGTTATCTTCCGGCTCGATTTCACGTCCCGGGTAAGCCGCGACATCTTGACGTTCCAAGATCCACTCTGTGCGAACAGAAGGTAACCCTTTATTAATATCGACTTGGTAACGCTCATCTGTATAAGGTCCGCTTGTATCGTATACACGAACCGGTTCATTCTCTTCCACGCCAAAATTAACATTCGTCCTACTCAGTTCTATTTCTCTCATCGGTACATGTATGTCTGGCCTTGACCCTCCGACATATACTTTTTTACTGTTTTTAAATTGCGTCTTTAACTCGATTGCCACTTAACTTCTCCTCCTTTTGATTGGATCTTAGAAGTTACTGCGTCAGGCTTCCCATTGTTCTACAAAAGGACATGAAGACACAAAAAAGGGTCCTGAATAATCAGAACCCGAAATGTCAAAAAGTAGTAAGCGCCTTAAAACACAAATAAACGCTTCCGTACTACTTCCCTACGCTGGTATCATCCAGATCAGGTTCAAAGGGTCAAAGAACTTATGCGTTCTCCTCTCAGTCCAAGCAATGTATCGGACTCCCCTAGTAGAAATATTGATAGTATTCTATTGTATTACATACTATTTTTACCATGATTCATTCTTTTTTCCAATAGTAGTATAGTAACAAATCAAATTAGGACATAATCACACGTTTGATTTCCATTACCTTTTCAGAGTCTATCCCTAAGTCATAGCACCCATTATGTCGGACACCTGATCCTACATGATATTCTCTTGCTTTTAGCTTGCTGTGTATTTCGCCTATATTTTCCACAGTTAAACCCGAACCCGGCATGATAATGGGACCTCCCATTTGCTCTATTTCCCTCATTTCACCAATCGTATCCAGTCCCTTACTCACTTCAGATTTTCCTCCTGATGTGAGAATTCGATCAACGTTTAAGCCTGAATGGAATATTCCTTTACATAAGGCTACTGGATCATGAGACAGGTCGATAGCGCGGTGAAAAGTAATCGATTGACCCTTCGCATTTTGTACGATCTCCTTTAAAGCGTGGGAATCAAGCTTACCTTCATGTGATAATGCGCCAAAAACGATACCCTGGCTTCCCATTTCAACTATAGTTCTAATTTGTTCGGCCATGGTTTGCAATTCATCAGACTGATACGAGAAAGATTTACTATGTAAACGGATCATAATCTGAACAGGAATCGACACAGTCCTTAATACTTTTTCTATCACATGTAAATCAGGAGTTAATCCTCCCTCATGTATGGCAGACACCAATTCAAGACGATCTGCTCCGGATGCTTCTGCAACTTTGGCATCCTCCTCATTCAAGACTATGACTTCCAGTTTGCTCATATTGAATTCTCCTAACGTGATTATGTTAGGTTAACTTTAACACAATGTTGAAGATTGTTGAACTTGTGATGATAAGGATTTCCCCGCAAAAATATGTTGCTATTTAGAAAGAAGACAGTACTAATATGTTTGCTTTACAAAACCTACAAAAAGTAACAATCTATCAGAAAAAGACAATGATTCCTCTTGCAAATCATTGTCTTCCCCATCTCACATTCAATCTTATTCAGAAAACAATTCCGGATACACCGTTTTGGCTGTAAGCTCAACGGCTTCTCCAATACGTGGGCCCGGTCTTGACATAATGTCTGAATCCAAGAAATAGACCTGGCCATTTTTCACTGCTTTTACATCTTTCCAGCTTTCCCGTGACTTGATTTCAGCTGTCGGCTCGTCGACATACCCCACTGTCGTCAAAATCATATTAGGATTACGTTTAATGATTTCTTCTTCTCCTACTTTCACCCAGCCTTTTTGATCTACAAAGATATTCTCGACCCCGGCCGTTTCCAGTATTTCCTGCTGAAATGTTTCTGCTCCAGCTGTATAGATATCAGGAGATGGACTGATTTCAAAATATACTTGTTCTTTTTCCTTTAGCGTGCTTACTTTATCTTTCACATCCGAAATCTGTTGCTTGATGCCGTCTACCAATTCGTTCCCCTTCTTCTCTACTCCCATTACCGTTGCAATTTGTTCAATATCCCCATAAACATCTTCAAAGGTTTGGGCAGATTGAATGACGAATACGTTTAATCCCGCCTCTTCAAGCTGCTTCACTCCGGCATCGTCTCCAGTGGTATAAGCAATGACAACTTCCGGCTTTAGTGCAATGACCTCTTCAGCATTGACCGTCATGGAATCCGACACTCTTTTAATCTCCTTCGCTTCTTCAGGATAGTTGTCGTATTCAGTTGCCCCGATTACCTTATCTCCGGCTCCTATGGCAAAGAGAATCTCTGTGTTACTCGGCTGTAAGGAAATAACGGTTTCCGGCACTTTCTCAAAGCTAATTTCTTCTCCCCTGTCATCGGTCACAGAATAAGACTCCTTTTCAGGCTTGACTTCCTTTGTGGATGTTACTTCTTCCCCATTGCTGCACCCTGCGAAAACAACCAGGATGATTGATAATAGTAAACTATTTAACCATGATTTTTTCATATTTCATCTTCCCCGCTTTTCTATATTTTGTCGCTATACGATTTACTCACAAAAGGAATTTCTTCAATCCCTTCACATTTATTCACATACACAGCCATCACAAACAGGACATTTGCCAGTAAATGAGCGTATTTAAATAAAATATTTTCCACTTTCATCTCAGTACTGACTTTATGTAAGGCACGGACGGACTTTTTCGCTTCACTGCGACAGGTATGAAGCGTACATGCGGCTGTACAGCCTTGCGGAAGGACAAAGGTTTGGATACGATCCTCGACTTCCGACACATAACGATCATACATTTGGCTCAATTTATTCAAGTCCTCTTCCATGATGGCCGTCATTCCCCTCACCGAGCCATTGAGATGGTACGCCATCTCAGCTAAATATAATAAATCGTCGTGCACTTTTGGTAAGTGTTCCGTCATTGATGACGCGAGTCCGATTTTAGTCGACAGTGAATCGGTCCGGATCTCAAAATCTACAGTTGAAACAGACTCTCGCATATAGGGATAACATAAGTAGCGGAAATCATTTGCCATATGTAAGTTCCTCCTTTCTGAATGATGTTTGTGAAACACCTATCGTATCTTCCGGGAGGGTACATAAACACAAAAAAACCACCCAAGAATATTGGCCGGCAGTTGTCATCCATATGAAAATAGAGATGCTAAAAAGCCGCACCATACCCTTAACTTCCGAAGAGTATAATACGATGGAAAAAAGGCAGGTATCCTGGCTCGTGCGTCAGCCTACTCTAAGAACCTTCCCATCTGAATGATCAAATAGTGGTGTTCTTCTTATTTCGTCAGCACTTACAGTTGCGGAAACAGCTTCGGATTCACACCGAATTCCCTTTATGCTAAAGATCAGCACCTAATTTCTGCGTGGGTTTATTCACTTAAGGAACATTATACCACTATATCCATTTCAAAGTTGATGTAGTTTTGAATAAAAAAACAAACATGTTGACGTACAAGCTTGAATATCTTTTGAGTATGTAAAGAAATGATAAGGAGGAAAAACATGAAGCGATTGGTTGTTTTGATATTATGCGTATTCTTATTAAGTGCATGCGGCGACAAAGAACCTGCATCCTATGAATTATGTGGATACGGGGATATGATGGTAGTGAACAAGAAGGAATATGTGAAGGTCTCTGAGGAGAAGAAGCTGGTCCTGGATGAAAAGCTCGGGGCTATTAAAGAAAAGATTGATAGTGAATATCACCCTGTTAATGACTTCACGGCAAATACACTGAAAAAAGGAACACCCATCTATAGCGTGAAGGATCACAGCAACTACCTGATCGCCCAGACAGAGAATAATCGCTATATTTTATATGAGGAAATACAATAAAAGGAGGGCTGTAAGCGAATGTTTACAGCCCTCCTTTATTTAGTTCGTGGAATTCAAGGAAATCAACCGATAAAGGATCGTCGTTTTCTCATCTGTCCACTCCATCTTTTCGATTCTTCCATAACCACTGGGATCACTATGTTTCGTTTTTCTGACATCTATCGGAATATGCATAGGATAAAGACGATATCCACCTTTTTGGAGCTCGAACAGATTCTCTTCTTTCCTTACTTCTTTTCCTTTTGTCACAATCATCGTGTTTAATTCCAAGCCCATGCCCATTTCGCTTGACCTCAATCCTTTTTTTATTTGCCCTATTTTAACATAAGAACTGCCTAGGCTCTGTCAATTAGTATGTGCTGGATGGTGAGGGGAACTGCTTCGCTTGCAGCTAGCGTTCGGCCGAGCCTCCTCAGCTTAGCCGAACGGGGTCTCGGCACGCCCGTACTTCCGCAGGAGTCTACGCAGTTCCCCTCACCATCTTCAAGAGATTTTTCGTGACAGAGCTACAAAGCGTAAAACAATCTAATTAGAAAACAGAATTCTTCTATAAATCATTTACCTCCACCTTAAAGGGGTTGTTTACTAAAAGTTTTTGTTTTTTCTCAAAGAAACATGCTTAGAAAGTTGATTGGAGCGGAAGGAAGCTCGACTCCTGCGGGAATAGCTGGACAGGTGAGACCCCGAAGGCGAAGCCGAGGAGGCTCACCGCCAGCCCCGCGGAAAGCGAGCATCCTGGAACGGAAATCAACTATTACTTTCTTCATTATGATAGCTACAAGCTTTGATCATAAAAGAGCCTTTTATTTAATACACCACTGTCTATTGATTTTTCATCCATGTGCATAGCATGGAGACGATTTGTTGATTCTTTCGTGGTGGAAAATAATGCGTAAACTCTTTGAAGTATCGG
This sequence comes from Rossellomorea yichunensis, assembly GCF_032337515.1. Lineage (NCBI taxonomy): Bacteria > Bacillati > Bacillota > Bacilli > Caryophanales > Bacillaceae > Rossellomorea > Rossellomorea yichunensis. The sequence continues at coordinate 32,486 of NZ_JAVYAD010000003.1, read as the reverse complement.
GACGAAACAGATTTCTCCAACTCTTTCAGTCTTTTTTCTAATCTATATGCATGCTCAACTGAAACGTTCTGATCCTTTTCACCGTGAATGATCAATACGGGAGCTTCAAGGTTTTCTAATTCGTACAGTGGGGTACGCCATTCGTATCGTTCCGGTACTTTATTGGGACTTCCCCCTATGACTCGTTTCATCATTCTCCTGAGATCCTTACGTTCTTCATATGTTAAGAACATATCCGATACGCCTCCCCATGTAACAACGGATGTGACGTCCCTCTGCTCGATGCCTGTCATTAGCGCCATGACCCCACCACGGGAAAAGCCAAACACATGGATCCGGTTAGGGACCACTCTGTGATAATGTTTAAGCAATTCAACACCCGAAATGGCGTCTTCACGATCATCCCCCGCAAAATCTTCATTTCCCTCTCCTCCAAGGTTACCTCGGTAATAGGGAGCAAAAACAATGAATCCGTGAGAAGCAAATTGAGCGATTCTCGCCGGCCGAACCATGCCGACACCTTTGATCCCACCTCTCAAATAAAGGAACCCATCGTACTTCCCTGTCCCGGCAGGTTCAGCCAATAACCCCTTTACCCGTAAACCAGAGGATAAATAGGTGATTTCATATAGTTCAACACGAGGATTAGGTGAAGGAAACAATGTTTTCTTCACGATCGTTCCGTTTTTCATATTCTCTTCCTTTCAAACCGTGCATTGGGTATTCACACATTTTTTGTACTCTACATAGGATATTTTAGCAAATCTCATCATCAAGATAAGATACAAGACGCTGCCTTTATGACCATCCTACCCTTTTAATATGGAAAGATAAACAAGGCAAAGAGAGATGCACTCATCCCCATTCTATCGATAAACGAGTTTCACAAAGCTTAAAGGAGGAATATTGAATGAAAAAATGGCTTCGTAGCGGCTTTGCCGTGATGCTCATAAGCATGTTGACAATCGGGTTGACAGCATGTGGAGAAAAAGAAGATGTCGTACAGAAAGTTCGGGTAGCAGAAGTGACCCGCTCGATTTTCTATGCTCCTGAATATGTCGCAATCGAAAAAGGATTCTTCAAAGAAGAGGGGCTCGACATTGAACTGACCACTACCTGGGGTGGAGATAAGACAATGACCACCTTGCTATCCGGCGGTGCTGATATCGCCCTGGTCGGTTCAGAAACCTCCATCTACGTCCATGCACAAGGTTCGGATGATCCGGTCATTAACTTTGCTCAATTAACCCAGACCGATGGAACATTTCTTGTTTCCCGTGAAAAAGTAGAGAACTTTGAATGGGATCAGCTAAAGGGCACCACCTTCCTTGGTCAGCGTAAAGGCGGTATGCCGCAAATGGTTGGGGAATTTGTCCTGAAGCAGAATGGCATCGACCCGCAAAGCGATTTAAACCTGATCCAAAACATTGATTTCGCGAATATCGCGAGTGCTTTTGCATCCGGTACAGGAGATTACGTTCAGCTATTCGAACCAACGGCATCCATTTTTGAACAGGAAGGAAAAGGGCATATCGTGGCTTCCTTTGGAACAGAATCCGGTCACGTTCCCTATACAACGTTCATGTCCAAAGACAGCTACATGAAAGAAAACAAAGAAACCGTAGAGAAATTTACGAAAGCTCTGTACAAAGCTCAAGCATGGGTGGAGGAAAACAGTGCAGCAGACATTGCGAAAGTGATCGAGCCCTATTTTGAAGACACAGAGCTTTCATTAATTGAAACGGTTGTTGATCGCTACAAATCACAAGGGTCCTTCGCCACAGATCCAATCCTTGACGAAGAAGAGTGGAACAATCTCCAAAACATCATGGATGAAGCAGGGGAGCTTCCACAGTCCGTTGATCATGAAACGTTAGTGAACACGTCGATCGCTGAAAAAGCAGCAAAGTAGAACGGTCCGGGGCTGACTTCACATGTCAGCCCTTCACTTATAGAAAAAAAGAAAATGGAGGCTTAAATACAGTGAACTTTCTATCTTTAGATTCGATCCATCACACCTACTTTTCACCCAAAACGGCCACCCATGCCCTTTCAGACATAACGCTTGAAGTAAAAGAAGGTGAGTTTGTCTCCTTTATCGGTCCGAGTGGATGCGGGAAAACCACGTTACTCTCCATTATTGCAGGACTTATCCGGCCGACAGAAGGAACGATTCTTTTAAACCAACAACCTATTCGAAAAATGAAAGAGAAACTGGGATACATGCTGCAGCAGGACTATCTGTTTCCATGGAAGACCATCGAAGAAAATATTTTTCTAGGTTTGACCATTATGGGGACCCTTACAGAAGAAAAGAGGAAAGAAGCACGTGCTATGTTGGCTGAAATGGGGTTAGAAGGTGTAGAAACATCTTATCCAAGGGAACTATCGGGAGGAATGCGTCAAAGGGTGGCGCTGATTCGAACTCTCATCACAGAACCTCAATTACTTCTCCTGGATGAACCTTTCTCAGCACTCGATTATCAAACCAAATTGAAGCTAGAGGATCTGGTGTACTCCACATTAAAGTATTTTGGCAAAACCGCTATTCTTGTGACCCATGATATTGGCGAAGCCATCTCCATGAGTGACCGCATCATTCTATTCGGGTCGAAACCAGGATATATCCACAAGATATTCGAGGTCCCGCCACCATTAAAAGAGTTAATGCCCTTTGAAGTGAGGAATCATGAGATATACCCGGGATTTTTCCAAACCATATGGAAGGAGCTTGAAAAACTTGAATCACGAATCGATTAAACAAAAACACCTGGAATACATCCAATCAATTAAGAAAGAACAGCGATGGGTCTGGTTTTATCAAGCGCTTATTTTCTTTGTATTCTTCTCGCTTTGGGAAATCGCGAGCCGAAACAGCTGGATAGATCCCCTCATCTTCAGCTCACCCTCAAAAATATGGAAACTGTTTCTCGTAAAACTGGGAGACGGAAGCCTTCTTGCCAACTTGTCTGTCACACTCGGTGAAACGATCATCGGATTCATTCTCGGCACCTTACTCGGGACGCTATTAGCCGCTTTATTATGGTGGTCACCATTTCTTTCTAAAGTGTTGGACCCCTATCTTGTAATACTGAATGCCATGCCGAAAGTGGCCCTCGGCCCGATATTAATTGTGGGGTTGGGACCCGGCTTCACATCCATCATCGCCATGGGTACCGTCATATCCGTCATCATCACCACGATTGTTGTGTATACTTCCTTCAGGGAAGTGGACCCGAATTATTTGAAGGTAATGCAGACCTTCGGAGCAAGAAGGGGGCAAATGTTCAAAGAAGTCATTCTCCCTGCCTCTTTCCCGACCATCATCTCGACATTGAAAGTCAACGTGGGCTTATCATGGGTCGGGGTAATTGTAGGTGAATTCCTGGTTTCCGCCAAGGGGCTCGGATATATGATCATTTATGGATTCCAAGTCTTTAACTTTACTCTTGTCCTGCTATCCCTGCTTGTCATTGCCGTATTTGCTACCATTATGTATAAGCTGGTTGAACAACTCGAAAAGAAATTAATCAAATCATAAGGTTGAGATCCCTTATTCTTTTGAGAGCCAAGTCCACCACTTCATCTTTCATGATAAAACTAAAGGAAGGATCGTCATGAATGTTGGAGAAATCACCGTTCCAAAGGACGGCTCCATCTGTTTCCAGATAATCTTCCTTGCTTACGATACCCTCAGCTTCAGCGAAGAAAATCGTTTTAATAAATGGTGAGTGATCATATACTTTATATTCCCCTATGCATACTGGATCCTTGATCACTCCCCCTGTCTCTTCATACGTTTCACGTACCGCAGCTTCCTCAAGGGTTTCCCCTTTTTCCCTCTTCCCTCCAGGAAACTCCAGACCTCTTCTTTTATGCCGTGTTAACAACCAATTCTCTTTGTAGCGACATAGCACCAGCACATGGTGTGATTCTTGTTGAAACCTGCCCTTTTCAAAGGATATTTCTACTCTCTTCCCATTTTCGTCGATAAACTGTTCCATCTGATTTCACCTCATCCGTACACACTTTCTTTCATCTAACCATAAATAAAAAGCATTGGTCCACAGATATCTCTTCTGAACCAACACTTTTATTCATTACTCTGGATCCTCATGAGGCTCTGAATTCAAGATACCTATACTCTCGATGAATTTCTTCGCTTCATCATCTCCAAGACGATGAATCATTTCATACACTTGATGGAGGTTCTCATCATATGCATCATTTTCCCGGTCAAAATGATATTGAATATAAGGGACATGCGCACGATAGAAGTTCTGCCAATCGACTGAGTGATTGGAATCGAACACTTCCCTAAGCTGGGTGATTTCTTCATCTGTTGCAGATATCTTAAAGTTCCAGGGCGAATCTGTCGAGCTTCTTGAAATCTCACCCGTGGCTACTTCAATATAATAATCGTGTCGTTCTTCGTTCATCTTCCCACTCCTTCACTGTGCTTACCCTTCATTTTCCTCAATTGTCGAAATTCTATTCACTTCGATTTCTTCTTTAAGACCTCTACCGCTTTCCTCAGAAACTCCGGTACAGGTACTCCTGCACGGCCTACATTTTCTATGATCGAAATCATTTCATTACATAAGTAAAAAATTATCGTGGCATTACGAATAAAGTGTTGATTTGTTAGTATAGTATCAATAAGGTGGGCAACCGTGACAAGAGAGAAAATCAGGACTTTCCGACCAATCCCTCTCAAACCGAATTTGCTGGATAACTTTCCTTCAATCCCACTTGCAATCATCCCGGTGAAATAATCCAAAGTCACGGCAATTAACAAAATAGTCAACAGAGAATTCCATTCTCCAAATAAATTTAAAATCATTGCACCCAGTCCCGATCCAACTAACAGCATACTTTTTTCCAAATAAAGCATCTCCTTTTTCTAATGGTTGGCTTTGCAACAAGGAATTTGATACCAAGGCTAAACCTGCTTTCATAGCAGATTTTGTCAAAAAGTGAGTGAATTCCGTTTGATGAGCCCATGGTTAGTAAGCCTTATAAAGGGTAAAGACAAATAAGAGTTGTCCTAGCATAATATGTAGAGTAATTCATAAACGTTCATGGTAAAATGAACGAAAGGGAGGTGAAGCGCATGAAGTTAATCGAAGAAATTTATGAAATGTACCGAGGAAGAATCAAAGGTACCGACGAAGACTTAGACCTCATTGCCCTTACAATCTTAGAAGATACCTCTAGGAACGAGCTACTGGAACTTATTCAAGAAATGGAAACAGAAGAATTACAATACTTCTTCCGCTTATACATATTTGAAACACTAAAAGAAAAATGGTCCAACAGCGAAGAAAGAGTGAGACTGGAAAAAAAGAGCCTTCATTAATTGAAAAGGTGAAAGAAGAAGCCTTGTTCCGAACTTTCCCGGAACAAGGCTTCTTCCCGTTTCATCCCTTCACATCAAGGACATGTCCTTTAACGGGATGCGGCGCAGGCTGACTGACCTGCATTTCTTTCATCATTACGGTCACTTGAGCCGTTTGTGTCGCCATCTGACTTTTCAATAAATTCATACTGAGTGTTCGTTGAAGCTCTGCAACCTGCTTACCCATCATTGAAGAAACATCCATGGTAATTTCCCCCTCGTTTCGTTTATCGAAGCTGGTACATACTAATAAAAAATTCATATGCACCTTTGAGGATACCAAATATTACTAGTCATTAGTAGATAAACCTGCGTGTTTACGTCATAAAAATGTTGATTTTTGTCCATGAACATCCCTATCTTCTATGGTAAAATAGTGAAAAAAGGGGGTTGCATAATGTCAGTAACTCTTGTCCTGATCATCGCTGTTGCTATATGTATTTTAGTGATATTCGTAAGTGCCCTTACGACTTCAAAAGCCTATACAGCAGTTAAACATACAGTGGATCCACTTGAAGATAATCCTCATTTGGAGAAAATGAAGCAAGAAGAAGAAAAGCAAGAGAGATAAAATAAAATCCACCGTTCTACTTTAGAACGGTGGATTTTTTTATGTTTTTATGCAAAAACCTGTTTTAGATCTTCGTTACTTTGGCTAAGCCAGAATTTCATTAATTTCTTTGCTCCTTCTAAATCATGGAGCTTCGCCTGGCCGCATTGTTTTTCATTGGCAGCCGGAATTTCTTCAATCTCGACCGCTTCTTTCATCGTATCATTTAAGAGGTCGATTATTTCTTCTACTTTAGGCTCTCCGCTGACAACCAGATAGTAGCCAGTCTGGCATCCCATTGGAGAAATATCAATAATATCGAAATGAGCATACGGCTCTGCATATTTACGGATGGTGAAGGCTAATAAATGCTCAAGTGTATGAATGGAATCAGGCTTCATCGCTTGTTTGTTAGGCTGACAGAAACGAATATCAAACTTGTTGATAAGTCCGTCGCTGCCTACTTTATGGACACCGCAATGTCTCACAAAAGGTGCTTTCACTGCATTATGATCTAATTCAAAGCTTTCTACTGAAGGCATTAAAATCACTCCCATTTAGTTTCTAATTATAAGTATAACGTAAATTCATAGTTATTTCATCAACTTAATCTGAATTAAAATAAATACCTATATTTTCTAATTGGAAATTCTTAATGATTAGCTTCTTAAGAACCGATCGTGAAGAACATTGGAAGACATTCAGTCAAAAACGTTTTAATCCTCCAAAGAGTTTTGATATAGTAAAAGAAAATCAATCAGGAGACGTGTTATGAAAAGGTTATTGTTATTTGTATTTAAGGTGTACCAACGGGTCATCTCTCCTCTCAAGCCTCCAACTTGCCGATTCTATCCAACCTGTTCCCATTATGGCGTGCAGGCAGTGAGTCGGTTCGGTGCGTTACGTGGAGGATGGTTAACAATAAAGCGGATTATGAAATGCCACCCTTTTCATCCTGGTGGAATTGATCACGTGCCAGAAAAATGGCCATCTAAAAATACGAATCATTCCGACTAGCTCCTATCCGGAGGTAGTCTTTCTTTTTTAAAAAGCTCTTTTCACAAAGATTGTTGTTTTCTAGCATAGAATCTGCAATGGCTCTGTCAACCAGGTTTATGCTGGATGGTGAGGGGAACTACTCCGCTTTCCGCGGACGTTCGGCCGAGCCTCCTCAGCTTCGCTTCCGGGGTCTCGGCACGCCCGTACTTCCGCAGGAGTCTGCGCAGTTCCCCTCACCATCTTTAATAGAATTTTCATGACAGAGCTTCAAGGTGTGCAAGAAAAAAAGTAACTAGAAAAAAATAATTCTTCTTCCTTAAAAGGAAAATCAATCTCTACTTACCTTAAATGAGATGGTTTGCTAAAATTCTTGTTTTAATTGTTTTCCATTAAGGATACATGCTCAGAAAGTTGATCCTCGCTGCAGGATGCTCGACTCCTGCGGGAATAGCTGGACAGGTGAGACCCCGGAGGCGCAGCCGAGGAGGCTCACCGCCAGCCCCGCGGAAAGCGAGCATCCTGGAGCGGAAATCAACTATTACTTTCTCCTCTACAATAGCCCAACCTTTGCGAAAAGAGCCTTTTTAAAAGAGAAAAATTTAAAAATCCATCCATATATCTTGCTTATTCCCCATAACGGTAGTAAAATAACCTTTGTGCTAAATCGTAATCATTACAGTTATTAAACTATTACCTTTAAAGGAGGATTCCTCTTGAACTATATTCGTATGAGTTTATTTTTATTATTGATTTTAGTATTGTCCGCTTGCGGAGCTTCTTCTAAGCAGGAAGACGCTGGAGAGAAAGATAAATTGGAAGTGTACACTACCGTGTATCCACTGGAGGATTTCACGAAAAAAATTGGCGGGGAACATGTGGAGGTGGAAAGCATTTACCCTCCAGGTGCCGATGAGCATACGTTCGAGCCTTCTCAAAAAGATATGATTAAAATGGCTGATGGAGATGTTTTCTTCTACATCGGAATGGGACTTGAAGGATTCGTTGAGGGATCGAAATCGATTCTAGAAAACGAAGATGTAGTCGTTGTACCGACCAGTGAACATGTTGAATTGAACCATGAAGAAGATCATGGTGAAGAAAGTGCTGAAGAGCATGAAGAACATGGCGACTCTCACGAGGACGATCACGGGGATGAGCACAACCATGACGTTGACCCTCATCTCTGGTTAGACCCGGTGTACTCTAAAGAAATGGCGAAAACCATTGCAGATACACTTTCTAAAGAAATGCCGGAACATAAGGAAGATTTCCAGGCGAACCTCGCTGCATTAACGAAAGATTTAGATGCGCTTGACGCAGAATTTAAGGACATGGCAGAAAGCGCGCCAAAGAAAACCTTCTACGTTTCTCATGCTGCTTACAGCTATTGGGAAGAACGCTACGGACTGCATCAAGAAGCCATCGCCGGATTGAATACGGCTGATGAGCCATCTCAGCAAGAGCTTAAGAAGATCATTGAAAAAGGGAAAGAAGACAATGTACAATACATCCTTTTTGAACAAAACGTCTCTTCGCGTTTAACAGAAGTCGTTCAAAACGAATTGGGTGCAAAAGCCCTGACCCTCCATAATCTATCTGTCCTTACCGAAGAAGATAGAAACAATGACGAAGACTATTTTTCACTCATGAATAAAAACATCGAGACTTTAAAACAGGCATTACAATAGAACTTTTTGAGAGAGAGCAGCTGGTGAGCTGCTCTTTTTTAGTTTTTGCGATTAAATTTTCGGCTATATTATCGACTTTCCGATTATATCATCGACTTTCCCCCATATATTATCGACTCTGCCTATTATATTATCAACTTACAAAAATCGACATTCCCCAACAGCATTTCAGATCAACAATCAAACTTTCTCCCCCTACTAAAAATCATGAATATTATTTTCCATTAAGTGGACAATAAGGAAATGTTAAAGACTAGTAAGGGAGACTTGAGAATGGATGAATTAGTAATTGCTCGTTCCTTATTTGGCACTACAATGGCCTTTCATATCATTTTTGCCACACTCGGAGTCGGTATTCCGTTAATGATTCTTGTTGCAGAAATTATGTATCAGCGGACGAATGATCTGGATTATTCCGTGATGGCAAAACGCTGGACGAAGGCGTTCGCCGTGCTGCTGGGGGTAGGTATTCCGACAGGGACGATTGCAGGTGTTCAATTGTCGCTCCTATGGCCAGGATTCATGGAGGTTATCGGGCGGGTGATGGCATTGCCTTTCCAAATCGAAATCTATGCCTTTTTTGTTGAAGCGTTATTTATGTCTATTTATGTGTATGCGGCGAATCGGATCGCTCCCTGGATGAGAATCGTGAGTCTTGTCCTGGTCGCCATCGGTGGACTGGCTTCAGCTGTATTAATCACAAATGTACATGCGTTTGAAGGGACACCTGCCGGATTTGAAATGGTGAACGGAGAAATCACCAACGTGGATCCTTGGAAAGCCTTCTTCAATCCAAGCTTTTTTGTTACTGCGGGCCATGTAGCATTATCTGCTTATGTAGTGGGATCGTTCACGATTGCTACAGTTTCCGCATTTAAGATGCTCCGCACATCATTTGGGTCAAGGATTTATAAATTCCATCAAAAATCCCTTATGATTTGTTTATTAGTCGGAGGCGTCTTCTCCTTCTTCACGGCGATTAATGGTCATGAATCGGCTCAAATGCTTCATGAGTATCAGCCTGAGAAACTGGCTGCAGCTGAAGGCTTGTTTGAGACCCAAACCCATGCACCACTTTCCATTGGAGGCTTCACGGATCCTGTAGAGAGGGAAGTAAAATGGGGGATCGAAATCCCCTGGGCCTTGAGTTTCCTTGCCGGGAACAGCTTCGATACGGAAGTTATCGGCTTAAACGACTTCCCTGAGGAATATTGGCCGCCTCTCTTCGTTCATACGTTATTCAACGCGATGGTGGGAATCGGCTCCCTGCTCATTTTACTTTCCCTCATTGCCTACGTATGGAACAAATTATTGAAAAAAGACCGGTTCCCTAAATGGTTGATGTGGTCGTTTGTAGCCGGTGGCCCCCTATCGATCTTAGCCATCGAATTCGGATGGATTTTCGCCTGTACAGGACGTCAGCCTTGGACGATTTACCGCATTCTCAGTACAGAGGATTCAGTTACCACGTCAGGAAACTTAGCCGTACTGTTCGTTCTGTTCGTATCGGTTTATGCGATATTGGCCGTGTCCGTCGTTCTTGTTCTATTGTATTACTTCAAACGGAATCCGCCTGAAAAAGACATCAACAAAGCGGAAGGAAAGAATAAGGATATTCCTCTATCCACATAACCAGCAAGAATTGGAGGTGAAGTTATGACACAAGCATTGATTGCCATCACGATACTATGGGGATTCGTCTTCATCTATGCCGTCATGGCAACGATGGATTTCGGGGCCGGCTTTTGGTCGATGATCTACATTAATCATGACAAAACAAAAGCAACCAATATTGCCAACCGGTATCTGTCACCAACCTGGGAGGTGACGAATACATTCATCGTTGCCCTGGTAGTCGCAGTGTATAGTATGTTTCCGGGTGCTGCTTATTCATTAGGAACGGTGCTGCTCATCCCGGGAAGTTTAATTCTGCTGCTTCTTGCTCTTCGAAGTGCATTTCTGGTATTCTCTCACGTGGCAGATGATTACAGAAAGCCGCTGACCTATGTGACTGGAATTACAGGATTGTTGATTCCAGGTCTGCTTATCAGCGTACTTCCTATCTCTCACGGACCTTACATCGATTTTGAAGACGGACAAACGCTTCTTCTGGGGAAGTTGTTTACGAGTCCGCATGAATATGCCTTCTTCGGATTTGCCGTTGCCAGTACGTTGTTCCTTTCATCTTTACTTCTTGCTGACTACTCCAAAGCTTCCAAGGAATTCGAAGCTTTTAAAGTGTATCGGCGAGATGCCATGATCATCGGTCCGATCTCTGTGGTAATGGCGTTCTTCATTATGTTCACCATGAAAAATGAAGCTTCATGGATCTATGAAAGAATGATGGAAGACCAGATTTTGTTATGGGTCTCCTTAATCGGCTTCCTGGTTGCCGGGGGAGCATTATTTCTCCCCACCAACAAAGAGGGTATGAAGGGAATGCCCCGTGTAGCTGTCATCGCCGTGACTTTTCAATATGTACTGGCAAGCTATGTATACGGTAAAGCACACCTGCCCTATATCATCTACCCGGAAGTCACGATCCAGTCCGGATTCACGGATCCCAACTCGTTTAAGGCTGTGTTCATCACCTATATTGTCGGATTCATCATCCTGTTTCCCGGTTTTGTCTACTTTTGGAGTTTGTTTATGAATGATAAACGATATTTGAGGCAAAAAAGTGAATGACTGCACTATAGCTCCGAGACTCTCGGAGCTATTTTTCTTATCATTTGCTTATCCTTTCCCTTGGCCTTACACTAACGGTAGAAATTTGATTTGAAAGGATGATCCATTGTGGCACAATCGATTAAAGGTAAAATCGCTTATATTACGGGTGCTGCCCGGGGAATCGGAAAAGCAACGACATTAGAGCTTGCACGAGAAGGAGTTCATGTCGGTTTGATCGCACGTACACAAAGTACGCTGGAACAAGTGGCAGAGGAGGCAAGATCTCTTGGTGTGAAAGCCAGTGTGGCTGTAGCTGATATCTCAGATATGGAGCAAGTGGAAAAGGCCATTTCGAAACTAAAACATGAACTCGGACCAGCCGATATCCTGATCAATAATGCAGGTATTGGAACGTACGGCTCTTTTCTGGAAATCGATCCTGCAGATTGGAAGAGAACCTTTGAGGTCAATGTATTTGGAACGTATCATGTGACGCGTGCCGTCCTCCCTCAGCTTATCGAGAAAAACCGGGGAGACGTCATCACTATTTCATCCAGCAGCGGATTAAAAGGCACGGCAAAAAGCACGGCTTACAGTGGTTCGAAATTTGCCATTCAAGGGATGACAGAAGCGTTGATGCAGGAAGTCCGACCACATAATATCCGTGTCATGACTGTGAACCCAAGCCTGGTGGCAACGGATCTTACCTTTGGGGATAAGCTCGATGAAGTGGACAAAGACAAATACATGCAGCCGGAGGATTTAGCGGAACATATGGTTTCTCAGCTAAAATTACACCCCCGTATCTTTATCAAGCAGTCTCTTCAGTGGGCGACGAATCCATTTTAATAAACATAAGGAAAAGCTCAGATTCACCTCTGAGCTTTTCCTTTTCAACCTTATCTTTATCTGTGTTGATCCACAAGAATAGGATTGCCATCAGGATCTTCAATCGTGAAACTTGCAGGGCCTTCACTTGATTCATCTGCTTCAGTCAATATTTTTACCCCTTGTTCTTTCAGCTGCTTTTGAAGATCCCGAATGTCCGTAAATGAATCAAGATTTTCGGCATTTTGGTTCCAACCTGGATTAAAGGTCAGGATGTTCTTGTCAAACATACCTTCGAACAGGCCGATAACAGTACTTCCATTCTTCATGATAAGCCAATTTTGGGCCATTTCCCCTCCCAAAGTTTGAAATCCAAGTTTTTCATAAAATGCTTTTGATTTATTAATGTCTTTAACACTTAAGCTTACAGAAAATGCACCTAGTTTCATAATTCCTCCTTAATAGTAATGAAGATTTAATTCATAGGTTAAGTATAGATCCGGTTTTGGGAAAATACAACATTCACCATTTTTGTTTATTCAACCCACGCTTTAATCTTCCTTATATTTTTCTTTAAGAACATCCGTACCGATCCCGCCTCCTATCATTAAAATCAACGGTCCAAAGTTCCATATAATCGCATTTCCAATCAAAGGTATATCAAAAGCAGTAAATTTATTAACAAGAAAAATTCCTATTTTGGCCAACAATAAAACAACACCAATTAAAAATAGTAATTCAAACATCGACTTTAGTTTTGGATGCGCCAATTGCTTACTATCCTTGATTACTTTCTCTGTCAATTCCTCATCACTCCTTAATAATTCATCGATTGTCACTCCGAATAGATCACTTACTTTAATGATGATTTCAATACTTGGATAATTCTGACCAGTCTCCCACTTAGAAACCGATTGCCGACTGACAAAAAGCCTTTCTGCTAATTCTTCCTGTGACCAGCCTCTACTCTTTCTCTCACTTTTTAACTTCTCTCCAAAGATCATTCTACCAATCACCTTTCATTCATCTACCATTCATTATTTCCATCACTATGTAAAAAGTAAAGATAACCTTGGTTGCACTGCACCGCAACTACTGGTTGCCACCTTTAATCATTCAATCGAACGAGAAATAAGCAGGATCCAGATGGAACCTGCTTATAGATAAATTCTTTTTTTTGATCGAGGGTAATTACTGGTTAAACATTTCTTTACCTATTGTCACATGACCTAATCGTTTTCTGTTCAACTCCACACCTATCCCAGGACCATCCAAGCGTTCCGCCACACCATTTTTCACAACGATGGGAGAAGTGATGATATCTTCTTCCCAATATTTCGAGGAAGAGGATATATCACCGGGAATCGAGAAGCCCTCGAGAGTGGCAAGGGCCAGATTATGAGCCCTGGAAACCCCAAACTCGATCATGCCCCCACACCATACTTTGATGTAATTCTCCTGGCACAACCGGTAGATTTCCAAAGCACTTGTGTACCCTCCGACTCTGCCAAGCTTGATATTGACAACTCCGCAGCTATTTAAATAGATGGCACTCTTCATATCATGAGTGGTTACGATGCTCTCATCCAAACAAATCGGAGTCTGCAACTCTTTTTGTAAAAGAGAGTGTTCCACTAAATCGTCAACTCCCAAAGGCTGTTCGATCATCTCCAGCCCATACGCATCCAATGCCTGTAGTTGGGCTTTGTCTTCAAGGGAGTATGCTGAATTGGCATCAGCCAATAGCGTAAGAGAAGGAAAATGGTCCCTCAACTCTTTCACCATCTCCACATCCGCTCCAGGAGAGATTTTCAGCTTTATGCGTTGATATCCTTCTTGCACAAGTTCTTCAGCCTGATGGATCATCTCTTTCACGGAGTCGGCCCCCACAACGGCGCCAGCAAGAATTTCAGCACGCGTCCCCCCTATCATCTCCCAGAGAGGAACGCTATGCTGTCTGGCATAGAGATCCCACAAAGCCATTTCAAGTGCAGCCTTCGCCATTGAATTCCCCCTTACAGCTTCGAATCTTCTTCCGATTTCTTTAGGGTGTTTAAATGGGTGGCTGTTCATTAAAGGAATTAATACATCTTTGATCATATGATGGGATGTTTTCACGGTTTCTTCTGTATACCACGGAGTGGAAAAAGCAACTCCCTCTCCCAGCCCAATCAATCCGTCGGCATCCTGAATCTCTACGATGATCCCTTCCCGTTTTTCAACCGTTTGCAGATGTGTCACAAATGGCTTTTTCAAAGGCATCGATATGATGTGTAGGGTAATGGATTTAATCTTCATCGGCATACAGCCCTTTTTCCCATTGATCCCGTAACACTCTTCTCAGCAGCTTGTTCGAGGCATTTCGTGGTAACTCATCTACTTGGATTATTTTTTTCGGCTGTTTATATGATGCCAGATTATCGGAGCAATAGTTTAAGATCTCTTCTTTTGTAAGACGCTCTTTTTTAACGATGAACGCACAGGGAATTTGTCCCCATGTGTCATTTGGAATTCCAACCACCCCGGCATCCTCTACTCCCTCACAGCCCAACAGCACACTTTCAATTTCGGCAGGATACACATTTTCTCCCCCGGAAATGATGAGGTCTGATCGCCGGTCCAATACAAATAAGAACCCATCTTCATCTACAAAGCCGATATCCCCAGTATGAAACCAGCCATTTTCAAAGCTCTTCGCATTGGCTTCCTCTCTTTGGTAATATCCGGTCGTCACATTCGGGCCTTTCACAAGAATTTCACCCTCTTGATTTGCTTGAGCTGCACCCTTTTCATTCTTGATTCTTAATTCTGAAGGAAAGAGTGGTTTACCCGCTGACCCCAGCTTCGTCATACTATATTCAGGTGATAACGTCACGATTTGAGAAGCCGTTTCCGTCATTCCATATGTTTGAAAGACGGGCACTCCCTTATCCTTACAAGCCTGAAGTAAAGGAAGTGGTGCAGGTCCGCCGCCTAACAGCATACAGCGGAAATTCGGGTGATACGTTCGGTTCCCTGCATCGTTCATCAAACGCTGAAGCATATTGCTTACAACCGACATGATTGTGACCCTTCCACTTTCAAGCTCATGATTGATGGTCTCGACGTCGAAGGTTTCAAACAGTCGTACCTTCATTCCATAAATCACACTTCTCATAAGGATCGAATATCCGCTTATATGAAAGAGAGGAACCGAGCAAAGCCAGGCATCATTTTCACTTATTCCGAGATTCAAAGAAGATCCAATGGCACTCCACCAATGGTTTCCATACGATTGAAGGACTCCTTTGGGTGCTCCGGTCGTACCAGATGTGTACATAACCGAGCATGCTTGGTCTAACTGAAAATAATCCTTTACTTTAAAGCGTGTAGGGGCTGTTTGCAGCAATTGAGAAAATGGTATTCCATCAACGTGTTCCCCTAAAAAAGACAGCTTCCCCTCAAACTCATCGTCATAAATGACCGTCGTTAACTCCATATCCTGTATTTGAAAAGATAATTCATTCGAACTCAGTTTGTTGTTTAATAATACAGTCGTGAATCCAAGCTGTTGAATGGCATGAACGACCAACACAGATTCCACTTTATTTTTTATCATGAGTCCTACAAATGGATGGTTGGAAGATTTCACTATGGTATGAAGCTGCTCACCGATGTGAATTGATTTTTCCCAGAGCTCTCCGAAGGTATACTCAACATCACCATTACTTATTGCCATTCGATCAGGGGTTAAGAACGCTCTTTGTTTTAGCCAATTAGGCAGTTGCTGTGTAGTCATCCCGTCATTCTCCATTCCTTTCTTGTTTGTGCTTTTTATAACCTTTATTTAAAAAAGCCCGACGAATCCATAAAGATTCATCAGGCCACCTTAGATCAAGGGAAACGAGGGAATTGTCCAAAGTCCGGTTTACGCTTTTCTTTGAATGCGTCGCGGCCTTCCTTGGCTTCTTCCGTTGTGTAGTATAGAAGTGTAGCGTCTCCTGCAAGTTGTTGCAGACCCGCTAATCCATCTGTATCTGCGTTGAATGAAGCTTTTAAGAAACGAAGGGCAGTCGGACTTTTTTCAAGCATTTCTGATGCCCACTGAACCGTTTCCGTTTCAAGCTGCTCATATGGAACGACTGTATTGACAAGACCCATTTCAAGCGCTTCTTGTGCGTTATACTGACGGCACAGGTACCAGATTTCCTTTGCTTTCTTGTGACCGACGATGCGTGCAAGATATCCTGCACCGTATCCGGCGTCAAAGCTACCTACCTTAGGACCAGTTTGTCCGAAGATTGCATTGTCAGCAGCAATCGTAATATCACATACGACATGAAGGACATGTCCTCCTCCGATGGCATAACCTGCTACCATTGCGATGACCGGCTTAGGGATCACTCGGATCAGGCGCTGTAAGTCCAGTACATTCAGTCGCGGAATTTCATCTTCCCCGACGTATCCGCCATGTCCTCGTACTCTTTGGTCTCCACCTGAACAGAATGCCTTTTCTCCAGCACCTGTTAAAACGATGACACCGACTTTGGAATCGTCACGTGCATATGCAAATGCATCGATTAATTCCATTACAGTTTTAGGACGAAAAGCGTTGCGAACTTCTGGTCGATTGATCGTGATTTTTGCGATCCCATTGTATGTTTCGTACAAAATATCTTCGTAGTTTCTTTCTGAAACCCATTCAAAAGCCATTGGTTTGTTCCTCCTTTATGTAGTTAACAGTAGATCCTCTATTATTGTACCAAACTTTCGCGGTTCTTCCACATGAATTGCATGACCTGTGTTAGAAATTGTCATGATTTGAAAGTCCGGATTGATTTTTTTCATTTCTTCCGCAATATGAACAAACTTATGATCCAGCTCACCTACAAGTAAATGGACTGGAAGAGATAGCTGACCAAGCTTGTCCCACCATGAGGTTTGAGCCCCTGTCCCCATTCCTTTCAAGCTATTTGATAAGCCTAAAGGAGACTGACTCAGGCGCTGCTTACGAATCTCGGCACGCTCATCTTCAGTAAGTCTTTTTTGAGAAGCAAACAAAGGGATCTCCTCCCAAAGTTCGACAAATGCTTCCATTCCTTCTCTCATGATCCGGTCGGCTAACGCATGGTCTTTTTTCCGCCGTTCCACTCTTTCTTCACCCGTTTTCAATCCGGGAGAGGCACTTTCAAGAATCAAAGTCTTCACCTTTTGAGGATAGCTCATGGTGAAGTGAAGGGCCGTCCGACCTCCCATGGAATAGCCGATCAAGATCGCCTCGTCCACTTCAAGTGCAGACAAAATGGAATCAAGATCACTTGATACATGATCCATTGTATATCTTGATGGATCTTCAGGGGATTCTGTGCGGCCATGACCAATCAAATCAATGGTTATGCACCTATACGCAATAGATAACTGATCGGTGATTTCTGACCATGTTGTCGTATCCCCGGTAAAACCATGAAGAAAAACCAAAGGCTCTCCTTCTCCTTTAACTTCTACAAAATAGCGAATATCATTCACTTGCAGGATCAATGATTTTCACCCTCATATTTCTTCATCATTTCCCGGGAAACAAAATTCCACAAATTACGATGATTTGCTACATTTTCTTCACGGTTCGTCATCACTTCGATGATTTTCAAGCCATTTCTGAGCTGTGCTTCCGTTACAGCATTGGCAAATTCTTCTTCTGATTCCACTCGGAAATAACCGGCTTCGTAAAGCTTGGCTGCATGAGAAAAATCCAGATCCATCGGCGTGCCGAACAGCTCTTCAAAGTATTCACCTTCACTCGCTTGAGGAAGATAGGAAAAGATTCCCCCACCATTATTATTAAGGACTACTATGGTCAGATTCAGCTTATATTTTTTCCCAACGAGAAGGCCGTTTAAATCGTGGAAGAAAGCAAGATCCCCAATCAAAAGATACATGGAATCCGAGCAAGTGCTCATCCCAAGTGCTGTCGACACCACGCCATCAATTCCGTTCGCTCCCCGATTGGCATAGATACCGATTGACCGATCATTACTAAAGAAAAACGTATCGATGTCCCGTATCGGCATGCTGTTGCTGACAAATACATTAGACTTTTCAGGCAGATGTTGAATAAGGTCACTTACTGCCATTCCTTCATCCCACGAATGATGACCATTAAGAAGCAGTTCCTTTGTGGAATGATTCACATTCTTCCAGTGATTGATCCAATCATAAGAACCCTCTCGGCTTGGCTCAATGATCATGCTTTGACAGAATAAGCCCTCATCACAATAGATGTATTCCGTCCCTTTCGATATGGGATCCTGCCACTCTTCACCCGGACTTACGATCCAGTATGGGATTTCTGAAAGACTTTTCAGAAACAACATGAGAGGTTTTGATACAGGCATTGCTCCGAAACGAATCACGATTTCAGGATGCAGGCTCTCCTTTACTCCATCAATCTTCAAGAACGTATCATAGGTATCGATAATTTGTGCCTTCGAATGAGAACCGCTCCTCATTTGGGAGAGGGGGTCCGCTGCGATTGGAAAACCGAATTGCTCACTAAATTCAACGATGTAGTCAATCGAATCACTATTCAGCCCTGGCCCGCAAATAATCAGACCTCTCTCTTTATTTCGGAGTATCCCTTGAAGCTCTTGAGCGACAGCGGGGGACAGGCTTCTCTCTCCGTGAAGGACCCTTTTTGCTTTAGAATCTGTTGAATAAGAAACGTTTTTTAAATCAGGAATTAACGGTTCCCTGAATGGAAAGTTAAAGTGAACGGGTCCTTTCGGTTCTCCCAATGAAAGTCCTATTCCTCTGGATGCTGAAGACCTTGCATATTCAAGCATGGACGGACTATTTTCCGGCAGTGCCATATCCACTGTCCATTTTACATGTTTTCCATATAGATCCAGCTGATCAATTGCTTGCGGGGCACCTACCTCCCGCAGCTCATGGGGACGATCAGCCGTCAACACGAGCAATGGCACTTTCGCGTAGCGTGCTTCAATAATCGCCGGATAATAATTAGCTGCTGCCGTTCCGGATGTACAGAGGATGGCGACCGGCTTTTTCTTTGCTTTCGCAACCCCTAAAGCAAAGAAAGCAGCAGAACGTTCATCTACATTAATGTACGTTTTCACTTCAGTATGATGGGTGAATAACAAAGCCAAAGGAGTAGAACGGGAGCCAGGGCTAATGACTACTTCGTCTACTCCATTTCCAACCAATTCTTCAATAAATGCCGCTAAATAATGAGTTAACTTCTGCTGATGTTCATCAATCATGTACTTTTCCCCCTAATGCTCTCAGCATCGGTCGAAATTTCATTTGTGTTTCTTTAAACTCACTTTCAGGTTCGGAGTCTGCCACAATTCCACACCCAGCATATAAATAGGCTTTATCTCCCTGTAGGAGACCCGAACGAAGGGCAACGGCATACTCCCCATTTCCATAGGCATCGATCCAGCCTACGGGGCCTGCATATAATCCTCGATCCATCTCTTCCTCTTCCCTGATTACGTGCAATGCTTTATCCCTTGGAACTCCACCTAATGCAGGAGTCGGGTGTAATTTTCCCACCAATTCCAAAAGGGATGTATGTTTACATGCCTGTCCTGTGACAGGAGTATATAAATGCTGAATGTCTTTCAGCTTCATCAATTGAGGCGATGATGGAATCGTCAACGACTCACAGTAAGGTGCAAGAGCCTCATGGATGCTTTCAACAACAAGCTGATGCTCGTAACGGTTCTTCTCATCTTCGAGGAGCTCCGTTCCCAGTTTCTCGTCGTTTTCCAACGTATCCCCGCGTGCAATCGATCCTGCTAAACAGGTGGAAAGAACATCATCTCCTGTTTTCTTGACAAGTCGTTCAGGTGTGGCCCCAATAAAACAGCTTTCTTCCCTTTCAAAACTGAAAACAAAGCTGTCCGGCTGCTGCTTCCACAAATTATCCAATACAAAGTCAGATGACACTTTCGTATCAAACGCCACTTCACATTTTCTAGCAAGCACTACTTTATCCATCTCGCCCTGTTTTAAACGATTCACCACATTTTGAACAGAATCCTTCCATTCTTGAGGCTTCATATCCTTATTTTGCAGCCATCGGGGCTGTTCAGGTATATTTGGCATCCCCGCGTTTTCAAGAAGCTCTTCTTTAATCCTGAAAAGGTCATGAAATAAACTTTCTTCCGACTCTTCCGGATGACAAATGAAATTCATCGTTAAATAATTGGTTTTCCCCGGCTTTGTCAGCATAAACAACGGTAATTGAAACGCACCGTTCGAAAATTGCTCCCACTCTTCCCCGATATCATTAAGCGGATCAAAGCTAAATCCCCCAAATAACAAAGGACCTGTGCCTGTCCATTCTTCCCCGGTCACAATCACTGACTCTTCAATTAAGCGCTTCCACTCTTTCTCAACCGTAAAAAATCGGTCATTTATATCATTTGCAGACATGATATGAGCTGCTCCAAGCCCTACCAGCGAGATGGTATGATCACGGTCCTTCCATAAAAAACGCTCTCCGATAAAAGAGCTTCCTCCATAATAAAAAGAAAGAGGATCCACTGCATCTACTTCCTCCACTATGCTGAGAAGGACGGGGTGATGTATTTGTTTAGCCTTCATTTTGGCTGTATCATATGCTTTTTCAATTTTGGTTTTATGAATGGTAACCAATTGAATTCCCCCAAACAAAATCACGTACGATATTCAAACTTATTATAAGATACACCTGTCTTAAAGGTGTGTCAACGAAGTTTAAGACATGATACAATTTTTATCCTTATTATATAATAAACCCTTTTTCCCCTTTTGAGAAACCAAAAGCGTTGTAAAAGTACTCAATTATTGGAAAATAGCACCTTCGCGGATTTTAAGAAAATGATTGACAGTCCTCTTCCCTTTACCTACACTTTAATCTGTAAAGGAATTGTAATGTTTTCTGAAAATTCCTTATTGCGTAAGGGAGAGAGTATGATGGAACAACAAGCATCCAATGTTTTGGAATCAGATAAAGGGTGGAAAATCTGGTGGCAGCTTACAAGGCCACACACACTAACAGCAGCATTTGTACCTGTTTTACTAGGCACTGTTCTTGCACTTCAATTTACTACAGTAAACGTACCATTATTTGCAGCCATGCTTATTGCATGCTTGCTTATCCAGGCTGCTACCAATATGTTCAACGAGTATTATGACTATAAGCGAGGCCTGGATACAGAGCATTCTGTAGGTATCGGAGGAGCAATTGTCCGGAACGGGGTCAAACCCTCCACGGTCATAAACCTCGCCTTTTCACTGTACGGAATTGCCCTTTTATTAGGAATTTATATTTGTCTTTATAGCACATGGTGGCTGGCACTCATAGGTATAGTGTGCATGGCAGCGGGGTACTTTTATACTGGAGGACCTATGCCAATTGCTTACACGCCTTTTGGAGAAATCGTCGCAGGGTTCTTTATGGGACTAGTGATCATTCTCATATCGTTTTACATTCAAACTGAATATATCAATGGTGACAGCATCCTATTGTCTGTTCCCGTATCTATTTTAGTCGGCGCCATTCTATTAGCGAATAACATCCGCGACCTGGACGGTGATAAAGAAAACGGCCGTAAAACCATCGCCATTCTTCTAGGAAGAAAAGGAGCCATCGTCCTGTTGGGCGGCATGTTTGTTGTATCCTATGGCTGGATAATCGGGCTTGTCCTTGCCGGCGTTTCATCTCCTTGGCTGTTCGTTGCCTTTCTTAGTATCCCGAAAGCCGTCAAGGCCACGACAGGATTCATCGGAAAATCACAGCCAATCGAAATGATGCCAGCCATGAAAGCCACCGCACAAACGAATACCATCTTTGGATTCCTGCTATCCATTGGACTATTACTTGCATATATGCTTTAAAAAAATGTGAGTCGACTCTTCATTTAGGGTTCGACTCTTTTTTATATGCTCTTTTTACAATGATTGTTATATTCCTGAATGTACTAAATCTTCTAAAAACAGTAACGGTTTGATAGTTGATTGTGTGCCAGAACTATAAGAAAAGTACTTCCATCACTAAAAATTGACCATTATACACATTGAAAAATGTATTTTTTTAAATATATGGTAATTTCAATAATTAAAGTTGGACTTATGCATAGAAAGTTGATTGGAGCGGAAGATGCTCGACTCCTGCGGGAATAGCGGGAATGTTGAGACCCCGCAGGGCAAAGCCCGAGGAGGCTCAACTCACTCCCGCGGAAAGCGAGCATCTTGAGCGGAAATCAACTACCGCTCGCTAATTGAAAAAGCAACATAAAACAACCTTTTATGTTTTAACAACCCCACTTTCGGATAAAGTATGGTTAGTACATTATTTAAGCGAACATAATGAAGGATGTGAAGAAATTGCTAACAGACAGCCAAAAACAGACACTAAAACAAGAATTGGTTCAACAGGAAAAACAGTTACAAGAACATTTACATCAGGATTTAGATAATCTTCACCATACAAATGAACGTGATAACTCAGGTGAACTCTCCCTTTACGATAATCATCCTGCCGACATGGGAACAGAGTTATATGAACGGGAGAAGGATTTCGCCATAGATGATCACGCCAAACTGGAACTAAATAAAATTCACAATGCCCTGCAGGCGATCGAACAAGGAACATATGGACAATGTAAAGAATGCGGTCAGGAAATTCCTTATGAGCGTTTGGAAGTCATTCCGACCACACTCTATTGTAAAGACCATTCACCGGAACAATCGACACCCCAGGATAGACCAGTAGAAGAAGATGTGCTGCAGCCGCCTGTTGATAATGAATTCAGGCACGAAACAGACGGAAATGTCCGGGATGACCATGACAGCTTTCAGGAAGTAGGCCGCTTCGGCACATCCGAAACTCCTTCTGACTTCGAAGGGGATTATGAAGACTATTCTGAATTGTATCAGGATGAAGACACATCAGAAGGATTTACAGAGGATTTCGAGTCCTTTGTCGGAACCGACATGGAAGGCTCCAACCGCAAGGCATATCCTTCGAAAACCCATGAAGAATATGAGGATATGCTGGATGAAAACAATATGGAATCCACATTAGGTGACATTCCGTATAAAGATGGCGACGGTTATATTTCTGATAAGAAGAAATAATTTTAAAAAGCTTGGGGAAAATTTCCCCAAGCTTTTTTCTACTTTATTAAACTCCCTTGTGCAATGCCCCAGATGTCCTTCGCATACTGCTCAATCGTCCGGTCACTCGAGAAATAGCCGGAGTTAGCAATATTCTGCAAGCACATTCTTGACCAATGCTCTTTATTTTCATACGCTTTTCCTGCTTGTTCTTGAGCCCTGACATAAGAGTCGAAATCCCTCAGGACAAAGAATTGATCGTTCTCCGTCAATAAAGAGTCATAAATGGTTTCAAAATGGTCACCAGCATCAGGAAGTGTATCGTCAACCAATTGATTCAACACCCTCTTGATGCGGGTATCATAGTGAAAATACTCCATTGCATAATATCCACCGTGATGCTGATATTTCATCACTTCATCAGCTGTTAAACCAAATATAAAGATATTCTCTTTGCCTACTTGCTCAAGAATCTCAATATTTGCCCCGTCCAATGTCCCAATGGTCATGGCTCCGTTCATCATGAACTTCATATTTCCTGTACCGGAGGCTTCTTTGCTTGCAGTTGAAATCTGTTCAGACAAATCAGCTGCGGGAATGATTTCTTCAGCTAATGATACCCGGTAATTTTCCAGGAATACGACTTTAATCCGCCCTTTTACAAGCGGGTGGTCATTCACCAGATCCGCTACAGAGTGAATCAACTTAATGATTTTCTTCGCATAGTAGTAACCCGGGGATGCTTTTGCTCCAAAAATGAACGTTCGCGGATGAAAATCAAAGCTTGGATCTTCCACACAACGATTATAAAGGTGAAGAATGTGTAAAACATTCATGAGCTGTCGTTTATACGCATGTAGCCGCTTCACTTGAATGTCAAATATCGAAGTAGGATCCACGACGATTCCATTACTTTCAAATATTCGATCTGCAAGCTTCCGTTTATTTTCCTGTTTTACATCATACAGGTCCTTAAGAAACGCCGTATCGTGATGATACTCTTTCAAGTCCGCTAACTTACCTGGATCTTTAATCCACCCATCCCCGATGGAAGACGATATCAGATTCGACAGAGAAGGGTTGCTATTCAATAGCCATCTTCTATGTGTAATTCCATTTGTTTTACTATTAAATTTATCAGGATAATATTGATAGAATAAGTTCATTTCTCTTAGCTTTAAGATTTCAGTATGAATCTTTGCCACTCCATTCACACTAAAGCTTCCTACAATCGCCAGGTGAGCCATTTTCACTTCATCATGGGAGATGATCGCCATATCCTCTATCCGCTTCCATTCACCGGGATACTCCTTCCACAACTCCTGACAGAATCGCTCGTTGATCTCATTCACGATCATGTGAATGCGGGGGAGCAGGGGTTGGAAAATACGGATCGGCCATCTTTCCAATGCTTCTGATAGAGTCGTATGATTCGTATAGGCAAATGTATTCGTCGTGATTTTCCACGCTTCTTCCCATTCAAAGGAATATTCATCAAGAAGGACCCTCATCAGTTCTGGTATCGCGAGGACAGGATGAGTATCATTGATATGGATTGAAATGTTTTCATGAAGCTCCTTCAAATCCCCGTTACGATACAGGTAGGAATCAAGAATAGAACGGATGCTTGCTGATACCAGGAAGTATTGCTGTTTCAAGCGCAGGATTTTCCCTTCCTCATGAGTATCGTCAGGATAAAGAAATTCGGTGATCGCTTCAGTATCACGCTTGTATTTCATCATATCTTTACCGGCTTTATAGGCAGCAGGTTCAGCACTCCATAATCGCAGAGTATTGACCGTCGACGTTTCATATCCCACAACAGGCATATCATAAGGAACGGCGGCTACTACTTCTGCATCCACATGGCGAAACTTCAATACATCATTTTCTGTATAGGACTCCACCTTCCCCCAGAAAGGTACTTCGACGGTAAGATCTGACTTTCGAACTTCCCATACATGTCCATGACGCAGCCACTGCTCAGGAAGCTCCATCTGAAAACCGTTGACAATCTTTTGTTCAAATAATCCATGCTTGTAACGGATCCCATATCCATGTCCCGGTAAGTTAAGGGAAGCCAATGAGTCCAGGAAACATGCAGCCAAGCGACCCAGACCACCGTTTCCGAGTCCTGCATCGTGCTCCACCTCTTCCATTTCAGCAAGGTCAATTCCTAAATCCTTTAATCCCTTATCCACAATATCGTAGATTCCTAAGTTCATCAGGTTCTGGCGAAGCAGGCGTCCCAAGAGAAATTCAATCGATAAGTAATACACCTGCTTTTGTTTACTGAACCGGTACTGCTCATTCGTATGAATCCAGTTCATCGAGATGTATTCCCGTATAAGATGACCTAATGTAAAAAACTGATCCTGACTGGTGGATTCAGGAAACGTCTTTCCATACATCATTTCAAGCTTCTTCAGAAACATTTCTTTAAATTCAATTGGATCAGAAAACATGGCTTTCACTCCTTGATACCAGGTCAGCATATAGTTGATTATACTTAAAGGCCGATTGGGCCCAACTATAATCTTTATTCATTGCAGTTCGTACAATATGATTCCATGTTTCCGGATCTTCGTAGAAATACGATAGAGCTCTTCGATACGTGTAGAGCATATCGTGAGCATTAAAGTTCTTAAACGAAAAACCGTTCCCTGTCTTCGTTTCTTCATTATAGGATTCAACCGTATCGTTCAATCCGCCAGTCTCCCGGACAAGCGGAAGGGCTCCATATCTCATGGCAATCAATTGACCCAGTCCGCACGGCTCGAACTTAGAAGGCATCAGGAATATATCACTGGCAGAATAGATCTGTTTTGCCAGTTCCTCATTAAATCCGATTTGCACCCTGACCTTATCCGGATACGTCCATTCCATCTCCCTGAAGAACTGTTCAAACTCCCAATCCCCTGTTCCCAACAGGACAAACTGAACATTTTCCTGAATCATTTCATGAAAGACGCCCCTGACCAGTTCAAGCCCCTTTTGGTTCGTTAACCTTGAAATGATGGATACAAGGGGGATTCCTTCGTCCTCTTCCAGTCCAAGACTTTTTTGCAGATGGCGCTTTGCCTGCTTCTTTCCATGAAGATTGCCGCTGAAATAAGGAAACTCCCCCTCATCAGGATTGTACACTTCATCGTCGATTCCATTGAGGATTCCCAACAATTGGTTATACCGTTGACCAAGGATATTATGAAGCTTTTCTCCATAGTATGGCGTGAGGATTTCCTCTTTATATGTAGGACTCACAGTTGTGACAAAATCCGATGAAATGAGCGCCCCTTTCATGAAATTGATGTTTCCATAAAACTCGAGGTATTCATGGTGAAAATACCTCTCGGAGATGCCTAACAGGTCAGTCATCACCTGTTTAGGGTAAATCCCTTGAAATTGCAGATTATGAATGGTGAACACGCTGCGGATAAATGAATAGCCCGGTCTCTCCTGATACTCGCTTCTCAACAAGAACGGAACCATGCCAGTGTGCCAGTCATGACAATGAATCACATCCGGATAAAAATCAAGAACAGCGATACTTTCCAAGACAGCTCTTGTAAAATACGCGAATCGCTCCCCATCATCAAAATATCCGTACAGACGATCCCGATTAAAATAGTATTCATTGTCGACAAAATAATACGTTACTCCACTTTCGGTGTACTCTTCAATCCCACAATACTGATTTCGCCAGCCGACTGACACGAAAAACTCTTTCTTTCGTTTCATTTTCGAACGAAACTCATGGGGGATTCCACCGTATTTAGGCAGAATCACCCTGACATCCGTCCCTAAACTTCTTAACTCCTTAGGCAGGGCGCCTGCAACGTCCGCTAAGCCTCCAGATTTAATAAAAGGGACACACTCGGATACTACAAATAACACTTTCACGAATTCATCAGCGCTCCTTGAATCATCCCTTTGCGAATGACTATTGGGTTGTTTGGATCTCCGATAAGCTTTACGCCATCCTCGATTTTCACATCTTTATCTAAGATCACATTCTCTAGTACACAGTTATCTCCAATTTGGCTCTTCTGCATAATGATGCTGCCCGAAATCGTTGTATTTTTTCCAACCTTCACCGCTCTGAACATCGTAGAATTCTTCACTTGGCCTTCGATGAAGCATCCATTGGCGATGATGCTATTTTTCACACTTGCAGCCGATGTGTAGCGTGTTGGCGGCTCATCCTTCACCTTTGTATAGATTGGCATATCTTTCTTGAACAGCTCTTTCCAATATGATAAGTTCATTAGCTTCATGCTGGCATCATAGTATTCTTCAATGCAATCAATCGTTTGAACAAATCCATCATGCTCATAGCCGCACACCTTAAAGCCGCTATCCATGTCCTCTACGACATCCTGCATACATGTATAGCCTGTTTCACGTCGCTTCTGGATCAAGTCAATGAGTGTACTTGTTTTCACCAGGTACATGTCTAAAGAGTTTCCGTTATGACGCATTTCCGTTATATCACAGCCGATTCGTATATGGCGTTCAAGGACCGGTTGGTAGTCAATATTACATAACGTAAAGCAATTGCTGATCAATGCGTATTCCTGTGTGCTTCGATTAAAATAGTCCAGGTGATGGGCGAAGTGATTAAATGACCCCACACCCTCTTCACTTGCTTCCAAGCCTGGTGCAGGGAAGAAAAACAACCCATCACGCTTCCGGTTCAGATCCCAGTTCTTCCCCGATCCAAGATGGTCCATAAGGGAACGGTATTGAAACTTAGGGAAAATCGCAACGGAACCAATATCTGAATTCACCATATTGGAGAGCACAAAGTCGATCAGGCGGTATCTGCCCGCAATCGGAAGGGCTGCTAATGAACGATGTAACAGTAAATCCTCCAACGAATCATAGTAACTAGTAGCATCAATAACGCCAAGCATAGTATTTTTCAAAACACTTCCTCCTCTTATGTTGTTATGTGGTCTTCAACCTTACACTTTTTCTTGTTCCAGTAGTGTTTCAATGAATGATTCTGTAACCAAAATGATTTCATCCGATCCTTCTTCCGGCATAATGCATAGGCCGCTCGGAACCTTGACATTCGACGGCACGATTGCCTGCTCGATATAGGCGTTTTCCCCAATGACAGCATCCGGCATAATGACTGAGCGACTGACATGCGCTCCCTTTTTCACTGTGGTTCCTTGGAACAGGACGGACTTGCGAATGGTACCTTCAATCGTACAACCTTCGTTCACAAGAGATCCTTCCACAGAAGCTTCTTCAGAAATATATTGAGGCGGTTCATTTGGATTAACCGAATACACTCTCCAATCGTGATCGAACAGATTCAGCTCATTTTCCTCATCAATCAAGTCCATATTGGCTTCCCATAGGCTCTTAACCGTCCCGACATCTTTCCAATACCCTTTAAACGGATAAGCCATCAGCTTCTTCTTCTCATCAAGAAGCAAAGGGATAACATCTTTTCCAAAGTCATGGCTGGAATCGGGATTACGCTCATCCATCTCCAAATAATCTTTAAGCACTGAATAATTGAAGATATAGATACCCATCGAAGCTAGATTACTCTTTGGAAAAGGCGGTTTTTCCTCGAACTCTGTGATTCTCATTTCCTCATTTGTGTTCATAAGACCGAACCTGCTTGCCTCATCCCAGCCTACTTCAATCACAGAAATCGAGACATCCGCTTTCTTCTCAATGTGATAATCCAGCATTTTGCTGTAATCCATCTTGTAAATGTGATCTCCAGATAGAATCAATACATATTCAGGATCATATTGCTCAAGATAATTCATATTTTGATAGATTGCACTTGCCGTTCCCGTATACCAGCGCATCTCTGATGATTCCGCATAAGGCGGCAGTACGGTCACTCCACCATTTTTACGATCAAGATCCCATGCACTTCCTATCCCGATATAAGAATTAAGTACTAAAGGTTGGTACTGAGTAAGGACACCCACCGTATCAATCCCGGAGTTAGTACAATTGCTCAATGTGAAATCTATAATGCGGTATTTCCCTCCAAACGGTACAGCTGGTTTTGCCAGGCTCTTTGTCAATGAGCTTAACCTGCTCCCTTTTCCACCTGCTAATAACATCGCTACACATCTACCTTTTCCCATCCTTTTCTCTCCCCTTTCAATCTATTGGTTTTAAATAAACGGCTGCGTATGGTGGGATTGTCATTTCCACATATCCATCTCTTCCATGGTACGACTCATTGTGCACGGTAAGAGGCAACGGATTCACCTGATGTGATCCACCAAATCGTTCATCATCGCTATTCCAAATTTCTTCATAAGAAGAAACCTTATTCACACCCACCTTATACTGGTGATACACATGAGGGCTGAAATTACAGATCACTACAAGATGATCTCCCTTCTCTTTCCCATTTCTGATAAAAGAGAAAATCTGCTGTTCTCTATTATCCACGTCCACCCATTCAAAGCCTTCTGAACAATGATCCATTTGGAATAATGGTTCAGCACCTTTATATAAATGCATAAGCTCTTTAAAATATGAATTGAATTTGTGATGAAATTCGTAATCCAATAAATGCCAATCCAACTCCTCTAAATCCTTCCACTCTGAAAACGGGGCAAGTTCACTTCCCATAAACAGAAGCTTCTTACCTGGATGAGCCATCATATAGCTCAGGAGCAGCCGATATTGAGCGAATTTCTGCCAGTAATCACCGGGCATTTTATTCAATAATGACTTCTTCCCATGTACCACCTCGTCATGGGAAAACGGAAGCACATAATTCTCTGAATACGCATATAACAATGAAAATGTTATAAGAGAATGTACATGTCTTCTTTCAGACGTATCTGTTTCCATATATTTAAGGACGTCATTCATCCATCCCATATTCCACTTATAATTAAAGCCAAGTCCTCCATAGTGGACAGGGGACGTCACCTGTGGCCAGTCTGTAGAATCCTCTGCTATCATCAATATCGAAGAGTCATACTCAAAAACAGCCTTATTCAAGTTTTTTAGAAACTGTAAGGCTCCCTCATTCGGAGCGAGCTCTCCCTGGTTTGCCCAGTAAATGATATTGGCCACTGCATCAATCCGGAAACCATCAATATGATACAGATCCATCCAGAAACGTGCATTCGAAATCAGGAAGCTTCTCACTTCCCCCTTGCCTAAATCAAAATTTGCCGTTCCCCACGTATAATTCTCACGGTCCCGTTCCTCTCCATACTCATAAGCAAACGAACCATCAAATTCATATAACCCGTGGGCATCTTTACAAAAATGACCCGGGACCCAATCCAGAATCACGCCAATATTATGTAAATGACATTCATTTACGAACGCCATCAATTCATGAGGTGAGCCGTAGCGACTAGTCGGAGAATAATAACCAGTACCCTGATACCCCCAAGAACGATCAAACGGATGCTCCGTGACAGGCAGCAACTCAATATGTGTAAATCCTTGTTCTTTCACATGAGGAATTAATTGCTGAGCTAATTCCTTATAAGAAAGAAATTTACCAGCTTTCTTCTTCCATGTGCCCAAATGCACTTCATAAATTGCCATAGGCTTGTCATAGACCGTCGAACTGGCTCGATCCTCCAGCCACTTCTCATCCTCCCAAGAAAATCCCTGCAGCTCATACACCACGCTTGCAGTATTTGGACGCTTCTCAGAAGCAAACCCATATGGATCCGCCTTCAGTTTCTTCAACCCTGATAGAGTGGTAATCTCGTACTTATACGTTTCACCCGATAGATCCCCATCAATGCGAATTGTCCATAAACCTTCGTTATTCCGCCGTGTAAGTTCATACCCGGCTCCATTCCAATGATTAAATGATCCAACCAATGAAACATGTCTTGCTTTCGGTGCCCAAACGCAAAATTCTGTATAGGTCCCAGTGGAATCTCTTCTCACATGTGAACCCATAAACTGATAGGCCTGCTGCAAATTTCCCTCATGAAACAAAAAAACATCATAATCTGATATGGTCATTGCGTTCATCATCTCACCTACATTTTTCAATCTACTTACTACTTTCTTTCAACTTCATCAAAATCCTCTTTATTATCGTCGCTCAATTACGACAATTTCCTACATACTTATGATAAAACGGTTCACTTTTGGAAAGTATTACTAAATGGTAAGGTTTACATTGGAAGAACATAGGGGAAACGTGTTGAATTCATAGCGGAATTTGTCGAAAGTTTTTAAATTAAAAAAAGTGAAATTTACGGGGAAATGCAGAAGAATTCCGGTATTATGTATCGTTTTTGGCTGGTTGTGAGAAGGATGGGCGTGTCGAATTAAGGAGCAATTAGGAATGGATGTTGGAATCTGGCAGTCACTTGCTTAGGGTGGATGAAACCTTTTTTAATGGACAATAATGGAGAAATCATGCATGAGGAGGTCGGGGTTATTGAATACTTTGAGAAGATTAATGGGGAGATTTAAGAGATAGTTGATGCATTTTTTTCTTCGAGGATCACTGACTGATGTTCCCTCAAATCCTCCGTTTATTGTATTGAAAAATTTGAACTGAAAAGAAGAGTATAGAAGTTGATAATATAATAGGGAAAGTCGATAATAAAGTGCTCAATGTAGATAATATATGTCGGAAAGTCGATAATAAAGCGGGCAATGTCGATAATATATCCCTCGTAGAAGTAGAAGCATTCTTTCACATGTAAAACCGCTTATTTTAGTTCCGATTTGGCTCCACATTCAATTAAATCTCTTCATTTAGTCATGTTTTTAATATATTTTTAATAAAATGACCACTAATTCTAATTTGTACAATAAAAAAAGACTATCAAAAATGATAGTCTTTTTTAGATGACCCATACGGGATTCGAACCCGTGTTACCGCCGTGAAAGGGCGGTGTCTTAACCGCTTGACCAATGGGCCATAATATGGCGGAGAAGGAGGGATTTGAACCCTCGCGCCGGTTGCCCGACCTACACCCTTAGCAGGGGCGCCTCTTCAGCCACTTGAGTACTTCCCCATATGATTGGCTCCGCAGGCAAGATTCGAACTTGCGACCGATCGGTTAACAGCCGATAGCTCTACCACTGAGCTACTGCGGAATAATGAAATGGTGGGCCTAAGTGGACTCGAACCACCGACCTCACGCTTATCAGGCGTGCGCTCTAACCAGCTGAGCTATAGGCCCATAAATAATTGGAGCGGGTGAAGGGAATCGAACCCTCATCATCAGCTTGGAAGGCTGAGGTTTTACCACTAAACTACACCCGC